>JAGWWS010000030.1 GCA_018970255.1 Verrucomicrobiota bacterium | reverse complement strand
GGTGATTTTTTCGTTGGCGACGGTGAAGTCGGCGGTGGCGAGGCGGGCGGTGTTGTAGGCGACGCCGGGGAGGATGATCCCGAGGATGGTGCTGAAGGGGCCGAGGAGCGGGATGGCGAAGACATTTCCGTCCTCGATGCGGAGGCTGCCGCTGCCCTGCATGAGTTCCTCGGCGCCCATGCGGGCGGTGAAATCGTAGCGGCCGGTGAGGACGCCTTTCGAATCGTCGTAGTCGAAGTAGAGCTTCGTGAGGCGCGAGAAGTTCACGCGGTCGAGCGTGACGGAGGTGGAGAAGACGGGGTTGGCGGGGTCGATCGAGACGGTGGCATCGACGGCGGCGTTGCCGTCCATGAGCTCAGCGCGGGTGACTTTTGCAAGGACGGAATTCCCGGAGACATCGACGCGGGCGGTGGTGGAGCCGAAGCGGAGGGTTTCGCCGAGGAGGTCGTAGTCGAGTCCGCCGGGCGCGGAGATGGAAATGGCGAGGTCGTTTTTCGCGGGATCGCGCATGTGGACGGTGCCCTCGACGGAAACGGAGGGGTTTTTGCGGAAGCGGTAGGGGGAAATGGTTTGGGCGATCTTCGGGTCGATCCACATGAGGACTTCGCGCGGGACGAGGGTGGAGCGGATTTTCGAGAGGCGGACTTCCTGGCGGCCGACATCGTAGTCGAAGGAGCCGGTGCCCTTGCCGGGACCGGTGAGGATGGTGAGGTTTTTGTAGGAGACGCAGCGGTCGGCGATTTGGATCTCGGCTTCGCCCGAATCGATCCACGCGCCGCGCACGGCGGTGCGCCCGAGGCGGAGGTGGCCGTTGCCGGTGAACGAGGCAAATTCCAGTGCGGCGGCGCGGAGGTTTATGGAAATCTCGGGGAGTTCGGCGACTTCCATGTTGGCGAGGAATTCGCGGGTGCCTTTGTCGAGGAGCGGGGCGATGTCCGTAGGGGGAATGCTGGTGCGGGCGGAGAGGCGGTAGTCGCCGGGGGCAGCCCAGAGGTTGCCGGAGAACTCGCCGCGTTTGGCGTTGAGCTGGATTTCGCGGGCGTGGAATTTTCCGTCGCTCCAGGCGAAGGAGAGGGAGGCGTCGCGGAAATCGATGTTTTGGATGGAGAGGCGGTCGGCGGCGAAGGAACCGAGGACTTTAATGGCGGGAGTGGGGGCAGTGAGGTCGATGCCGATTTCGGCGCTGAGCGTGGGTGGGACGGGGAACGAGGGCAGGCTGGGTGGCGCGGGACCGGTTTTCAGCGAGGAGACGAACGGTGAGGGGTCGAGAGAGGAGACGAGTGAAATGTTGCCCTGGCGGGTGGCGGGGTCGAAATCGGCGGAGGCTTGGAACGAGCCGGTGGCATCGGCGGCGCGGATGACAGGGATGCGGAGGCGCGAGGCGGAGTAGTCGCCCTCGAGCGCGAGGTCGCGGAGGGAGAGTTGGCGCCAATCGGTTTGCGGGCACTCGAGCGTGAGGCGGGGAACGGCGAGGGAATTCGGGACGAGCGTGTCCACGGAGAACTCGGCGCGCAGGACGGGCTCGCCCTGCGGGAAGCGGATGGATTCGAGCTGGGTGAGGATTTTTTCCGCGAGGTCTTGAAGCGGCGTTCGCTCGGAGCCGGGGGATTCGGGGGGTTGGAAGGAGAGGGGATTGAGGACCTCGCCGGTGAGGTTCACGCGGATTCCGGCGACGATGCCTTCGAATGCGCTCACGCGCAGGCGGTCGCCGAGGAGGGTGGTTTCGGCATCGATGTCGCGGACCTTGAGGCGGGGTGCGTCTGCGCCGGCTCCGATGGGGATGGCGGCAGCGGCATCGCGGAGGCGAAGGCTGTCCACGACGATGCGGCGTTGCATGAGTTCAGAGATGTTCAGCGAGATGGAGAGGCGGTTGATGGAGGCGAGTTCGCGGGTGGCGTTGGTTTTTTCGCGGGCGCGCACATCGTGGGCGACGAGCCCGTCAAAGGGGTCGAAGGCGAGGCGGCCGATGGAGATTTCGAGGTTCGGTCCGGAGAGCGCGGCGGCGAGGGCTTCGCGGGCGCCGAAGCCGATGCCGGTGGTTTTCAGGAAATACAGGGCGACGGGGATGCCGATGAAAATGAGCGCCAGCACGAGCCGGATGGCGCCTTTGACGAAAAAATAGATGACCGGATGGACCCTCACGCGGAGCTACAGAAGATGGATGGGATCGACATCCACGGCGACAAAAACATCCTCGGGCATCGGCAGGGAATCGAGCGTGGTGCGGGCGAGGCGGGAGAGCGCGGGCGAGGAGGGTCCGCGCAGGGAGACCTGGTAGCGGTGGTAGGTCTTCGCTTTTTCCAGAGGGGCGGGGACGCCTTCGCCGACGGCGACCCCTTCGGGTGCGGAAGCCTTGAGTTTTCGCGAGAGGGTTTCGGCAGAGAAGGCAACGCGCTCAAGCATCGTGCCGCGCAGGGTGATGAGCGCCATGCGGCCGAACGGCGGATAGGAGAACCCGCGGCGGAATTCCATTTCCTGTTCCATGAAGCCCTGGAAATCGTGGTGGCGGGCGAATTGGATCGAGGGGCTGAACGGCGTGAAGGTTTGGACGACGACTTCGCCCTCCATCTCCCCGCGCCCGGCGCGGCCGGCGACCTGGGTGAGGAGCTGGAAGGTGCGTTCGCCGGCGCGGAAGTCGGGGATGTGCAAACCGAGGTCGGCATTGACGATTCCGACGAGGGTGACATTCGGGAAGTGGAGGCCTTTGGCGATCATTTGCGTGCCGACGAGGATGTCGATGCGCCCTTCCTTGAACGCGCCGAGGGTTTCGCGGTAGGAGTCCTTGCGCGTCATGGAATCGGCATCCATGCGGGCGATGCGGGCTTTGGGAAAAATCCCGTTGAGGGCGTCCTCGACTTTCTGGGTGCCGGTGCCGGAGTGGCGGATTTTGGGGTCGGCGCATTCCGGGCAGGCTTTCGGGGCGCGGGCGCTGTGGCCGCAAATGTGGCAGACCATCCGCCCGGCGGCGCGGTGGTAGGTGAGGGAGACGCTGCAATCCGGGCACTGGCAAACATGCCCGCAGGATTCGCAGACGAGCGAGGTGGAGAACCCGCGGCGGTTGAGGAAGAGGATGGTTTGTTCGCCCTTGGCGAGGCGCTGTTCGATGGCTTGGCGGAGCGGGCGGGAGAGGATGCCGCCGTCGTTGCCCGCAGTGCGGCGGAGGTCCACGACGCGGACGACCGGCATGCTTTTGTCGTCCACACGCTGGTTCAGGCGGACGAGGCGGTATTTTCCGGTTTCGCAATTGTGCCAACTCTCGAGCGAGGGCGTGGCGCTGCCGAGGAGGACGGCGGCTTTTTCGCGGGCGCCGCGGAGGACCGCCATGTCGCGGGCGTTGTAGCGCGGGGCTTCGTCCTGCTTGTAGGAACCCTCGTGCTCCTCATCCACGATGATGATGCCGGGGTTTTCGACGGGGGCGAAAATCGAGCTGCGGGCGCCGATGACGATGCGGGCGTGACCGCTGTGGATTTTATGCCACTCGTCGCGTCGCTCGCCTTCCGAGAGGTGGCTGTGCAGGACGGCGATGCGGTCCTGCATCGAGGCGAAGCGGGATTTGAAGCGTTCGACGGTTTGCGGGGTGAGGGCGATTTCGGGAACGAGGACGAGGGCGGTGCGCCCTTGGTCGATGGCGTGGCGGATGGCGCGGAGGTAAACCTCGGTTTTTCCCGAGCCGGTGACACCGAAGAGGAGAATCGGTTTGTCGGGTTTTTCCATGGTTTCCACCACGGCGCGGAGGGCTTCCTCCTGCTCCTGGTTCAAGGTGGGCTGGGCGGTGGCGACGAACTCGCCGCCGTAGGGGTCGCGCTCGATGACGGTGGATTCGATGGCGACGAATCCGTTTTTTTCCAGTGTGCGGAAGACGCCCTCGGAGACGCCTGCTTCGGCGGCGGCTTTTGAGACGAGGACGGGCTTGTCGGAGGCGAGGACGGCGCGCAGCGCATCGGCTTGGCGCGGGGCTTTGCGGGCGAGGGCTTCGATTTCCGATTCGTCGATCTGGCGCGCCGGGCGGACGGAGTTTTGGCGTTTCGCCGCGACTTTTCCATCGCGCACGGCGACGGGGAGGACGCTGCGGACGGCGGTTTCGAACGGGCAGCAATAGTAGTCCGCCATCCAACGGGCGAGATCCAGCAAGGACGGGCGGATCATGGGTTTTTCGTCCAGGAGCCCTGCGATGTCCCTCACGGTGGGGAATTCGCTGGAGTCGGAAATTTCGAGGACTGTTCCCGGGATGAGGCGTGTGCGGACTGGGATGCGGACGCGCGAGCCGACGCCGATGTTCGGGCGCATCGGTTCGGGCACGCGGTAGTCGAGGATTTTTCCCGCAGCCTGGTCGGGAAGGACGCGGACGAACATGCGGGGACTATTTCTGCAGGAGGATGCCGGGACAAGTCCGGCGCGGGGTGGTGGAGCCATGGGGATTCGAACCCCAGACCTCCTCAATGCCATTGAGGCGCTCTACCAACTGAGCTATGACCCCGAAGGAGGCGGGCAAATTGATCCAAGGGCGGCGCGAGATCAAGAAGGATTCCGCCCGTCGAGGGTTTCGGCGGCGTTGATCGCGTCGAGGAGGAGGCGGATTTTTCCGAAGTCGCGCTTGTGCGGCGTGAGGACGATGCGCGGCATGTGGTGGAGGTGCTGGTCGTCGGCTTCCTCGTGCAGCGCGCCGGTTTGTTCGATGCGACCGGCGGCGAGAACGGCGGAGAATTTTGCGTTGATGGCATCGAGCGCCGCGGGGGTGAGCCCGTGGTGGATGCGGATGACCATTTTCTCGCGCACCCAGCGGTAGGAGTGGAAATTCCGGTAGAATTGCAGGATGTGGTTGATGGCGTCCTCCACATCGTAGGTGAGGTGGATGAGGTGGAAGTCGGACTCGGAGACGAGCCCGTTGTGGAGGAGGTCGTTCGTGATGAAGCGGCGCCATGTCTCCCAATAGTGACCGTTCTGGCGGTCCACCATCACGACGGGGACGATCGGCATTTTTCCGGTCTGCATGAGGGTGAGGATTTCAAAGCCCTCGTCGTGCGTGCCGAAGCCGCCGGGGAAGAGCGCGAAGGCGTGGGTTTCCTTCGCGAAGTTCAATTTGCGGGTGAAAAAATAATTGAAGTTGATGAGCTTCGGGTCGCCGTGGATCGTTTCGTTCGCCGCCTGCTCGAACGGCAGGCGGATGTTGAGCCCGAAACTTTTTTCCGCGCCGGCGCCCTTCTGCGCGGCGCCCATGATGCCGTCGCCGCCGCCGGTGATGAGCATGTAGCCGTGCTCAACGATTTTCCTGCCGAATTCTTCTGCGACTTTGAACTCCTCCTGCTCGGGTTTGGTGCGGGCGCTGCCGAAGACGGCGACTTTGCGGGTGCGGTTGTATTTTGCGAAGACGCGGGCGGCGGTGCGCATTTCGCGGAGGGCGCGGCTCATGAGTTTGAGTTCGGCGATCGAGGCTTTGTCGCGCCCGAAGCCGAGCGCGGTATCGACCAATTCCTCGATGTAGCGCGCCGCCTTGCCGTGGGCGACTTCACCCGTGAGCGAGCGCACGCGGGGATCGACTTCTTTTTCTTTCATAATGCAGGGTGGGCGACACTATTCCCCGGCACACGCGGTGCAAATTTTAAATCATGATCGTCGTCCTGCGCCCACACACATCGCCGAAAGGCATCGAAGAGGTCATCGCCGAGATTTCGCGGCTCGGCTACGAACCCGCGCCCGTGCATGGCGCCACGCAAACCATCATCGCGGCGATCGGCGATGAAACCACGCACCAGACGCTCGAGTCGTTGACGGCGCTGCCGCAGGTGGAGCGGGTTTTGCGGGTGCAGAAGCGCTACAAACTCGCGAGCCGGGAGTCGCATCCGGAGCCGACTGTGGTGAGGGTGGGGGATTTGGAAATCGGGGGCGGGAAGTTTGTTTTGATGGCGGGTCCGTGTTCGGTGGAGAGCGAGGAGCAGTTGCTCGAAACGGCGCGGCGCGTGAGGCAGGTGGGGGCGTCGGTGTTGCGCGGCGGCGCCTACAAGCCGAGGACTTCGCCCTACGAATTCCAGGGGCTGGGCAAGGAGGGGCTGCGTTTGCTCGAACTGGCGCGGGCGGAGACGGGGCTGAAAATCATCACGGAGGTTTTGAGCGAGCGCGATGTCGAGCATGTGTCGGCATCGGCGGACATCCTTCAAATCGGGGCGCGCAACGCGCAGAATTTCCAACTCCTCATCGAATGTGCGCGCTCGGGGCGCCCGGTTTTGCTCAAGCGCGGGATGAGCGAGCGCATCGAGGAATGGCTGCTCGCGGCGGAATACATCCTCGCGCATGGAAATCCGAATGTGATGCTTTGCGAGCGCGGCATCCGGACATTCGAGACCTACACGCGGAACACGCTCGACCTCGCCGCGGTCGCCATCGCGAAGCGGGAGTCGCATTTGCCGGTCATCGTGGACCCGAGCCAGGGCTGCGGGCGGGCGGACCTCGTGGCGGAATTGTGCAAGGGCGCGGTCGCGCTGGGGGCGGATGGCTTGCTCATCGAGGTGCACCCGAACCCCGCCGAGGCGGTCAGCGACGGGCAGCAGCAGGTGGATTTCGAATCGTTCGGGCGGCTGGTCGAGGGAATCAAGCCGTTCGTCGCCGCTTCGGGCAGGTCGCTGTAGGCGCGAAAATTTTTCTTTGCAAGCGGGCGGGGCGGGATGAGGCTCGCAGTGTTGGTCAGGGAATATGGAATCCAACACGACAGTCTGACGATGAACACCCCCCATCAAAACGACACCCTCTTTCCGCTCATGGCGGACAAGAATGCGCCCCTTACCGATCGCGCGGCGAAGGCGGAGGCGTTGCGGTGCCTGTTTTGTTTCGACGCCCCGTGCATCGCGGCTTGCCCGACCGGAATCGATATCCCGACTTTCATCCGCAAGATTTCCACCGGGCACGCCGCCGGCGCGGCGAAGACGATTCTCACGGCGAATATCCTCGGGGCGAGTTGCGCGCGGGTTTGCCCCACACAAGTCCTCTGTGAGGGCGCCTGCGTGGTGGGGCACGACCACGAGCCCGTCAAAATCGGTCTACTCCAGCGCTACGCCACGGATTATGTCACCGAGCGCGATATCCAAGTCCTCGAGCCGGTAAAAAATTGGTCGAAGTTCCGCGTGGCGGTGGTGGGCGGAGGTCCGGCGGGGTTGGGTTGCGCGGCGGAACTCGCCCAGCGCGGGCACAAGGTCGTGGTTTTTGAAAAGGACAGTTACGCCGGCGGGCTGAACACCTACGGAATCGCCTATTACAAAATGAAGCCGCAGGTGAGCCTGCAGGAGTTGGCGCTCGTCGAATCGCTCGGGGTGGAAATCCAAACAGGTGTCACGGTCGGCAAGGACATCCCCGCCGAAAAACTCCTCGCGGATTTCGACGCCGTTTTTGTGGGGATCGGATTGGGGCGAGGCGTAAAGCTTGGCGTGCCCGGAGAGGAAGGTCCCGGCGTTCGCGAGGCTTTGGATTTTATCCGAGACATCCACGAACTCCCGCTGGCGGAGGTTCCGGTTGGCAAGCATGTCGTGGTGATCGGCGGCGGCAACACCGCCATCGACGCCGTGGACCAGGCGAAGCGCCTCGGCGCCGTGACTGCAGCGCTGGCTTACCGTCGCGGGGAGGACCAGATGTCCGCCTACCGCTTCGAGCGCGAACTCGCCCGCGCCGATGGATGCACGATTTTGTTGAATGCCTCGCCGGTCGAAATCCTGCGCGGCACCGATGGGCGGGTCTGTGGCGTGAAGTTTGTGCGCACCGAGGTCGATGCCTGCGGCAAGATGTCGCCGGTCGCCGGCAGCGAATGGATCCCCCCCTGCGACCAGGTGCTCCTTGCCATCGGGCAAACCAAACAGGAGGGATTCCTCCGGAAACTTTTCCCGCAGCTCAAAATCGACGCCAAGGGGCGGGTCGAAGTCGACCCCGCCACAGGCGCGACCAGTATGGCCAAGGTCTTCGCCGGCGGCGATTGCGCCAATGGCGGCAAGGAGGTGGTGAACGCCGTCGGCGAAGGCAAAAAAGCGGCATTGGCCATCCACAAAATGCTCGCGGGCGAAACCGCAGGCCCGCACCTGCAACCCTCCCGCTACGGGACCGGCGGGCGCCCGGCGGGCTCCGGAATCCTCAACCCGGTCCGCGTGGAGGAACGCTGACCGCGGCAAGCCATGGCAGACCTTTCCATAGACCTCGGCGGCATCCGCTCCCCGAACCCCTTCTGGCTCGCATCGGGCCCGCCCACGAGCACCGCCTACCAGGCCCACCGCGCGTTCGAGGCCGGTTGGGGCGGGTTTGTTTGGAAAACCATCGGCGACCCCATCGTCAATGTCTCCTCGCGCTACTCCGCGATGCACCTCGGCTCGATGCGCATCGTCGGGCTCAACAATATCGAACTCATCAGCGACCGTTCGATTGAAACGAACTTCCGCGAAATCGCGGAGGTCAAGAAACGCTGGCCGCACCATGCCGTCATCGCATCGTTGATGACGGACACGCGCGAGAAATGGCACGACCTGGTCAAGCGCGGCGAGGACGCGGGCTCGGACGGGTTCGAATTGAATTTCGGCTGCCCGCACGGGATGTGCGAGCGCGGCATGGGCTCGGCCGTCGGGCAAAACCCCGATGTCGCCGAGAAAATCACAAGCTGGGTGATGGAAGCCGCCACGAAGCCGGTCATCGTCAAACTCACGCCGAACATCACGAATGTGGTTTACGCCGCCCGCGCCGCCAAACGCGCCGGCGCGAATGCGATTTCCCTCATCAACACCATCAACAGCATCACCAATGTGGACCTCGACCGCTTCGTCCCCGAGCCCTATGTGGACGGCGCCTCGACCCACGGCGGGTATTGCGGCCCCGCGGTGAAGCCGATTGCCCTGAACATGGTGCAAAGTTGCGCCGAGGACGCCGAGGTCGGGCTGCCGATTTCCGGCATCGGCGGGATTTCTAATTGGCGCGACGCCGCCGAGTTCATCGCGCTCGGTTCCACCGGCGTGCAGGTTTGCACCGCCGTCATGCACCGCGGCTTCCGCATCGTCGAGGAGATGAACGAAGGGCTCTCCGCCTACCTCGACGGGAAGGGCATGCAGTCGGTCCGCGAACTGGTCGGAAAAGCCGTCCACTCGCTGCGCCGCTGGGAAAACCTGAACCTGAATTTCAAGCGCGCCGCCCGCATCAACTACGACCTCTGCATCGGCTGCAACCTTTGCCACATCGCCTGCGAGGACGGCGCGCACCAGTGCATCGACCTCATCGACCCCGAAGCCAACGGCATCGGCTACGGCCCCGGCCGCATGCCGCACAAGGCCGTGCCGAAAATCCGCGAGGAGGACTGCGTGGGCTGCAACCTCTGCAGCCTCGTTTGCCCGGTGGACGATTGCATCAAGATGGTCGAAATCCCGAACGGCAAGGAACCCATGTCGTGGTCGAACTACCAGGACCGCCTCGCCAAAGGCGAAATGCAACCCATCCCCCCGCACCCATGAGCGCCGAACCCCAACTCCCAGCCTTCGATTTCCAGCCCGCGAAATACAACGGTCCCGACAAAGCCAGCCTGCTCGCCCGCCGCAAGCAGGTCCTCAACCAGGGCATTTTCCTCCTCTACAAGGAACCGCTCATGCTTGTGCAGGGGAAGATGCAATATGTCTGGGACGAAACCGGGCGCCGCTACCTGGATTGCTTCGGCGGGATTTGCACGGTGAGCGTCGGGCATTGCCACCCCGAGGTGAACGCCGCCGTCGCGAAGCAAAACGAAATCTTCCAGCACTGCCCGACCTGCTACCTGAACCCGGTCGTGGTCGAATATGCGGAAAAGCTCGCCGCCACGCTGCCGAAGCCCCTCTCCCGCGTTTACTTCGTCAATTCCGGCTCCGAAGCCAACGACCTCGCGGTCCTCATGGCGCGCGTCGCCACCGGCAATTACGACATCATCTCGCTCCGCAACTGCTACCACGGCGGCAACGCGGTCGGCATGTCGCTCACCTCCCACCACACCTGGAAATACAACATCCCGCCCATGCCAGGCTTCCAGCACGCCCGCGCCCCGCACCCCTTGCGCGGCGGCGTGCCCTATGATGACCCGCAGGCCGGCGAAAAATACGCGGCCGAAATCAAGGAACTCATCCGCTACGGCACATCGGGCAAGGTCGCGGGCTTCATCGCCGAGCCCATCCAAGGCGTCGGCGGCGCCGTCCCGTATCCCAACGACTACCTCGGCCGCGCCTACGCGGTCGTGCGCGAACACGGCGGCGTTTGCATCGCGGACGAAGTCCAGAGCGGCTTCGGCCGCACCGGCGAAAACTTTTGGGGATTCCAAAACTATGGCGTCGTCCCCGACATCGTCACCATGGCGAAAAGCATCGGCAACGGATTCCCGCTCGCGGCGGTCGTCACCACCGACGAAATCGCGGCCCCGATGGCCGGGCGCATCCACTTCAACACCTTCGGCGGCGACCCCGTGGCGATGGCGCAGGGCATGGCCACGCTCGACATCATGCTGCGCGACGATACGCAGGGGCATTGCAAAAAAATCGGCGGGCAAATCCTCGCAGGCCTCCACGCCCTCGCCGCAAAGCACCCGTGCATCGGGAATGTCCGCGGCATGGGCCTCATCCTCGGCATGGAATTCGTGAAGCCCGGCACGGTCGAACCCGACGGCACTGCCTGCGCCGACTTCTTCGAACGCTGCCGCTACCACGGCCTCATCGTCGGCAAAGGCGGACTCGACGGAAATGTCATCCGCATCAAGCCCCCGATGTGCATCACGGAAAAGGACGCCGAATTCCTCCTCGCCGTCTTCGCCCAAGTCCTCGCCGAAATGAAAGGCTGATCGGCAACAATGTAAACGCCCTATGAATAACGACATCGTTGAGCTGAAGGAAGCCGTTCGTAAGATCGTTGCGCATCAAGAATATCAAAGCAAAATCTCAAGGTGGTCGTTTGCGACACTCATGGTGCTCATTCTTATTGGCGGCGGTCTTTCTACTTACTGGGATGCTCGGTTTAAAGAGATTCAAGCACCAAAGGATGTGTCCAAAGACTGGTATGATGTAAGCGCCGCCACCAGAAAGGGGAATCTCAAGAACGCATTAAATATTGCAGATGAGTTATTAATAAAAACTCCTCTTGACTTTGATGGCCACTACAAGAAAGGCGAGATTCTTTTGATGATGGGAGATAATGAAAAAGCGAAGGAAAGCTTTCAGACTGCTGCCAGAATATTTCCCCTGCCAAAATACAAGGCAGCAGTTGATGCCATTTCGACATCCCCTGAAGATCGATGAATCCTTCTGACAAATATTAGCTGAACAGAGCGATGGGCATAATCGCAATGCCTTCTTTACTTTAAATAGAAAAATTAACCCTTAAAACCACCCGCCGCCATGCCCCGTATCATCAAAGCCGCACTCATCCAAGCCTCCAGCACCCACGATGGCGCCGAGGACCCCAAGGTCATCCGCGCCGCCATGGTCGACAAACACATCCGCATGATCGAGGGCGCCGCGAAAAAAGGCGTCCAAGTCATCTGCCTACAGGAACTCTTCTACGGCCCCTACTTTTGCGCCGAGCAGGAAGCGCGCTGGTATTCGATCACCGAGGAAATCCCCGACGGCCCGACCACGCAGCTCATGATGGAGACCGCCAAGCGCCTCGGCATGGTTATCGTCGTCCCGATCTACGAGGTCGATGGCACCGGCATCTACTACAACACCGCCTCGGTCATCGACGCCGACGGCACCTACCTCGGGAAATACCGCAAGCACCACATCCCGCATTGCCACCCCGGGTTCTGGGAAAAATTCTACTTCCGGCCCGGCAACCTCGGCTACCCGGTCTTCCGAACCGCCGTCGGGCGGGTGGGCGTTTACATCTGCTACGACCGCCATTTCCCCGAGGGCGCGCGCTGCCTCGGCCTCAACGGCGCCGAGATCATCTTCAACCCCTCCGCCACCGTCGCCGGCCTCAGCGAATACCTTTGGAAACTCGAACAACCCGCCCACGCCGTGGCGAACCAGTATTTCGTCGGCGCCATCAACCGCGTTGGCAAGGAGTCGCCCTGGAACATCGGCGAATTTTACGGCCAGAGCTACTTCTGCGACCCGCGCGGCCAAATGCTCGCCGTCGCCTCGCGCGACATGGAGGAACTCGTCATCGCCGACCTCGACCTCGGGTTGATCGAAACCGTCCGCAACACCTGGCAATTCTACCGCGACCGCCGCCCGGAATCCTACGGCGCCATCACCGCCCCGTAAAAAGCCGCCTCCTCAGTGCACTCTGTGTCCTTTGACTCGCTCGCTCCCGCTCGCCTCGCCCTTCGGGCCATCTACCGTTGGTCTATCTCAAAGGCCCCCGCCTTTTCGATTGTGGTGAAAAAATAAAAAATCATG
The DNA here is from genome assembly GCA_018970255.1 of Verrucomicrobiota bacterium. Taxonomy (GTDB): domain Bacteria; phylum Verrucomicrobiota; class Verrucomicrobiia; order Chthoniobacterales; family Terrimicrobiaceae; genus UBA967. The sequence continues at coordinate 18,577 of JAGWWS010000030.1, read as the reverse complement.
CAACTCGCCGAAAACCTCATCGCCGGGCGCTGGACCGCCCCCTCCTCGAAAGAAACCCTGCCCGTCATGAACCCCTCGCGCGGCGAGCAGATCGCCGCCGTGCCGCTCAGCGGGGCCGCCGAGGTCGATGCCGCCGTGAAAGCCGCCGCGGAAGCCTTTCCCGGTTGGGCCTCCACGCCGCCCAGCGAGCGCGTCCAGGTCCTCTACCGCCTCAAGGCCCACCTCGAGGCCGGGTTTGACGAAATCTGCCTCATGGTCTCGCGCGAACACGGCAAAACGCTCTCCGAGTCCCGGGGAGACCTGCGCCGCGGCATCGAGATGATCGAGTTCGCCTGCAGCGCCCCCACTCTCCTCATGGGCGACGCCCTGCAAAACATCGCCCGCGGCATCGATTGCCACAACGACCGCGTCCCGCTTGGCGTCGTCGCCGGCATCTGCCCCTTCAACTTCCCCGCCATGGTCCCGCTCTGGATGTGGCCCGTCGCCATCGCCTGCGGGAATTGCTTCATCCTGAAGCCCAGCGAAAAAGTCCCGCTCACCGCGGTGCACATCGTGAAGCTCCTGCAAAAATCCGGGCTCCCCGATGGCGTGCTTTCGATCGTCCACGGCGGGCGCGCCGTTGTGGAGGCGCTCCTCGCGCACCCCGGCATCGCCGCCATTTCGTTCGTCGGCTCCACCGCCGTCGCCAAGGAAATCTACCGCATCGGCTGCGCCAACGGGAAACGCGTCCAATCGGCCGGCGGGGCGAAAAATTTCGTCGTCGTCATGCCGGATGCCGACATCGAAAAAACCGCGCAGGGGCTCAAGGACGGCGCCTTCGGGTGCGCCGGCGAACGCTGCATGGCCGCCTCCACCGCGGTCATCGTGGGCGATGCCTCGAAAACCGTCCTGCCCGCCCTGGTCGAAACCGTTGCCGCCATGAAAGTCGGCCCCACCGACACCGCCGCATCTCAGCCCGACATGGGGGCCGTCATCACCGCGCAGCACCGCGAGCATGTCGCCAAAATGATTTCCACCGGCACCGCCCACGGCGCCAAAGTCCTCACCGGCGGCGACCTCGCCCAATCCTCCGGCGCCCCGAACGGCTACTTCGTCAAACCCACGATCCTCGACGGCATCACCTACGAAAACCCGCTCGCCACGCACGAGGTTTTCGGTCCCGTATTGAATGTCATGCGCGCCGCCACGCTCGATGAGGCCATCCGCCTCGCCAACCGCCAAGCCTACGGCAACGGCGCGTGCATTTTTACCAGCAGCGGCCCCGCCGCCCGCGAATACCGCACCCGCGTCGGCGCCGGAATGGTCGGCATCAATGTCGGCGTCCCCGCACCCATGGCGTTTTTCCCGTTCACCGGCTGGAACGAATCCTTCTTCGGCGACCTCCACATCCAGGGCAAGGAAGGCGTGCTTTTCTACACCAAACAGCGCACCACCACGACCCGTTGGTTCCTCCCGAGCGAAGGCGACATCTGGGCGCGCTGAGTAGAAAATCTGACACGCGGGTCACGAATCCTAAAAATACCCCCGCAAAAATTTCAGTGCAACCAGGAGGGCTCTGCTTGTCAGAGCCGGAACGATTCCGGCAAACACAGAGATCGGCGGTGGCACCCAACGCCATTCAAGCATAAAGTATAAACGGTTCGCCTTCCCATGAAACCCCGCGTGCTCAAAACCGAAGTCGACTACACCCGCGCCCTCGCGAAGGTGGACCGTCTCATGGATGCCAAGCCCGGATCGCCGCAGGAAGAGGAGTTGGAACTTTGGTCCCTGCTCGTCGAGCACTACGAAAACGAGCATTTCCCCATCGACTTCCCCGATCCCGTCGAGGCGATCCGGTTCCGCATGGAGCAGGAGGGCCTGCGGCAAAAAGACCTCGTCCGGTTTCTCCCCGGCAAAAACCGCGTCTCCGAAATCCTCAACCGGAAGCGCCCGCTGAGCCTGGGTATGATTCGCTCCCTGCACCAAGGGCTCGGAATTCCTGCCGCAGTGTTGCTACGGGAAGTGGCCGCCTGATCCGGCCCCAAATTTCAGCGGCTCCGGCGCGTTGGGCGCTTGTCCCGTTTGGACCCGGCTGGTTTGCGCTCGCGCTCCAACTTCGAAATGTGGACAGGGCCGCCGTTCGTTTCGACCACCCTTTCGCCCTCGCGGAGCACATCCAGGAATTTTTCGGGCACTTGGGCGAAGGATTGGCCGGGGTGGATTTCGATGATTCCCACTGTGCGCACCGGCAGCCCGAGGGATTCCTCGAGGAGGACAATGATGTCGCGCGGCGAGACCCGTTCCCCGCGGCCCAAATCGAGGCGGACCCACTCCATGCCGCGGGAGGGCGGGCGGAGTTGCGGCGGGGGTTCTGTTTCCCGACTGCCGTTTTTCGGGGCGCGGGTTTCGCTGCTTTCGGCCGGGGCGGTCGTTGGCCCGGCCAGCAATTCAAAAAGGGCGGCGGCCACATGGGAGGCGCTGTGGCCCTCGTCCAAGAGCCGTTCCACTGGCGAGGCGGGCATGTCGCCGCGCTCCAAAATGCCGCGGACCCTGTCGAGCAGGCCTTCGGTTTTGCGTTCGCCCACCTCGTCCGCCGTGGGGAGCTTGCCGCGCTGGATTTTCGTGCGGGTGAATTTTTCGAGGAACGCGATTTTGTGGGCGTCGCGCCCGGAGACGAATGTCACCGCCATGCCCTTCCGCCCGGCGCGCCCGGTGCGGCCGATGCGGTGCACATAGTCCTCGGCGTCGTAGGGCAGGTCGAGGTTCACGACGAGTTCCAGGTCGTCCACATCGATGCCGCGTCCGGCCACATCGGTGGCGACGAGGAATTCGAATTCCGCCCTCTTGAACTTGTCCATTACGCGGGTGCGCTGGGCCTGCGACATCCCGCCGTGGAGCCGGTCGGCGGAGACGCCCTGGGCCACGAGATCGTCGGCCAACTCGTCCACCATCCGCTGGGTGTTGCAAAAAACGATGCCGAGCTTGAAGCCGTGGAAATCGATCAGCCGGAGCAGCGCGTCGCGCTTCATGCGTGGCGGCACCTCGAAATACCATTGCTCGATCGCGGGCACGGCGAGGTGTTTTTGCTCGATCTTCACGGAGACCGGGTCCCGCGAGTGCCTCCCGATCAATTCGCGGATGGGCTTCGACACGGTTGCCGAGAAAAAAACGGTCTGCCTGCCGGGCGGCGTGGCTTGCAGGATTTCCTCGATCGCGTCGCGGAATCCCATGTCGAGCATGCGGTCCGCCTCGTCGAGCACGACCATTTCCACGGCGTCGAGCCGCAGGGTGCCCCGGTCCATGTGGTCCATGATGCGGCCCGGCGTGCCGATGACGATCTGCACCCCCTTTTTCAACTCATGGAATTGCCGCTCGTAGGACGCGCCGCCGTAGATCGGGACGGCGTGGATGCCGCGCTTGTGGGCCGAAAGCTTGTGCACCTCGTCGGCCACCTGCGTGGCGAGTTCGCGCGTCGGGCAAAGGATCAAAACCCGCACCGCCTTGTCGGAGGGCTTGCAGCGCTCGATCGCGGGAATCGCGAAGGCCGCCGTCTTGCCGGATCCCGTCTGCGATTGCCCCACCACATCGCGCCCGCCGAGGAGGACCGGGATCGCGGCCGCCTGGATCGGCGAAGCCTGCTCGAAACCCAGGTCTGCCACCGCCTTCAAAACCTCGGCTGACAGCCCGAGTTCGCTAAAATTCAATCCACCCATCGGGCAGCCATACAGGTTCCCGGGGCGCGCGTCATGGCATTTGAATGGCCGAGCACGAAAAGATGGCCCCGGACTCGATTTGGGCCGCTTTGTCAAAGTCGAGGGCGCTGCTGATTTTGTTGTGTTTATCTCAAGGAAAAAGTGCCCGGAAAATGATTGCGAAAAACACACCTGCAATCCATCATGCGCATAGTGCACACCCCTCAAAACACCAGCTTTTCCAAAGTGACACAGTTTTGCAGGCCGAAGGGGTGGGCTTTGCTTCTTGCATTTGCGAAAATCGCACTACCGGATGCGGAGGCCCACGCACAAAACCGCACGACTGGCGGGTATGTGGATGTGCCGCGGGTGGAGGCACCTGGCACGCTGCTGAGCCATCCGATTCATAATGGCTCCGAGCAGATGGGGCGGACGGTGACGCTGAATTATTTGAATGGCTGGCTGGTCGTGGGTCAGGAGGGCGTAGGTTCGAGGGACGGATCGGATTTCGAGATGCGTGTGTTTGATGTGGCGAATCCTCGGAATCCCGTGCGGGTGCGACCGTCCGATTTTGGCCACAATTATCCTCCGAATCCTGCTCGCCCGGCGGGTGGTTCGAGCGACAGTTGGATGAACACCAACGGGGAGACCGATTCCGGATGGGCGTCGCATGGCACCGCGAAGTTCGGGAATTACATTCTTCCCGATGTGATGCGGGTGCAGACATTCGGCGGAACGGTCGAGCGCGGGGTTTGGTATCTTTCGTCCACGAACGGAGTTCCCACGCGAAGCAATTTCCCGATCGGCGGGAACCGGTCTTCCCAAGCGGGCCCTTGGGATGCGACATACAGCAGCGGTTACAGTCCGGTGAACGGGGCCTTTCAAATCCGGAAGAATTTTCTTTCGAACGGAACTTCCAATTCCACTTGGCATGCCACTTTCGACCATGTCGGAAATTTTGGAATGGGTGGGTGGGCTCCGATGTTTTTTGGCGATTTGCTGATCTATGCGCGGGAGGTGAACGATTCCGGTTTTGCCGCGAAGGATGGCGTGGTGGTTTACCGGATTCCTTATGGGCGCTTGGACAATTCGGATCCCGCCCAGCGAACTCTCGATCCGCAACTCGTGGGGACTTTGCCTGGCGGGTTCAGTGGTTACTGGCCGGTGCTTTTCAGTGACGGAACGGGGCTTTATGTGATCGGCGCGGATACGGATGTGTTGATGGGCGTGGACATCTCGCGGGCGGCGGACCCGGCGGGGGACGGCACGGTGAGCATGGTGGCGACGCTGACGGTGCCAGGATTTTCGAACTCGCTCTACCCGGTGTTTCAGGACCATTCGGGGTTCATCCACAACCGGAAGATCGACATGACGCGGTTCCTCGCGGGCGATCCGAATCCGGTTTCTCTGACTTTGAACATGATGAATCCGCCGATGCACGATGGCTCTGTGGCTCCCTCCGGCGTAGACACCTCGCAGATGTCGCTCGTCATGGGGAATCTTTGGGTCACCGGCGGGTATCCGCACAACCACGGGTCGCTGAACTACCGCGCGCAGGGCATGGCGATATGGGTGCACCAGCAGGAACCCGACACGGTGCGTCCGCGGGTGGCCTATCACATCCCGCAGGCGAACCGCGCGAATTATCCCCGGCATGCCCCGCTGAGCTTCATGCTGCATGAGCATTCGCGGGCGGGCGGTCCGGTGAACGGGGTGGATTTTTTGGTGCGGCCGGTTTCGGCGGGCGGGCAGCTGGGGGCGGCGGTGGCGGGGTTTTTGATTCATGATTTTTCCGGAGTGCTGACTTTCACGCCGGATGCGCCCTTGCAGGCGGGGACGACCTACCAGGTGGATTTCGTGGCGGACGAGCAAAGCGGGGCGGGGTTTCGTGATGTGGCGGGAAATTGGATCGAGCCGTATTCGTTCCGCTTTTCGACGGGGCCGGCGGTGGATGCGAACCCGCTGCCGGTGCTGGAAATTCCGGTGGCGGATTCGCACACGATCGCCCCGGGCGGAAATGTGACGGTGACGGCCTCGGCGAGCGGGGCGGGGCCTTTCGAATACCGTTTCCATTTCGGAGAGGACTGGAGTGAATGGGGGCCGGCTTCGACGGCAACGCATACATTCCACGAGGTCGGACGGCCGCGGGTTTTGGTTCAGGCAAGGGATGCGAACGGGGCGATCGCGATGCAACCGCTCACGCTGCTGGTCGCAAATGCGCCGCAGGGTCCGCAGCCCACGTCAAGCGGGACAATGGCTGTCGGCAACGATGCCGGGGGGCGGCGTGTGGTTTGGTCCGTGAATCCCGATGCGGACACGGTCGCGGTGGTGGATGCGTTGACGGGAAACAAAGTGGCGGAGCATGAGACGGGAAAAAATCCGAGGACCGTGACGCGGGATGGCAACGGGCGGTATTGGGTGGCGTGCCATGGGTCCGATGACATTTGGGTGCTGAACGGGAACGGGACTTTGCACCATCGGATCGCGCTGCGATATGGCGCGGCGCCTTACGGCGTGGTGGCGTCGCCGGACGGGTCGGCGGTCTTTGCCTCGTTGTATGGGAGCGGGAGGATTTTGAAGTTCAACGCGACGAACCCCGCAGCGGCTCCATTGGAGCGGGCGACTTTTGATACTCCGAGGGCGCTGGCGGTTTCCGGGGACGGAACGAGGGTTTTTGTGACGCGTTTCATTTCTCCGGAAACTCACGGGGAGGTGGGGGAGTTTCGGGGATCGGATCTGGCACCGGTGCGGACGATGAATCTTTTGAATGCCATCACACATGATGCGAGCGATAGGGCGGCGGGGGTTCCGAATTATCTGGCGGGGATTGCAATTTCGCCCGACGGGCGGCGGGCGGCGGTGGTGTCGAAACAGGACAACATACGGCGCGGTGTCGCGTTCGGGGTGGGCGATCTCACGCACGAAACGATGGTGCGCGCGGTGGTGTCGTTTTTGGACATCGAAACGGCGAACGCGGAAATCCGCCATACTCGGCGGGACTTCGACAATTCGGAGAGTCCGTCGGCGGCGGCGTGGAGTCCGATGGGGGATCGTGTGTTTGTGGCTTTACAGGGGAACAACCGGATCGCGGCTGTGGACCATTTTCAAATCGCGCCGAGCAGCACCGATACGGCTACGAACTCGGTTTACAGTTCGCCGGCAGTGGTGGGGATCAGCCTGCAAACCGGTCTGGCGCCGCAGGGGGTGCTGGTGGACGCGGAGAGCAATCGGATTTTTTCCCAGGATTTCATGGGGCGGAGCGTCACGGTTTTTGACGCGGAGCCTTTGCTGGAGCGGAACCGAGCGGCGTTGCCGATGGTGGCGCAAACGGACACTGTGGACGACGAGTTGCTGCCGGGAAGCGTGCTTCTCGGGAAACAAATCTTCTACAACGCGGCGGATCCGCGCATGGGGGCGGACAGTTACATCAGCTGTGCCTCGTGCCATGTGGACGGTGGGCACGACGGGCGGGCGTGGGATTTCACGGGGCGCGGCGAGGGGTTGCGGCGCACGACAGATTTGCGCGGTCGCAGCGGGACCGGGCATGGAAATGTCCACTGGAGCGGGAATTTCGACGAGGTGCAGGATTTCGAGCACGACATTCGGGGGCCGTTCGGCGGGACGGGATTCCTGCCGATGACGCCCGAGCAGTTTGAAAACTTTCATCCGAGTCCGGCGAGCGGGAAGGCGGGTCTGAGTGTGGAGTTGGATGCGCTGGCGGCGTATGTGGAATCGCTGGGGCCGGAGACGGTGCCGAAGAGTCCGCACCGGGCAGAAAACGGGAATTTCACAGTGGCTGCGCATGCCGGTCGGGCGAGGTTCGAGTCGATGGGATGCACGGATTGCCACAGCGGGGAGAAATTAACGGAGAGCGCGGTGGCGCGGGTGGGCGAGGCGGTGCTGCGCGGGGGAACGGTGGTGTCCGGGGTGAGCGGATCGAGGCTGGGAGCGGCTTTGGCGGGAATCGACACGCCGGGTTTGCATGGATTGCACGCGACGCGGTTGTATTTGCACCACGGCTTGGCGACGGGTCTGGCGGAAGTTTTTTCACAGGCGGGCGGGAGGTTTTTGAATTCTGTTTCGGGCAACTATGCGGCCGGGGCGAATAGGACGGATTCGGTCATTGAGGGCGGCGGCGGGTATGTTCGTGGGGCGTTCGGCGGAACATTTGTTCAAGGCGGGGTGGTGTTCCAAAATGTGGATGGCGGTGCGGGTGGCGCGGCGCGGATCGGCGTTCGGTATTCGATCGGATACGGAAACTCGACGGCGACGCTTCGGGTCAACGGGGTGGATCATGTTTTTCCGCTTCGCAGGCATTTTCCGGATTACGGTTGGATGGCGGCGGGATGGAATTGGGATTTCGTGGATGTGACCTTTCAGCCGGGAACGACCAACACGGTGGAGGTGGTGCCGGCGACAACGTCCAACTTTGCGCTGAATGGCATCCGTGTTTCCAACGCCGACGATCTGGCGGGTTTCGAGAGGCACGGCCGGGTGGCTGTCTTGCCGCAGGCGGAGCGGGACGAGTTGTTCGCGTATTTGAGGCAGGTGGATGGTCGGGATGCGGCGGGCGTTTCGTTGAATTGGGGGCCGGTTCACGCGCCCGCGCAACCGCAGGTGTTGGAAAATCCGGCTGGGGCGGTCATCGCGCAGGGCAACACGCACCGAATGCAAGCCGTGGTGGCTGGGCGCGGGCCGTTCTCATTCCAGTGGCTCAGGAACGGCGTGGAAATCGCGGGTGCGACTTTGCAGGAATTGGTGGTGGCAAATGCGATGCCGGCCCAAGCGGGAAATTACAGTGTGCGGGTATCGAGCGATTCAGGGACCGTGGTTTCTTTCGCTGCGGAGTTGGTGGTCCAAGCTCCGCTGGCGCTCGTGAGTTCGTCACTGGTCGAGGGTCGGGTGAATCGATCCTATGAACAGGTGCTCGCGGCGACGGGAGGTCTCGGGAACCGCACCTGGAGCCTTGTGGCGGGCATCTTGCCGCCCGGGATGGAGTTTTTGGCGAATGGAACCCTGCGCGGAACGCCAACGGCTCCGGCGCGGGAGGAATTGACTTTCCGCGTGGCGGATTCCAGCGGAACGGTGGAGAGATCGATGTTGCTTGAGATCGCGCCGCGCGGCGGGTTTTCGACGGATCCGGATTTGATTTTGCACTACACCTTCGACGAGGGGGCGGGCTCGAGGATTTGGGATATCGCACGGGCGGGGAACGACCACTCGACGACGGTTCCAGGTGTTTTCTGGGCGGGCACTGGAAGATTCGGAGGGTCCTTTGCTTCGGGAGGGACGAGCAATGCGGTGAAGGACTTCTTCCCGGCCAATCCCTCGGACTTGAACTTCGATCCGCGAACCGATCAGTTCACAATCACGGCTTGGGTCCGAAGTAGCAGCTCTGGAGTTCGCCGAGTGATCTTCACCAAAGATGTGGATGGCGATGCTTCTGCAAGGGACCAGTTCAAACTTATCATGCTGGAAGCCGGCAATTCCCTTCAGCTCAACTCCGCCGGTGGAATTTTGCTGAGTGCCAATTTAACTGGTGGTGCGAACTTGGTTGGGGAGGAGTGGCACCACTTGGCGTTTGTTAATATTTCCACAGGCTCTGGAATGAGGACCCGTATCTATCGCAATGGGACACTCTTGGGTGAATTTCAGCCAGGGACTGCTTTGCCTGGAACCCAGGCCATGAGAATCGGCGGCAGCACTCACGGTTCACCCTGGGCCGGCGGATTTGATGACTTCCGTGTTTACAAACGCGCCCTCACGGTCGCGGAGTTGAACGCATTGCAGCAAAGCCAGTCCTCAGTGGAAGTCGGCGCACTTTCGCAAACCTACGACGGCACACCTCGAACGGTTGTCGTGGAAACGGATCCGCCGGGGTTGGTTGTCTCGGTCACCTACAACGGCTCCGCGACCCCGCCGACCCATGCTGGAAACTATACGGTTCAAGCGGATGTCACATCATCCGGCTTCGTGGGCTCTGCTTCGGGGATTTTGTCTGTGGCACGAAAACCTCTGACCATTTCCGGACTATCAGGCGTGAATAAATTTCACGATGGTTCCGTCTCCGCCAGCGTCACCGGAATGCCTGTCCTTCACGGTGTGGTGCCCGGCGACTCGGTGAGCCTGTCGGGAACGCCTTCTTATGCCTTCGGAGATGCAACGGTAGGCGCGGGCAAATCGATCACCGCATCTGGGTTTGAAATTTCGGGGTCAGCGGCAGCGAATTATGTCTTAAGCCAGCCGTCGGGGCTTTCTGCATCGATACTCGCGGTGCCGACCCCTGTGCTCACACCGTCCGTGACAAGCCTGCCGGCCTTCACCGCATCACTTGGCATTCCCTCATCGACGGCATTGTTTTTTGTGAGCGGGTCCAATCTCACGGCGAATATCACGGTTGGTGCGCCAGAAAGCTTCGAGCTTTCCAGCACAGGGAGTGGGCCGTTTTCCACGATCCTGAATTTGACGGCGACAAATGGCACCGTGTCGTCCACAGGCGTTTATGCCCGCCTCGCCGCCAATGCGCCCGCTGGAACAAATGGCGGAGTCATCACACTCTCGAGTGCCGGCGCGGATTCACAAACCGTGGCCGTGGGCGGAACCGTGACACTGCCCTATGAGGATTGGGCCGGTTCGTGGAACCTCACCGGTGCGGAAGCCCACAGCGCCGCCGATCCGGATGGGGACGGCCACAACAACTTCGCGGAATTCGCCTTCGCGGGTGATCCGATGGCTCCAAACCCGTCGCTCATTTCGGTTGTGTCCGGCAATGGCAATATGACGGTGACCTTCCATGCGCGCACGGCGAACAATACCGTTTGGATAAATGGAAGCGCGCAAGGTCACGGCGTGGTTTACCAGATTCAAGGCGCGAACGGACTCTCCTCGGGATTCGGAACAGGCGGGGATGTGTTGGACATCGACACGGTAACTCCTGCCGGAAACCAAAGTGGTGTTCCATCTACGGATGCTTCCTATGTGCGATGGAGCTTCGATGTTCCGATTTCGGGTGATCGAAGATTTTACCGGATCCAAGCCGTGCCCTATCAGAATTGACGCAGTCGATGCCTGTGTATTCGCGCCGTTGCGGCCGGGTGCCAACGAAGCAACTTGAGTGGGTTGTTCAGGCGGGTTCGACCTGCGTGTGGCGGATGTCTTTAACCGTGAGCGCGTAGATGGTGTCCTCGGCGATGTTCTTCGCCTGGTCGCCGATGCGCTCGAGGCAGCGGGCTATGAAGATCAATTCGAGGAACCCGCGGATGCTGTCCGGGTGGTCGGGCATCATTTCGGTGAGCGTTTCGGCGAATTCGCGGTTGAGTTCGTCGAGGCCCTTGTCGCGGGACTTGATCGTGCGGGCGAGTTCGATGTCGCCGTCGGCGTAGGCTTTGAGGGCGTCGTTGAATTGGGAAAAGGATTTTTCGAAGAGGGGGGCGATGCGGGCGGTTTCGGGCATCTGGGGGAGGGCGATGAGTTTGCGGGCGCGGCGGGCGATGCCGACGGCCTGGTCGGCGGAGCGCTCGAGGTTCACGCTGGTCTTCATCGCGGCGATGACATTGCGGAGGTCCGAGGCGTAGGGATGGTAGCGGAGCATGATGTCGATGCCGGCGGTGTCCACCTGGATTTCCAAGGCGTCGATTTCCTCGTCGTCGGCGATGACGGTGTTGCACCAATCCTCGTCGCGCTCGAACAGGCCCTTGCGGGCGTTCTCGACGCTGCGCGTGGCGAGGCTGGACATCATGAGGACATCCTTGCGCAGGTTTTCGAGCGCGGATTCGAAACTGGTGAGGATGTGGCGAGGGGTTTCCATTTTTGGCTAATTCGAAATTCGAAATGGGGAATGCAGCGGAGCGTTCAGTTCTCAGCGTCAACCGAAGCGGCCGGTGATGTAGTCCTCGGTTTGTTTTTGGGCGGGGTTCGAGAAGATGCGCTGGGTCTGGTCGTATTCGACGAGCTTGCCGAGGTAGAAAAAGGCGGTGAGGTCGGAGCAGCGGGTGGCCTGTTGCATGTTGTGGGTGACGATGACGATCGTGAATTCCTGTTTCAATTCGCGAATCAACTCCTCGATTTTCACCGTGGCAATGGGGTCAAGTGCCGAGCACGGTTCGTCCATGAGCAGGATTTCCGGGCGGTTCGCGATGGCGCGGGCGATGCAGAGGCGCTGCATTTGGCCGCCGGAGAGCCCGAGGGCGCTCTCGTGGAGGCGGTCCTTCGCCTCTTCCCAGAGCGCGGCGCCGCGGAGGCTGCGTTCGACGGTTTCGTCGAGCACGGACTTGCGGTTCTGGCCGGCCACGCGGAGCGGGTAGACGACATTTTCGTAGATGGATTTCGGGAAGGGGTTGGATTTTTGGAAGACCATGCCCACGCGTTTGCGGAGCGAGATGACCTCGATGTGGGGGTCGTAGATGCTGTGGCCGTTCACGAAGATGTCGCCCGAGTGGCTGATGCCTTCGATGAGGTCGTTCATGCGGTTGAGGTTCCGGAGCAGGGTGGATTTCCCGCAGCCGGAGGGGCCGATGAACGCGGTGACCTGGCGCTCGGGGATGTCGAGCGTGATGTCGAAGAGGGCCTGTTTTTGCCCGTAGGAGAAATTGAAATTCCGGATGGAGATGAAATCCGTGCGGCTTTCCGGGGCCGGGCTGTGGGATGGTGCAGGGGTTTCCACGGGTGGGTCAGAAAGCGCCAGTGGCGTATTTTTTTCGGAGTTTCTCACGGATGAGGATGGCTGCGAGGTTGAGGACTACGACGAGAAGGATCAAGAGAAGTGTGGTGGCGAAAACCATGGGCTTCGCGGCTTCGGAGTCGGGCGATTGGAAGCCGAGGTCGTAGATGTGGAAGCCGAGGTGCATGAATTTCCGCTCGAGGTGGACGAACGGGAATTCGGTGTCGAGGGGCAGGCTGGGTGCGAGTTTGACGACGCCCACGAGCATGAGCGGGGCGACCTCGCCGGCGCCGCGGGCCATGGCAAGGATGAGGCCGGTGAGGATGCCGGGGATCGAGGCGGGGAGGATGATGCGCTGGATGGTTTGCCATTTCGAGGCGCCGCAGGAGAGCGAGCCCTCGCGCATCCCGCGGGGGACGGCGGCGAGCGCCTCCTCTGTGGCGACGATGACCACGGGGACGGTCATGAGCGCCAGCGTGGCCGAGGCCCAGAGGATGCCGCCCGTGCCGAAAGTGGGGGTGGGGAGGTAATCCGAGAAGAGGAGTTGGTCGAGCGAGCCGCCGACGAAATAGACGAAGAACCCAAGGCCGAAGACCCCGAAGACGATCGAGGGCACGCCGGCGAGGTTGTTCACGGCGATGCGCACCGAGCGGACGGCGAGGCCCTGCCTGGCGTATTCGCGAAGGTAGATGGCGGCCACGACCCCGAAGGGCACCACGGCGATGCTCATGAGGAGCGTCATCACGAAGGTGCCGAAAATGGCGGGGAAAATCCCGCCCTCGGTGTTCGCTTCGCGGGGGTCGAGGGCGAGGAAATTCCAGACATTGCGGGCGCAGAGGGCGGCGCGTTCAAAGAAGCCGAGTTGGTTCGGGAGCGAGTAGGAGACGAGGTCGCCGATCGGCAGCGTGCGCTCCACGCCGGTGGGGGTTTTGTAAACGAGAGCGCTGGCGGCTTTGGCGGTGCGGAGTTCGCGGGCTTTTGCGGCGAGGATTTGGTATTCGGCATCGAGTGCGGCGATGGCGGCGAGGGATTCTGCGGAACCGCGGCCCTTGGCGCGGAGGTCCTTGATGCGGGCGTTCAGGCGGCCGATTTCGTGTTTCTCGATTTCCTCGATTTCGAGGCGCTGTTTTTCGGATTCGGCGGCGAGGCGGTCGAGGGTTTTGGAAAACTCCGGGGAACCGGCGGGCAGGGATTGGCCGCCGGGCAGCGTGATGGAAACGGGGTAGCCGAATGCGATGCCGTATTCGAGGCGCTCGAGGCGGTAGATGCCGGGCGGTTCGGTGATGGATGCGACATCGGCATTGTTCACGAACGCGAAGGCCGAGCCGTAGGCATCCTTGTTGCCCACGAAAACCTGGACCTCGGTTTGGTCGGCGATTTTCGCTCCGTCGGGCCCGAGGACCGGGATGCGTTTTTCTCGGCGCTGGACGATTTCGCCGGTGATGGAATCCGCGCCGGCGGCGACGGGGTTTTTCACGCCCGGCTTGAGGTGGAGGTCGTAAACGCGGTCCGGCCAGAAGACGGGGACGCCGTTCGAGACGATGATGCCGAGGAGCCCGGCGACCATGAGGAGGCCGAGCGAGAGCCCCATGGCGGTGAGCCAAACGAACGGCTCGCCCACGGCGGCGTGCGTGCGGGTGAGGTCGAGTTTGTCGCGTGCTCCGGCGGCCATGGTCAGATGGTTTTGAATTTCTCGCGCAGGTGCTGGCGGAGGACTTCGGCCACGGTGTTGATGGCGAAGGTGAGGAGGAAGAGGACCATCGCCCCGAGGAAGAGGGTGCGGTAGAGCGTGCCGTGGTGGGGGGCTTCGGGGAGTTCCACGGCGATGTTCGCCGAGAGGGTGCGCATGCCCGAGAAGATGTTCCATTCCATGATCGGGGTGTTCCCGGTGGCCATGACGACGATCATCGTTTCGCCCACGGCGCGGCCGAGGCCGATCATGAGCGCGGAAAAAATGCCGGCCGATGCGGTGGGGAGGACGACGCGGATGGCCGTTTGCCAGCGGCTCGCCCCGCAAGCCATGGAGGCGGTGACGAGCGGCTTCGGCACATTTGAAAGGGCATCCTCGGTGATGGTGAAAATGATCGGGATGACGGCGAAGCCCATCATGAAGCCCACGACGAGGGAATTCCGCTGGTCGAACGACGAACCGGTGGCGGCCGGCCACCAGGCGCGGAAGTCGGCCGTCTTTTGACCCGTGGCGGGATCGGTGACGACGAAGGCCACGGCCTCGAAGGCGGGGCCCAGCGACCAGAGCGCCGCCGCGCTGGCGAGCAGCAACGGCAGGAACACAATCCACTCCCAGCCGGGGTGGATGAATTTGCGGATTTGGATCGGAAGGCGGCTCCAGAGGAATCCCGATGCGGTGGCCACGAGCGGGACGCCGGCTGCGACGAGAAGCAGCGACGGGACCTGGCGCTCGATGAGCGGGGCGATGTAGATGGCGGCGAGGAAACCCAGCACCACCGATGGCAGCGAGGCCATGATTTCCATGGTCGGCTTCACGACGGAGCGGAAGCGGGGGTCGAGGAATTGGGAGGTGTAGAGTGCGGAGAGGAGCGCGATGGGAACGGCGAACAGCATCGCGTAGAGCGTGCCCTTGAGGGTTCCGAAAATGAGCGGGACGAGGGAATACTTCGGCTCGAAATCGTCGCTGCCGCCCGTGCTTTGCCACTCCCACTTCGGCCCCGGGGCGCCTTCATACCAAACTTTGCCGAAGAGCGCCTTCCAGCCGGAATCGGGGTGGGGGTCGTCGATGTTGTAGAAATGGAGCGCGTGGTCGGAGCCGAGGAGGGCGAGGCGCTGGTATTTGCCGCTGATGACGGCGTTCTCCGCGGTGAACGGCAGCGCCGCCTGCCAGCGGATGGATTCGGTGGTCGAGTAGCGCAGCGAGATTTCGCGCCCGCCGCCGAGGAGGAATGCCTTGTTGCGGAGCGTCGAGACGAGGAACACCGGGCTCGCGCCGAGGTCCGGGAATTCGTGCACGAAGCCGAAGAGGCGTTTGTCCGATCCCTCCGGGTAGAACAGGCTGAAAATGCGGTTCGCGCCCGAGTCGCTCGCAAAGGCGATCGAGACATCGCCGAAGATGAAATTCGCGGCATTGATGTGCGGGTTGGCGAGGTCCTCGAACGGCGTGAAGGTTTGCAGGACCTCGAAGCGCCCGCCTTCCAGCACGAGGTAGGCCGCCTTGCCGCTGCCGGTGAGGACGATGACGGAATCGCCCGTGGCGGGGACGAGGATTTTCTCCGGGCGGCCCGGGATGAGCGGCGTGAGGTCGAACGAGCCCGCCGGCTCCTCGCGGCTTTTGCCCATGAGCGAGCGCTTGCGCTTGAAGAGCGAGGCGGTGAGGCGGTTCGTTTCCCCGCAGGATTGGAGGGCAACGACGAGCTTGCTCGTGCCCGAGTCGCCGTAGGCGATGTCGATGACCGGGCGCCCGGGTTCGCCGATGGCGACGGGCGCTTCGGCTTTCGGGTTCGTTTCCACGATCCGGCGGCCGCCCTCCTCGCGGGAGGTTTGGTTTGGCGAGACGAGGATGAAATGCCCGTCCGCCGTGCCGAGGATGACTTTTTGTTCGCGCTTGTTCAACGAGGCCGCCGTGACCTGCGCGGTGGTGCCGAGGTCGATGGCCTTGTCGGTGGCTGCGCCCGATTCGTAGTCCACCACGAGGAACGAGCCGTCGGTTTTGACGAGGAAGGGATTGCCGCCCCACTCATCGATCCCGAGCAGTGCGTATTTCGCCGCGGGGATGGGGATGCTTTTCAACGGCTCCACGCTTGCCGGCGCGAAGAGCGGCCAGATTTGGAGCAGGATGAAGAGGAAAATCCCGAGGACCGATGTGATGACCAGCGCGCCGCCGAATTTGATCACCACCGTCATGAGGCGGTCGACGGCCAGAGTCCGTTTGGAGGTCTGGAATCGCGCCTGGTCGGTGGCGTGGTCCGGCAGCGGGCTCGGCATGGTCGGCTGCGCCGGTCAGTTCGAGAGCGCTTCGAGCGTTTCGTCCACGGCTTCCTTGGGCAGCGGGTAGTAGCCGTCTTTCACCACGACCTCCTGGCCCTCCTTCGAGAGGACGAAGCGGAGGAATTCCAAGGTGAGCGGGTCGAGCGGCGTGCCGGGTTTTTTGTTCACATAGACGAGCAGGAAGCGGGCGAGGGGATACTCGCCGCTCACGCAGTTTTCGTAGGTGGGTTCGACGAGTTTGTCGGCCTCTTCACCGAGCGCGAGTGTGTGGACATCGGAGGTCCGGTAGCCGATGCCCGAGTAGCCGATCGCACCGAGGTCCGTGGCAATGCCCTGCACGACAGCGGACGAGCCCGGCTGCTCCTTCACAGTCGGCTTGAAGTCGCCCTTCTGGAGCGCCTCGTCCTTGAAAAACCCGTAAGTGCCGGAGGCGCTGTTGCGGCCGAAAAGCGAGATCGGCTTCGCCGCCCAATCGCCAGTGAGTCCGAGTTGGCCCCAGGTGGAAATGTCCTCCGAACCGCTCTTGCGCGAGCTGGAGAAAATGCCGTCCACCTGCGCCATGGTGAGCCCCTTGAGCGGATTGTCCTTGTTCACGAAAACCGCCAGCGCATCCACGCCGACGGGGACTTCCGTGGGCTTGTAGCCGAATTTTTTTTCGAACTCGTCGATCTCGGAACTCTTCATCGGGCGGCTCATGGGCCCGAGCTGCGCGGTGCCCTCAATCAACGCCGGCGGAGCGGTGGACGAGCCCTTGCCCTCGATTTGGATGTTCACATTCGGGTAAACCTTTTTGAACCCCTCGGCCCAGAGCGTCATGAGGTTGTTGAGCGTGTCCGAGCCGATCGAGTTGACATTGCCGCTCACGCCGCTGACCGGCGTGTAGGACTGGATGGCAGGATCGACTTCGACTTTGGCGGCCTGTGAGAAAGCCGCGGCGAGCAAGGTTGCGAGCAAGAAGACGGTTGGTCTTTTCATAGGAACGGGAAGATTAAATCCGAACCTATCCGAGGCCAGTGCCAAACGCGAATGTTACAAATCTGTAACATTCCTAAAGAATTCCGAACTCGATGAATTGGCTCAGAAATCGTTTCAAAAGGTGCCTCTATTGCATGTGCATCAGATACCTCTGGTGATTCATTATCTGGGAGTATTTGGACAAAATTCCCCCTTACCCCCGCGTAGGGCGTTCCTGAATGTGGCTCATGTCAAATGAACCCGGCTGCGGAGTTTGTTTTTGCCTGTGGTTTGCTGTGCCCCGAACAGCGGCGGTGATTTGACACGGTTGCCGTGAGTGACAGCGCTGATTTCTGCCCGTCGCGATCCAAGTGGGTCGATTGGCGGCGGAGGGAGGCGCTGGAAACCCAAAACAAAGCAAACCATGATAACCAATGAACCGGCGTCTTTCGACGCCAGCCAACTCGAGGCGGCACAGGAATCCCTTGCCGCCCTCATGAACACAGTGCCGGTCCGCCCGGCGCTTGCACCATCCGACCGCAGCAAACTTGCCGTGGTCGGCGACCGCACCCGGCCGTTCCTTGCGGACGCGCTGGATGCCATCCAAACCAATCCGGAGATCGTTCCGCGCGGAGTGGATGTCGCAGCCCTCGCCAAAAAAGCCGAGGCCCACGACAACCTGCTGCGCCTGGAGTCCAGCGCGGACCAGTTCGCGGAATCTGTGCGCGATGTCCGCATGCAGATCGGCAACGAACTCTACGGGGTCGTGCTGGCCGTGTATGCCCTCATGGGCAAGCCGATCCTCGGCGCGGCGCTCAAACCGCGGCTTGAGGGGCTCAGGCAGCGCTTCAAGAAATACGGGCAACGCAAGCCTGCGGCTGCTCCAGTGGCAACTGAAGGCCAGGCGCCTGTGCAGTAACTGCAGAGATTCCCGGTATGGAGCCGCGCCCTGCAAGGGGCGCGGTCTTCCTGCGGCGGGTTGCCCGGCGGGTATTGCTCTCCAGCGGATCGACCTTCACCCCCATGCAGGTTGGCTGGCGAACCGAGTGGGAGAGGTGCGCCCGGATGGTGGATCATCCCTGGCTTACAATGGTCTGCCCCTCCTCCCCCTTCCTTAAACCATCCCCCGTCCGCCCTGTTTCCTGCCTCCTTTCCGCCGACAAGCGAAGCTTATCGAAGTGTGGGTTTTTGTCAATATGCAGGGTTCAGGTTTTGGTGGCTTAACAACCTGTTGTGGATTTTAGGGCCACAGGTTGTTGGCGGAGGCGAGGTTCAAGAGGAGCGTGGCCGGGGTGATGAGGCCGAGGGAGGCGCTGAAGGGGACTCGAGTTTG
>JAGWWS010000029.1 GCA_018970255.1 Verrucomicrobiota bacterium | reverse complement strand
CAATACTACGCGCGCATCCGCCCCGAGGGCATCGACCCCGCGGCGCCGAGGAACTGGTATGCAGGCGTGAAAGTCGAGTTTTGAGCCGCGCGATGGACAGCAATCGACCGCAAAGAAAGAGCAATCGGGCGGAAGCGGGGGGCGGGGGTTTGTTTAGAAAGCAGGGTTCCATGAAGAAATTTCGAGGGTGCTTTTGGTTGGCTGCCGTTGCTTTCGCCGCTGGGGCGCAGGGGGCGTTTGCGTTGGGGCCTTTGCCATTCATCGAGGACTTCGCAACCAACAGGGCGAATTGGCTTGATGGGGCAAGCGCGAATGCCACATGGCTGCCGACAGGCGGCGTCGGGGACGGCGCATACATTTCGGCGACCGGCACGGTTGTGGCGTCGGGGTTTGGAACGATCGTCTTTCGGGGCAATGCCGGCGCCGATGCGAGCGGCGATGCATTTGTCGGAAACTGGATTTCCGGGGGAGTTTCGAATTTCTCCGCGTTTGTCCGGCACAATGCTCCTTCGGAACTGGGAATCTTTGCGCGCTTGGATGCGGGCGGAGGGCGGGCGGCTAGTTCGATTGGTTTCACGGTGGCGCCGAATGCGTGGACGAGCCTGAGTATTCCCATTTTGGATTCCGTGGGTTCCTTCCAATCCTACGGGCAAGCCAATCCACCAAGTGGCGCCGTCCCAAGCCCGGCGGGCTTCAACGCCATCTTTGGTAGCATGCAGAACATCCAATTTGTTGTTGCCCCAAACATCGGCTTGGCGAACCAAACTTTCACATTTGATGTCGACCAGATTTCTGTGGTCCCCGAACCTGGCGCATGGGGGCTGGTTGCGGCTGGGCTGGCGGCTTTGGGCTTCCAACGGCTGTGCAGGTTCCGCAGCAAAAGAAACCAACCTTAGGTCTATCGGTGGATGCAGCGTCTCTTCGTTTCCATAGTTCTTGCGGTTCTTTGCTTGGTTTGCTCGGCAACAGCCCAAATCTCAGCACCCCAGTTTGGGTCGGGCAGCAGTGTTTTTGATGGTTGGGTGAATATGAACGGGGCGTCTTTTCCAAGAATCAGCGGAAGTTTCCCTGGAAGCTCCGCGTGGACTGCGCCTGCTGGCTCCAACCAAGCGGGCTCTGGCGACGCGGAATTGAACAAACTGGGCGGCGCGGCGTTTTTTGCAACAAACACCCTTTACCTTGGTGACTTTGTGCAGGAGCAAAATGTGCTGGGTGCGACTTTCCGTGCCAGCGACGGAACGCCACTCTCAGGCATCCGCACAATCGTGCTTCAAATTCAAATCGGGGAGGCGCTTGGTTTTGATTTTTTTACACCTTCGGGATGGCCGGTTTTGAAATTGAATGGGTCCAACTCTTCTATTTCCCCGAGCTTCACAACACGCAGGAATAGATACCAGGATGGATTCTTTGAAAGTCCAGAAACCGGCTTGGATGAAAATGTTTATGTAAATACATACGCTTTCGAGTGGAGCCTTGGGTCCACCACCACCACCTCGATTGCGATCGACTTCAGCGCAGTAACGCACGCGCAGATTTACGCCATGAGGCTCGACCAAAGCACGGCGGTTTTGAATAGGAGCGTTTTCAGTGCCGCCACGCCCACCCGCCCGCCGGTCCTTAATTTGGTCTCCATCGGCCAGCCTTCCCACAACGGGGTCAACACGACAGTGGTTCATGGTTTCCAGGGCGACGCAAATTCCACCTACTCGATCCAATACATGGAGTCGCTGGAATCCGCGGTATGGACTTCCGCCGGCACTTATTCCACGGGCAACGGAACCTTCAGCGTGTCCTTCAGCGCCGCCGGCGACAGGCGGGCGGCTTGGTCGCAAAAGATGTTTTTCAGGGCAACAAGACAATGAGAGCAAAAACAATGATCAATGGAAAAAAAGCGTTCACCCTCCTCGAACTCATGGTGGTGGTCGCCGTGGTTGCGCTGCTGGCGGCGCTCGGCAGCGTTGCGGTCCATTCCGCCATGGACCGGGCTTCCTCGGCGGCGGAGGTTTCGGCGGGAAGGAGCCTGGTTGCCGCACTGCAGTCCGCCGCCGCCGACAACGGGGGCCGGTTTCCGCTTGCTTTCGACCCGGCCGCACAGGATGTCATGGACCCGCAGGGAAAAAAAATCCGGATGAAGCAAATCCGGGAGCGCTATCCTTTCCGTCTCGCGCCCTATTTCGGCTATGACATCGACGGGACGCTGCTGGTTGGAAAAAACAAGGGCCAGATCATGAAAGCCATGAACCTCCCGAAGCCCGAAGGCACCATGTATTATTACGGGGTCAGCGCATTCCCTTCGCTCGGCATCAACCGGCATTTCGTGGGTGGCGCCAGCGCGAACAGCACAGAGGCAGTTAAGACCGTCGCGCAGGGCGACCATTCCATTATTGCGTTCGCATCCGCTGGCACGACCGAAGTCGAGGGCTACGAGTATGTGAGGGCGCCGGGGGCGCCGGGCGGCGCGTGGGGTTCCGGGAAATGGACGGAGAAATCCGACCCCGGAAATTACGGATATGTGCACCCGCGGCATGATGGGAAGGCCGTGGTCGCCTTCCTCGACGGCTCCGTGAAAAAGATGTCGCTTGAGGAATTGCGGGACATGAGACTTTGGAGCCGCAACGCCGCTATCAACGATGACCCGAACTACGCGGCATCGGAATAATTTTATGACACCAACAGCACCCGCACCGACCGGCATTATGGGCCGGCTTAAGACAGAGACCGCCGAATTGCATGCCGTGGCGGAGGCGAAGCCGCTCGAGGAGGCGCTCATCGGCGGTTCCATCAACCACGGCCAATACAAAAAATATTTGGAACAACGCTGGGTGGTTCACCGCGAGCTTGAGGCGGCGGCGGACCGGGCGTTGGCGTCGGATTCGCGCTTGGCGGCGCTGGGGTTGCCGGGGCTTTACCAGACGCGGAATATCGAGGAGGACCTCGCGCACCTCGGGGCGGATACCGCTTCGATCCGGGCGATGGGGGGCTCGGAGGGGCTGCTGGCGATGATCCGCGGGGCGGGGTCGACGGCCGTGCTGATGGGGATTTTTTATGTTTTCGAGGGGAGCAAGAACGGGGCGCGGTATATCGCGAAGTCGCTGGCGAAGGCTTGGGGGAAGGCGGACTTGCAGGGGCTGAAGTATCTCGATCCGCACGGGGAGGCGCAGCGCGGGCTTTGGATGAAGTTCCGCGAGGATATGAATGCGATCGCTTGGTCGGAGGCGGAGCAGGATGCGATGGTGGAGGCGGCGAAGGAGACCTTCCGCGCGATTTCGGCGCTGGATGACGAGATCCATGCGGGATGAGGGTGGGGGGATTTTCAGGCTGTCCGGATGCGCGCCCACGGGAGGGCTGCTTTTCAAAGCCCAACCGGTGTGTTTGCGGAGGCCGGCCCGGCGCTGACAAGCAGCGCCCTCCTCGTTTCCACGGCGCTTCGCGCCTGAAGCTTGGGACCCCGGCGGAGCGGCGTCCCTACCTTTTGGTTTTTGCGGCGTTTCTTTTTTTCGGGGCGGGGTTGGCGTTTGGGGAGCCGCAGAGGATTGTGACGGCAGGGGCGGCGGTGACGGAGATTGTGGCGGGGTTGGGGTTGGGGGACCGGTTGGTGGCGGTGGATACTTCGAGCCGCGCCTTGCATGGGATGGGGGGCAAGCCGGATGTGGGCTATGTGCGGATGCTCGGGGCGGAGGGCGTGCTGTCGCAGAAACCCGATTTGGTGGTGGTTTCCTCGGAGGCGGGGCCGGCGGCGGTGCTGGAGCAAATCCGCGGGGCGGGAGTGGAGGTCGTGGTGGTGGATGCGGGGCGCTCGCTGGAGAATGTGGATGGCAAAATTTCGCAGGTGGCCGCTGCTGTGGGGCGGCCGGAAAAGGGTGCCGGGATGCAGGCGGAGTTCCGGGGGCAGCTGGAAAAATTGAATGCGGCGGTGGCGGCGATCGGGAAGAAGCCTTCGGTGGTTTTCCTGCATGCGCGCGGGGGGAACAACCTGATGGCGGCGGGCAGCGGGACGGCGGCGCATGCGATGGTCGAGGCGTGCGGCGGAACCAATGCCGGGGCGGGGTTTGAAGGTTACAAGCCCCTTTCGGCGGAGGCGTTCGCGGCGATGAAGCCGGATTTTGTTTTGGTTTCGGAGAGTGTTCTGGGGACGGATGCGGAGTTGCTGCAAAGCGTGCCCGGGCTGGCGCAGACGCCGGCGGCGAGGAATGGCAGGATCCTCCGCGTGGAGGATGCGGCGTTTTTGGGGTTCGGTCCCCGGAGCGCCTCGGCGGCGCGCTTGGTCGCCTCGCGGTTCGCCCAGCCGTGAAAACGGGTTCCGCCGGCCGAGGGGCGGGGGTTTTGGTTTCGCTCGCGTTTTTTGTGCCGTTGGCGGTTTTGGCGGGGGCGATGCTTGGGCCGGTTTCGATCGGGCCTGCGCAGTGGCTGGAAGTTGTTTTCAACCCGTTCGGGGAATCGATGGAGTCTTCGGTTTTTTGGGAGATCCGCCTGCCGCGCGTGGTGCTGGCGGCGTTGGTCGGGGCTTCGCTGGCCTTGGCCGGGGCGGGGGTGCAGGGGATTTTCCGGAATCCGCTGGCGGACCCGGGGCTGATTGGCGTGAGTGCGGGGGCTTCGGTGGGGGCGGTGGTGTGTTTCGCGGCCGGTTGGCAATCCGCGCTGGGCGGGTGGGCGCTGCCGGCGATGGCTTTTGGAGGGGGCTTGGGCGCGGTGGGGCTGCTGCGGCTTTTCCATGCGGGCCATGAAGGTGCCGGGGCTTCGGGGCTGATCCTCTCGGGGATCGCCTTGAATGCAATGCTCGGGAGCGTGCTCGGGTTTGCGCTGTTTTCGGCGAGCGACAGTGCGCTGCGGTCGATCACTTTCTGGACGCTCGGCAGCTGCGGCGGGGCGAACTGGGCGCAAAACCTGGTGCTGGCGGTTTTTTTTGTGGCCGGCGCGGTCCTCCTCGCCCGCAACGCCCGGGCGCTGGATGCCTTGCAACTCGGCGAGGCGCAAGCGGCGCACCTCGGGATCGCCACGGGGCGGGTGAGGGGTGAGGTCATTGTTGCCTGCGCGCTGCTCACCGGCGCGGCAACGGCCTTCGCGGGAATGATCGGTTTCATCGGGCTCGTGGCGCCGCACATCGCGAGGCTGCTGGCCGGCGGGTTGCACAAAATGGTGCTGCCAGTTTCGGTGGGGATCGGGGCGGTTTTGCTGGTCGGGGCGGACCTCGGTGCCAGGACGCTGGTGGCGCCGGCGGAGTTGTCGGTGGGGATTTTGACGGCGGCGGCCGGCGGGCCGTTTTTTCTATGGCTGCTGAGGCGGAGGGCGGCGGAATGACGGCGGTGCTCGAGGCTGAGGGTTTGGTTTTCGAACGCGGTGGGAAGCGCATCCTCGATGGCGTTTCGTTGCGACTCGAGCCCGGCAAGGTGCTGGCGGTGATCGGTCCCAATGGCGCGGGGAAATCGTCTTTGTTGAATGTGCTCTCGGGGTGGTGGAAGCCGGATGCAGGCACGGTAAGGCTTGCGGGGCGGCCGGTGTCCTCCTTTGCGCCGGCGGAACGCGCGCGGCTTTGTGCCGTGATGCGGCAGGTGGATTCGCGGCCGGCGGGGATTTGTGTGCAGGAGGCGGTCGAACTCGGAAGGTTCGCCGTGGGGGGCGATGCGGCGGCGATCTCCAAGGAAATGCTGCGGAGGATGGATTTGGTGGAAATTTCTGAAAGGGATTGCGCGAACCTTTCCGGCGGCGAGTGGCAGAGGGCATCGTTCGCCCGCGCCGCTGCGCAGGTTTTTGGCTCCGGCGCGCCAGTCGCCCTTCTGCTCGACGAACCCGTTTCGAGCTTGGACCCCGCGCACCAGCACCAACTCCTCGCGGAGGCGCGGCGCATTGCGGCTGAGGGCCATGCGGTGCTGGCGGTGCTCCACGATTTGAACCTCACGGCGATGTATGCCGACGAAGTGCTGGCGCTGAAGGCCGGGCGGGTCGCCGCTTTGGGAGCTGCGTCCGAGGTGATGGATGCGGCGAAGCTTTCGGAAATTTATCAGTGCCGCGTCGAGCGACTCGAGCGGGACGGACTCAAAGCTTTGGTGAGTTTGCCACGCTGAGGCTTCGGAGTTTTTTTCGAATGCTGGGTGGTGTGTTGCGTGGAGCTTGAAAACGGGGAGACGAGGTAGCCGTAGGGGCAGACGGCGTATTTTTCGGTGAAGGCGGTGGAGAAGTGGCTGAGGCTCGAGTAGCCGACGGCGGTGGCGGCTTCGGTCACATTTGCGCGCCCGCTGCGCAGGAGTTCGGCCGCTTTTTCGAGCCGGAGGTCGCGGAGGTGGCGGGGGATCGTTTTGCCGGTTTCGCCGGAAAAAATGCGGCTGAGGTGGAAGGGGCTCACGCCGGCCGTTTTCGCAAGCTGGGCCAGGGTGGGCGGGTTTTCGAGGTTCTCGGCGAGGAGGCGCTTGACCTGGTGGACGCGTCGGGAGGCGATGCCGTTTTTGAGTTTTTCGTGGAAGGAGCCGTTCTCGGGGCGCGCCATGGCATGGGCGAGGATTTCGACGAACTTCGCTTCGCGCCAAGGCTGGCGCATGGGGCCGGCGGGTGGATTTTCGATGAAGTCTCGGGCGGCGTGGCCGATGTGCTCGTTGAGTTCGCGGAGCTGGAATGCGGCTCGGGGCTTGGCGATGCCCCACTTTGCGAGCCAGGCGGGCTTGGCGCGCAGGCAGAGGAATCGGTGGTGGCCCGGGGCGGCGCGGCGGATGGACATGGAGGGGATGCCGGTGCCGAGGGCGACGCGGCCGACGGGGACTTCGGTGATCTTCCCGCCGTGGAGGAATTCGGCGCGGCCTTCGAAATTCACGAGGAGCAGGAGGCCGCCGCGGGATTTGGGCTCGGGCGCGGCGCCCTGCGTGCCCCACATCCAGTGGGCTTCCCAGTCCTTGGCTTGGAGCGATTCGATGGCGCGTTGCTGGGCGTTGGCAGGCTTCACGGGCGCGGGAGAAGGTCTTCGCGTAGGGGAAAAAGGCAATGGGATTTTTGGAACGGCGGGTTCCGGTTTGAAGGGAGACGGTGCGGCCGGAGGCCGCGCGCTACCGGCGGGCGAGGCAGGCGGCGCCGATGATGCCGGCTTCGTTTTGCATTTTCGCCGGTTGGATGAGGACGTGGGTCTTCGCGGTGAGTAGGGGGAGGAATTTTTCGGCTTTTTTGCTGACACCGCCGCCGATGATGAACAACTCGGGGGAGAAAAGTTTTTCCAACGTTTCGAGATACTCACTTACGATTTTCGCCCACTTTTTGAAGGACATGTTTTTTTCCTCGCGGACGCGCTCGGAGCAGCGGCGTTCGGCGTCCTTGCCGCGGATTTGCAGGTGGCCGAACTCGGTGTTGGGAAGGAGTTCGCCGTCGTGGAAGACGGCGGAGCCGATGCCTGTGCCGAAGGTGAGCATGATGACGGTGCCGGGGCGGTCCTTGCCGGAACCGAAGCGCATCTCGGCCACGCCGGCGGCGTCGGCATCATTCACGACGGTGGTTTCGCCGCCGAGGTGGGCGGAGAAGAGGGCGGCGGCGTCCACATTGATCCAAGATCCATCGACATTCGCTGCGGTGTGGATGATCCCCTTTTTCACAATCGCGGGGAAGGTGACGCCAGCCGGGCCGGTGTAGCCGAAGTGGGCGGCGACCTGTTGGACGACATCGGCGACGGCGTTGGGGAGGGCGGGTTGCGGCGTGGGGATGCGGAAGCGTTCGGCGAGGAGTTCGCCGGTTTCGGTGTTGACGGGTGCGCCTTTGATTCCCGTGCCGCCGATGTCGATGCCGAGGATGTCCATGGGTGCCGGTGAAGTTCGCGCCGGGGCAGGCGAGGCGTCAAGGCGCAAGGGTGAAGGCGGCGCTGGATGTGCGGCTGCGGCGGGGGTAGGGTGGGGGCGATGTCGAAGGCTGCACGGAGAAGGTTTTACCGCATGAAGCGGTTTTGGCTTGGTGCGCTTCTGGCAGCGGGGGCTGTGTGGGTGCTGCAGGCGCCGGTGCTCTCGGGCATGGCGGATTTCGCGCTCGAGGTGGTTTGTGCGCGGAGCGGGTATGATTTTTCGGCGGAAAAGGTGCAGGCGGGGCTTTGGAGCCCATTGGTGGTGGAGGGGGCGGGGGTTTCGACGAGGGGCAGGGGGGCGGCGGAGGTTTTCGCCGCAGAGCGTGTGGCGGTGCGGTGGCGCGGGGCGGCGGGGATTTTTTCGGGGAGGTTCGTGGAGGCGGTGGAAGTGGATGGGGCGGCGCTTTCGGTGGATTTGCGCGAGAGGGCTTGGAGCGGGGCAGGGGGGACGCGGGGCGAGTGGGCGGTGGTGCTCGGAAGGGTGCTGGGAATCGGCAGCGGTGCGCCGGAGCGGATTCGGATTTCGGGGGCGACCGTGGAAGTGGTGTCGACGGATTCGCGCTGGGTGCTGGACGGGGTGGATGTGGATTTGGATTCGTCGCGGGCGGGGGAACTCGCCGTGGAGGGCCTGGCGCTGCAGGCGGGCGGGTTCGGGAAGGTGCTGGGACCGCTGCGGGCGGCTGCGGCCTGGAAGGACGGCGGGCTCGGGCTCTCGGGGATGGAATTTTTCCCGGGTGTGGAGCTGCGCGAGGCGTCGGTGGCTTTCGGGATGGATGGAGTTTCGGCTTCGCTGGGTGCGGGGATTTTCGGCGGGACGCTGCGGGGCGATGTGAGGCTGGCGGGCGAGGGCGGACGGCAGATTTGGGATGTGGCGCTGGTGGGCTCGGGAATTGGGCTGGGCGGGCTGCCGGCGCTGCTGGATTTGAAGGGCAAGGCGGACGGGCGGCTCTCCGAGGGGCGGTTCACCTTCCGCGGGGAAGCGGGGCGGCCGACGGATGCGGAGGCTTCGCTGCGCGTGGTGGCGAAGGATTTCCGCTGGAACGAGCGCGGGTGGGAATCGCTCGAAATCGGCGCGAGCTTGATCCACCGGCGGCTGTTGATTTCGAATTTCGATTTCCGGCAGGGCGAGAATTCGGTGGCGATGAACGGGGAGATTTCGGTGGACGAGGGGCTGTCGAGGATCGGCGGGGCGCCGTTTTTGTGGAACCTGCGGGCGGAGGTGCGCGAACCGGAGTCGCTCGGGGACCTTCTCGGCGTGACGGTGTGCGGCGAAGGCGGAAGCATTTCGGCGCAGGGCAGTGTGAGCGGGCGGGCGGGCTCGGTGGATGGGTTCGCGAGGCTGGAGGCGAAGGGCGTGGTGGTGGATGGCGTGCCGGTGGATGCGGCGAAGGCGGAGGTGCTGTTCAAAAAAACGCAGGCTGAAGTGGTGGCTTTCGAGTTGAAGTCCGGCAAGGACCGGCTGGCGGCGGGCGGCACGGTGGGGCTCGCGAAGCCCCATGGATACTCGGCGAAGGTGTCGATGGCGCTGCGCGAGTCAGGGAGGTATTTGAAACTCGCGGGCAGGGATGGCATGGGCGGGTCGCTCGCGCTGGATTGGCGGGGCAGTGGTTCGGCGGATGCGCACTACGGGGCGTTCGAGGCGGATGTGCGGGATTTTGTCTCGCCGCTGACGCCGGCGGGGCTCACCGGGCGATTCGAGGCGACCTACTCGCCGGAGAATGTTTACTTCCCGAAAATCGAGATGCGGAACGGTGGGCTGGTTTTGAAAAGCCGGGCGACGCTCTCGGGTGCGGGCGTGAATTTGAACGACACGGAAATTTCTTCGCGGGCCGGGACTTTGCTTTCGGGGGGCGGCTTCGTGCCGCTCGATGTGTTCGCGCTCGCGCGGGGGGCGGCTTGGAAAGCGGCGCTGGCGGAGGGCGGGAAGATGTATTTGCAAATCGGGACCCCGGGCGGTGTGGAGCTGGGGGAACTGGTGCGGTTGGCGGGGCAGAAGTATCCGATTGCGGGGACCCTGCGGATGGATGCCGAGGTTTCCGGGACGCCTGCGGATTTTTCGGCGAAGGGGTGGCTCAAGGCGTCGGATTTCGCAATCGGCGCGGGCGATGTGCCCCGGTCGGTTTTGGATTTGGGCTTCCAGGCAGGCGGAGGGGCGGCGGAGCTGACTGCGAAACTGCAAACGCGGGGCTCCGGTGTGGTGAAGGCGGTGGCGAAGTTCCCGTTGGGATTGCAGAGGGATGCGGCAGGCACCCCCGTGCTGTTCGACCCGGCGGGCAAGATCGATGTGGCGGTCGATTTTCCGCGTGCCGAGCTTGCTCTGTTGCGGCCGTTTTTTCCGAAGCTGCGCTGGCTGGATGGCGAGGCGGCGGGGAGTTTAACAGTTTCGAACACGGTGGCGGAGCCGCGCATCGGCGGCGGGGCGGAGTTGGTGCGGGCGGGTTTCAGCTTCGGCACGCTGCCGCAGCCGGTGGACTTGGTGGGCGGCAGGATGGTTTTTGAAAATGACACTGTGCGGTTGGAGAATGTCACAGGGGCTATCGGCGGCGGGCGGTTCGAGATGGGCGGGGCTTGCCGGTTCTCGAAAGGCTGGGTGCCGGAATTCGAGGCGAATTGGAAACTTGAGCGTGTGCCTGTGCGCGGCGACCAGTTTGCGGGGTTGTATGTGGATGGGGAGTTGACGGGCTCCGGCGGGCGGGATGGCGGGCGGCTCGGGGGGCGGCTGGATTTCACGGGCTCGAGGATCCATGCGCGCGCCGCTGTGGATTTCGGATTCGGGGGGGCGCGGAATGAACTCGCGGGATTGCGGGAACTGGTGTGGACGCTCGGCGAATTGGCGTCGGGGACCTCCTGGGGTTTGGATGTGGGGGTGGGGTGCGTGGAACCGGTGGCTGTTCGTGGCGGTCGGTTCGATGGCGCTCTCGTTCCCTCGATGCACCTCGGCGGGACGGTGGAAAATCCCGTGCCGGTCGGGCGGGTCTCGCTTTTTGGCGTGGAGGTCTCAGCGCCTGCGGGAAGTTTCTTTGTGATGGATGGGAGGCTCGATTTTTTGCCGGATGTGCCTTGGGACCCATTTGTTTCGTTGGAAGCGGCGGGGTGGTTTGGGGGGAGGGAAGTAGGTTTGTTCGCCTTTGGTCCGCTTTCCGAGGGGCGCTGGATGCCGCTCGCGGACGGACTGCTGCCGCAGGAGGCGTTTTTTTTGTTCGAGCGCGGGATGGTTTTTTTGAGGCCCGGGGGCTTGACTCCAGTGGATTTTCGGATTTTGGAGGATGGCTCGGGCGCCGCGTCGATGCGGGTGGTCCAGGACACTGCCTGGAGCGGCGGATTGCGGTTCGGGGAGGGAATGGACCTGGCGCTTCGCGGACCGGTGATGCCGATGGAGACTTTCCTGGCGGATTACCGGCTGCGGTGGGCGCCGTAGTTTTCGGGTTCCGTGCGGCGGCGGCGGGCTGATAGATGTCCGCTGTGTTCAAGAAGCTCCTCGGGCATTTCCGCAGCCTCGCGGAAAAACTTTTGGATTTGAAGGACGCGCCGCACTCGCTGGCGGGCGGCGTGGCGATCGGGATGTTCATAGGGTTCACTCCACTCTTCGGGGTGAAGACGCTGCTGTGCATCGCGGCGGCATATGCGCTGCGCTGCAATCCGCTGGCGGCGGTGATCGCGGTGTCGCTGCACGATGTGGTGACGCCGTTTTGGCCGGTGCTCCTGGAGTTGGAATTCAAGATGGGGGAATTTGTTTTGAACATCCTTGGCGGTGGCGGGCGGGAGCCGATGCCCACGCACTTGCATGTGCATGATGTGATGAAGTGGACGACCTTCCTGGATATCGGGCTGCCGATGCTTGTGGGTTCGGTGTTCCTTGCGGTGCCGGGTGCCGCGGCGGGGTATTTTTTGACACTGCCGGTTTTCCAGCGCCGTGCGGCCAAGCGTGCGGCGAAGGCGCCATGAACCGCATCGCGGCATGGCTGGCGGCGGCATGGACGCTCGGCGGGTTCGCGCTCTTCGCGGGTGAGGCGGGCAGCCATGCCTGGTGGGATGTGGTGTGGGTGCTGCTGGTTTCGCTCGCTGCCTACACGGGACTTGTGGAGACCGGCGGACTCGGCCGTGCGAGGGTTTGTGCGGCGGTGTCGCTTGTGGTCTTCGGCGGGATGGCGGTGATGACATCTCTGACGGGTTGGCCGTTGGGCCCGCTGCGGTTTGCTGGGCCGGGGGCTTTGGTGCTCGGGAATGTTTTGCCGTTGCTTCCGGTTTTGTTGGCGTTTGCGGTTCTGGCTTTGGCTTGGAAGGCGGCTGGCGTGGCGTTTCCGGGATTGGAGGCACGGGCGCTGGCGGGGGTCGCGGCGGGGTTTTTTTTGGCAACGCTGGGGAATGGGGTGGCATTTTTCGCGGAGGCGAGGATTTGGTGGCTTTGGAATCCGTGGGGGAGCGGCGGCGCGTTGGTGCCGGGGTTTGTGGCGTTCGCGGTTCTGGGTGTGGCGGCTTTTTTTGTGGTGCGGGTTTTTCCGGCCGATACGGCGCTCAAGCTCGGGCGGTGGTCCGATGCGGCTCTGGTGTTGCTCGCAATGAACCTGCTCTTTGCGGGGGCGAATGTCCTGGTGTGGGTGGTTTCGGCATGAGCGCGGGTTTTTGGGATTTTTTCCGGCACAGCCTCATCGGCGAACCGCCTGTGCATCCCATCGACCGGAGGATCGCGAAGCGGTGGGTGAAGGAGAGGTTGAAGCGGGTTTTTCCCGAGTTGCGCAACGACCCGGCGGCACTCGAGCGGGCTTACGGGGAACTGGGATTGGAGCCCATTGAGGGGGCGGGCAAAGGCGGGGCGACGGTTTACAAAATCAGCGTGCCGGGCGACCCCGGCGTGCTTTGAGCGTCAGTCCCAGAGCTTGTCGAGGCCGCGGCGGATGCAGTCGAAGAGGTGGTCGGTTTCGGCTCGCGTGATGATGAGTGGCGGGGCGACGGCGATGAGGTCGCGGATGCCGCGCACGATGGCGCCCTCCTCGCGGATGAGCGCAGCGGCTTTGAGTCCGAGGGTATTTGGCGTGGTGATGGCGGAGCGGCCTCCGCGTGGAACGAGGTCCAGCGCGCCGATGAGCATGGTGCCCCGCATTTCGCCCACGGCGGGATGGGCGGAGAGTTCCTTGAGTTTTTCCTGGAAGTAGGGTCCGGCGTCGTTGCGAACGCGTTCGACGAGGCCGAGTTTTTCGATGGTTTCGAGGTTGGCGAGGGCGGCGGCGGCGCTGGTGGGGTGGCCGGAGTAGGTGTAGCCGTGCGCGAAGTAGCCGGCGGAGTGGATGGTTTCGGCGATTTCGTCGCTGACCATCGTGGCGCCGAGCGGGAGGTAGCCGCTGGTGATGCCCTTGGCCAGCGTGATGATGTCGGGGTCGAGGTTCCAGAGGTTGCTGGCGAACCAGTCGCCGAGGCGGCCGAATGCCGTGATGACTTCGTCAGCGACGAAGAGGATGTCGTTTTTCCGGAGGAGTTCGCGGAGTTCGGCGAGGTAGCCGGGGGGTGGGGGAATGACGCCGCCTGCGCCTTGGACGGGCTCGACGAACATGGCAGCGATGGTCCCGGCGCCGTGCTCGCGGATGGTGCGGGCGGTGTCTTCGATGCACCATTTTCCGAAGGCTTCGGGGTCGAGCGGGGAATTGTGGCCGTAGGCGTGGGGGCCGGGGACATGGATGAAGCCGGGCAGCGGCAGGCCGAAGGGTTCATAGACCGTGGGCAGGCCGGTCATGCTGGAGGTGGCGAGGGTGACGCCGTGGTAGGAGAAGGACCGGGAGAGGATTTTGAATTTCCCGGGCTGGCCGCGGAGCTTGTGGTAGGCGCGGATGATTTTCAGGGCGCTCTCGTTGGCCTCGGAGCCGGAGTTCGAGAAGAAGGTGCGCTTTGTGCGGGCTGGGGATTTTTTTGCGAGGAACTCGGCGACGCGGATGGGCGGCTCGGTGGTGGAATTGAAAAAGGAGGGGTAGTAGGGGAGTTCCTCCATTTGGCGGGTGACGGCCTTAACGATTTCGGCGCAGTTGTAGCCGACATTGACGCACCAGAGGCCGGCGAGCCCGTCGAGGAGGCGGCGGTTGTTTTGGTCGACGAGGAAACAGCCGTCGCCGGACTTGATGATGTGGGTGCCGGAGCCGTGCATGTCCGGGTGGTTGGTGAACGGGTGGATGTGATGGAGGCGGTCCAGATCGCGCAGGGCGTCAACCGAGGGGTGCGTGCTCATGCGGAAAAGTTAGCACCTTGGCTCGCTGGGCGCCAGTTCGCAGGGAATTCGCATTCGACTCCCGCGTTCTGGGGTGGCAGGTTTCGGAGGTGAAGTTTGTCGATCAAATCCGAATCCACGCCAAAGCCGGCGACGGGGGCAATGGCTGCTGCAGTTTCCGCCGGGAAAAATTCATCCCGCGTGGCGGGCCGGATGGCGGCGATGGCGGGCGGGGCGGGGATATCGTTTTGGCGGCAAGCACCGACACGGACAGCCTCGTGGCGCTTTTTTTCGAACCTTTGGTGCACTCGAAGCGCGGGGCGCATGGCAAGGGAAAGGACAAACAGGGGCGCAGCGCCGAACCCACCAGGGTCTTGGTTCCGGTCGGGACGATCGTGCGCCGCGCAGGACAGGAACCCGGCGCCGAGGCCGAAGAGGAGCCGATCGCGGACCTGGCGGAACCCGGGCAGGAATTCCTTCTTTGCAAAGGCGGGGACGGCGGCAAGGGCAACACGCATTTCAAATCCTCGACCAACCGCGTGCCGCGGCAGTTTACAAAAGGCTACCCGGGTGAGGAAGGGTGGTTTTTTTTGGAACTCAGGACCATCGCCGATGTCGGACTGGTCGGGTTCCCGAATGCAGGGAAGTCCACGCTTTTGCGGGCGCTCTCCGCGGCCAAACCCAAAGTGGCGGCGTATCCGTTCACAACCTTGCACCCGATGGTTGGCGTTGTGGAATTGCCGGGATACCGGAGGGCGACGGTGGCCGATATTCCAGGCCTCATCGAAGGCGCCCATGAGAACAAGGGGTTAGGGCATGAGTTTCTGCGGCATATTCTTAGATGCCGGTATCTTTTCGTTGTTCTGGATGCATCTGGAAGTGACGGGCGCGATCCGGTTGAGGACTACAAGAATTTGCGAAG
Source organism: Verrucomicrobiota bacterium (assembly GCA_018970255.1). GTDB lineage: Bacteria > Verrucomicrobiota > Verrucomicrobiia > Chthoniobacterales > Terrimicrobiaceae > UBA967. The sequence goes on along the minus strand of JAGWWS010000029.1, from coordinate 17,598 downwards.
TGAACTGCGATTGTATGACCCGATTCTGGCGAAAAAGCCTCATTGCGTGATTGCCAATAAAATGGATCTCGATGCTTCAAAAGATGGACTTCAGCGCTTCAAAAAACGATTCCCCAGAATCAAAACCTTTTCCGTCAGTGCTTCTGAGAAGTTGGGAATGGATGACCTTAAAACCTTCCTTGAAGGCTTAGCCTGAACTCCGAGACCTGCACCTGTAAAAAGTAAAATAATACATGTAGGAGGTATTAGAGTTCTGTATTGGAAAGCAACCTTGGCAGAAAACTATGTCAAACCCCACTCGGGTAAGAGTTTTATTACGATAGAAATGCGCCCCCCGGGGCTCGAACCCGGAACCAATTGATTAAGAGTCAACTGCTCTACCATTGAGCTAGGGACGCTTCTCGAAAAGACCTTTGTCGCTGTCGCAAGTTATTGCGAGTTCGTATGGCTTCCAAGAAAAATTCTTCAGCTTTTTATGCTTTGGCTGCGGCTTCGTCGCGGTCTTTCATGGCCGCTTTGCGGCTGAGTTTCACGCGGCCTTTGTCGTCGACGCCAATGCACTTGACCCAGATCGAGTCGCCCATTTTCACGACATCCTCTACCTTGTTCACGCGGAAGTCGGCAAGCTCGGAAATATGGCAGAGGCCGTCCTTGCCGGGCAGGACTTCGACAAAGGCGCCGAATTCTTTTATGGAAACAACGGTGCCTTGGTAGAGCTCACCGACAGTGATTTCCTTGGTCATGCCGAGGATGATTTCCTTGGCGCGTTTGAGGCTGTCGCCGTTGTTTGAGTAGATGTGGACTGAACCGTCATCCTCGATGTTAATTTCAGCGCCGGTTTCGGCCACGATGCCCTTGATGGTCTTGCCGCCGGGGCCGATGATGAGGCCGATTTTCTCAGGATTGATGCGGATGGTCTCGATGCGTGGCGCGTAGGGACTGAGTTCCGAGCGGGGTGCCGAGAGAACGCTGTCCATGGCTTCCAGGACTTTGACTCGGGCCGCTTTGGCATTTCCGACGGCTTCGGCCATGATCTCGTGCGAAATGCCGGGGAGCTTGAGGTCGAGCTGGAAGCCGGTGACGCCTTCCGTGGTGCCGCAGAGCTTGAAGTCCATATCGCCGAAGTGGTCTTCGCTTCCGATGATGTCGGTGAGCGTGGTGTAGCGCTTGAGATGGTCGCCGTCGTATTCGGTGACGAGGCCGACGGAGATGCCGCCGACTGGACGGCGAAGAGGAACGCCCGCGTCCATGAGCGCCAAAACACCTGCGCAAACGCTGGCCATCGAGGTGGAGCCGTTCGACTCCATGACTTCACTGACTACTCGGAGCGCATACGGAAAATCCTTCTCACTGGGAACGACGGGCTCGATCGAACGCTCGGCCAAGGCTCCATGGCCGATTTCGCGGCGGTTTTGACCGCCAAAACGCCCCGTCTCACCCACGCTGAACGGCGGGAAATTGTAGTGAAGCATGAAGCGCTTGGTGTCCGCACCGCCGCCGTAGGAATCGATCATCTGGGCTTCTTCGGCGGGCGCAAGGGTCGCGATGCCGAGGGCCTGGGTTTCGCCACGGGCGAAGATCGCACTGCCGTGGGTGCGAGGCAGCAAACCCGCCTCGCCGGAGAGCGGACGGATGTCGTGAAGGCCGCGGCCGTCGCAGCGCTGCTTGCGATCCAGAATCGAAACCCGGAACGCTTTTTTCTGCAAGTAGTCGAACGCTTGCGAGATTTCGAATTTCGAGGCGGCCGGGAACTTTTCGAGCACGGCTTTTTCGACCTCTTCGCGCAATGCTCCGACAGCTTTTCCACGGGCGACTTTTCCACTGGTGTAAAGAGCGGCCTCGATGCGGTCGCCTGCCACTTGATACGCGATTTCCAAAATCGCGGCATCGACTTGGAACAACGGCACGGAGCGTTTCGACTTGCCGGCTTTCGAGGCTAGCTCACGCTGGGCGGCGACGATTTGGCGGACGGCATCTCGTGCAAAATCGAGTGCGGCGGTGAATTCGGATTCGGGAAGCTCATTGGCGGCCCCCTCGATCATGATGACCTTTTCTCCGTCGCCGACATAAACGAGATCGAGGTCACTCGATTCCCGCTGGTCGTGTGTGGGATTGACCACGAATGCCCCGCTGATGCGGCCGATGCGCACGGCTCCGACAGGTCCGGCGAATGGAATGTCTGAAACGCAAAGAGCGGCAGAAGCGCCGTTGATCGAGAGAATGTCGGGATCGTTCTGGCCATCGGCGCTGAGTAGCAGAGAAATAATCTGGGTGTCGTAGAGGTAGCCTTTCGGGAACAACGGACGAAGCGGACGATCGGTCATGCGCGCCGTGAGGATTTCCTTTTCCGAAGGACGCCCCTCGCGCTTGAAGTAACCACCGGGGAATTTTCCTACGGCAGCCGCTTTCTCTTTATACTCGACGGTGAGCGGGAAAAAGTCTTGGCCTTCTTTGATGGTGGTGGCGGAGACTGCGGTGACGACAACAATGGTGTCACCCGAGCGGATGGTTACGGCGCCGTCGGCCAGTTTGGCGATTTTGCCTGTTTCGAATGTGATGGGGTTTGCCCCTGCTTGGGCTGTGATGGTGTGTGTCATGGTGTCTTTATTTTAAAATGGAATAGATGTGCGTGTTAATGAATGAGCCTTATTCTGCGAGGCTACGATCGAACTGGTCACGAGGTGAGTAGCCCCGGCCCGGTTCGTTTTTGAGGAAATCCGCGAGGGTTTACTTGCGGAGATCGAGTTTCTCGATGACGGCGCTGTAGCGAGGGGCGGCTGTGCGCTTGAGGTAATCAAGCAAACTGCGACGCTTGGCGACGAGTTTGAGCAAACCGCGGCGGGACGAGTGGTCCTTGGCGTTGGTTTTGAGATGCTCGGTGAGAAGCGAAATTCGCTTTGTGAGGAGCGCGACTTGAACATCTGCGCTGCCGGTGTCTTTGTCGTGGAGTTTCAATGCATCCACAGGATTTGCTGCTGCTTTGGCCATTTGGTTTTTCTTTTGTTGTAGGACTTGGTTAATGCCATGCGTTCGCGGGACTGACAAGGGAAAAGCGGTTCGGCCTCGGGTGGAAACTCCAATTGCCAAGCGAACACCCTTCTCCTACACACTCCGCCCGCTATGAAAAATCCGATCGTTGTTTGCGCTGTCGTCATCGCTTTGTTGAACATCGCAGCGCCGTTTTGTCCGGATCCACGTGGGCATTTCGCTGCTCAAATTTTGTCCGTCATTATAGGCGTGGCGCTGGTTTTTTTGGGGCTTCGCACGAAAAAGCCAATCTCAGCAACTCCAACTGCTCAGCCGTCGGCTCCCGCCCCTCGCCCTGAGGCCGAAATTGTTTCCCTGCTGGCACTGCTCCAGGAACACGGTCGACTCGTGGATTTTGCCAAAGAGGACATTTCGACGGCCACGGACCAACAACTCGGCTCGGCCGCGCGCGTCGTTCATTCCGGATGCAAGAAGGTCCTCGACGAGTATTTCGACATCGCTCCGCTCCGAACCGAGAAAGAAGGCGCTGCGGTGACCCTTGAGGCGGGATTCGATGCGGAGGGACATCGCTTGCTGGGCTCGGTTCCTGAAAATCCCCCCTATCATGGCAAATTGCTTCATCCCGGCTGGGTTTCTCGATCGGTGAAACTCCCAAGAATCGCCGCGAAAACGGGCTCTTCTCTGCCGGTCATCGCGCCCGCCGAGATCGAGATTTGCAAGTAAGCCGCCGGCAAATTTCGAGCTTCACCATGAGCGAATTCATCGGAATCGACCTCGGAACGAGCAATTGTGCCATCGCCATTGCGAAGGGCGAAGCTTCGCCGGAAATTCTACCCATTTCACAGGTCGAATCCACAAATGGCATAGGCGAACGCGACCTTCTGCCTTCGGCAGTTTATCTCCCCTCCTCCGCCGAATTTCCGGAAGGCGCGCCGGCGTTGCCTTGGCAAGACGAAGCCCGGAATTGGTTTTGCGGCTCCCACGCGCGCGCACGCGGTGCCTTGCAACCAGACCGCTTGATTGTTTCCGCAAAAAGCTGGCTGTGCCATCCGCAAGTCGACCGCCGCGCCGGGATTCTCCCGTGGCAAAGCGAAAAAGTTTCCGAAAAATGGTCCCCGCTTGCGGTCTCCGAAAAGCTCTTAGCCCACCTGCTGTCAAATTTCCGCGAAACGGAACCCTCGCTCCAAACCGACCACACGGTCATCACGGTCCCGGCATCTTTCGACGAAGCCGCACGCAGTCTGACTCTCGAAGCGGCACAACAAGCCGGACTCGGCTCCGCCACCTTGTTGGAAGAGCCGCAGGCGGCGTTCTACGCTTGGCTCGGGAATCACGAGTCGGATTGGCGTGAGCAAGTCGGCGCCGGCGACCTCATTCTTGTTTGCGATATCGGCGGCGGCACAGCGGACTTCAGCTTGATTGCCGTATTCGAACGCGACGGAAATCTCGCGCTCGAGCGCGTCGCGGTGGGCGAGCACCTTTTGCTCGGTGGCGACAACATGGACCTCGCCCTCGCGCACCACACCGCCTCGCAACTTGAGGCCGCTGGCACCTCATTGGACGAGTGGCAATTCCTCGCCCTCGTCCAATCCATCCGCTCCGCCAAGGAAACCCTGCTCTCCGACTCCGCCCCTGCCGAGGTCTCGCTTGCCATTCCATCACGAAGCAGTCGTCTGGTCGCCTCGACGATTTCCGCCAAGCTGACCCGCGCTGAAGTCGATTCCATCGTCCTCGATGGCTTTCTGCCCTTCACAGCCCCCACCGAAATGCCGCTACTTCGCCGTCCTGGCGGCCTTCGCGAATCGGGGCTCCCCTACGCGGCCGATGCGGCCATTTCCAAGCATCTCGCCCGCTTCCTCACACGCGCCCGCGAAAACATCGTCTCCTCCCCCACCCTACTCGACTCCATCGGCGGATTGAAAAAAACCGTCACCGGTCCGCTCATCGTTCCCGACGCTGTCCTCTTCAACGGCGGCGTTTTCAACGCAGCCCCACTTCGCGCCCGCATTTTGAAGCTTCTTTCCGGGTGGTCCGGTATCGAGGTTCGTGAACTTCTCGGCGCGCGACCGGACCATGCGGTTGCAATCGGCGCGGCCATCTATTCACGGCTGCGAGCCACAGGCAAAGGCCTTCGCATCAAATCCGGCACGGCGCGCTCCTACTACATCGGAATACAATCCGCCGCGATGGCGGTTCCCGGCCGCCGTCCCGTCGTGAAAGCGCTCTGCGTGGCACCGCAAGGAATGGAAGAAGGAACCTCGCACGAACTCTGCGACCGAGAGTTCCTGCTCTACACCGGCGAGACATCTGAATTTCGTTTCTTCCAATCCGAAATCCGTGCGGGAGACCGACCCGGCGAGATTCTTCCCGACGCGTCCGTGCTCGAGGAATCTGCAAAGCTCCAAATCGAAATCCCACCCCCGTCCGGCCACCAACCCGGCGAGGAAGTTCCGGTGCGACTCGAATCCCGCGTGACCGAACTCGGCAACCTCGAGCTTTACTTCATCCACCCCGCGACTTCGCAACGCTGGAAGTTGGAATTCAACGTCCGGCTGCAGTAGCGCACTCAAGCCCTGAAACGCATCAGGGAATAAAAATTTCCGCTATCCCGGAAAAGTTCCACGGGCTCGCGAAAGCCGGCTGCCGCGGCCATTTCGGTCCAAGTCGCAAACGACTCGGGAAAATCGGAAGACTCCACATGTTTCCAAACCGCAGCCTGTGCCTTCTCTGGAAATCCCGTCCAAGTGCGGTCCATGTTTGCCTTCCAACGAGACAGGCACGCCTCGCGTCCTTCATCACCATGAAGAATCGGCTCGTAGAGAAAAAAGAATCCGCCCGGTGCCATGGCGCGATGAATGTCGAGCATCACTTCTTTTTTGGCATTGAGCTGCAGGTGATGAAGGGAAAGGCCGAGGTAAACGAAATCGAACTGTTCAACCTCCGCGCGCAGATAAGTCCTGAGATCCTCGAGACAAAAATCTCTCCGGCAGCGCAGCTGCTCCGTGTTGCGCCGTGCGTAATCCAACGCCTCAGCCGAAAAATCCACCGCCCGATAAAAATCCACGGACTTGCCGGCCAAGACCCGCGAAGTTGTCCATGCATCCCCCGCAGCCAAATCCAAAAAACGAAATCCAGCTGGCGCTCCGGTCATTTCGATTCTGAGAGCCGATTCGACTTCGCGGTGATGAAGCGTGTTGTGCTCGATGCAGAGGCGATAAACCTCCCAGTGCGCGAAAAAATCGGCGACCGCCTTCTTCACTCTTCCAAAATCCAACCCGGATCGAACACCACGAACTGCTGTCGGCCCCTGTGAAGCCCGAGTTGTCCGAGAAATTCCACCCGACTGTCCTTCTCCCAAGAGCGAATCCTCCCCCGCAGTCCCTCATCGTGCGCAAAGACCTCGTATTGATCTCCCGCAGTCTCGATTACGGTTGGGTCAACAGAAACCACCCGCCCGCGCACCAGAAAAAATCCACCGCCATTCAAACCCGGTTCCCGCGCGTGCTGGTGGGAGAACACCGGCACATCGTCCGGCTTCATGCTCCCGTAAGGAATCTTCAATCGATCCGCCGTTTCCCCCTGATCGCTTCCGGGATTCTCGGGCGCCAGTCGCGATTCCTTGTCACCCTCCTCCACGGTGCGAAACCTCGCCGCGACAGGGAAGTGGTCACTCGCCCCGCCGCCGCTGCGTCCCGCATTGGTCCAGCGTTTCGGTAATTTCAACGGCTCGACCGCATTCACGCCGGGCAGGACCACCCGGGTGAAGGAATTGTCCACATATTGGATTCCATTTTTGTCGTAGAGACCGGGCGTGATGATTTTTTGCATCAATGTCCCCCAGTATCCGCGATGATGATCCGAGCCGTGTTCGGCGGTAGGCAGTTCATACCAGAGGTTGTAGAGCGACAGCCCGCGTGCCGAGGCCGTCTCCGCCTCGTTCCCACGAGATCCGAGGACATCGTTCAATCCCGACGGCGCCACTTCCGGGAACACCACACTCTGGTTGTGATTGCTGTTAAAATCTCCGGCAATCAAGACATCGGCAGACGGATCGGTGGCGAAAATTTCATCGAGGCGCTTGCGTAGTGTCGCCGCATTTTCCCGCCGCGAAACCTCGGACTCCGGATCGCTCGCACCGGATTTCCAATGGTTCACGAAAACAGTGAATGGCTTCCCGTCCACATCCAGCGTGGCTTCAAGAATGTCGCGGGCGTTTGCCGTCGAATGACTCTTTACGGACGTGATCGGAAATTTGCTGAAGACTGCATTTTTGTGGGCCTTCACTTGTCGCTCCCTCGAATTCCCCTCGACCGCGCCGGGATCGGGTTGATCTCCGCCAATCGCCACATGGTAGCCTTTGAGTCCGATATCATCGAGATGCTTCAAAAGCAGCGCCTCGGATGGCAACCCCTTCACCCCGGCGTCAAATCGATCGCCGAGCATCCTCTCCAGCTTCGTATTCCGGTGTTTTTCCAAAAACGCAGACAAATCTGTGGTGGATGACTCCGGCGTGAAATCGATCTCGAATTCATTGAACAAAACCACCTCGGGACCTTGCCCGCCGTTGAAGCTTTCGAGCACGCGCCCGATCGTCCGGATTTTTTCCAATGCATGCGCGCGTGTGTAAGAATTTGGCTCACCTGTTTCCTTGTAGTCATCGAATGCCGCCGCGCCATCGGCATCGAAGAGGTTTTCGACATTGTAAGTGAGAACCGTGAACTCCCGCGCATCCAGCGGACGGAAGGACAAAGCGAAAAAAACTGCCAACAAAACGGGGAACCTCTGCATCGGTAAGAAATCCTGCCTGCTCATTTCCGCTATGGCAAACGCGCATCTCGGCTTTGCGATTTTCGTCCACCAGGACTTTGCCCTTGTCCGCCGTTCCACTTCCGCGAATTCTCGCAAAAGATGAAGCACGCAGTCTCCCCCGCAGAAAAAGGCTACCGCATGCCCGCCGAGTGGGAGCCCCACGAGGCGACCTGGATTTCCTGGCCACAACCCGAATCAAACAGCTTCCCGGGCTCGTTGCCGCGCGTCATTCCCACCTTTGTGAAAATGGCGGAGGCGCTCGCGGAGTCCGAAATGGTCCGCATCAATGTGAATTGCGCCGCGCAGGAAAAAGAGGTCCGCAAGCTCCTGAAAAACTGTCCGCCCGACCGCATCGAATTCTTCCACATCCCGACAGACGAACCCTGGTGCCGCGACCACGGGCCGATTTTTGTCACGCGGAAAAAGGAGCCAAAACTCGCCGCGCTCGACTTCGGCTTCAACGCCTGGGGCTACAAACTCTCGCCCTTCGACGAGGACAACGCCGTCCCCGCTGCCGCCGCCCGGGCGCTCGGCGTTCCGGTTTTCGGCTTCCACGATTTCATCCTCGAGGGCGGGTCCATCGACACCAATGGCGAAGGCACCCTCCTCACCACCGAAAGTTGCCTTCTCAACGCGAACCGCAACCCCTCGCTTGACCGTCATGCCATTGAGAAAAAGCTCCGCGCCGCGCTCGGCGTCGAAAAAATCCTCTGGCTCGGCGACGGCATCGAGGGCGACGACACCGACGGGCATGTGGACGATATCACGCGGTTCATCTCGAGGGATACCGTGCTCACCGTTGTCGAGGAGGACGAGTCCGACCCGAATTTCGAACCGCTCCGCCAAAACCTCGACCGGCTCCACACGATGCGTCTGGCCGACGGCACTCCCCTGCATGTCCACACGCTGCCCATGCCTCGCCGCATCGAGCGCGACGGGCAGCGGCTCCCGGCCAGCTACGCAAATTTCTACATCGCCAACACCGTGGTCCTGCTCCCCGTTTACGGCGAGCGCAACGACGCCTGGGCCGTCTCGGCGCTCCACGAGGCGTTCCCCAGCCGCCGCATCGTGCCGATTGATTGCCAGGAGTTGATCTGGGGCCTCGGCGCCTTCCACTGCCTCACGCAGCAGCAGCCGGCGGTTTGATTCAGGCTATTTCAATCCCCGCACGAACTCCTCCATGCGGAGCATCGCGGTTTTGATTTGGTCGAGGGCGGTGGCGAAGCTGCAGCGGACATGGCCCTCGCCGCCGGGGCCGAAAGCCGTCCCGGGCACGACCGCCACGCGCTTTTCCTGAAGCAACCGCATCGAAAAATCCCGGCTCGAAAGCCCGGTCCCCGAAATCTCCGGGAACACATAAAACGACCCGCGCGGGCTGCGGCACGGCAGGCCCATTTCGTTCAGCGAGCTGACGATGAAATTCCGCCGCAATTCGTATTCGTCCCGCATCTTCGCCACGCTGTCGGCACCGCGCTCGAGTGCTTCCACCGCCGCATCCTGGCCCATGATCGGCGCGCACAGGATGGAATATTGGTGGATTTTCATCATGGCCTCAATCAGTTCCGCCGGAGCGCAGGCGAACCCGATGCGCCACCCGGTCATCGCAAACGCCTTTGAAAGCCCGTGCAGGAACACCGTGCGTTCCTGCATCCCCGGGAACGAGGCGATGCTCGTGTGCTTGCCGCCATCGAATGTCAGCTCGCTGTAAATTTCATCGCTCAGGACCACGAGGTCCTTTTCCACGCAGACGCGGGCGATTTTTTCGAGTTCCGCGGGCTCCATCGTCGCACCGGTCGGGTTGGTCGGAAAATTCAGCATCACGGCTCGCGTCCTCGGCGTCACAGCCCCCGCGAGCGCCTCCGCCCTCAGCGAAAAACCATCGGCCGCATGCGTCCGCACCGCCTTCGCCACCCCGCGGGCCATCGCGATGCTTGGTGCGTAGGAGACATAACAGGGCTCGTGGTAAACAACCTCGTCGCCCGGATCGAGCAGCGCGCGCAAGGCGAGGTCGATCGCCTCCGAAACGCCCACCGAAACCAACACCTCTGAGAGCGGTTCGTAGCGGATGCCGAAATTCCGGGAGACATAATCGGAGATGCTGCGGCGAAGCCGAGGCAACCCGAGGTTCGAGGTGTAGCCGGTGCGCCCTTTTTCCAGCGCATACACGGCCGCCTCGCGGATGTGCCAGGGTGTGGCGAAATCCGGTTCCCCGATGCCGAGCGAAACCACATCGTCCATCGTTTGGACGATTTCGAAAAAATCCCGGATACCCGAGCGCGGGATGTCCCGGATGTGTTCCGCAATCCGGATGCTCACGGCGAGACGGCGAGGCGCTCGGACGCCGGATCGAAAAGGTGGAAGGTCCCGTTCTCCTTGTAGGTTTTCAGGCGGAAGTGCGTGGCCGTGGCCTGCACGGCCTCGATGGTGCTCAGCTTCTCGGCCACGAAGGCCGCCGCGGCCCGGAGGTTCGGGGCTTCGAGGATGATGAGCAAATCGTAGCCGCCGCTCACGAGGTAGCAGCCCTGCACCTCGTCGAACCGTGCGATGCGCGAGGCGATGCGGTCGAAGCCGCCGTCGCGCTCCGGCGTGATTTTGACCTCGATGATGGCCACGACCTTGTCGGTCTCCCATTTCTCGTGGTTCACAACCGCCTGGTAGCCGAGGATCACGCCGTCGGCCTCGAGTCTTGCAATGGCGGCGTCGAGTTCCGCGCGCGGCATGTTGAGCAATTTCGCCATCTCGTCGCGCGGCATGAGCGCGTTTTTCTCCAGCAGGTCCACGATCGAATTCACGGCGCGGACTATGGAAACCCCGCCCCGCCTTGGCAAGCCGCCTCAGCGTCCGCCGGCTTTCTGCAAAACCTCTGCCACCCGCTCCATCTCGGCGCGCGTATTGTAAAAGTGCGGGCTGAACCTCAGCCACTTCTCCCCCGCCCTGTTCGACCGCAGCGAGGCCGTGATGCCATTCGCCTCGAGTTGCGCAAAAAGCCCCGCGCTCTCCTTGCCCGGGTGCCTCGCCGTCAAAATCCCGCTGCGCCGCGCATCCCCCTTCCTCGGCGAGAGGAACTCGAAACCCATCCCATCCAGCAAATCCTCCAGATAATCCCGCGCATCGAGGATCGCATCCCCCACCCGCCCGATTCCCTTTTCCTGGATCAGCTCGAGGCTCGCCTTCATCCCATACATGCCGGAGACATTGAGCACACCGGGTTCGTAGCGTTTCGCCGTCGGCTCGAATTCGATTTCCTCCTGCGCGATGAAATCCGGCGACTTCACATTCCACGCGCCGAGCAGCGTGGGCCGGCAAACCCCGAAATTCCGCCGCGCCACGAAAACGATCCCCACCGCCATCGGACCGAGCATCCACTTGTGGGCATCGGCGCTCAGGAAATCCACATGCTCGACGGACAACGGCGCCGCCCCGACCGTCTGGATCGCATCGAGCGAAAACAACACCCCCCTCGCCCGCAGCATCCGCCCGATCCCGTCCACATCGATCCTCCGCCCGCTCAAAAAATGGCAGGAAGCCAGCGCCACCAGTTTCGTCCTCGGAGTCAGCGCCGCCTCGACCGATTCCACCGTGATGTCGCCGGGCACCTCGGGCCGCAGCGCCTTGGGCACCACTCCATGCCGCCGCAGCGCGGTCCACGGGTAAACATTCGAGGGGTAGTCATCGGCATAATAAACCACCTCGTCCCCCGCTTCCCAATCGATCCCGTTCGCAAAAAGGCTCAACCCCAGCGCCGTCGGCCCCAGTAGCGCCACCTCGTCGGCATGCGCCCCGACCATCGCCGCAGCCACCGCCCGCGCCCTCGAAACATCGCGCAGCACCTCACCGAATTCCTGGTGCCGGGTGCAACTCGCCTCAGCATGGCGCTTCACCGCATCCGCCGCCCGCCTCGGCAAAACCGTGACCCCCGCATGCGCGAGGAAAATCCCCTCCGCCGCCACCGGGAACTCGCGCACCCGTTCGTCCTCGCCGGCGAAAACCCCCGCCGTCACCGCGCCTCCTCGGCCTCGCGGATCAATTTCCAAAAATCCCCCGCCTGCCCGACCCCCTCGTCCTCGTCGTCCATGGGCAGGTCGGAGCGGAACAGGAAATCCCTGATCGTGTTTTTGTGCAGCACGCGGTGCACCACCACGCCCTCGGCATGCCTCTCGAAATAGATCCGGTAATCCCTCGCCCGGTAGCGCAGGAGCGACCTCCCGTCCCGCGAGACCTTCCCGAACTTCCCGTCCCCGGCCGAATCGAGGTCGCCGGGCAGGAATTGGAATTCCGCCAGCAGGTCGAGCTGGAGGTCCTTCGGCAGCGCGGCCATTTCCCCGGCGCTGATCCCGTTGAAAATCACTTGGAACACGCCGCCGAAATTCGCGCCCGCCCGCGCCGCTTGGCAAGCCGCGATTTACCCCGCCGCGGTTTGACTCCCCGCACGCCCGCCGCTACAAACGCCCGCGTGAAGCCCACCCTTGAGAAGCTCGAGCAAACCTACCGCCGCCCCCTCTTCGACCTCATCCAGGAAAGTCGCCGCGTCTTCCTCGAATTCTGGCCGAAAAACGAAGTCCAGCTCTGCACGCTCTTGAGCGTGAAGACCGGCGGCTGCAGCGAGGATTGCGGCTACTGCGCCCAGAGCGCCCACTACGACACCGGCCTCAAGAAGCAAAGCCTCATGACCGTAGACGAGGTCATGCCGGTCGCGCTCCGCGCGAAGGAAAACGGCTCCACCCGCTTCTGCATGGGCGCCGCATGGAAAGGCGTGCGCGAGGGCGACGGCAAATTCGAAACCATGCTCGAAACCGTCCGCGAGGTCGGCAAGTTGGGCATGGAAGTCTGCGTGACCCTCGGCCAACTCGGAGACAACGAGGCCCGCAAGCTCAAGGAAGCCGGCCTCACCGCCTACAACCACAACATCGACACCTCCCCCGGGCACTACGCGAAGATCGTTTCCACGCATTCCTTCCAGGACCGGCTGAACACCATCGCCTCCGTCCAGCGCGCAGGCATCAGCGTTTGCTGCGGCGGCATCATCGGCATGGGCGAAAACGAAACCGACCGCCTCCGCATGCTCGAGGTCCTCTGCTCGCTCGACCCCGAGCCCGAGAGCGTCCCGATCAATTGCCTCACCCCCATCGCGGGCACGCCGCTGGAAAACACGCCTCCGGTCGATGTCTTCGAACTCGTCCGCCTCATCGCCACCTCCCGCATTTTCCTGCCGCGCGCGAAAATCCGCCTCTCGGCCGGCCGCGACCGCCTCAGCCGCGAAGCCCAGGCGCTCTGCCTCTTCGCCGGCGCGAATTCGATTTTCTACGGCGACAAACTCCTCACCGCCGCGAACCCCGGCGTGGACGAGGACCGCTCGCTGCTCGAATCCCTCGGCCTCGCCCCGCAACCCCCGCAGCCGGCCCAACCCGAACCCGCCGCCGCAGCGTGAGGATCGCCATCGGCAGCGACCACGCGGGCTTCGAATACAAGGAAGCCATTGCAGCCCACCTCCGCCGCTCGGGCCACTCCGTCACGGACTTCGGCGCCTACGGGAACCAAAGCACCGACTATCCCATCTTCATCATCCCCGCCGCGCAGGCGGTGGTCCGCGGCGAGGCGGAGCGAGCCATCGTCCTCGGCGGTTCGGGCAACGGCGAAGCCATCGCCGCCAACAAAGTCCGCGGAATCCGCTGCGCCCTCTGCTGGAACCTCGAAACGGCCGAACTCTCCCGCCGGCACAACGATGCCAACGCCCTCTCCATCGGCCAGCGCATGATCCCGCTTGAACTTGCCCTGCGCATTGTCGACACCTGGCTCGCCACGCCGTTCGACGGCGGCCGCCACGCCCGCCGCATCCAGGAACTCGATTGCCACGAAGCCGGCGGCTCGCAAAAGGACATGGTCGCCATACTCGAAAGGAAATCCTCGCTGTGAACGCGCTCCACGCTGAAAAAAACCAACCCGCGAATTCCCCCGCCGCAGCCATCCGCCGCTCGCAGGAATTCCTCCTCTCGCTCCAAAAGCCCGGGGGATTCTGGCAGGGCGAACTCACCGTCGATTCCACCCTTTGCTCGGACACCATCCTCTTCATGCACTGGCGCGGCACGGTGGACGAAATCCTCCAGGCGAAGTGCGCCGACCACATCCGACGCAAGCAAACCGCCGACGGCGGCTGGAACATTTTCATCGGCGGCCCCAGCGAGATCAACGCCTCCGTCAAAGCCTACTTCGCCCTCAAGCTCGCCGGCGACTCGCCGAACGCCCACCACATGCGGGAGGCGCGCGCGAACATCCTCCGCCTCGGCGGCATCCCGCAGGTGAACACCTACTGCCGCCTCTACCTTGCCCTCCTCGGCCAGTTCCCTTGGGACTATGTGCCCACCATCCCGCCGGAAATCTTCCTCTTCCCGCGCTGGTTCTTTTTCAACCTCCACGAAATGTCCTCGTGGAGCCGCACGATCATCGCCCCCCTCGCGATCCTGAACCACTTCAAGCCCACGCGCACCCTCCCCGCCGCACTCCACCTGCACGAGCTCTACCCCGCAGGCATGGAAAACGCCGACTTCTCCCTGAAAAAAGACCCGCGCTTCTGGTCGTGGCGGAATTTTTTCCTGCGCTGCGACGCGCTCCTAAAAATCCACAACCGTTTCCCCTTCCACCCGCTCCGCCGCCGCGCGCTCGCCGCCGCCGAGTCCTGGATGGTCGAGCGCATGGGCGAAGGCAGCGACGGCCTCTCCGCCATTTTTCCCGCGATGCTCAACGCCATGATGGCGCTCCACGCCCTCGGCTACGCGCCGGACCACCCGGTTGTCAAAAAAGCCGAGGACGATTTCGCCGGCCTGTTCGTGGACGACGGATCCGGCTTCCGCATCCAGCCCTGCCTCTCGCCGGTTTGGGACACCGCCATCACCACCATCGCCCTCGGCGAATCGGGGGTTCCAAAAAACCACCCGGCCCTCGCAAAAGCCGCCGCCTGGCTTGAGGAACGCGAGGTGCGCTTCGCCGGCGACTGGACCGCCCGCAATCCCGGCATCGAACCCAGCGGATGGGCGTTCGAGCACGCGAACAAATTCTATCCCGACACCGATGACACCATGATGGTGCTCATGGCGCTCCGCCATTGCGCGCCCGCGGATGCCGCCGCCCGCGAAGCCCTCCACCGCCGCGCCCTCAAGTGGCTCCTCTCCTTCCAGTGCGACGATGGCGGTTGGGCTGCCTTCGACAAAAACCTCAACGCCGCCTGGCTCGAGCATGTCCCCTTCGCCGACCACAACGCCATCCTCGACCCCACCTGCAGCGACCTCACCGCCCGCGTCCTCGAACTCCTCGGCCTCATCGGCCACGACCCGAAATCCCCCGAAGTCCGCCGCGCCGTTTCGATGCTCCGCCGCACGCAGGAGCCCGACGGTTCCTGGTATGGCCGCTGGGGCGTGAACTACATTTACGGCACCTGGCAGGTCCTCCGCGGCCTCGCAGCCATCGGCGAAAACATGGACGCCGAATGGATCCGCCGCGCGCTCACCTGGCTGGAGAGTTGCCAAAACGACGACGGCAGCTGGGGCGAAACCTGCGAGTCCTACAATTTCCCCGCCCTCAAGGGCCGCGGCGCCGGCACGCCCAGCCAGACCGCTTGGGCGCTCATGGGCCTCTGCGCCGCCGGCGACCCCTCGCGCGAATCCATCCGCCGCGGCATCGATTGGCTCGCCTCATCGCAAAACCCCGACGGCTCCTGGACCGAAGAGCTCACCACCGGCACCGGTTTCCCCTGCGTGTTCTACCTCAAATACGACATGTATCGGAACCACTTCCCCCTCCTCGCCCTCGCCGCCTTCAAGAAACTCCTGCCCTGAATCGTTGGGCCGTTGCCATGCTTGGCAAAAAACCGCCTGTTGTTAGTTTGCCCGCCTGATGAAGGGTAAAGCTATTTCCGAGGCCTATTGGATCCTTGGGTTTCTTGCTGCCGCTTGGCTTGTGACGCTGGCTTTTCTTCCCTTCGCCTCGATCATCTTCGCCGCACTCCTCCTCTTTACGCTCTACTTCTTCCGCGATCCGGAACGAACGCCGCCGGAGGATCCCAGAATCGCAGTCTCACCGGCCGACGGACTTGTTGATACGATCGATGAAGTCGAAGAGCCCGATTTCCTGAAAAAAAAGGTCCGCCGAATCGGAATTTTTCTCTCCGTCTTTGATGTCCATGTGAACCGGTCTCCGATTCAGGGAGAAATCACCCACTCGGAGCCGAAGCCTGGCAAATTCCTCGATGCCCGCAACCCGCGCTCCTCTTTCGAAAACCAGTCCCGCACCTGGGTCATTTCCGGTCCTCTCGGAACCGTGGCCGTGAAACAAATCACCGGCGCCATTGCCCGCAGGATTTGTCCGTGGGCTGTGGTCGGCGACAAACTCGCGCGTGGCGAGCGCTTCGGAATGATCCGCTTCGGCTCGCGCACGGAAATTTACCTCCCGCTCGAGGCCGAGATTCTTGTCAAAAAAGGCGACAAGGTCCGCGGCGCCGAAACGCCAATCGCCCGGCTCGCACCATGAGTCTGAAGTATCCGAACGAGCCGAGAATCTACCTCCTGCCGAATCTCATGACGGCCGGAAACCTCTTCTGCGGCTTCGCCGCCACCTTGCGGATCATCGAAGCCTCGGCGCTCGTCGCCGCGGGAGAAGCCCCCGGGTCGCTTTACCACGAGGCCATCGCGTTCATCCTCGGAGCCTGCGTCTTCGATCTCCTCGACGGACGTCTCGCCCGACTCGGTGGACATGAGAGCCCGTTCGGACGCGAGTTCGACTCCATCGCCGACATCGTTTCCTTCGGAATCGCCCCCGCACTTTTGGTTTACCACATCGTCCTACGCGATTTTGAACGGACCGGATGGCTGATTGCCTTTTTCTTTCTACTTTGCGGCGCGCTTCGTCTGGCACGCTTCAATTGCGTCGCTGCCGCCGCCGGCGACAAACCGGAAAAGGATTTCAACGGCTTCCCGATTCCCGCCGCGGCCGGCCTCATCGCCTCCCTCACCCTCTTCATGCTCTGGATTCAACAGGACCAGCGCACCATCGGCCCTTGGAAATTCGCACTGCCGGTGCTTCTCGTTTTTCTCTCCTTCATGATGTTCAGCCATGTGAAGTATCCGAGTTTCAAAACAGTCAACTGGCGCACCCAGCGCTCCCTACCCGCCTTTCTCGGTCTCATTTTTTTGATGGCATTCACCGCCATGAATTACCAGTGGATGCCGGCCGTCATCTTCGTTTCCTTCCTCATCTACGGCTTCGTGCGACCCTTCATCTCAAAGGCTCTGCGCCGCGAAATCGAAGAAGACTCCGCGGAGGATTCGGAGACCCTGCCGCCAGAACCTCAGAGGTAATCGGCCCGCTTCGTTTCCCGCAGGTATTTATCGAGCGCCTGCCAAGCCGCCTCCCAGTTTTCAGACTGAATCGCCAGCGCACACTGGACACGAAGCCCCTCCAGTTGCCCCGCCTCGACCGCCTCGGCAACGATCCGCCGCGCGCTTACCGAATTTCCCCGGGCAAAGAACCATGAAACCTGCTCAGCCAGCTCAAACGGAGGTTGGGACGAATCCAATTGCTCGGGCGTCAGCGTGGGCAACGATAAATCCAGTTTGTTTCGGTCACGCAGGGCCGTCACTAATTCCTCGAAACGCTTGTCGGCCATCATCTGCCGCACTCGCGCCGACCACGCCGCCTCCTCCCAATCCGGATTCGCCATTAGGAAGGCATCCACCTTTTCGCGATTCGCCGGCATGTGCCACGCTCGAAGAAAGGCACGCCGCCCCTCAAGATTTAGGGAATTCAAAAAAG
>JAGWWS010000028.1 GCA_018970255.1 Verrucomicrobiota bacterium | reverse complement strand
GTGGATGTTTCCAAGATTTCGGCCGATGCGATTTTGGTTTCGCACGGGCATGCGGACCACATCGCCGATGCGGTGGATATCGCGAAGCGCACCGGCGCGCGGGTGGTGGCGAACTACGAAGTGGCCGAGTGGCTCGGCAAGCAAGGCGTTGAGGGGACCCACGGGATGAACCACGGGGGCTCCGTGAAGCTGGGCGGTGTGCGGGTGAAGCTCGTCAATGCCGTGCACTCGAGCGTGCTGCCGGATGGAACCTATGGGGGGAACCCGGTGGGTTTCGTGGCCGAGACCGGCGAGGGGAATTTTTACTACGCGGGCGACACCGGGTTGACGCTCGACATGAAATTGATTGCGGAGGAGTTCAAGCTGCGGTTCGCGGTGCTGCCGATCGGGGACACATTCACGATGGGAGCCGCGGATGCGGCACGCGCGGCGAAGTTCTGCGGAGCGCCGGTGGTGGTCGGCGTGCACTACAACACTTTTCCGCCAATCGAAATCGACACCGAGGCGGCGAAGGCGGTTTTCGCGCGGCAGGGTTTGGAATTGTTGCTGCCTGCGATCGGGGAGACCGTGGAGCTTTAGGAGGCGTCAGGTTCCGCGGGTGTTTCCGAAAAGGCGGATGTGCAGGCGGTCGCAGTAGCGGTAGCCGCGCTCGAGGCAGAGTTTCAGGAGTTCGGGTTCGCGGGAGTCGAGGGTGGCGGTGTCCGTGCCCTCGGGCATGAGGAGGATTTTCGAGGGGGGGATGGGTTTGCCGAGCGAAGAAATGGTGGTTTCGATTTCTGCGGTGTCGGCCGGCGAAGACCAAACGAATTTGAGTTGGAAGTCGGGCAGTTCGGTCCAGGCGCGGAGGGTTTCGGGCTGGAGGCGGGTTTTTTCGTGGCGGGCGGCCCAGGCGCCAGCTGTTTCGGCGGGCGGGGTGGAATTCGCGAGCTTCGGGCTCACGGAGGCGAGATCGCAGGCGATGCCAGCGGGCGCGATGGTGCCTGCGGTTTCGATCGTGATGTGGCGGCCAGTGGTGCGGATGGCGGCTGCGAGATCGTGGATGCCGCGGGCGGCCATGGGTTCCCCGCCGGTCAGCACACAGTGGCGGGCGGGGTGTTTTTCCACCTCTGCGAGGATTTCGGGAACTTCCATTTCGGTGCCTTCGGGGTTCCATGACGCGTAGGGAGTGTCGCACCAACGGCAACGGAGGTTGCATCCCGAGGTGCGGATGAAGACCGACGGGGTGCCGGTGAGCGCGCCCTCGCCCTGCACCGAGTAAAAAATCTCGGAGATCAGCATGGCTTCGGCGGCAGGGGTGCCGCGCTCGCGTAGTGGGTGGGGTCGGGGAGACCGGCGAGGAGGAAGGCTTCGCGGCGCTCCACGCAGGTGCCGCATTCGCCGCAGTGGATTTCGCCGCCGACATAGCAGGACCAGGTTTGCGAAAAGTCCACGCCGAGTTCGGCGCCGCGCGCGGCGATGCGCGCTTTGTCCATCGCAATGAACGGGCGCAGGACCTCGATGCCGGCGTAGGTGCCGAGACGGATGGCATCCGCGATGGCGGCCATGAAGCCTTCGCGGCAATCGGGGTAGATTGCATGGTCGCCCGAGTGGGCTGCGATGGCGAGGGCATCGGCGCCCTTGCTCTCCGCGAAGCCGGCGGCGATCGAGAGCATGATGCCGTTGCGGAACGGGACGACCGTTTGTTTCATCGATTGCTCTTCGTAGTGGCCCTTCGGGATTTCGCCGCCCTTGGCGAGGAGTGCGGATTCGAATTGTTCGGCAATGAAATCGAGGCGGACGACCGAGTGAGGGATGCCGAGTTTTTCCGAGTGCAGGCGGGCGAACGGGATTTCTCGGTCGTTGTGCTTCGAGCCGTAGTGGAAGCTGAGGCTGTGGACGGCTTCGTGGGTGCGCGCGATTTCGTAAAGGCAGGCAACGGAGTCCATGCCACCGCTGCAGAGGACGACGACTTTTTTGCGCGCGGCGGTCATCCGACCCAATCGAACCGCACTTCCTGTGCGGTGTCCGGGTGCAGGCTCAGGTGGACCGGGCAGCTGCGGGCGGCGTTTTCCAAAAGTGCGCGGCGCGGGTGGTCGGCGGGAAGCGGAATGGTGAAGGCGACGGTGAGCTTGGCAATGCGCCGGGGCGGGGCGGCGGACATTTCCTTCACGACATGCACAGTCGTTTCGCCGAGATCGATTTCATGGCGGCGGGCAACGATGCCCATGATGGTGAGCATGCAGGTGCCGAGCGAAGTGGCGGCGAGGTCGGTGGGCGAGAAGGATTCGCCGCGGCCCTCGTTGTCGACGGGTGCGTCGGTGACAAGTTTGGTTCCAGACGGTTCGTGGCGGGCTTCGCAGCGCAGGCCGCCAAGGTATTTGATGGAAATGGCGACCACGGGAGGGGCGGGTCAGTTGATGATGCGGACCGGGGTGCCTATCGGCGCGTTGTCGAAGAAAACTTTCGCCATGCGTTCCGGCAGTCGGATGCAGCCGTGGCTATCCGGGACGCCCGGCAGGAAACCTTGGTGGAGCCCAACGGCTGTGCGGTTGAGCCGCATGAAGTAGGGCATGGGCGAACCGGCGAAGATCGCACCCGGGGGCTTGGGGTCTTTTTTGATCCCAACATTCTTTACGAGAACGTCGCCCTGCGCGTTGACATAGTTTCCGTAGAGGTTCGAAACATGGTCGGGCTTTTTCTGCGTGATCTTGTAGTTGCCGGTGGGCGTGCCGAAGCCCTCGCGTCCGCTCGAAATAGCCGAGACGCCAACGAGCTTGCCGCCGCGGTAGAACGAGGCGGTTTGTTCCGAGAGATCGATGACGATGAAGGGCGAGCCGGTCACGCCTTCGCCGTCCCAGTAGGAATTTTTATCCGCGAGTGTGGATTGGCTGGAGCGCGAGATGATCGAGCCATCGGTGCCGAGGTAGCTGGTGCGCGTATCGTTGAGGCGGCGGTCGTAGCCCGCGCAGGAGGAGAGGAGCGCGGCGGCGAGGAGCAAAGCGGCGTGTGCTGTGAATCTCATCGTTGAAGCGCCGGAATTAAGCTCGGTGGCGCGGGACGGTCAAGCGGAGTCGGGCGCGATTGGAGAGAACGGGCGGGATGCGGCCTCAGTTTCCGGCGCTGAACGCCGGCCGCGCCTTGTGCCAAAAGGGAAAGAACCCTGCTCGGGCCGCGGGAAAGAGGCGCTGGTCCCAAGCGCGGCGGCACTCGGCCACATGGATGCCTTTGTCGAGCAGGGTTTGCCGGACAGGGCGCCACGCATCGGCATCCGGGCCGACGAATGGCGCCATGAGCACGACAGTGCCGCATCCGGTTTCACCCAGCCAGGCGGGGAGAGCCTCCCAGCGCGGGAGGCGGGAGACACCTTTTCCATAGTGGGCCGTCCAGCGAGCCGCCGCATCTTCCATGGCACGCGACCGCCAAGCGCGCTTCACCGGGGAATCGGTCTCGGCGTGTTGCCCGATCAAAGCCACCGCCCCCGGACGCACGGTGCCGAGCGGCGTTGTTTCGATGGAGAGGTCGTCCGCATGCCCGACCAAAGCCACCGCACCCGCGGGCACAGGCGGCACATCGGGATAGTCCGGCAAAGGGTGGCGTGAACGGTCGGCTGTTTCGGCTGGAATGCGCGCGCGGACATGGTCCTCGATCCCCTCCAGCGATTCGACGCCTTCCCAATACTTTTGAAGGTTGTCGCGCCGGGTGATGTAGGTTTTGCCCGGCGTCTGCAATCCCGCCACCCAGCGCCAACCGAGCGTGTTGCTCGCGGCATCGGCATCGATCAGGTGGTCGAAAAAAAACCGTGCCCCGGCGGCCCAAGGCAGCCCGTGCTGGTGGCACCACCACGCCGCCCACCACATCCGGGCATGGTTGTGCATGTAGCCCGTGGCCCGCAGTTCTTCGGTAAAGCGGGACATCGCTCCGGCCGATGCCGCCGCGCCGAGAACGTCCGCCGCGGCGTCCGGATCAGGGGACGAAGCTTGCCGGAGGTAGTCGGTCCAGACGCCGGGACGCTGCTCGAGCCAACCTTTCCAATATGTGCGCCAGACGACCTCTTGGACGAATTTCTCCACTGCGGAAAAGCGGTGCGCAGCGAGCACGGCGGCGATCACCTCTTCCTCGGAGAGCAACCGGTGGCGGAGGGCAGCCGAGAGGCGGGAGACATTGCCATGCCCGGCTTTTACGAAGTTCCGCGTGCGGGAGTAGGCGGCAGCCCCGCTTTGCACGAATTCTTCGAGCCGCTGCAACGCGCCCTGCCGGTCGGAAGGAAACAGTTCCATGGGGAAATTCAACGCCCCGGCCGCGTGCGGCGGCAACGCTCGCTGCAGTAGCGAACCTGTTCCCAAACCTTCTCCCACTTCTTTCGCCACACGAACGGGCGTCCACAAACGACGCATGTTTTTGAGGGCAAATCCTGCTTTTTCACGCCGCGCATACCCTAAGCCTTACGCGCCGACCGCCCGTGTCGATGCGCGGAAGCGCCGGGAATTTGGGTTGGACCCGCACATCGCCTAAAATTCAGGTCCCTTGCTGACCCAAATTTTCCAACCTACCAAACCGCCTTCACGCCGGGATAAAGAGGGATCGTTTCGTCTTTGGTGACGAGGCGGCATCCGTGGTGGAGCGCTTCGGCGACGAGAATGCGGTCGAAGGGATCGTTGTGGATCTCCGGCAAGGCCACGGCGGCCATCGCAATTTCCCGCGTGAGCGGCAGGTCCTGCACCCCGTGGTGGAGAGCAGCTTTTTCCACAAACTCATTCGGTGGGAGAGGGAGCAGAAGGCGGCCTTTTTTGTGGAGCAGGGCGATTTCCCAGCAAGTCACGACCGAGATGAAAAGCGACTCCCGATCCTTCTTGATGGCGCCGAGCGCCGCGGGCGAAAGCGCGTTTTGATCGGATGCCAACCAAACAAAAGCATGGGCATCAAGGAGCGTCACCGCAAATGCTCCGGCCAGTCACCCGGCTCCAAAGGTGCAGCGGGGTCGCCCAAAAAACGGGCCCCGGCCAGCGAGGGATCCGAATCCAAACTCTTCGAAGCCGCAGGGGCATGTGGCACCAAATCGGCCACCGGCGTTCCATTGCGGCACACAACAAACCGCTCGCCCCGCTTTTCAACCGCCGAGACCAACCTCGAAAACTGGGTTTTCGCTTGATAAAGATTCACCGTGACCATGGAGACAATCTAAGGATAGACCAGGCTTGGTCAAGTCTATATACACCCACCCCGCTAAATTCCCGCGTTTCTATCCAGAGCGCGCATTTTTTGACTTTCGACAAACGGCATCTTTTCTAGAATGGGATTTCTAAAATGCGTCAAAACGCGGGACTGACCCCGCCTCCGACCACAAACGCGGACAGGCGGAGTTTGCGGCCCTGTTGCGGGCGCGCCTCGAAGCCCTCAAAACCCGGCCCGGAATGCGAATCGATTTCGTCAAGGAAATGCGACGATTCCTGCCGCCCGCCACGCTTCGCGGCACCATCGAAACGACGGCGTATTGGGACTATCTCACAACCGTCCTGCAGGAATTGGGACACAAAGCGATCGCCGCCATGGGCAATCAGTCCAATGACTAGACTGTCTTTCAACGACGCTGTGCAGTTTTGTCAAAAATTTGGAAATCCTGTCAGAAATCATTGACCCTATTACCCCTATTGACGCGAAGTCGCTTCAACTTGCGCATAAATGTCAATAATTAATGCCTGACCCCTCACGCCGCTGGAGTTGCGTCAGTAGCTGCGGGCGAGTCGGAATCCGACATGGTCTTCAAGTTGTGTTGTTGCCGCCCAATGGTTTCTGTAAATAACTGTTGCCTGTTCAATAAAATGTAGAGCGCTACCACCACGAAGTATTCTGCTTACTCCATCACCAGAATAGACATCCCAGCACCACTCAACAACATTTCCGCTCATATCAAAAATTCCGAGTTCGTTAGGTTGCTTTTGACCAACCTGCCAAGTTCCACGACCACTGTTCACATTATGCTCTGCTCCCGAGGAGTTCTGCCAATACCAGCCAACTTCGTCTAAATTATTGCTTCCGCTAAAATTGTATCCTTTGCTTAACACGCCGCCACGTGCTGCCCATTCCCACTCAGCTTCCTTGGGAAGTCGGTATCCATTCGCGTAGGAATTTTCAGAGGGCAGTTCTTGCCCGCTTCTGAAAACGACTCCATTTACATCGTAGTAAACAGGTGTTAAACCATGTCTTTCGCTAAGTGCATTACACCACTTAAGAGCATCCAGCCAGCTAATTTGAGCGATTGGATGATTGTCTGAAGCTGCATATCCAGCATTAATTCCACTGTAGGGATTTCCTCTATCTGAAGAGGTTGCCCATGCGGCCGTGTCACGCCACAGCCCTAAGGTTACCTCATGCGTTCCAATGTAGAAGGTGCCGACTTTCTGTCCGACAAGTTCGGCCCCGGAAGGTAAAGTTCCACCAAGAACTGCTACCATCCCCGGCACTGACGGCACCGCCTGTTGGACGAGGGTGGCGAACTCCGCTTTTGCTGTTTCAAAATCTGCTCTGGCGGACTGGATGGCGTCGTAAATCTCCTGAAGGGACTTCTGGCTCTCTGCAGGAGCGCTGGGTGGATTAAGTGCACCTTGGGCGTTGGCGCTTTGGTTTGCGATCAGGAAAGCCGCGAGGGCGGCAAGGAGTGCGGTGTGTTTCATGGTTGTTATTGGCTCAGGGGTTCAGGGGTTCAGGGGTTCAGGGGCTTGCGTGCTTGGACACGGAAGAAAAGTTTACTGGAGGCTGGATGGACGAATGTGCGCGAGGTGTTCGCGCCCGAGTCAGGGGAGAGGAGTCCGAAGCCGGAGTCCGTCCAAGGACCTTGGAGGTCGGTATCGTGCTCGATGAGATAGCGGCGGTTCGGGGCGGAGGTGAAGGTGAGGGATGCCGTGCTGTTGCTGGTGTTGTAGCTGTGGGAAACGATGCGGAGGTGCGAGGCGGCATCGGTGGGCTCGGTTCCGGCGAGGTATTCGCGGAGGTCTGTGGCGCCGTCCCCGTCCGAATCCGTGCTGGCGGTGGCGCTGGTGAGGTTGCCGAATTTCGATTGCTCCCAGGCATCCGAGATTCCGTCGCCATCGGAATCCGCCGGTGCTGCGATGGAAGCGGCGGCGAGGTCCGAGGATGGCGTGTCGAGCGCGATCCAGCCTGCGTTCCCGGCATAGGCATGTCCGCTGAACCGCCCGGTGGAATAGTTCATGGCGGGCTGCCCCCATTGTTGCTCGAAGGCAATCCAGCCGATGTTTGCCGAGTAGGCGTAGCCAGTGAGTTTGCCATCGGCGGCGAGATTCACACCGTAGTCGGAGGAGGAGTTGTTCGAGTAAGAGTGACCGTTCTCGGGCGACCCGTCCCCGAGGTGAATCCAGCCGAAGTTCGCGGCATAGGCGTATCCGGAGAGGAAGGTTTCATCGACCCGGACGCCGTCCCCGGCACTCGGGCGGAAGTCTATCCAACCCGCGTTGGCTGAATAGGCATGGCGGTCAGTAGTGGAAATGGTGGAACTGGCAACCGCCCCGCCAGCAAAGTCGCCAAGAAAGAGGAGAATGCAGGGGATCACATTCTTTGCGCAGAGTGATATTTTGAATGGCAGAGTCTGCATATAAGTTCCAGTTTGCGCGAACCTGAAGGTGTAAGAGTTTCACCTGTCCGATATGTTTTCAACAACAAAATGTGGATTGGTGTCTTCAGTGTGCTGTTTCGTCATTGCAGATTTCTCCGCCGTGGTTGCGGCTGCGTGTTTTTTAAGAAGCCTCTGCGCGCTCTGCCTTCGGCAAGCCGAAAAGCTTGATCCCCGAAGTTTTTCGATTCTTTACAGTGCAGGAGGCTGGATTCCTTTTGCCGCGAAGTATTGGCGGAGGAATTCGATGTCGCCGCGCGATTGGAGTTCGCGGCAGAGCGAGACCAGGTCGGCGCGTTCGGGCGGCCGGGGGATCAGTTCACCGGTTTCCGGGTCAAATGGTCCATCAGCCATTGGTCGGCTTCCTCATAGGTTTTGAAGCGGAAGACGCCGCGTGGAATTTTCGGCTGCGGGAATCCGCGTAGCGTTTTTTGGAGCCCGAAGGCTTGGTCGATGTAAGCGCGTGGAGTGGGGTTCGCGCGCTTTCCGACGACTTTTCCGACGGGGTCCTCGATGTTCACCACGGGGTGCATGGGGGGAAAGTTAGGGGCGGGGTGCGGGGCGGGCAAGCGGCAAGGTTTTTCGGCTTGCGCGGGCGCGGAGGCGGGAGCACGATTTTTTCGCAGCTCAACCCTCACCTCAACTCCCCTCCCCTATGAAAACCGAAGAGCAGTTCGATCTTTGCCGTTCCTTTGTTCAATCCTCCTCGTTCTGGCACGAGGGCGCGCCGGCGCCGAAGACCGAGGGGCCTGTGATCACGATTTCGCAGGCCGCGGGGGCGCGGGGGAATCCGATCGCGAAGGAGATCGTGCGGCAGTTGCGCGGGAACGGTTCGGGGCATTCGCACCACCATCAGCCGTGGACGCTTTTCAATCAGAGTCTGGTGCGGCGCGTGGTGGAGGAGCACCACCTGCCGAAGAGCACGGTGAATTTTTTCCCCGAGGACAAGACGGGGCAACTCGCGGACATGGTGGGGCAGGCGCTGGGGTTGCATCCGGGGGTTTACACGAGTGTGATGAAAACGGCGGAGACGGTGCTGCGGCTGGCGCAGACCGGGCATGCGGTGATCGTGGGGCGCGGGGGAAATTTCATCACGAGGAACATCGAGCGGGCGGTGCATGTGCGGCTGGTGGGCTCGCTGGATGTGCGGATCGCGAGCTTCGCGCGGATTTACCATGTGACGCCGGATGAGGCGGCGAAGGAGGTGGAGCGGCGGGACCGGGCGCGGAAGAGCTACATCGCGGAAAATTTCCGGCAGGATATCAACAATCCGGAGGCTTATGATCTGGTGCTGAACACGGATGATTTCAGCGACTCGTCGGCGGCGAGGTTGATCGTGATCGCGCTGGAGGAGAAGATTCTGGCGGCAGAGTAGCGGGGCGGATTGGGCGGATGGGGCCTGTGGAAATGATCAAGCGGAGCGGGTTTGGCGCGGGGGGCGAGTTTGTCTTATTTTTTGAGGAACTTGCCACTCATAGCCCGCATGTTAACTTAGACATATGAGCTCTCTGGTTGAAATTGAAGAGGCGATTGTCAGACTCCCTCTGAGCCAACTCAACGAGTTGGCGGCCTGGATAGAGCAGCGGAAGCTCGATCAAAGCTGGAATGCCAGTGCCACACGCGAACCGGATTTCTCCGCAAGAGCACGCAAAATTTGGGGCGAGCATCCGAAAGGAAAGTCGTTGAGCGAATTGATTGATCAAGGTCGAGGTTAACCTGTGCTGTATCTCGATACCGGATGTTTGGTGAAATTGTATTATCCGGAACCTGATAGTGATTTGGTTGCGGCCCGAGTTTCCGGCGAGACGATTGTTTACACCCCTGTGCACAGCCTGGAATTGGCAACGGCGCTGGAGCTTAAAGTTTTTCGAAAAGAAGCCACTCCCGAGCAGGCGTCATTAGGATTTGCTTCGGTTCAAGAAGATGTTTCCGCAGGAAAATTGATTCCGGTTGAAGCTCCTATTTTGGACTCGCTGCATGAGGCAGTAAATTTCGCGAGGCAGCACACCTCCACAACCGGATGCCGTGCCTTGGATATTCTTCACTGTGCCTGGGCGAAGAAGCTCAACGTCACTGGATTTATTTCCACGGACACGCGCCAAATTGCTCTGGCGCGTCTGGTGGGTCTTCAAGTCTTGGCGATTCGAGGTTGAAACAAATCAAGTGGAGCGGGTTTGGCGCGGGGGGCGGAGGGTTTCGATTTGGAGGGTGAAGGCGCCGGTGGATTCGAAGGGCTCGACCGTGCCGGTGGCTTCGAGGACCGGGTGGGCATGGACCAGCGGCGAGAACCGGCGGTGCGCGCGGGCGAAGAGTTCGGTTTCCACCATGCCGGTGTGGTCGCACAGGGTCAGGAACGCCATGGGTTGGCCATCGGATTGGTGGTGTTGGCGCTGGGCGACCACGAGGCCGCAAACGGTGACGCGGCGGCGGGGGAATTCGTGGAGGCGGGCGATGGGGCAATAGGTGTGCCAGGGAATTGCCGGCCAGAGTTCGAGCGGGTGCCCGCCGGCCGTGAAGCCGAGGAGTTCCATTTCGTCGCGGAGGCGCTGGAGGCGGGGGGCGTTTTCGGCGCCGGGGTGGATTTCGCGGGCGGGCAGGAAGGACGGGCCGGAGCGGGCGAGTTCCTGGATTTGCCAGATGGCGGCGCGGTGGGAGGGGGCGAGCGAATCGAGCGCGCCGGCGCGGAGCAGGAGTTCGAGGGCGTGGGGCGGGGCTTGGGTGCGCGCGGCGAAATCGTTGAGCGAATGGAAGGGGCGGACGGCGCGCTCGGCGGCGGTTTTTGAAACAAGCGCTTCGGGGATTCCCTTGATGGCGGAGAGCGGGACGCGGATGGAAGCGGGGTCCGGGGCGAAGTATTCGAAGGGGCGGGAGGCGTGGAGGTCGGGCGGGAGGATGCGGAGGCCGAGGCGGCGGGCCTCGAGGGTGTAGAGCAGGCGGGAGTAGAAGCCTTTCCCGTGGGTGAGGACGGCGGCGAGGAAGGTGGCGGGGTGGTATTTTTTCGCCCAGGCGGCCTGGTAGGCCTCGAGGGCGTAGGCGGTGGAATGCGCGCGGCAGAAGGCGTAGCCGCGGAACATGTGGACGAGGCCCCAGACGGCTTCGGTTTCGGCGGGCGTGCGGCCGCGGGCGAGGGCGGCGGCTTCGAACTCGGCGCGGAGGGCGGGGAGTTCGGCATCGCGCATTTTGACGAGGGCGCGGCGGAGGATGTCGGCCCGGCCGGGCGCCATGCCGGCGAAGGCTTCGCAGACTTGGAGGATGTGTTCCTCGTAGGCGATGACGCCGTGGGTGAGGCGCAGGACGGGTTCGAGCGAGGGGTGCGGGTAGGTGGCGGGCTCGAGGCCGCGGGCGCGGCGGGCGAACGAGGCTTTCCGGAGCGTGTTCGCGGCGCCGGGGCGGATGACGGAGACGATGGCGACGAGCGAGTCGATGTCGCGGCAACCGCACATTTTCGCGAGGTTCGTCATGGCGGGGCTCTCGATGTGGTGGACGCCGCGGGCTTCGCCGTTGGCCACCATGTCCCACACGGCGGAGTCGTCCCAGGGGCCCGCGAACGATGGCGGGGGCGGCAGGTTTTTTTCGGCAAGGGCGGCGCGGGTGTCGCGGAGGACGGCGAGGCCGCCCTGGGCGAGGATGTCGAGTTTGACGAGCCCAACCTCCTCGACGGCGTCCATGTCGAAATGGGTGGCCGGCCAGCCCTTGTCGCTTTCGAAGGTGGGCGTGGAATCGTGGATGGGGCGGCGCGAGAGGACGATGCCGCAAGGGTGGAGCTTCGGGTGGCGGGGAAGGCCCTCGAGGCGCGCGGCGAGGGCGAGCGCGGTGCGGGCGGGGCCGTTGTCGAAAGCGCCCTCGGCGTGCGCGGGCGTGGAGCGGTGGCTTTGATCGAGGTCGGTCGCCTTGGCGAGCCAGGGGAGGTGTTCGGTGAGGCGGCGGACTTGTTGCTCGGGCATGCCGAGGGCTTTCCCGATTTCGGCGAGGGCGGAGCGGGCGTGGAAGGTGTGGAAGCCGCCGACGGCCGCGACATGGCCGGCGGGGTGGAGGCGGAAGAGTTTTTCGACCACGGCGTCCTTGCGGTCGTGCGGGAAATCGAGGTCGATATCGGGGAGTTTTTTCAGGGCCATGCGGTCGGGGTTCAGGAAGCGCTGGAAGTAGAGTTCGAACCGGACCGGGCAGGCGTCGCTGATGCCAAGGCAATGGCAGACGAGCGAGTCGGCGGCGCTGCCGCGGGTGATCCACTCGATGCCGTCGCGGCGGCAGTGTTGGAGGAGGTCCCAGACGGTGAGGAAGTATTCCTCGTAGCCGACGGCGGCGACCATGGAGAGTTCGGTCTCGAGTTGGGACCGGTGGGCTGCGGCGCGGGGGCCGTAGCGGCGGGCGAGGCCTTCGCGGGCGAGGCGGGCGAGGAATTCGCGCGGGGAGGCGGCTTCGGGCGGCTCGAAGCGGGGGAAGGAGAGTTCGTGGAAGGTGAATTCGAAGCCGCAGTCCGCGGCGAGGCGGGTGTCGGGCCCGTGAGCGGTGGCGGATTCGAAAGTGGCGGCGGGCGGGGACGAAGGCTGGAGGAGCGAAAGGCCCCGGATGCTCGCGAGGATGCGGAGGTGGAGTTGGTCGGCTTCGGATTCGCAGCGGATGGGCGGCGCGGGGTTCGTGGACTCGACGAGCCCGGCGCGGTGGGCGTGCCAGAAATCGCGGCCGATGGTTTTTTCCGAGAGGAGGCGGCAGAGGTTGCGGTAGCCGGTTTCGTCGCGGGCGAAGAGGCGGCGGGTGCGGGAGCCGATGGGGAGTTCGGCGCCGATGACGGGTTTGAGGCCGGCGGCGCGGGCGGCTTGGCAGAACGGCACGGCGGCGTGGAGGTTCGTGTCGCAGAGGCCGACGGTGTGGCAGCCGGCGCGGGCGGCGAGTTCGACGATGCGCTGCGGGGTGAGGAGCGAATCGAGGAAGCTGTAGCAGGAGCGGAAGTGAAGGAGCGCCCCGGCGGGCGGCGGGGCTTTGCGGGCGTGGATTTGCGGCGTGCGGGGCCGGGCGGGGTCGCGGGGCTTGTTTTCGCGCGAGCGGAGCCAGAGGTCGTGCCCGCGGAGGATGGCGTGGCGCCCATGCCCGGCGCGGACCTGGTCGACGGCGGCGGCAAGCTGCGACAGGCGTGCGTGGTTTTTCGAAGGCTCGATAAGCGGAAGGTCGGCAAAGGCGGGGCCGGCGTAGAAATTCGAGAGCTGGAGGGAAACGAGGCGGAGGCCGACGCGGCGCTGCCAGGCTTTTTTCAGGAGGTCGGCGAGGCGGGCGTAGGCGAGCGTCTCGATGGAAATGGGCTCGTCGAGGCTGTGGCTGCGGCGGGATTCCTCGAAATCGCTGTAGCGGATGCGGACGGCGAGGGTGCGGGCGGCGCGCGATGTGGCGCGGAGCTGGGCGAAGAGGCGGTCGGCCATCGAGCGGAGGGCCGCGAGGGCGAAGGCTTCGTCGGTGGTGTCGGACTCGAAGGTTTGTTGTTCGGAGAGGGATTTCGCGGCCGGGGGATCGGGGACCACGGGGCGGTGGTCGATGCCGTGGGCGAATTCCCAGAGCGTGCGTGCGGATTTTCCGGCGAAGAGGGCGAGGTCGGCGGGCGGCGTGGCGGCGATGTCGCGGATGAGGGGGAGGCCGGCGCGGCAGAGGGTGTCGGAGAGGCCGGGGCCGATGCCGGGCAGCCATTTGACCGGGAGCGGGGCGAGGAATTCCCGCTCGGTGCCGGGGGGGACCTCGACAAGGGCGTCGGGTTTTTTGGATTTGCCGGCGATTTGGGCGGTGAGTTTGTTCGCGGCCACGCCTTCGGAGAGGGTGATGCGCAGGGTTTGGTGGACGGCGCGGCGGATGGCGGCGGCGGTGTCCCGGGGGTGGCGGCTTTTCCCGCCGCGGAGGTCGGCGTAGCCCTCGTCGATCGACCCGACCTCGACGAGCGGCGTGAAATCGTAGGCGTAGCTGAACATGAGGCGGGAGAAGTGCTCGTATTTTTCGAAGTCGCCCGGGACAACGACGAGGCGCGGGCAGAGCCGGCGGGCGCGCGCAACCGGCATGGCGGAGGCGATGCCGTGCCGGCGGGCCTCGTAGGAGGCCGAGGCCACCACCCCGCGCGACGAACCGCCCACGGCCACGGGCTTCCCCCGCAGGCGCGGGTCGGCCGCCTGCTCGACCGAGGCGAAAAAGGCGTCGGCATCGAGGTGGAGGATCATGGTGTTCAAATGAACACCTTTTTATGGAAAGATCACGGGAATTAAAAAAAGGGGGTGCCTGGCAATTTCCCCGCCGCTTTGGCGTGCCAATTCTTTCCGGGCGGGTATACCGGCGGGCGCGATGGTTTTTCGGAAGTTGCTCGCGGAGTTTTTCGGGACCTTCTGCCTGGTTTTCGCCGGGACGGGGGCGATCGTGGTGGACTCGATTTCGGGCGGGGCGGTTTCGCATGCGGGCGTGGCGCTGGTTTTCGGGCTCGTGGTGCTGGCGATGGTTTATTCGGTGGGGGACATCTCGGGGGCGCACTTGAACCCCGCGGTGACTCTCGGTTTTTTTGCGGCGGGGCGGTTCGGGGGGAGGATGGTGGCGCCCTACATTGCCGTGCAAATGGGCGGGGCGCTGGCGGCGAGCTTGCTGCTGCGGGCGCTTTTCCCGGAAAGCGGGACGCTGGGGGCGACCGTGCCGGCGGGCCCGGTTTGGCAGTCTTTCGTGCTCGAATTTTTCCTCACGGCGATCCTGATGTTCGTCGTGTTGAGCGTTTCCACGGGGGCGCGGGAGCGTGGGATCACGGCGGGCATCGTGGTGGGGGCGGTGGTGGCGCTGGAGGCGATGTTCGCGGGGCCCATCTCGGGGGCGTCGATGAACCCGGCGCGCTCGTTCGGGCCGGCGGCGGCTTCGATGGATTTCGGGAGCCTTTGGATTTACCTCGCGGCGCCGGTGCTGGGCGCGTGGGCGGCGGTGGGGCTTTGCCGCGGGATGCGGGAGGATTGTTGCGGCGGGCGGTGCGCGGGGGGCGCGGAATCGAAGGCATGAAAAGGGTCCTCTTTGTTTGCATCCACAACAGCGCGCGCAGCCAGATGGCGGAGGCGTTCCTGAATGCGCTTTGCCCCGGCGAATGCGAGGCGCAGAGCGCCGGGCTGGAACCCGGCAAGCTGAACCCGCTCGTGGTCGCGGCGATGCTCGAGGCGGGCATCGACATTTCGGGGAACCGCACGAAAAGCGTGGACGAGATGCTGCGCGGCGGAACGGTGTTTTCGCATGTGGTCACGGTTTGCGACGGGGCGAGCGCCGAGCGCTGCCCGGTTTTCCCCGGCGGGGGCGAGCGCTTGCACTGGGGGTTCCCGGACCCCTCGGCGCTTACGGGGACGCAGGGGGAGCGGATGGCGCGGGTGAGGGAAATCCGCGATGAAATCCGCGGGCGGGTGGCGGAGTGGTGCGCTTCGGAATGCGGCGGCGCGAAGGCGGCCTGAGCCCGGCGCGGGGATTTGGTTGACGCGGTGGCGATGGGTGTTCAAATGGACACCATGTTTGGAAAACTGACGGCGAAACAGCAGGCGGTGTTGCGGTTCCTGGAAAACTTCCGCGAGGGGGCGGGCGTGCCGCCGTCGCTGCGCGAAATCCAGGGGCACTTTGGATTTGCGAGCCCGAATGCGGCGGCGAAGCACCTCGCGGCGCTGGAGCGGAAGGGCGCGCTGAAGCGGGCCGCCGGGCGGGCGAGGGGGTTGCAATTGCCCGAGCCGCTGCCGCGGGGCATCGCGGAGGTGCCGGTTTTTGGAACCATCCCGGCGGGCGGGCCGTCGTTGGAATCCGAGGGGAGGGATGGCTGCGTGAGGGTGGACCTGGATTCGCTGGGCATCCCGAAGAATGCGCGGACCTTTGCGCTGCGGGTGCGCGGGGATTCGATGGTGGGCGCGCACATCGTCGATGGCGACATCGTGGTGCTGGAGTTCAAGCCGCCTTCGCACGG
The DNA here is from genome assembly GCA_018970255.1 of Verrucomicrobiota bacterium. Taxonomy (GTDB): domain Bacteria; phylum Verrucomicrobiota; class Verrucomicrobiia; order Chthoniobacterales; family Terrimicrobiaceae; genus UBA967. The sequence continues at coordinate 17,151 of JAGWWS010000028.1, read as the reverse complement.
GCGCGTGGTGGCGGCGCTCATCGACGGCGAGAGCACGCTGAAGACTTTCCTGCTGCGCGGCGGGAAGCCGTATTTGCGCGCGGAGAACCCGAACTACCCGGATTTGATCCCGGCGCGGGAGCTGGTGATCCAGGGTGTGATGGTGGCGCTGCTGCGGCAGGCGGAGTTCAGCCGCCGATGATTTTCACGAGCACGCGCTTGCGGCGCAGGCCGTCGAACTCGCCGTAGAAAATCTGCTCCCAGGGCCCGAAGTCCAGCCGGCCGTCCGTCACGGCGACGACAACCTCGCGGCCCATGATGGTGCGCTTGAGGTGGGCGTCGGCATTGTCCTCGGCGCCGTTGTGGTCGTATTGCGAGTGCGGGTGTTCCGGCGCGAGTTTTTCGAGCCATTTTTCGAAGTCGCGGTGGAGGCCGGATTCGTCGTCGTTGATGAACACGCTGGCCGAGATGTGCATGGCATTGACGAGGCAAAGCCCTTCGCGGATGCCGCTCTCGGTGAGGCAGGCGGCGACCTGCGGGGTGATGTTGCGGAACGCGCGGCGCGCGGGGATTTCAAACCAGAGTTCCTTGCGAAACGATTTCATCGATTTGGCGGATGCGGGGGTTTTTCCATTCTGCGGGGGCGAGGGCAACCTCGAAACCGGTGCGGGCCACGCGGGCGAGTTCGTTTTTTGAAAACCCCAGGTCGCGGGCGAGCAGGAGGTATTCGTCCTCCGGGGTGTTCCCGAAGCTGACGGGGTCGTCGGTGCTGACGGTGCAGGCGACGCCCGAATCCATGAGCCGCCTGATGGGGTGGGCGGCCGCGGAGGGGACGACGCGGAGCTTCACATTGCTCACCGGGCAGACATCGAGCGCGATGCGGCGTTCGGCGAGGAGGGCGGCGACGGCGGGGTCCTCGATGGCGCGCACGCCGTGCTCGATGCGCTGGGCGCCGAGTTCCTCCACGGCGAAACGGACAAAGCCCGCGCCCTGGAATTCGCCGGCGTGGGCCTTGGTGAATTTCCCCGCCCCGCGCGCGCGGCGGAAGTAGGCGGGTGCCGCGGGGTCCACCGGGATGTCCTCGGCGCCGTGGAGGTCGATGCCGTCGAGGTTCGGCCACGAAAGGGCGGACTCGAGCACGGGCGACATTTTTTCCGTCCAGCCATTGTGGTGGATGCCGAGGAAAATCCTCACCTCGAGCCCGGCCGGGACGGCGGCGCGGATGGCGTCGCAAACGGCGCGGCCGTCGAGCCCCATGAAATCGATGCAGCCCGAGGCGAAGCTGGTTTCGACATAGTGGATGTTCCGCGCGAGGCGGTCGGCGAAGACGGCCTTCGCGCATTCGTGGTAGCGCTCCGGCGATTGGAAATAGTCGCCCGCGTAGCCGAGGAGTTCGCCCTCGAAGTGCGCGAAGCTGCGGAAGCGGAAATCCGGGTGCCACGAAGCGGGCGGGGAGGGGTATTTCGCGGGGTTTGCGCGGCAGAGCAGCTCCCAGGGCAGGGCGCCCTCGATGTGGAGGTGGGTTTCGGTTTTCGGGAGCGCGGCGATGAAACGGGCGAGCTCCGTTTCAGGCGAGGGAGCGGAGGAGTTCATCGAATTCGGAGGCGGCGTTTTGCGCGGTGCAGGCCGCGCCGGCCACGCGGGCGCGGCGGCAGGCGGCGGCATGTTCGGCGGGGTCGCCCGCCCAATCAAGGATTGCCCCGGCGAGTTTTGCGGATTCCCCGGGCAGGAAGGTGGCACCCGCCCCGGTTTCGCGGATGGCGCGGGCGGCTTCGCATTCCGGCGGGCCGACAAAAAGGCACGGGCGCCCTGCCGCCAGCACGCCGTAGAATTTGCTCGGGACGACGAGCCCGCAAAGGTTTGGGCGCATGGTGACGAGGTGGGCGTCCGCCGCGCAAAGCCCTTCGGAAAGGCGCTCGGCGGGGTGGGGAGGCAGGAAAAGCATGTTTTTCAAACCCCGTGCGGCGGCCGCGGCTTCGACTTCGCGGCGGCGGGGGCCGCTGCCCACCATCAGGAAAACCACGCGCTGCCCGCGGAGGCGCTCGGCGGCGCCGAGGATGGTGTCGAAATCGTGCGCGAGCCCCATGTTGCCCGAATAGCCGACGACAAAGGCCCCCTCGAGGCCGAGTTGGCGGCGGAGCGGGTTGTTTGCGCGGTCCACCGGGGAGACGGGGGGCGACCAATTCGGGATGTTGGCGATTTTTTTGAACGGGACCCCCCGTGCCGTGAGCCGCGAGGACATGCAGCGCCCGATGGAAACCACGGCATCGGCCCGGACCAGGCTCCCGGTGGAAATGAGGCGGAGCAGGTTCGAAAGGGCGGCGCTGCGGGGCAGCACGCCGAGTTCCTCCGCGACCTCGGGGTAGAGGTCCTGCGCCCAGTGGACGACTTTGTTGCGCTTGAAGAATTGGAGCATCGGCCCCAGGGCCGCGAGCATCGGGGGGTCGGTCATGGTCACGGTATAGTCGGTCCGGCGCAGCAAGAGCGCGCGCACCAGCAGCCATGGCAACATGAACGCATAGCTCGCCGCGCGCAGGATGGTGCTCTTGCGGGAAAGCGCCGCGCCCGCCCGCACGATGCGCACCCCGCGCCGGGTGGAGTTTTTCGGTTCCCCGGCCTCGGCGGTGGTGAGCACGGTGGCCTCCCAGCCCTTCGCCGCGAGCGCCACGGCGAGGTCGCGCAGCATTTCGCCCGTGGCGCCGCTGGCGGGCGGGTAAACGCGGTTGATGAAAAGGATGGATGGCATTTCAGGGGTTCCGGGTTTTTTCCCGCGGCGGCGCCGCGGCGGTCCAAGGCGGGATGCCGTGGAGAATCCAATGGCCGGCGAGTTTGACAATCTCCTTCGCGGCCCAGCGGTCCTCCTGCGGGCGGCCCTGCGGCGTGTCCCACCAGCCGATGCGGGAGGTGGCGACGCCGAATTCGATTTCCGGGATGCGGCGCTGGAATGTGCCGAGGGCGCGGCGCGCGTGGTAGGACGAGGTTACGAGCAGGGCCGTGCGGATTTGGTTTTCCAGGAGGAGCCGCCGGGAAAAATCCGCGTTCTCGATGGTCGAGGTGGAATTGGTCTCCGTGAGGATGCACCCGGCGGGGACGCCCGATTTCAGGAGCGTGCGGCGGTTCGAATCGTTGTCGCCGTGGCCGACCACCACGACGAGCGGCGCCATGCCGGCGCGGTAGAGTTCCGCGGCCTTCACCGGGCGGCCTTGGGGCTCGCCGCCGAGGAGGACAATCGCATCGACCGGCTTGCGCGGCGTTTCAACGGCGAGGATGCCCCGCCAAGTTTTCGGGAACCAGGCCGGGAAGCCGGCAGCCATCGCAACCACGCTGAGAAAAACGGCCACGCAGCCGAAAAAAACCACCCTGTGACTCAAGCGAAACACGGACTAACGATCGTGCTCGCAGGCCAAGGCACAAGGGAAAACGAATCAAAAGGGCGTCGGCGCCGAAGTCGACTGGGCCAGAACGATCGCTTCAATCAACTCCCGCAAAACCGCAGCCACCTCCCGCCCGATTGGATCCGAGGCGGCGATTGATGCAATCCGCTCCGAGCGGCCCGAGAGTTCCTCGGATGTAAAAATCGCGGAAAGCAAACCGCAGGCACTGAGCAAGCTGATCAGCGTGGCATCGAAATGGACTGGAGTCCCCTCCCCGGCGATCAGTCCCGCGAGGCGCTGACGAACTTCCACACGCTCCTCATCATGAACGCTCGGATAGCGGCGGACTCCGAATACCCAGAGAATCTTCTTTTCCTCCCGCCGCAGAATTCCCCGGGAGACCAGTCGCTCCAGCGCCGATTCCTCAATTTCCTCTTTGCGCTCGGAGAGAACCGATAGCCAATACGCGATCGCGTGACTGCTTGGCTCCGAAACGATTCTCGCAAGCTGCGGATCCAGCACCGCATCGCCGAGCATTTCACCTCTGCAAAGCACAACACTTCCATCTTTTGTCTCAACACGGCCGGCCATTTCCAAATCCGCGAGAACCGCCCCGGCCAGACCGAAAGCCAAAGCCTCCGGCATCAAAGGAAGATGTGAGCCCTTGGTGTGATCCAGCGATAGCAAAACCAGCTCCTCGGTCAGGGTGAGTGGAGGATTCATACGAGATTTGTCGAACCGGCCGCCCCGTTTGTCGAATCGAATCCGGGTGGTAAAGCACCCGCCTCGCGACCCGCGCAAAACCCCACTTTCCCCTTCCCATCGAGGCTCTCGACGCTATTCTTCGCGGCTCGATATGAACCTGACCGACCTGATTCTCATCGCCCAAGCCGCACCCGCAGGCCAACCCGCCGAACCGAATCTTTTCGTTTCGATGATGCCGCTCATCTTCATTTTCATCATTTTTTACTTCCTGCTGATCCGCCCCCAGCAAAAGAAGGCCAAAGAGCACGCGAAACTCATCGAAGCCATCAAAACCGGCGACCAGGTCGTCACCAACGCCGGCATCCACGGCACCGTCGCGAATGTGAAGGAAAAAACCTTCGTCATCAAAATCGCCGACAATGTCAAAGTGGAGTTCGACCGCGCCGCAGTGGCATCCGTTGTGAAGTCGGCCGAGGCCGCTTCCTAAACCCGCCCCCACCGGGCCCACCCGCCCAGCCATGACGCCAGCCATCACCTTCAGCATCGGCCTCCTCATACTCATCCTCTTCGGATGGTATTTCGCGACCGACCTCCCCTCCCGCAAACGCTGGCTCGGCCTCATCCTCACGGTTTTCCTCGCGGCCTTTTGCATCGAGCAGCTCATTCCGCCCTCGAAAAAAATCCGGCTCGGTCTGGACCTCCAAGGCGGCACGTCATTCCTGATCCGCCTCGTTCCTCAAACCGAAACCGGCATCACCCCCGACCTTCTCGACCAAGCCGTAGAAGTCATCCGCAAGCGCGTGGATCAATACGGCGTCAGCGAGCCGGTCATCAGCCCGCAGGGCGAAGACCGCATTCTGGTTCAAATCGCTGGCCTCGACGCGAAGCAAACCGCCGAGGCCCAGGCACAGCTTCAACGAGTGGCGAAGCTCGAATTCTCGATGGTCGGCGATGGCGACATCGAAAAAATCGAAGCCGGCGAGGAGGTCATGGACCCCTCTCTCACGATCAAATCCTTCCGCCCCTCCAAGGAATCCGAGAAAGAGCAAAAAATTCTCGTCAAGCGCCGCCCGGCGCTTACCGGCGACCATGTCTCCCGCGCGTTCGCCTACTTTGACCAGCAGGGCTACGGCGTATCGCTGGAACTGGATTCCGAAGGCGCCCGCATGTTTGACGAGGTCGCTCGCGAGAACCGCGGCCGCCAGATGGCCATCATCCTCGATGGCGAAGTCATCTCCGCTCCGGTTCTCCAAAGCGACCACTACGGCGGCCGCGCGCAAATCACCGGAAATTTCGATGACAAGGAAGCCCGCGACCTGGCCAGCGCGCTTGAGAACCCGCTCCGCGTTCCGGTTCAGATTGAAGAAACCCGCAGCGTCTCACCCACACTCGGCGCCGACTCCGTGCGCAGCGGCGTGCTCGCAGGCGTTTCCGGCCTCGCGCTCGTCATGGCCTTCACCCTCCTCTACTACCGCTTTGCAGGACTCGTGGCGGTCGTCGGCCTTTCGTTGAACATCCTTCTGCTCATCGGCGCGATGGCGATGTTCAATTTCACCCTCACCCTCCCCGGTATTGCGGGCATCATCCTCACGATCGGCATGGCCGTGGATGCGAACGTGCTCATCTACGAGCGCCTCCGCGAGGAAATGCGCGCCGGCAAATCCCTCGGCACCGCGCTCACCGGAGCCTACGACAAAGCCTTCAGCGCCATCTTCGACGCCAACGCCACCACCCTCATCACCGCAGTGATCCTCTTCTGGCAGGCGAGCGGATCGGTCAAAGGCTTCGCCGTCACACTCACGCTCGGCATCATCGCCTCGATGTTCTCCGCGCTGCTGTTCACCCGCACCGCGTTCCGTTGGCTCGTGGACAAAGGCGGACTCAAAACCATGTCGATGCTCGACCTCGCGCCGAAGCGTCAGTTCAACTTCCTCGGAATGCGCCGGATCGCCGCGGTCTTCTCGATCCTCCTCATCGGTGGCTCGATCGCAATTTTTGCCATGCGCGGCCAGTCGAATTTCGGCATCGATTTCCGCGGCGGCGATCTCCTGATCATCGATTCCACACAGCCCATCTCCGTCGCCGAAGCCCGCAAGGCCATCGAAGACCCGAACACCGTCATCCAGTTCGAGCGAGAGGGCATCAAGGAAATGCTCACCTTCCGCAGCGCGCAAGGCACCTCGCCGGAGATTCTCTCCAAACTCCAAGCCGCATTCCCCGATCGCGGGATCACGCCTGTGGGCCAGGACACGGTCGGGCCACAGATCGGCTGGGAGTTTGCGAAAGGCTCCCTCATCGCCCTCGGGCTCGGAATGCTCGGCATCCTCTTCTACGTCACCCTCCGCTTCGAATTCTCCTTCGCGCTCGGAGCCGTGGTAGCCCTCATCCACGACGTGGTCATCACCCTGGGCATCTTCTCCCTCGTGGGCGGCGAACTCTCCCTCGTGATGGTCGGAGCGATTCTCACCATCGCTGGTTACTCCATCAACGACACCATCGTTATCTTCGACCGCATCCGCGAGGGTCTGAAAACCGGCGAGCGCGGCACGGTGGAGCAGTTGATGAACCTCAGCATCAACGAAACCCTCGGCCGCACCATCCTCACCGGCGGCACCACGCTTCTCTCCGTCGGCGCCCTCTACTTTTTCGGCGGCGCCGTCCTGCGCGACTTCTCGTTTGCGATCCTCATGGGCATCGTGATCGGAACCTACTCCTCGATCTTCGTTGCGGCACCTGTGGTGCTCTGGAGCTCGAAACTCCGCGGCAAGAGCGTCCGTCGCGAAGTCCTCGAAACCGAGGCTCTCAAAAACGCCTAAGCCCCGCTGCCGCTTAGCAGACTTCGACGATCAACGCCGTCGTATTGTCGCGCCCCGACTCCCTCACCGCCTCGTCCACGAGCCCCTTCGCCGGCTCCGCTCCGCGCCGGGATAAACAATCCTGCACGCGCTCGTCGAACAGCCCGTCGGTCACGCCATCAGTGCAGAGCAAAAACCGGTCTCCGCGCTCCATGCCCACGGCACCCACTTGTGGATCGATGAACTGGTGCCCCGCCCCGAGCGCCTTTTGCAAAACATTCCTCCTCGGATGCGTTTTCGCCTCGCGCTCATTCAACTGGCCGTTGCGGAACATCCAGCCCACATAAGTATCGTCGTGGGAAATTTGCCGCATGCCGCCGGACGCCGGCAGGTAGTAGAGCCGGCTATCCCCCACATGCCCGAAATACATCCACCCCGGCACGAACCAGCAAAGCGTGAGCGTGGCCCCCATGCCCGAGCACTCCTCGTAGCTCGCCCCGAGATATTGGAGCGACTTGTGAATCTCGCCGAACAATTCCCCCAAAACATCCTCGAACCCGCTCGACACGCCCACCGCGCCCAATCGAAAGAGCGGCGGCATCATTTTCGTGATCTTGTCCACCGCAATCCGGCTCGCGAACTCCCCCGCATTCGCCCCGCCCATGCCATCGCTCACCGCGAAAACAAAATCCCCGCCATCCATCGAAGCCTCGCCGATCTTGCCGAGCAACCGGACCCCGGTCGAATCCACCACCAACCCCAAAAACGCATCCTCGTTATTCTTCCGCACGCGACCGATATCCGTGTGCCCCGACCAGGAGAGCTTCAGCGGCCGCGCCTCGTCGCTCACGGCGCTCCCTCCGCCGCGGGATCCAGAATCGTCGCAAACTCGAAATCGATCAGGCAAAATCTCCCGTCCGTCTGACGGTAGGTCACATTGCGCACCTCCGCGTCGTCATGCCGCACGCCGAATTTTTCGAGTTCCGCAAAAAGCTCGGCACACCGCTCCGCATCGAGGTGATCCACCCGCGTCCCGCAGCTCGAGGTCACGATCCGCAGATTTTGCTCATCCGCTTCCAGCAACCGCGGGACGAACGGGCATTCCCGCTTCTCGAGGTATTTCAAAACCCGCACCTCGTTCGCGAAGCGTTCCTCCGCCTTGGGTCCGCGGAATTGTTTGTGAACCCGTCCATCGTAGCCGATTCGCACCGTCGCCCGCAGGGTGTCCTTGACCTGGTTCATTGGCAAAAACGGCGGGGGCTAAGTTCCATCTTCAATTCCATTCCGGATTCTCCGGCGCCTCGGCCAGCAGACGCAACACCGGACTCGTCTCGCGCATGATTCGATTCCAGACCTGCTCAGGCTCGCGCATTTCGATCAAATCCCTGTTCGGCGCCACGACCACCCAGGACTGCGACTCCAGCTCCCGCTCCAATTGCCCCGGCGACCAGCCCGAGTAGCCGGCGAAAATCCGCATCCCCTCCATCCACCCGCGATCCTCGTCCGTGGGCATTTCCGTGAACGAGCGGAATGCCACCGTGGGTGGGGTCTCACGCCATTGAATGCTCGTCACGATCATCGAATCCGGCTCCACCGGCCCGCCGTGAAAGACCGGGAACTGCGACTCTGCGGCCTGCAAAACCTCCACCGGCCGATTCAAAACAAACCCCATCGCCCCGTCATCGGGACTGTGTTGCGAGATGAAAATGACCGTGCGCCGGAAGTTCGGATCACGAAGCAACGGGTGCGCCACCAAAACCACACCGGTCAAATTCTCACCGCGATTCATCGGGTAGACACCTACCACAAGTGTCGAGAAATTCAGGCCGGCTTTCCTGTTTTTTCATCGAATCCACTCCGCTCACCTCTTCTTGAAAAGCATCCCTTCCCCCGATACTGCCGCCACAGGTGAATCGAACGATCGAAACCGGTTCCTTCTGGAGCGAACGCCAGCGCGATGCGCATCCGCTCCACGAAATCCCCTACCGCGCCTGCTTCAAGCCAGCCCTCGCCGCACACTTCATCGAATTTTTCTCGAAGCCCGGCGAAACCGTTTTCGACCCCTTCATGGGCCGCGGCACCACGCCGCTCGAGGCCGCCCTGCGCGGGCGCACCGCCGCAGGCTCGGATGCCAACCCCCTCTGCGAAATGCTCGCCGCACCCCGGCTCGATCCGCCGTCCATCGGGGACATCTCCGAATGGCTCGACCTCTTCGATTGGAATCAGGAAATCGAAACCCCGCCCGGCTTGCTGGCGTTTTTCCATCCCGAGACGCTCCGGAAAATCTGCCTTCTCCGCGCCGCCTTCCTCGAGCACCCGCCGGACCGAATCGCAGCGTGGATCCGCATGGCCGCCCTCACGCGCCTCACCGGGCACTCCCCGGGCTTCTTCTCCGTGCGCACCCTGCCCCCGAACCAGGCCATCCTCCCCGCCGCCCAGCTCTCGCTCAATGCCCGCCTCGGCCAGTCCCCTCCCCCGCGCGATGTCGCCGCCCTCATCCTGAAAAAATCCCGCTCGCTCCTCCGCCGGCCGCCGAATTTCGATCCAACCCTCTCCGCCAAGCACCGCCTCTGGACCGGGCGGGCCGAAGCGCGCAGCCCGCTCGGGGAAAACTCCGTCGCCCTCGTCGTCACATCGCCACCCTTCCTCGATGTGGTCGATTACCGCCGCGACAACTGGCTCCGCTCCTGGTTCGCAGGCATCGAAGCAGTCCCCCGGTGCACCGGCTCGCTGGCGGAATGGAAATCCCTGCTCACCGCCGCCATGGTGGAAATCCACCGCGTCCTCCGCCCGGGCGGCCACGCCGCCGTGGAAGTCGGCGAAATCCGCCGTGGAAAAATCCTCCTCGAAGAACATGTCCTCGCCTGCGGCGAAGCCGCCGGCCTCGAGCCCGTGAAAGTCCTGATCCACTCCCACCCCTTCACGAAAACCTCCCGCTGCTGGGGCATCGAAAACAACAAAGGCGGCACGAACACCCACCGCGTCGTTGTTTTCCGAAAAAGCTAAAAACGCCTCCCCCTGGAGGGACGGCCTTTGCCTTGCTCGCCCCTGCTCGCTGCGCCCTCCGGGCCATCTGCGATGTGCTTCCCCGGCACCGCCCGGTGCCACGGTTGTGTCGTCCCAATCCTCAGACGCTGGAAGCGCCGTCCGCCCCCCTACATCCAGCGCAGCCAATCGTTCTGGAACACCACGGGCACGGACTCCTGTTGGCAAACACGGATCGTGTGCCCCGTGCCACCGGCCATCGGGTCCGCGGGATTGATGAAAAAAATGCCGCAAGCCGCCTTTGGAAATTCCTCCGAGTGCCCGAGCACCTTCATCGTATCGCGCAGGAGGTAGGTCGCCTTGGCGGCAAGCGCACCGCCATCTTTCCAACGATCCAACAACCTCCCCACTTTCGGGCTCGCCGCCGCCTTCCCGCGAATGGCCACATCGACTTGCTCCGGTGACAGATCCTCCGGCGAAGAGTAAACCACAGCCGGATGGCGGCTTTTCCTGCGGTGCAACGCATACGGCGCCACGATTTGCAACCGCTGCGCATCCACCCTCGCCACGCCATCGGCAAACGCCTGGTCCGCCCCCTCCGCATTGCCGGATCGAAACCGCAGGGCCGGAAACCGCCGGGCCAAAAACTCCCCGAAATCCCGCGCCGCCAAAGCCTCCGCCTCCGCAATCCCCCTCCTCCCCTCCAGCAACACGACCGCATTCGGAGCCCCGACCACCAGTTTTTCCAAGTCCAAAAAATTCATCTCAAATGCAGCCTTCTTCCGGGATTTTTAGCCGTTTCCTTCGCAGCCACCAAACTCGATTCATCTTCTCCGCTTCTTGATTTGAGGAGGGCAAACCCGGGGCGGGCTTTTCTAAAAAAGCGGCAAAACGCCGGGCAGAGTCAGGGAAGCACTCAAATAGTGTGATTATGTGGGACCCTGCTCCTGCTCAACCGCGTTCCTCGTTTTCGAGAATCGGAAGCACCACCGTGTCGAAGTCGGCCGGTTTGACAATGCGAATACCCCGCCAGGGATCGAGAACCAGCAGGTCCGGATCTCCGGTCACAATCGCAGCCGCCCTACACGCCAAGGCCAACTCCAGAAACTTGTCGTCATCCGGGTCGCGGCAGTCGCGCACGACTTCATGGATTGCCGCATCAGGAAAGAAGACGGCGGCGTTTTCCCAAGTTTCCAGCAAACCCAGGCGAGCCGCCTTGGACACATATCGGTCCAGCTTGGAGCGCAGGATCACATCGCTGAGTTCCTCAAAAGTTGCCTTGGAAAAAATAAGCGGGTGCTGGTGTTCAAGCACCGTCCGGACACAATGATCCGCGCGACTGCCTTGGATCAAGGCAGCGCTGACGAGGACATTGGTATCGAAAACGACCACCCGTTAGCTCGGATTCCCTTCGCAAAGCACTTTCTCCAACGCCTCCTCGGTCAACCCCGCCCTGCCAGCCTCGGCTTGGAGTTCATCCATCGCCCCGGTGATCTTACGGTTTTGCCCGGAAACCAAATTCCGGTAGAGCGCCATGGGAAGAAAGACGCCCAGATCTCGTTGATGCCGCTTGATGACCACAGGCTCTTGGATCGCATAATCAAGGAATTGCCCGAAATTCTGACGGGCTTCGGAGGCAGTCATGGCTCTCATGGGGAGAAAAATTAGGACAAATTGTGCAATTTGTCAAAAATGTTTTTTTAGAGGCTTATTTCTTTCCAAGCCAGTCGCCCATCCCGTTCCATCCCTGTTTTGCATAGGTTTGGTTGGGAGCAACTGGAATATCGACGGGCAGCTTGCCTTTTTCAGGTAGGTGACCTTTGCAGAACCTTCGCCACTCGCTTTGGTTTTTGAGTTTTAGTGAGCGGACAAAAGCACGCGCTTCTTCAAACGGTAGAAATTCTCGGAGCCTTGGCGCGATTGCCCCAGTCCCTAGCCAGTCTCCGTAGTCTTTCCATCCCATGTTTTTATAGGTTCGGTTGGGGTTTGCGGGAATATCAGCAGGAAGAGTTCCTTTCTCAGCAAGGAGACCTTTGCATAATCTTCGCCACTCGCTTGTGTTTTTGAGTTCCAGCGATTGAACGAACGCGCGGGCTTCTTCAAATGACTTATAAGCAATATTAAAAGTCGCGATACTCCCCGTCCCAAGCCAGTCTCCCATCCCGTTCCATCCCTGTTTTGCATAGGTTATGTTGGGATTTGTTGGAACATCAACAGGAAGAGTTCCCTTCTCAGGCAGTTGGCCTTTGCAGAACCTTCGCCACGCACTTTGGTTTTTGAGTCTGAGTGCGCGGACAAATTCACGGGCTTTTTCGAATGGAAGATACTCTCGGAGGTTTGGCGCGATTGTTCCGGTTCCAAGCCAGTCTCCGTATCCCTTCCAACCCTTTGCTTTATAGGATTGGTTTGGATTTGCAGGAATATCCGTAGGGAGCGTTCCCTTTTCAGTAAGTTGACCTTTGCAGAACTTCTGCCACTGAACATGGTTTCGGAGTTTCAGAGTGTGGACGAATGCTCGAGCTTCTTCAAATGGAAGATACTCTCGATGCCTCGAAGCAATTGCGCCGGTCCCAAGCCAGTCGCCCATCCCCTTCCATCCCTTTGTCGCATAGGTTCGATTGGGTGTTGCTGGAATGTCATGCGGAAGCGTTCCTCTTTCGGGAAGTTGACCTTTGCAGAACTTCCGCCACTCTATTCCGTTTTTCAGTTTCAGTGAGCGAGCGAACGCACGGGCTTCTTCAAATGGTTTGAAAATTTTGTTGTAATTAGCGACAGCCCCTGTCCCAAGCCAGTTTCCCATTCCTTTCCAGCCCTTTGTTTTATATGCAAATTCTGGCGCGGCTGGAATGTTGGCAGGCAGATTCCCCAATTCAGGTAGTTGCCCCTTGCAGAATTTCTTCCACTCATTTCCATTTTTCAAATTCAGGGATTGAACAAATGCATGCGCGTCTTCAAATGAAAGATACTTCCGGAGTCTTGGAGCGATTGTTCCGGTCCCAAGCCAGTCGCCCATCCCCTTCCAACCCTCTGTGGCATAAGTTTCGTTAGGTTTTGCAGGAATATCAGTGGGCAGAGTTCCCTTCTCAGGAAGTTCACCTTTACAGAACTTCCTCCATTCGGTTCCGCTTTTAAGTTTTAAAGATTGGGCAAAATCCCGCGCTTTTTCAAAAGTTACAAAATTGCGGAGATGAGTTGCGATTGCTCCTGTCCCAAGCCAGTCGCCTATTCCATTCCAGCCATTTGTTTTATAAGTTTGGTTGGGGTTTGCTGGGATATCAGCGGGAAGCGATCCCTTATCAGGGAGTTGACCTTTGCAGAACATCTGCCATTCGCGTCTGTTTTTTAGTTTTAGCGATTGGACAAATGCCCGCGCTTGTTTAAATGGGAGATATTCTCGGAGGTTTGGTGCGATTGTTCCGGTTCCAAGCCAGTCGCCATAACCCTTCCATCCCTGCGTTGCATAGGTGCGTTCAGGAGTTGCTGGTATATCTGCAGGAAGCTTGCCCAACTCGGGAAGTTTGCCTTTGCAGAAATTCTGCCACTCGCTTGCGCTTTTGAGATTCAGAGAGTGAACAAACGCCCGTGCCTCCTCAAACGGTCTCCAAGACAGCTTCGCCAGCCGATCCCAGCATTTGAGATCAATATCGCGGGCGAAGTCCTCGAGGTTGATTCGCTTGGCGAGTTTTTCGTCGATGTCGAAGACGACGCTGCCGCCGCCGTGGCGTTGTTTTCCCTGCGAGACGCAGCGGAAGTATTCGATGATCCGTTCGTCGTTGGCGGCCAGGGCGCGGAGGGTGGTGAGGATTTCCTGGAATTCCTCCGAGGCGAAGATGTCCTCCGGCTTGGCCTCGGCATCGTGGAGGATCGGGACGATGACATAGCCCATCGTTTTGCCTTTGGCGGGTCGCAGGGCGCGGCCGACGGCTTGCACGATATCCACCGCGCTGCGGCGCGGGTCGGCGAACATCACGCAATCGATATCCGGCACATCAACACCTTCGGTGAGGCAGCGGGCGTTGGTGATGAGGGCGCGTTCGGTGGAGGCAAATTCACTGACGATGCGGGCGCGCGTGCCGGTGGGAGTTTTTCCCGAGACATGGAACGACTCGACCGGCGCGTGGCTTTCGAACGAGCGGTTGTAGGCGTCGTTGTGGTCTTTGAAAATTTCCGCGCGTTGGATGCTGCTGTGGAAGGAAACGGCGTGGCGGATCGGGTATTTGACCATCGCTTTGCGCAAGGCCACGAGCGCGGCGAGCATTTCGGCTTCGACCTCTTTGTCCCATCGGCCTTTGTCCGGGCGCAGGAAGACATTTTTCCGGATCAGTTCTGCAATTTCGTCGCTCGATATGTGCATCGTGACGATTTGGTAGTCGCTGAGGATTGGCGGCGTGGTTTCGAGCGCTCGCTTGAAACTGAGGAGGTGGAAGGTGTCGCCGTAGATGGCGGCGTTGTCCATTCCCAGGATTTTATCGCCCTTTCCGCGATAGCGGCGCTCGGTGGCGGTCATGAAAATGCGGCGGCGGACGGGGAGGTTTTCGTCGTGGAGCAGGTGGGAGAAAAGTTTGTCGCCGTCGCCCACGGTCTTGTGCGCCTCGTCCATGATGCCGAGGTCGAAGGGGAACTTCGCCGCGCGCGCGGCTTGCCCCAAAGCCTCGCCGCTCTGGTAGGTGGTGAAAACGACGGTGAGACCGGGCTTTTTGCGCCGGAGCCATGAGGCGATCTCCTGCGGATCGGTGAGGCACGGGGCACCGAGGTCTTGGCGCAACACGGCGGTATCGTCCTGCTCCACGCGGCCGGCGGATTCGTCACTGCACACGCAAATCCACTCCACCTTGTCGCCATGGGCGAGGGACTCGCGGAGCCAAACTTTCAGCGTCTGCCGGATGAGCGAAAGGCTCGGAACGGCCACGAGGATTTTCTTCGCCCCGAGCTCGCGGGCGATCCAATAGGCCGTGAGGCTCTTGCCCGAGCCGCAGGGGCTGATGAGTTTTCCGCGCTTCTGCTTCTTCGCGACGAAATGCTCCCGCGCATCGGCGATGGCGGAGTTCTGGTGAGCGCGGGGTTTTAGAGGAACGAGCTTGGCGGGTTTGCGCCCGAGGAATTGGCGCAAGCGCGTGAAGAAACCGGCATCCAGCCCCTGCCAGACATCCAGTGCGCAAAAGCCGATGCGCTCTTGTTCCCTGAGAACGCGGGTGATCCTCTCCGTGGTCGAGCAGACGAGGCCGAACGAAATGTGACGGCAAACGCCGAATGCGAGGCCGGTGAATGTCGAAATCTCGCGCCATGGCAAAGGGCGTGCCGTATCCCCGCGATATTTGCACTGGATGGCCCAGAATTCGCCGGTGTTGGTTTCCGCAACGAGGTCGATGCCTTGGTCCTCGGCGGGGAGGCGGAGGTTTTTCCGCAGGGCGGACGGCACTTCATGGAGCAGCCAAACCTTTCGCAACTTGGTCGCGTATTCCGGGTCGAGTTGCAAAAAGGCCCTGACGAGATGCTCGAACACATCGCCCTTTTCCTTTTCGGGCAACCGTTCGAGCCGCTGCGTGAATTCCACCCAAGACGAGCAATGCGCGATCGCCCGATGCAAAGCGGAGTTCGATGTGCCTGTCATAGCGCAGAGCCAGTCCTTGTTTGCGAGTAAGAATGCATTGGCGGGGTATGAAAAGCCGAGAACGGAGTCCGGGTTTGGGAGAAGGGGTTCATTTTTGCAATTCCACAACCCCAACAAATGTGGGCGAAGTGATCGCGGCGTTTCACCGCGGGGGAGGGGTTGGGTTGTTGGAACCGGAGAGGGTGAGGGCGCGGGGCATGGGGGTGGCGGGCCGGAGCGGGCGCTTCTCGGGGAGGAACAGGAATTCGCTTTGCCTCTCGAAGTGGCGCGGGATGCGGCTTTGGGGGTGGATGCGCGTGGCGGCGGCGGTGAAATAGCGGAGGATTTTTGTGATCATGGCGCAGGGATCCTTGCAGGGCTGGTGGGACAAAAGCTGTCCTACCCCCCCAACATTTTTTTCGGGCGAATCCCACGGATCGCAAAAGCGGAACGGGCGGTTCGGAATTTCGTTACCCAAAACCATGCCCGCGCGCTTGCACCCAGCCGGAGCCAAGCCCGAGCATATGGAGCATGAAACTTTGCGGACGCTGGTTCATCGGCTTTGGAATTTTCCTCTTCGTTTGCGGCCTGGCGGGATTTTTGTCGAACCCTTCGGGCGCGAAGACGGCTCTCCTCTCCGGGGGCACTTTCGGGTTCCTCTCGGCGGTTTGGGGCGTGCTGATGTTGCGCGGATTCGGCTGGGCATGGATGGCGGCGCTGGGGTGCACGGGATTTCTGGCCGCCGTCTTCACCTGGCGCGCCGCTGCGGGATGGATCGCGGTTTCGGCGGGCGAGCCGAAGCTCTTCGCGGCATCGCTCATCTCGCTCATGCTGGCGGGCTCGCTGGTTTCCATCGGGGTGTTGGTGAAGAACCGGCGCCGGGGTTGAAATCCGCCATTTGCGGGTTTTTTGGAATGTAGCGGGCGTTTTCCGCAGCGGGCGCAAAACAATCCGGTGGCTGGCGGGACGCCTGCCCCACTATCCGCGTGGGATGGTCTGCTCCGTGCGGAGTTCAAAACCGGAAACAAAAAAAAGCCCGGTGGTTTGTTTCCAAACCACCGGGCACAATCCTGGCAACGACCTACTCTCGCACAACCTAGAGATGCACTACCATCGGCTCTGCAGCGTTTCACTTCCGTGTTCGGGATGGGAACGGGTGGGTCCACTGCGCGGGATCACCAGACGATGGAAATTTCAAATTTGAGAATTCAAATTTCAAATTGCCAGATGTCTGGCGGCCAGAAGTTGTCAAAGAACAGCGGCGCTGTTCGCTGAAACCCGCACATCAGGGGAAAATACCCGCTTCGTTTACAAGCAGAGGAATGAAGAAAAAAAGCCGGACGAACATTAGTATTGCTGAGCTGAACGCATTGCTGCGCTTGCACCCGCAACCTATCAACGTGGTGGTCTACCACGGTTCTTCAGGGAGATTTCATCTTGGGAGAGGCTTGGCGCTTAGATGCTTTCAGCGCTTATCCTTTCCAAACATAGCTGCCCAGCGGTGCTTCTGACGAAACAACTGGATCACCAGAGGTTTGTCAATCCCGGTCCTCTCGTACTAAGGATTGAACCCCTCAAATCTCCTGCGCCCACAGTGGATAAGGACCGAACTGTCTCGCGACGTTCTGAACCCAGCTCGCGTACCACTTTAACCGGCGAACAGCCGGACCCTTGGGACCTTCTCCAGCCCCAGGATGTGATGAGCCGACATCGAGGTGCCAAA
>JAGWWS010000027.1 GCA_018970255.1 Verrucomicrobiota bacterium | reverse complement strand
CCTTCGCGGGCTTTCACGGCGTAGTCGGCGAGGCTGCGCTCGATTTCGGCGAAGCCGAGGCGTTCGCAATCGCGGATGACCGGGACGACGAGCCCGCGGTCGGTCCCGACGGCCACGCCGATGTCGAAGGCGTTGTTCATGACGAGGTCGTCGCCGTCCATGCGGGAATTGATGGCTGGGACAGCCTGGAGGGCGTCGACGACGGCTTTGATGAAGAATCCCATGAAGCCGAGTTTCACGCCGTGGCGTTTCGTGAATTCCTCCTGGAGTTCCTTGCGGAGCGCCATCACGGACGACATGTCGCACTCGTTGAAAGTGGTGAGGATGGCGGCTGTGTGCTGCGCCATCACGAGCTGCGTGGCGATTTTGCGGCGGAGGGGGGAGAGTTTTTTGCGCGTGGCCCGGCTGTCGTTGGGGGCGGAGACGGTGGTCTGGGGCGGGAGGGGCGCCGGGGAGGGGGCTGGTGCAGAAACCTGCGGAGGCGCTGCCGGGGCGGGTGCGGGGGCTTTTTGCGGGGCGGGGGCCGGCTTGGCGGCGGCCGGTTTTTCGGGCTCGGGGGCCGTGCTGGCGGCGGCGGATGAGGGTTCGATTTCGGCGACGGATTGCCCGATTTTGACTTCGTCGCCTTCGGCGACCTTCGTGTGGACGATGCCGGTGGCGGGTGCGTTGACCTCCTGCGAGACCTTGTCGGTTTCGAGGGTGAAGAGGACTTCGCCCTCGCGGACGGTGTCGCCGTTTTTGCGGTGCCAGATGGTGAGGACGCCGGATGTGATGGACTCTCCGACGGCGGGAATTTTGACTTCGGTGTTCATGCGCGGGTGGTTCAGACTTCGAAGGCCTGTTTGACGAGGGCGGCCTGTTGTTCCTTGTGTTTTCCGTAGGAGCCGACGGCCGGGCTGGCGCTTTCGGGCCGGCCGGCGTAGGCGAGGAAGCGGCCGGCGAGCCCGGCGAGGCGGGGGGCGAGGAAAAACCAGGCACCGTTGTTGCCCGGCTCCTCCTGGCACCAGACAAGGCGCGGCTGGGCGGTGTAGCGCGCGAGGACTTCGCGGATGCGGTCGTCGTGGAGCGGGTAAAGCTGCTCGATGCGCACGATGGCCGTGGTTTTTTCCCGCCCGGCCTCGGCGCGGCCGCGGACGAGGTCGAAGTAGACCTTGCCCGAGCAGAAGACGAGGCGGTCGACTTTCTTGGGGTCCTTGATCGAGGGGTCGTCGAGGATTTCCTCGAAGCGGGCGTTCGTGAAATCGGGTGTGGAGGACACGGAATCCTCGGAGCGCAGGAGGCTCTTCGGCGTCATGATGACGAGGGGCTTCCGGTAGCCGCGGTGGATTTGGCGGCGGAGGGCGTGGAAATACTGGGCGGGCGTGGTGAGGTTGCAGACCTGCATGTTTTCCTGCGCGCAGAGCTGGAGGAAGCGCTCGAGGCGGGCGCTGGAGTGCTCGGGGCCCTGGCCTTCCCAGCCGTGCGGGAGGAGCATGACGATCGAACTTGGGCGGCGCCATTTCGCTTCCGCGGAGGCGATGAACTGGTCGATGATGATTTGCGCGCCGTTCGAGAAATCGCCGAACTGGGCTTCCCAAATGCAGAGCATGGAGGGGAAATCCATCGAGTAGCCGTAGTCGAAGCCGAGGACCGCGTATTCGGAGAGCGGGCTGTTGTAGATGCAGAAGGTCGCCTGGTCGGGGGCGATGTGCTTGAGCGGGATATAGGGCTCGCGGGTGGCTTCGTCGTAGAGGACGGCGTTGCGGTGGGAAAATGTCCCGCGGCGGCTGTCCTGGCCGGAGAGGCGCACCGGCGTGCCCTCGGCGAGGAGGGAGCCGAAGGCAAGGGCCTCGGCGAAGCCCCAATCGTAGGGGCCGCCGTCCTTCCAAACTTTTTTGCGGCGGTCGAGGACGGTGCGCTGGATTTTTTGGACGACGCGGAAGCCCCCGGGCGCGGAGGTCATGGCCTTGACGATTTTGTCGAGGCGGGCTTTCGAGATGGCGGTGTTGACGGGCTCGTGGGAGTAGGGTGCCTGGAAGATGGCGGTCGAGCCCTTGAATGCGCTCTTCGACTTCGCGCCCTCGACCTCCTTGGCGGCGGCGGCGTGGGAGGCTTCCCACTCGGCGACGATTTTTTTCCGGATTTCCGCGGACTCGCCCGGGGTGATGGTGCCGAGTTCCGCGGCCTCTGCGGAGAAGCGCTCGCTGGGCAGCGGGTGGGACTTGATGACATTGTAGAGGTCGGGCTGGGTGAACGAGGGCTCGTCGGTTTCGTTGTGCCCGTGGCGGCGGTAGCAGTAGATGTCGATGACGACATCGCGGCCGAACTTTTGGCGGAACTCGAGGGCGGCCTCGGCGATTTCCAGCACGGTGAGCGGGTCCTCGCCGTTCACATGGAAGATGGGGGCGTCGACGATTTTCGCGATGTCGGTGCAATAGCGCGAGGAGCGGGCATCGGCTGGGAGGGTGGTGAAGCCGATCTGGTTGTTTACGACGATGTGGATGGTGCCGCCGGTGGAGTAGCCGGGGAGCTGCGCCATGTTGAAGGTCTCCGCCACGACGCCCTGGCCGATGAAGGCGGCGTCGCCATGGATGAGGAGGGGGACGACTTTTTTCCGCTCGGCGGTGTCGTTCAGCACGCGCTGGCGGGCGCGGGCCTTGCCCTCGACGACGGGGTCCACAGCCTCGAGGTGCGAGGGGTTCGCGGCCATGCGGACCTCGACGGTGTGTCCGCCTGGGAGTTCGCGCGTGGTTTGGAAACCGAGGTGGTATTTGACATCGCCATTCTCGCCGCCGCCGGTGGCCTCCGGGTTGAAGAAGTCCTGGAACTCGCAAAAAATCACGCTGGCGGGTTTTTTCAGGAAATTGGCGAGGACATTGAGGCGGCCGCGGTGGGCCATGCCCATGACGATTTCGAGGACGCCGAGGCGCGGGCAGAGTTCGAGGATGCCGTTGAGCGCGACGACAAGGGCTTCGCCGCCCTCGAGCGAGAAGCGCTTTTGGCCGACGAATTTTGCGTGGATGAACGCCTCGAAGGATTCGGCCTCGATGAGCTTGCGGAGGATGTCGCGGTGGATGGCGGGGTCGTTGCGGTCCGGCCGGCGGCGTTTCTCGACGCGGTCGGCGACCCATTCGCGGATGGCGGGGTCCTGGATGTGGGTGAATTCCACTCCGAGCGTGTCGCAATAGGCGGCGCGGAGGCCTTCGACGAGTTCGCGCAAGGGCATCGGGCGACCGTTTTGGAAGAAGCGGGAGGAGACCGTTTGGTCCATGTCGCCGGGGGCGAGGCCGAACGCGGCGGGGTCGAGCGCGGGATTCGACGGTTGGGTTTTGGAAATCGGGTCGAGCCGGGCCGCCATGTGGCCGAATTCGCGATGGGCACGCACGAGGTCATCCACGCGGGCCTGGAGCGGCGATGCCGGAAGCGGGGCGGCTACGGGCTGGGCTTCCTCGGAGCGGGCGAGGCCGAGTTCGAAGCCCTCGAAAAATGCCGCCCATTCCTGCGACACGGAGTGGCGGTCCGAGAGCCAGCTTTGGTGGAGTTCGTCGATCAACGCCCCGTTTGCACGGGCGGGGACTGTGAGGTTCATGGAGTGTGAGGTTGCACGCTTTGTGCCGGGACTGTTTCCGAGGAAACCATTGGTGAAGGCAGAGTGGACAAGGCGGGGTTCGTTTTCAAGGAGGGAAAAATCGGCGGGATTTTCCGCGGGCGGCGGTGTTGGATGGGCGGATGGAATTTTCTGCGCTTGGGAAACGGCTGGCCGGGGGAAGTGGGATCGAGCAATTGATGGACGACCTCGGGCGCGCGCTTTCGGGGCAAGGGCCGGCGCCGCTGATGCTTGGTGGGGGCAACCCGGCGCACATCCCCGAGATGGAGGCGGTTTGGGTCAGGCGGATGCGGGAAATTGTGGACGACCCGGCGGTTTTGAGGCGGACGCTCGCGATTTACGACCCGCCGCGGGGGAATGCCGCCGTGGCCGAAGCGCTGGCCGGGTTGTTGAAGGCGGAATTCGGCTGGCCGGTGGGCCCGGAGAACATCGCCGTGACGCCTGGTGGGCAGACGGCGTTTTATTTTTTGTTCAACCTCTTCGGCGGACGGCGCAGCGACGGGCGGCCGGGCAGGATTTTGTTCCCGCTCATGCCCGAATACATCGGGTATGCGAACCAGGGGCTGGAGGAGGGGATGTTCGCGGCGCTCAAGCCCGGCATCTCGCGCACCGGCGAGCACCGGTTCAAATACCATATCGATTTTGAAAACCTCGACCCCGGTGCGGACATCGCGGCCATGTGCGTCTCGCGGCCCACGAACCCCAGCGGGAATTTGATTTCGGATGCCGAGCTGCGGAAGCTCGAGGCCATCGCGGGGCGGAAGGGAATCCCGCTTATCATCGACAATGCCTACGGCTGGCCGTTCCCGGGAATCGTCTTCGGCGAAGCGGCGCCGCTTTGGACCGACCGGACCATCCATGTGATGAGCCTTTCGAAATTCGGGCTGCCAGGGACGCGGACTGCCTTTGTGGTGGGACCGCCGGAGGTGGCGTCGGCCGTGGCTTCGATGATGGCGGTGGCGGGATTGGCGAACGGCAACTTCGGACAGGCGATCGCCGGTCCCTTGATTGCCAGCGGGGAAATCACGCGTTTGAGCCGCGGAGTGGTGCGGCCGTTCTACCTGCGCAAGCGCGACCTTGCGCTCGAGGCGGTGGCGGAATTTTTCCCGAAGGATGCCCCGTATGCCCTGCACGAATGCGAAGGCGCGCTTTTCCTGTGGCTGTGGATCGAGGGGGCGAAGAAGGGCTCGCGCCAAATCTACGAAGACCTCAAGGCCGACGGTGTGCTGGTGGTCCCCGGCGAGTATTTTTTCTTCGGCGACCTCGACACGGGTTGGCGCCACCGGCACGAGTGCCTGCGTATTTCGGTGGCCATGTCCGACGAAACGGTGCGGGAGGGCTTGGAAAAAATCGGGAGGGAAATCGCCCGGGCCGTTTGACTGAATGGGAGAGTCGAGAGTCTCTTTTTCTCAGGCGGGCTTGAAATCGACTTGTTGCTTGAACATGTCGACGCGGGCGACGGCGACCTGGATTTTGTCGCCGAGGGCGATGGTTTTTTTCGAGCGGCGGGCGACTAGGCGCGCGCGGGCGGCGTCGTGGACGTAGAAATCCCCTTCGAGCGAAGAAATGTGCACGAGGCCGGTGAGGAGGAACTCGGGCAACTCGACGAACGCGCCGAAGTTGCGGACATCGATGACCAACGCCTCGAAGCGCTGCGGGCGGTCGGTTTTCAGCTGGAGCTGGAAGTATTCGAGTTTCTTTAGGCGGACGGATTCCTTCTCGGCCTCGGCCGAGGTGCGTTCGGTGGCGGAGATGTGGTCCGAGAGCGCGGCGAGTTCGGTCGACTCGGGGCCTTTTTTGGTGAGCCCGAGGCGGCGCTCCAGCGCGCGGTGGACGACGAGGTCGCTGTAGCGGCGGATGGGGCTGGTGAAGTGCGTGTAGTCCGGCTTGGCGAGGCCGTAGTGGCCGACGGGCTCGGGGAAATAGCGGGCGCGCTTGAGGCTTTTCAACAGGGCGATGCGCACGGCGGGGGCGAAGGGCTTGCCGCGGATGGCGGCGAGGATTTTGACGATCTCGGCGCGCTGGGTGAGGTCGCCGGCGCGGACGCCCTGCGTGAGCGCGAATTCCCGGAATTCCTCCAGCCTGTCGGGGTCGGGGTTCTCGTGGATGCGGTAGAGCGCGGGCTGGCGGCGGTGCTTGAGTTCGCGGGCGACGAGTTCGTTGGCGAGGAGCATGAGTTCCTCGATGAGTTGGTGGGAGATGTCGTTCTCGACGCGCTCGAGGCGCTCGGGGCGGCCGTTTTTGTCCAGCCAGACCTTGATTTCGGGGAAGTCGAGTTCCAGCGAGCCGGCGGCGAAGCGTTTTTTCCGGAGCGTGGAGGAAAGTTCCCAGGCTGTGTGGACGCTTTGGGAGAGGGTGTCGGGGCCGGGGGGCTTTTTCAGGATGGCGAGGGCTTCGCGGTAGGTGAGGCGCGCGGCGCTGCGGATCACGGTTTTCGCGAAGCGGGCGGAGAGGATTTTCCCTTTTTCCGAAACCTCGGCGAAGACGGAGAAGGCGAGGCGGTCGACATGCGGCTTAAGGCTGCAGACGCCGTTGCTGAGCGCCTCGGGGAGCATGGGGATGACGCGGTCGGCGAGGTAGGTGCTGTTCCCGCGGGCGACGGCCTCGCGGTCGAGCGGGGTGCCGGGTTTCACATAGTGGGAGACATCGGCGATGTGGATGCCCACCCTCCAGCCGGCGGGCGTGCGCTCGATATTGACGGCATCGTCGAAATCGCGGGCGTCGTCGGGGTCGATGGTGAAAACAAAGGCGCCGCGCAGGTCCTCGCGGGAGGAGGCGTCGTGCGGGGAAACCTCGGGCGGGGTGCGTTCGGCATCGCGGCGCACATCGGCCGGGAACTCCAGCGGCAGGCGGTGGCGGCGGATGATGGAGAGCATGTCCACGCCGGGCGCGTCGGCGGCACCGAGGACTTCGATGATGCGCCCCTCGGGGTTCACATGGCGCGAGGGCCAGGCTTCGAGTTTCGCCACGACCTTGTCGCCGGGCTTCGCCGGGAGCGGCGGGGCGGGCGGTTTGACATACAGGTTGTGGACGAAGCGGGGGTCGTCGCAAACGACATAGAAAAAGTTTTTCGAGCGCTGGAGGGTTCCGACGATGGTTTCGTTGGCGCGTTCGAGGATGCGGATCACGCGGCCCTCGGGCTGGCGTTCGGGCCCCCGGAAAAAACCGGGTTCGGGCGGCGGTGCGCCGATGCGTGCGACCACGCGGTCGCCATGCATGGCCGTGAGCGTGTTTTCGCCGCGGATGAGGAGGTCGCGCCCGCCGGCTTTTTCGCTGAGGACATGGGCGGAGCCGTTCGCGTGGAATTGGATGGTGCCGGTGAAGAGGTCGGCTTCCTTCGGGACGATGTAGCGGTCCTTGCGGATGCGGGCGATGTCGCCGCAGCGTTCCATGTCCGCGAGGAGGGATTGGAGTTTCGGCCGCCAGGCGGGCGGGAGGTCGAGGGCGGCGGCGAGGCCCGCGGCATCGAGCGGGCGGCGGGCGACCTCGCGTAGGACCGAGGCGCGGAGCTTTTGCGGGGGGGCTTCTTTTTTCGCCGAGGGGTGGCGGTTTTGCTTGTTCCCGGCGCCATGGCGGCGGGGATTCCGTTTTTTCATCGGCCATCCATCGCCCCGATGTGGCTGCGGGGCAAGCAGGGTGTTTGGGTTTGGGGGGACGAGTGGAGTTTTTGGCTGCGAAGGGTTTGATTTTTTAAAATGGAAACGGGACCTGTAAAAAATCGCTCCGGCTCTGACAAGCAGGGTCCGCCTCGCAAGGCGGCGGCACGGGAGGGCTCGGTTTTTCCCATCGACGCACCGGCGGGGCGGGCGCAGGATTGCGTTTATGAAAACCCTCCGGACCGTTGAACAGTTGGCATTTTTCATTGCGAACCGCCCCGGGACGTTGAGCGACCTCTGCGACGCGCTTGCGGAGGAGAAGGTCAACATCTACGGGCTTACGGTGAGCGACACGGTGGACCATGCCGTGGTGCGCATGGTGGTCAGCGACACGCGGCGGGCGATCGCGGTGCTCGAGGCCCGCGGCGTGCTGGTGCTCGAGAGCGAGGTGCTGATGATTGAAAACGACAACAAGCCCGGCAGCCTCTCGCGGATCGCGCGGGCGCTGGCGGGCGGGCGGGTCAACATCGAGTATGCCTACCTTGCGAGCATGCCCTCGGCGAAGAAGGGGCTTCTCATCCTCCGCGTGGGCGATGTGAGGAAGGCGTTCAAGATTCTTTCCAAGCTGGATTGACTCGCCTGCCGATGCGGCAAACATTCGCGGGGTGACGGAACCCAAGGCAGCGAGCCTGCGTGTGGACGGACCATGCCGCCCGGAAGCGGTCCTGCGCGCGGCGAAGCAAATCCGGAAAAAACTGGGGGCGCCTGCGAAGGCGGCTTTTGTTTTCGCGGCGGCGGATTTCCTGCCGCAGGCGGAGGAGCTTTGCGAAATCCTGCGCGTGGACGGGCATATCCGCGATGTGGCGGGATGTGCGGTGACGGGCCAGGTGTGCGACGGCAAGGAATTCGAGGGGGCGCAGGGGTTCTCGGTGCTCGCGCTGGCGGGGGGCGTGTCGGAGCCGGTGGCCTGCGAACGCGGGTTGGGCGCCGTGGCGGGGGCGGATGGGGCGGTGTTGCTGCAATCGGGCATTTCGGAGGATTTCGATGCCAGGCTGGCGGAGTGGGACAGGAAATTCCCGGGCTCGGCTTTGGCTGGCGGCGTGACGGGGCGTGCGAGGGACGGGGGGCCTTGTGTTTTCCTGAACGGGAGGCGCGTGGAGTCGGTGGTGGTGCCGGCGGCGGATGGGGCGTGTGTGTTGCCCTTCGCCGCGCAGGGGTGCCGCCCGATCGGGGAGCCGCTGACCGTGACGCGCGCCGACCACAATATCCTTTATTCGCTCGGGGGGCAGCCCGCCTACCGCGTGCTCGAGCGGGCTTTCGAAACGCTGAGCGACGACGAGAAGTCCCGCGCCAAGGGAAACCTTTTCGCAGGGCTGGCGGGGAACGAATACCTCGAGGAATTCCGATCGGGGGATTTTTTGATCAAAAACATCATCGGTGCGGACCCAGATTCCGGCGCGGTGGTGATCGGCGGTTTGCCGAGGATCGGGCAGACCCTGCAATACCAGATCAGGAACCGCGAGTCCGCGCTCGCAGACCTGCAGCGGGCGTTCAAGCCGGCGGGGAAGGCGAAGAAGCGGGCGGTGGCGGCGTTGTTGTTTTCTTGCGTGGGGCGCGGGGCGAATTTCTTCGGGGTGGAAAGCCCCGATGCCTCGGGGTTGAGGGCGGTGCTCGGGCGCAAGCCCGCGGCGGGTTTCCTCTCGGCGGCGGAGATTGCCCCGGTGGCGGGGACCACGGCGCTGCACGGCTACACGGCGGTGGCGGCGGTTTTTGCGCGGAAGGAAGAATGACCCGCCGATGACGAAGATTGTTGCCGCCACCATCCTGTTCGCCATCGCTGCGGTGATGTTTTTTGCGGGGATCCCGCCGTTCCCGCAACGCGGCGGGGGCGCAGGCGAGGAACCGGTGGAGGAGGCGAGGGCCGCCGATGTGGCGCCGGTGTTGCCGCTCGCGGGCGAAGTGGCGCCGGCGTTCCAGGTCGATATCAAGCCCGAGATTGGCGGGAAGGTCCGCAAAATCCATGTGCGCGAGGGGCAGGAGGTGCGGAAGGGCGACGAGTTGATCACGATCGACGACACCGAATTGTTGAGCGAGCGGGCGCGGGTGGAGGCGGAAATCGAGGGGGCGAGGCTCGCGGTGGGGAAGACGGGCGGGAACTTCGAGCGGGCGCGCCAGCTTTTCGAGCAGCGGCTCTTGAGCAGGGAGGAATTTTCCAACCTCGAGGCGGACCACAGGATTTCGCAGAACGAACTCCAGCTCGCCGAGCGCAGGCTGCGCATGGTGGACGACCGCATCGACAAAACGCGCATCCTTTCGCCCGCCGATGGCACCGTGCTCGATGTGCCGGTGAGCGAGGGTCAGGTGGTGGTGGGCGCGGCGAGCGTGAATTCGGGAACGAGCCTGATGGTCGTCGCCGACCTCTCGCGGCTCATGGTCAACACGCATGTGAACCAGCTCGATGCGGGAAAAATTTCCAAAGGCACGGTGATGAAGGTCTCGCCCCCGGGCGGTGGCGGCGGCGCGGTCGGGGCGAGGATTGTTTCGATCGCCCCACAGGCGACGGTGAAGAGCAATATCAAGGGATTCGAGGTCGCGGGCGTGATCGAGGGCGACGCGCACGGGTTGAAGCCCGGCGTCTCGGTGAGCATGGAGGTGCCGCTCGGGCGGGCGGAGGGCGTGGTGGCGGTGCCGGTGACCTGCGTTTTCGAGGAGGACGGCGAGAAGGTGGTGTATTTGAAAACGGACGAAGGGACGGAGCGGCGCGTGGTGGAGGTCGGGCTCGTGGACCTTTCGCTGGCGGAGATCAAATCGGGTTTGTCCGCGGGCGACCGCGTGCTGGCGGTGAAGCCGGCTTCGAAACCGTGAGCCTGATCCAGCTCCGCGGGGCGACGAAGGTTTACCGGGTGGGCGAGCAGGAAATCCGCGCGCTCGACGGCGTGGACCTCGACATCGCGGAGGGGGATTTCGTTTCGATCATTGGACCCAGCGGCAGCGGGAAGTCCACGCTCATGCATTTGATCGGGTGCCTCGACACGCCCTCGGGGGGCTCGATGGTGGTGGGCGGGCAGGATTTGAGCCGGGCAACGGCGGACGACCTCTCGCGCATGCGGAGCCGCGAAATCGGGTTTGTTTTCCAATCGTTCAACCTGCTGCCGCGGCTCGATGTGGTGGGAAATGTGGAGCTGCCGCTCATCTACGCGAATGTGCCGGCGAAGGAACGGCGGCGGCGCGCGGAAGAGGCGGCGAAGAGCGTGGGGCTCGGCGACCGGTTGGCGAACCGACCCTCGCAGCTCAGCGGCGGGCAATGCCAGCGCGTGGCGATCGCACGGGCGCTGGTGAACAATCCCAGGATCCTCCTGGGCGATGAGCCCACGGGGAACCTCGATTCCGCCACGGGCGAAACGGTGCTGGGGTTGCTCGGCGAATTGAACCGTGCGGGGAAGACGGTCGTGCTGGTCACGCACGATCCCGGCATCGCGGCGAGGTCGCGGCGGGTGATCGAACTGCGCGACGGAAAAATCGTGGGGGAGGGGCGCCCGTGAGTTTTTGGATGGCGCTGAGAATCGGGCTGGGCGAGATCGCGTCGCACAAGTTCCGCAGCTTCCTTTCCATGCTCGGCGTGGTGCTGGGCGTGAGCAGCCTGATCGCCACGATGGCGCTCACGCGCGGGATCGAGGAGGGCATGCGGACTTTCATGCAGCAGATGGGCGGGCTGGAGCTCGTCTCCGTGGTGCCGAACGAGCCGGGCGGGTTGATGTTCGAATTCGCGAACCTCTCGCCGGGCAGGACGCTGCGGGATGCCGTGGCGCTGAAGGGTGCGGCGGGTTTGGTCTCCCATGCCTCGCCGGAACTCGAGCACCCGGCGGTGGTTTCGCGCGGGGATGGAGGCGGCGGCGAACGGCGCAGGGCTCGCGGGGTTTTCCCGGACCATTTCGTGATCGGCATGCATGGGCTCGAAGCGGGCAGGTTTTTGACCGACCTCGATGTGGACCGCGGGACGCGCTGCGTGGTTCTGGGAAGTTCGGTCGCATCGCAGCTTTTTCCAGGGACGCCCGTGGCGGATGTGGTCGGGCGCACGGTGAGGATCGGCGACTCGCCGTTCACGGTGGTGGGGGTTTTGAAATTGCAGGAACGGGAGGAGCAGGCGCGCGCGAGGAAGGCGGGGCGCAAGGTGCCGACCTACCGTTGGGATCCCTTCCGGCAAAAGAACGAGTCGGTGTTGATTCCCTTCTCCACGATGTTCCATGAATTCCGCTCGGGCGATAGGTCGGAGAACGCCACGCCAGCCTTGCCGGGTGCACCCGCAAAGGCGGAGGGCGCCCCAAATTCGATGGAGTCCATCCGGCTCGACACGCTCACGGTGCGGATCGGGGACCTGCGGCACTTCCGGGCGGCGCTTTTGCAAATCCGGGCGGTGCTGGATTTGACCCACCGCGGCGTGGACGACTACGACCTCGAGACGCGCGAGGATTGGTTCGACCGCGTGGAGAGCAGCGTGAGGGCGGCGCGGTTGAGCGGGGGGCTGATTTCCGCCATCAGCCTCATCGTGGGCGGCATCGGGATCATGAACATCATGCTCGCCAGCATTTCCGAGCGGGTGCGCGAGATCGGGATCAGGTTGGCGGTGGGCGCCCGCCCGCGGGACATCTTCCGGCAAATCCTTGTCGAGAGCATGCTCATTTCTTTCATCGGGGGGATGATCGGGATCGTGGCATCGCTCGGGTTGATCGAAGTGCTGAAATTGATTTCCCCTACGGAGAATGTGCCGGTGCTGACCCTCGACGGGATTTTGTTCAGCGTGGCATTCGCGGTTTTCGCGGGGCTCGTTTCGGGAATCCACCCTGCGCTGAAGGCGTCGCGCCTCGATCCGATCACGGCGCTGAGATACGAGTAGGCCTTTCCGTTTCGCTCCTTGCCAAGGCGGGCGGCGGGGGTATTGTTTGCGCCCCATTTATGGCAGCAGCAAACGATCTCAGAAAAGGCATGGCGATCCGCTACAACGGCAACCCCGCCATCGTGCTCGAAGTGAACCACCGCACGCCGGGGAACCTCCGTGCATTCGTGCAATGCATCATCCGCTACATCGGGACCGGCAAGTCCGCCGATATCCGGTTCTCCTCCACCGAGAAGGTCGATGTGGTCGAGACGAGCCGGACCCCGCTCGAATTCAGCTACCACGACCACCAGGGCTACCATTTCATGGATCCGCAGACCTACGAGACGATCACGCTGAACGAGGATTTACTGGGGGATTCGAAGCAATACCTCGTCGAGAACCTCAAGGTCGAGGTGCTCAGCATCGAGGGCCGGCCGGTGCAGATCGAGCTGCCCTCCTCGGTGGTCCTGAAAGTGGTCGAATCGCCCGAAGGCGTTCGCGGGGACTCGGCGAACAATGTCCAAAAGTCCGCCACCCTCGAGACCGGCAAGACCATCAATGTCCCGCTCTTCATCAAGGAGGGCGAAAAAATCAAAGTCAGCACCTCGGACGGGACCTACCTCGGCCGCGCCTGAGTTTCCTTAGGAAAAAATTTGACTTCGCCCGCAGTGGCGCGAACCTTTTAGCCCTATGAAAAAATCCATCCTGTTCGCGGCGGTCCTCGCCGCCTTTTCCGTAGCTTCGGTTTTCGCGGGCTCCTGCCCCGGCAGCGGATGCGGCGACAAGGACAAGGGCGACAAGGACGAGACCAAGGACGGCGAGAAGTCCTCGCTGGTGACCGAAATCTCGCTCTGATTCGACAAGAAGGAATTTCCTTCCAATAAGCGGGCGCGGATGGCGTGAGTCATCCGCGCTCTTTTTTTACAGGCTCGGGTTTCAAGAAAAACGGCGGGTCTGGAGGCCCCGGCCCCACCGCGCCGGTAGAGGAGCACTTTCGTGGAGACACCGGTGGGAGCGGTGTGTTTGGCTCGGGGGAGATGGATGGGATGCCGCCATTTTTGAAACGGTGGATGCGAACGACGGGGAAGGCGTTCCGGATTTTCGGGGAGATCGAGGGTGAGGCGCGGGCGGCTTCGTTTGCCTACTACGCGCTGTTCTCGTTGATCCCGCTTTTCACGCTGGTGCTCACGGTGGGGTCGATATTCGTCGCGCCGGGGGATGTGATCGGAACGGTGGAGCGGTTTTTCCCGATGGAGGCCGGCCAGCAGGAGCTGGTTTGGAAAATGTCCGAGTCATTGCAAAAAGCGCGTGGCGGCGTGGGGGCGGTTTCGCTTCTGGTGCTGGCGTGGACTTCACTGCGGTTTTTTCAGGCGCTGGTGCAAGGGGTGAACCGTGCGTGGCACCACGAACTTTTGCCGTGGTGGAAGTTGCCGGCGAAAAATCTGGCGATGATGGTGGTGCTGGCGAGCGCAGTCGGGCTGGGGCTTTTTGCTCCGGCAGTGCTGCAGGCGGCGGCGAAAATTTTGCGCGGGCTGGAGGATTTTCTCACCGTCGTGGCGCCGGGTTTTCACTTCGACGGCGTGGCTGTCGCTCTGGGCACCGGTCGGTATGTGCTCGCGGGCGGGTTGATGTTTTATGCGCTCACGGCCCTTTACATGCTCGCGCCGGGAATGCGGATTTACTTCCGGCAGGTGTGGCTCGCGGCGCTGTGCGTGACGGTCTCACTCCAGGCGGGGCAGAGCGTTTTCGGAAACTATGTGGCGCGCATCGTGAACTATAACGCGATCTACGGCTCGGTGGGAGCGCTCATGCTCACGCTGATGTGGGTCTATATCGCCGGGGTGCTGATTTTGCTGGGGAGTTGTTTCTGCGCGGCTGCGGCACAGGGGGAGGAGTGATGCCAAATCTGGAGGTTTTTTGGACCTTTGGGAATGGCATGGCTCAATGGATTGTCCCCGTGCCAAGAACGGAATGATCAGGAGGGCGCCGACCAGCGGCGACCTCCTCGCGAGGCGGTAAACACGTATTCCCGTGAAAACGGAACCCTTGTTTGAAATTTTAAAAGTCCTGAAAACGAAGTGGTCAAAGCAAGTGGGTTTCTTTTCGGAAATCGGATATGGGTGTGGTTTTTTGGTTATATCTATTGCTAAGGAGTGACTTGAAACAGCAGGCGGGACGCCTGTGCTACTTTTAGGGTGGATTGACAGGTTTTCTTTTTATGATTGAGTAAAAATACTCAGCTATTGAGTAAAACAGAATTCTGAATCACAAACTTATAAAAGAATGAGTTTTGAAAGGAAAAATGTTGGTGAGATTTTGCAGTTGGCGTCTTTGGAGGCGCGGCGTTTGCAGATTGTGATTGGGCCCCGGCAGGTGGGAAAGACCACTGCCGCGAAACAGGCGGCGGAGCGGAGCGGTTATCCCAGTCACTACGCGAGTGCCGACGAGGCTTTGCCTCCGGGGCCGGAGTGGATCGAGGCGCAGTGGGCTGCCGCAGGGAGGTTGGCGCGGGAGCGGGGTGGCGGGCCTGTTTGGCTGATTCTCGACGAAATCCAAAAGGTGCGCGGCTGGAGCGAGGAGGTGAAGCGTCTCTGGGACTCGGGCGCGGGGGAGGGGGTTCTGCCGTTGCTCCTGGGATCTTCGGCTTTGCTGTTACAGAAAGGTCTTTCGGAAAGTCTGGCCGGGCGTTTTTTCCTGCATCAATGCGGGCACTGGAGTTTCCCCGAGATGCGCGCGGCGTTCCAGTGGGACCTCGAGGATTGGCTCGTTTTCGGCGGGTATCCCGGTGCGGCGGGCTATTCCGCGTTTGCGGAATTGTGGACGAGGTATGTGAACGATTCGCTGATCGAGACCACGCTCTCGCGTGACATCCTGCAGATGGAAACGGTCGCGAAGCCAGCGCTTCTGCGGCATCTCTTCGGGCTCGCGGCGCACTACCCGGCGCAGATTTTTTCCTACAACAAAATGCTGGGTCAGCTGGTCGATGCCGGCAACACGACGACGCTGGCGCATTATCTCGTTTTGCTGGGGCGTGCGTTTCTGGTGACCGGGCTCTCGGCCTATTCCGGCGGCGAGGTGCGGCGTCGTGCGAGCAGTCCGAAACTCATTTTGCTGAACAACGCGCTCGCCACGGCCGTCAACTCCGGAACGCTCGCGGCGAGGCACGCCGATCCGGTCTGGCGCGGGCGGTTGGTGGAAAACGCGGTGGGAGCGGCGCTGATCGGGGAATTCGCGGCGCCCGGCAGCGGGGTTTACTACTGGCGTGATGGCGTGGCGGAGGTGGACTTCGTGGTGCGCGACGGGAGGAAACTGCTCGCCGTTGAGGTCAAGAGCGGGCGGCCTGGAAAAGTTTCAGGACTCGGTGCATTCAAGAAGAAATACCCGAAGGCGCTGCCTGTCTTGGTGGGGTCCGGAGGGATCGAACTCGCCGAGTTTTTTGAAAATCCCGGAAGGGTTCGTGGCGGGGTGGAGTGACTACTCCATCCAGTTCATGAAATTGAAATTCGCCGAGACCATGGCGGCGACCACGAGCACCAGGCCGATGAGCGTGGCTACGGCGCCGGCGGCGGCGGTGAGGAGGATGTTTCGGATGAGGGGGTCCTGGGGGTCGGTTTGTGGCTCGGACATGACGGGGATTGAATGTGCCGCGGCGGGGGTTGTCAATGTCACTCGTGCCGCAGCGCCTTCACGGGGTCGAGGCGGGCGGCGAACCAGGCGGGGATGAGCGCGGCGACCGAACAAACCACAAAGGCGCTGGCGCAAATGATGGCGACATCCGAGGGCACGATCTCGGCGGGGATTTCCGAGAATTGGTAGACGGAGGCGGGGAAGATTTCGACCCCGAGCAGGCGCGAGAGGAGTTCGCTCGTCTCGTTGCGCCAACGCACGGCGCCGATGCCGAGCGCGAGGCCGACGGCGGTGCCGAAGATGCCGACGACCATGCCTTGGGCGAGGAACACCCCGATGATCTGGTGCGTGCGGGCGCCGAGGGCCTTCATCACGCCGATCTCGCGGGTTTTTTGGACCGTGACGGTGATGAGGGTGTTCATGATTCCGAAGGCGGCCACGAGGATGATGAACATCAGGAGGAAAAACATAACCTGGCGCTCCATGCGGATGGCGTCGAAGAGCTGGCGGTTCATGTCGATCCAGCTCATGGCGAAGCGGGGCGGCTCGAGGGCGGCGTTGAGTTCGTTGCGGACCTGGTCGGCGAGGTAGGGGTCCGAGGTGCGGACGGCGAGGCCGTGGGCGGCGGGGCCGAGGTTGTAGAGTTCCTGCCCGATGTGGAGGGGCACGATGAGGAATTCGCTGTCGTAGATGTAGCGGCCGCTCTCGTAGATGCCGGCGACCTCGAGTTCGGTGGGGAGGACCATTTCCTTGAGGCCGGCGACGCTGGCGGATTGGTCGCCGGAGCGCTCGATGCGGTCGATTTCCTCGAGGATGGCGTTGAAATTCCCGGGGGAATAGACGGTGACGGTGTCGCCCACGGTGGCGCCGAGTTCGCGGGCGAGTTCGGAGCCGAGGAGGGTTTTCGAGCCGTCGAGTTCGTAGGAGCCGTCCACGATGAAGCCGGAGATGTCCACGACCTTGCGCTCGAGTTCGGGGTCGATGCCGCGGATTTTCGGGGCGAGGCGGCGGTTGTTGAATTCCACGATGACGGGCCCCTGGACGAACGGGGCGCTGGCGCGCACGGCGGGGTTTTTGGCCACATCGGCGGCGGTTTTTTCCCAATCCTCGAGCACGCCGGAGTTCACCACGATGAGGTGGGGGTCGAAGCCGATGACCTTCCGGCGGAGTTCGCGCTCGAAGCCGGTCATCACGGAAATGACGAGGATGAGGACCATGATGCCGAGCGTGACGCCGAGGATCGAAACGAGCGTGATGGTGGAGAGGAAGGTGCGCTTGGGCTTCAGGTAGCGCAGGGCGAGGAAGAGGCTGAATCCGCGGGCCATTTCGCGCGACGCTACACGGGCGGGGCGGAGGGTGGCGAAGGTTTTCCTGCTTTGGGGGGAATTCGAAATGGGGAAGGCGAAAGGCGAAATGGCCCCGGCGGGGGGCGTATGAAAAAAATTTCACGAAAGTTTAAAAAGTTCTTGGCGAGGGCGGGGAAATTCGCATATTCCCTTAGTTTGTCTAAAAAAATCTCCCGAAATTAACTCAACCAATCATTGGAATTATGAAGTCGAAAATCCTAACACTCATCGCTGGAATCAGCATTTTCACGGCGGCTGGAGCCGGCGCTGCAACTCTAACCTACAGCGCCTCACCAACGATCGGATCCACAAACACTACTTTTTCCTTCCTGAAGTTTGATACTGGTCTTGGAACCTTGACGGCGGTTGAACTGCTTTTCAATTCCAGCGTAGCAGGCGGGTCTGTCTCTATTGACACCAATTCATCAGGTGAAGATGCCACCTTCACCAACTTGTCTGCTTTCATCAGAACAAGTGGCACTGGTTTGACTCAACAAAACACCACACCTGTCAATCTTTCGTTGAGTCCTGGATTGCCCAGCCTCGTCCCAGCAGATTCTACCCAATCATTTAGCATTACAGGCTCTCAGTCTTTGATATCCAGCGTGCAAACTTACACCATCAACTCCGCCAACTGGAGTTCTTATCAAGATGTCGGCGGTGTTGCTAATACACCTAACTTTACAGGAAGGGCTATGACTAGCTTTAGCATCACTTCGGCTGTGCAGCCAACCACCTCAAACTCCCTATTCACGGCGGCCTCAAGTTACACTCTCCGCTACACCTACACTCCATCCGGCCCCGTGCCCGTTCCCGAGCCCGGCCAAGTGGCTGCCTCGCTCCTTCTCCTCAGCGGCATCGGCGCGTATGTCTTCATCAAGCGCCGGAAGAAGTCCGCTCCTGCGGCGGCTTGAGGGTTTTTGGTTGAGATGATTTGAGCCCGGCCAAGAAATTGGCCGGGTTCTTTTTTTGATCGATGAAGCTTCCCTCGAAAAAAACTTTCCTTTTGGTCCTGCGGTGGACCGGGATTGTCGTGGGAGTGGTCCTGCTGCTTTGGGGCGGTTTTGTTGGAATCCGCAAGGGCTGGGCGGCGATCAAGGAATGGCGGGCGGATGCGTTGGCGGAGCTTTCCGGCGAATACGCGAAGGAGGGGAAGTGGAACGAGGCGGCGATGAGCGCGGATACGGCGTTGAGGTTGGACCCGGTGCAACCGGAGGCGGCAAGGTTCATGGCGCAGTTGATGGAGGCGGAGGGGCGTTGGGTGCAGGCGATGGAACTTTACGGGCGGCTCTACAACAGCGGCGGCGGGAGTTTGGAGGACCTCAAAAAGCAGGCGGTGAATGCGGCACGGGGGGATTACGCGGACCCTGCGCGGTGGTTGGCCGGGGTGGTGGCGGAGAAGGGGGAGCCGGAATTCCCGATGGTCCTCGAGGCCGAGATGCTGGTGAAGAAGGGCGATGTGGAAGGCGCCCACGCGAAATTGCGCGAGGCCGTGGGAATCCGGAACAGCCGGTCGGCCCGGGCGGCGATGATGCGTTTCCTGCTCGAGCGCCCGCGGAAGGATGGGGGCAAGGAACTCTTCGAAACGGTGTGGGCGCTCAAAGATGGCGATGACGAATTCGCGGCGGAGGCACTGGCCGTGGGGCTGGCTTCCGGCGTGGCAGCGGAGGGTCAGCGCGCGGAGTTCGTGCAAAAAATCCGTTCGCACCCGAAGCGCACGGAGCGGTTGCTCATGCTGGCGGATACGGTGGAGGTGGCGATGGACCCGGCATCCAAGCCGCGCGTGGCGGCGGGCATGGCGGCGAGGCTGGCGGGGGCCCCGCTGGATGAACGGCTCGTGGGGGCGATGTGGTTGAACTCGCAGGGGCAGCCGCGCGAGGCGCTGGCGCTCCTGCCGCCGGAGGATGCGATGAAAAATGCGGCGGCGATGCGGGCCTGGCTGGATGCGGCGGCGGGGCTGGGCGAGTGGGATGCGATGCGGGCGGTGCTGGCGCGCAAGGATGTGCCGCTGCCGGCGCACATGGCGAAGGTTTACACGGGGCGGGCGCTCAAAATGGGAGGGAAGGCACAGGAGGGCGAGGCCGCCTACCGTGCGGTGGTGGGGGAATTCCGCGACCGGCCGCAGGAGACGGCGGAGATCCTCGAGTATCTGCACCGGAGCGGGGAGTATGCGATTTTCGATGACGGGCTGAAGGCGCAGGTGGCGGTCCCGGCGGGGGCGCTGGATATGGTTTCGCGGTTGGTGCCGGTGGTTCTCGATGCGAGGGATTCCGCGAGGATGCGCGAGGTGGTGGCGCTGGCGCTGGCCTCCCCGAACCTCTCGGACAACCCGGCGCTGCTCAACGATGCGGATTACCTGGACCTCGTGCTCGGCCGCCCGATCGATGTGGCGGCGCTGCGGGCGAGGCGGGAGGCGAACCCGGGCGATGCGGCATTGCTTTTCACCTTCGCGCTGGAGCGGCTGAAGGCCGGGCAGTCGGGCGAGGCGCTGGCTTTGCTGGAAAATGCGAACATGGATGTGCGCGCCCTGGCGCCAAACCACCTCACGGTCCTGGCATGCGTGCTGGGGGCGAATGGCAGGACGAACGAGGCGCTGCAAATCGCGGCGGGGATCCCTGCGGCGAGGATTTCGAACCAGGAGCTGGAGATGATGAAGGGGTTCCTGGCGTTGCCGGCGCGGTAGGGGGGTGCCCGCGGAGGCGCGGAGGCGCGAAGGGGGAAGGGTTTTCAAGGCGAGGGCAGGAGGGCGCTGCTTGTCAGCGCCGCATCGGTGCGTTTGCGGGAATAATTCCGGCGCTGACAAGCAGCGCCCTCCTCGCGAGGCGTTCTTTGGGGACGACATTGGGGACGGGGAATTTTTGGGTTTCGGAATTTTTGTTCGGGGCGGCTGCGCCGCGGGAATGGGACGGCACGGCGGCCGTCCCTCCAGGGTTTGAGCGGCGCCGGTTTCCTAAAACATCGCATCGACGAGGGCGCGGAGGCGGGCGGGGGCGTCGAACTTGGCGCGGAGGGGGGTGACTTCGCCGCCTTCGGAAATTTTCCATGCGAACAGGGCGGTTGGCGGGGCACCGGGGGAGCTTTGGAATTCCGCGAAGCGCCAGTCGCTCGCGAGGAACCCGCCGGGGATGGGTTCGATGGTAAGGTAGCCGTTTGAGAACCATTCGAGGCGTTCGAGCGTGCGGCGGTGGGGCATTGCTGCGGCTGCGGCGGGGTTTTTCGGGATGGCGAGGAATTCGACGGGGCGTTGCGGCGCGAGGAGCGAGTGGTAGCCGATGAGGAAGGAATCGGGGGTTTCGGCGAGGCAGCGCCAGAGGATGGTGTTGAATGGCGTGGGGGAGGACATGGAGCGGATGGCGGGAATGCCACGCCCGGCGATGGCTTTTTCAAATGCGGATTCGGCGGCGGCCTTGGCCCCGAAACTCCAGGCCGCATAAAGCGCGGCGAGGGCGAGCCCGGCGGTGTTGGCGGACCGGCGCAGGCGGCTGCCGTTTTTTGCCAGGAGCGCGGTGGCGAGCCCGAGCAGGAGGGGCAGGGTGAAGAGGGGGTCGATGATGAAGAGGTTGTTGAGGCCGGCGCGGAAGGCGCCGAGGGGCGCGAGGACCGATGTGCCGTAAACCGTGAAGGAGTCGATGAGCACATGGGTGGCAAGGACGAGGAATGCGGCGAGCGAGGCGCGGGGGACCGTGGTTTTTCCGCGGTGGATGCGGGCGATGAGCCAACCGAGCGCGGGCGATGCGGCGAGGAGGAAGGGGAGCGCGTGCGAGGGGCCGCGGTGCCACTCGAGGCGTTGCAGGGTGTCCATCCACGGGAAAGCGATGATGTCGAGGTCGGGGAGGGTTCCGATGGCGGCTCCCCAAATGGCGGCGCGGCGGCCGAGTGCGCGGCCGAGCACGGCTTGGGAAACGGCGGCGCCGAGCGTGGCATGGGTGATGGAATCCATCGGGCCGTGGAGCATACACTGGATGCGGGCGGATGGGGAGTGGCGGGAGTTTTGGTGCTTGTGCGCGGGTGGGCGGCGGGCGTTTCATTCGGGTCCGATGGAAGCTATCAACAAGCTCGTCGAGCAGGGGGCTTCGCTGGTGTGGGGGCCCTGGCTCGTGTTCCTCCTCTTCGCGACCCACCTTTACCTGACCTTCCGGACGGGTTTCATCCAGCGGCACCTCGGGCATGCGATCAAGCTCTCGGTGACGAAGGACCCCGGTTCGCCGGGGGACATCAGCCAATTCGGCGCGCTCGTGACGGCGCTCGCGGCGACGATCGGCACGGGGAACATTTATGGCGTGGCGGGTGCGCTCCTGCTGGGCGGGCCGGGTGCGGTGCTGTGGATGTGGCTCACGGGGGTTTTCGGCATTGCGACAAAATATTCCGAGGCGCTCCTCGCGGTGAAATACCGCACGGTGAACGCCAACGGCCAGATGAGCGGCGGGCCGATGTATGTGCTCGAAAAAGCGCTCAACGCAAAATGGGCGGGGGTTGTTTTCGCGGTCTTCACGGCGATCGCAGCCTTCGGCATCGGAAACATGGTCCAGGCGAATGCGATTGCGGACATGGTGGTGGCGAAAAAGGATGTGCTGCCCTTCGAGGCCAGCGCGTGGCATTTGCAACTCGGCGTGGGGATTTTCCTCACGGTGCTGACAGCGGCGGTGATCCTGGGCGGGGTGAAATCGATCGCGCGGTTTTGCACGGTGCTGGTGCCGTTCATGGCGGCGGCCTATGTGCTCGGTTGCCTGGTGTTGCTCGTATTCCAATGGGACAAGCTCGGGGCGGCGGTGCAATTGATCGTCACCAGCGCCTTCACCGGGCAGGCGGCGGTGGGGGGCTTCGTGGGCGCGGGGATCGCCGAGGCGATGCGCTACGGGATCGCGCGCGGGCTTTTTTCCAACGAGTCGGGGCTGGGCAGCGCGCCGATCGTGGCGGCGGCGGCGCAGACGAAGGACCCCGTGAGGCAGGCATTGGTTTCAAGCACGGGGACTTTTTGGGACACGGTGGTGGTGTGTGCGATGACCGGGCTCGTGCTGGTGGCTTCGGGCGATTGGCAGGCCGGCGGGATGACGAAGGCGGGGCTGTGCGACGCGGCGTTCCACCACCTCGGGTGGTTCGGCGATGCGGTGCTGGTGGTGGGGCTGCTGACGTTTGTTTTTTCTACGATCCTCGGGTGGTCTTATTACGGCGAGAAGGCGGTGGAATACCTCGCCGGCGTGGGTGCCATCCTGCCCTACCGGTTCCTGTGGGTGGCCGCGGTGTTCGTGGGCTCCGTGTGGAAGAGCGATGCGCTCTGGAATTTTTCGGACATGATGAACGGCCTGATGGCCATCCCGAACCTCGCCGCGCTGCTGCTGTTGAGCGGGGTGATTGCCAGCGAGTCGAAGCGGTATTTTTCGGGGCGGGGGTGAGGAGGCTCCTGCGGTGGCGTGGAGGGGGGACTATTGGTTAGGTTTTTCCTGACGGCTTGACTGGGATGGGGGTGTCCATAGGTTTTCGCTATGGACTATTCCGACTCTATTACAATCGAGGCGGGCAAACGGTCGGGCAAGCCGTGCATCCGCGGATTGCGGATTACGGTCTATGATGTGCTGGAATACTTGGCTTCCGGAATGACGCATCGGGAGGTCTTGGAAGAGTTTCCCGAGTTGACCGAAGATGACATCCGCGCCTGCTTGGCGTTCGCCGCGGATGCCGGGCGCAGAACCGTCCATGCCGCAGCTGCGTGAAGTTGCTTTTTGACGAGAATTTGCCCGTCAGGCTCGTTCGAAGCCTCGCGGACGTTTTTCCAAGTGCCGCGCATGTCACGCAGACGGGATTGGGGAGGGCGGATGATGGCCGGATTTGGGATTTTGCGCGCCAGAACAACTACTGCATTGTTTCAAAAGATTCCGACCACCACGACCTCGCGATTTTGCGGGGGCACCCGCCGAAGGTGGTTTGGATAAGGCTTGGAAATTGCACCACGCGGCAAATCGAGGACTGCCTCCGCGCAAACAAAGGTGCGGTCTTGGAATTTTTGGCGGCTCCCGGAGAGTCGGCGATGCTGATTCCATGAAGCGCGTGGGGTTGGGGGTTGGGAATGGCCTCGGCTTCGTGAATTAAACGTATCAATCGCTTGCGGGTTCGGTTTTCCAGACGGCGAGGGGTTTGACGGGGGAGGCGTTGTTGAGGGGTTTGACGCGTTCGTGGATGCCGGGGGCGATTTCGGGCTGTTTCGCGTAGGCAGCGGTGATCATTTCGAGGCGCGCGTCGAGGTTGTCCACCATGCTGAGCGCGAGGGCCTCGGGGGTTTTCGGTTCGATGGGGGAGCCGAATTGCAACTCGCCGTGGTGCGAGGCGATGAGGTGCAGGAGGTGCAGGCGGACATCCTCGGAGGAGGGCTCGGCGGTAGACCATTCCTCGACAGGGAGTTTTCGCCAGAGGGCGTTCACGACTTCGATGCCGATGCTGATGTGGCCGAGGAGTTCGCCCGTGAGGCCGCGCGGGATTTCAAATCCCGCCTCGGGGGGGCACATTTCCCAGAGTTTGCCGCAATCGTGGAAGAGGACGCCGGTGAGGAGGAGGTCGCGGTTTAAAAACGGGTAGGCGCTGCAGACGGCTTTCGCGGAGCGCATCATTTGCGCGGTGTGGCGGAGGAGGCCTCCGCGGTGGGCGTGGTGATTGAAACGGGCGGCCGCGGCGCGGCGGAAGCGGGGGCCGAAGTCGGTGAGGAACAATTCGCAGAGGGACTTCAGGCGCGGGTCGGCCAGCTCGGCAATGGCGGCTTCGACATCGGAGTAGTCGCGTTCCAGTGCGGCGGTTTCCTCCTCGGTGCCCTCGAAAAGTTCGGCGGTTTCCTCGGGATTCAAGACGCGCATGCGCCAGCGTTTGGCATCGAGGCCGAAGCCGCCATTGATCGCAAACTCGCCTTCGACCTCCAGGCACTCGCCGCGGGCGAGATCGGCGCAGGTGCGGAAGGCGTCGGTATCCGACCATGCGCGCAGGGTGAGGGCATCCCCGGCGTCGCGGAGTTTCAGTTCCCAA
The DNA here is from genome assembly GCA_018970255.1 of Verrucomicrobiota bacterium. GTDB lineage: Bacteria > Verrucomicrobiota > Verrucomicrobiia > Chthoniobacterales > Terrimicrobiaceae > UBA967. The sequence goes on along the minus strand of JAGWWS010000027.1, from coordinate 8,757 downwards.
TACGGTTTGCCGGTGGTGGACTCCTTTTTGGTCAGCTCGTCCACCTGTGCGCGGATGCGGGCTCCGAGAGCGGTGCCTCGGCATTGGTCGCGCAATTCGGAAATCGTTTTGCGGCCGGGATCGTTCATGCGTTGGCTTCGGTTTGGGTTTCCACTCCGCCGTAGCGGCGGGAGCGGGATTGGAAGTCGGCGAGGGCGGCGAGGAAGTCTTCCTTTTGGAAATCGGGCCAGAATTTTTTGGTCACATGGATTTCCGTGTAGCTGAGCTGCCATAGGAGGAAATTCGAGATGCGCATTTCGCCGGAGGTGCGGATGAGGAGGTCGGGGTCGGGCATTCCGGCGGTGTTCAGGCGCGAGTCGATGAGTTCGGGGGTGATGGCGTCCTCCGCAAGGTTCCCGGCGGCGGCGTCGCGGGCGATGGATTTCACGGCATCGACGATTTCCGTGCGGCCGCTGTAGCTGAGGGCGAGGACGAGGGTGAGGCGGGAGTTTTGCGCGGTGGCGTCCATGACCTCGCGGAGCTTGCGCTGGCAGGGCGGGGGGAGTTCCTGGATGCGGCCGATGTGGCGGAGGCGGATGCCTTCGCGGACCATTTCGTCGCGCTTTTGGTTCAGGAATTTTTCCAGCAGGAGCATGAGGCCGGAGACTTCGGCCGCGGGGCGTTTCCAGTTTTCCGAAGAGAATGCGTAGAGGGTCAGGAATTCTACGCCGGTGTCGAGGCACGCCTGCACGCAGCGTTCGATGGAACGGGAGCCTGCTTCGTGGCCGGCGAGGCGGGGGAGGCCGCGCTGCTGGGCCCAGCGGCCGTTGCCGTCCATGATGATGGCAACATGCTTCGGGGGGGTGTTCAAAGGCGGATGGTTTGCGAGCGGGCGGGGCCGATGCTGACAATGGCGAGTTTCGCGCCGGTGAGCGCGGCGATTTTTTTTGCGTAGTCGCGGGCCTTTGGCGGGAGTTCGGAAAACTTGGTGGCGTGGTCGGTGGGTTTGCGCCAACCGGGCATGTCGATGTAGACGGGCTTGCAGCGGGCGATGTCGGCGTGGTCGGCGGGCGGGTAGTCGATGGTTTTGCCGCCGATGCGGTATCCGACGCACACCTTGATCCAATCGACGCCGTCGAGGCCGTCGAGGTTCGTGATGGCGATTTCGTCGATGCCGTTGACCATGGCCGAATAGCGGGTGGCGACGGCGTCGAACCACCCGCAGCGCCTGGGGCGGCCGGTGGTGGCGCCGAATTCGCGCCCCATGCCGTGGAGCGTGGAAGTCAGGCCGGCATCCTCGGTGGGGAAGGGGCCTTCGCCCACGCGGGTGGTGTAGGCTTTGACCACGCCCATGACGGTGTCGATGCGGTGCGGGGGCACGCCGCTGCCGGTGCAGGCGCCGCCGGCGGTGGTGTTCGAACTGGTGACGAAGGGGTAGGTGCCGTGGTCGATGTCGAGGAAGGTGCCCTGCGCGCCCTCGAAGAGGATGGGGACGCCCTGCTGGACGGCGTGGTGGAGGAAGACGACGGTGTTTGTGATGAAGGGGCCGAGGACTTTTGCGGCCTCGAGGTAGTCGGAGAGGATTTGTTTTCCGCTGACGGGTTTCGCATCGAGGCTTTTGAGGACCGCGTTGTTTTCCTTCACGCGGGCGGCGAGTTTTTCGGCGAAGGTTTCGGGCGAGAGGAGGTCGCCGGCGCGGATGCCGGTGCGCGAGGCCTTGTCGGCATAGGCGGGGCCGATGCCGCGCTTGGTGGTGCCGATTTTGCCGCCGCCCTTGAGGGCTTCGCGCTGCTCGTCGAGGGCGCGGTGGTAGGGGAAAACGAGGTGTGCGGCGTCGCTGATGAGCAGGTTTTTGCCCACCTTCACGCCGCGGGCTCGGAGGCCCTCGATTTCCTGCACGAGCGAGACGGGGTCGAGGACCACGCCGTTGCCGATCACGCAGGTCTTCGACTTCCGGAGGATTCCGGAGGGGATGAGGTGGAGGACATATTTCTCTCCATCGATGACGATGGTGTGCCCGGCGTTGTTGCCGCCCTGGCTGCGGACGACGATTTCGGCTTCATCGGTGAGGTAATCGATGATTTTGCCTTTGCCTTCATCGCCCCACTGGGCGCCGACGAGAATGGTGTTTGGCATGCGTGCCTAAAAATGGGGCAGGGGATTCCCGAAACAAGAGAAAACCTGCGGCGGGTCAGGCCGGGTGCACGCGGTTCGTGCAGTCGCCGGTGGCGGCGAATTCGTCGATGTTCGCGAGCGTGGTGGCGGCGATGTTTTCGACGGCCTCGCGGGTGAAGAACCCCTGGTGGCTCGTGATGAGGACATTCGGGAATGTGGTGAGGCGCATCAGCACATCGTCCGCGATGATGGTGTCCGAGAGGTTTTCGAAGAAGACGCCGGTTTCCTCCTCGTAAACATCGATGCCGAGCGCGCCGATGAGGCCTTGCTTGAGGGCGTGGATGGCGTCGGGGGTGTGGATGAGTTTGCCGCGGCTGGTGTTGATGAGGAAAACGCCCGGCTTCATCTGCGCAATCGTTTCGGCGCGGATGAGGTGGGCTGTGCCTGGCGTGAGCGGGCAATGGAGGCTGACGACATCGCTGGATTCAAGAAGGCGGGGGAGGGGGGTGTATTCGACCCCGAGTTGCTGCAGGGCCGGGTTCGGGAAGGGGTCGTGCGCGAGGACCCGGCAGCCGAAGCCGAGCATGATGCGGCAGAATGCCGCGCCGATGCGGCCCGTGCCGACGACGCCGGCGGTTTTCCCGTGGAGGTCGAAACCCATGAGGCCCTTGATGGAAAAATCCCCTTCGCGGATGCGGGCGTGGGCGCGGTGGATTTTTCGGTTCAGTGCGAGAAGGAGGCCGGCGGCGTGCTCGGCGACGGCGTATGGCGAATATTCGGGCACGCGGCAGACGACGATGCCGCGGCGCTTGGCGGCCTGGAGGTCCACATTGTTGAACCCGGCGCAGCGGAGGGCGATGAGGCGGCAACCGCCATCGGCCAGCGAATCGATGGCGGCTGCGTCGGCGGTGTCGTTGACGAAAAGGCAGGCGCCGCCGAATCCGTGGGCGAGTTCCGCGGTGGTGGAATCGAGGCGGGGCTCGAGGAAGGCGAATTCATGGGAACCGCCCTTGAGGAATTCGCGGTCGTGGGGTTTGGTGCTGAAGACGGCGATTTTCATTGGGGGTTTGCCCAGGCGGAATGGACGGATGCAGGTGGCGGTGGGTCCGAAGGTCCCGCGATTGGTTTTTCGAAAATCGCCCATTCGCGGTCGGGTTCGCCGCCGACGAGTTTGCAGATGTCGATGATTTCCGCGTTGGTGTCTTCGAGCCAGCCGAGGGTGGCGTCCGTGTGGTGTTTTTTGGCCTCGGTGAATTGGGCGTGGACGAGCCAGGCGTGGAGGCCGCGGTCGCGGAATTCGGGGACGACGCCGAGGACGGTTTGGCGGCAGGTGCGGATGCGGCGCGTTTTCATCAGCAGAAAGATGTGCGGCAGGCGCAGCCAGTGGGGCGTGTTTTTCACCCCGGCGAGGATTTCGTTGAAGTTCGGGAGCGTGATGGCGACGCCGGCGGTGCGGCCGGCGGATTCGCCGAAGAGGAGGAGGCGGGGGTCTGCAATGGCGCGGAGGTCGGCGGCGGAATCAAGGATGTCCTCCATGCCGATGGGGACGAAGCCCCAGTTGCGCTCGAGGGTGGCGTTGTAAACCTCGCGCACGATGGCGAGTTCGTCGCGGAGGCGCGACATGTCGAGCGTGCGGGTGGAGAGGTTCGCGCGCTTTTCCAGGCGCTCGACGATGCGGGTGAAGCGTGCGGGCGGGTCTTGGCGGTGCAGGGGGAGGTTTAGCACATAGAGCGTGCGTTTTTTTTCGAAGCCGAGGCCGGCCAGGAGAGCCGAGTAGTAAGAGGGGTTCCAGGGCAGGCCGACCATCGGGTGCTTTTCGAAGCCGTCCATGAGGATGCCGCAATCGTCGTTGATGCTGGGGTTGTAGGGGCCGCGGATGGTTTCGAGGCCCTCTGCGCGGAGGGCTTCGGCGGCTTTTTCGAAAAGCGCGGCGGCGACGGCGGGGTCATCGATGCAATCGAAGAACCCGAAGAAGCCTGTGCGGTCGCCGTGGTGGCGATTGTGGGAGCGGTTGACGATGGCCGCGATGCGGCCGACGGGTTGCCCATCGCGCTCGGCGATGAACGGCGTGATGGCGCCGTGGCGTTTTTGGAAGGTCGAGTCGGGCTTGAGAAACTTCGCGGTGCTACCGGGAAACGGCGGCACAAAGGCCGGATCCGTTTTGTGAATGGCTTCCGGCGTCCTCTCGAACATCGTCCGTTGCCGGGGGGTCCGGCAGGCGGAAATCGAAAATGTTTTTGCGGCGGCCTGGGTTGACATAGGCGGGATCGTCGAAGGTGCCAAGTTCGCGGGCGAGTTTCTCGAAGATTTCAAGGACGCGGTCGAGGTCTTCGTCCGTGTGGGTGGCCATGAAGCTGGTGCGGACGATGGCTTCGCCGTAACGAACGGCCGGGTAAATGGCGGGGGTGGCGAAGATGCCTTCTTCGAAGAGGCGTTGGGTGAAGATGAACGCCTTCGCCTCGCTGCCGATGAGGATCGGGACGATCGGGGTTTGGGTGTGCCCGATGTTGAAGCCGATCGACTTGAAGCCCTCGTGCATCTTGCGGGTGTTTTTCCAAAGCTGGTCGATGCGCCAGGTTTCCTCCTGCATGAGTTCGAGGGCTTTTTTTACGCCGCCGGCGATGGCGGGTGCGAGTGCGGCGGTGAAGATCAGGCAGCGGGCGCGGTGTTTGAGATATTCCACCATTTGCGCGTCGCCGGCGATGAACCCGCCCATCGAACCAAGGGATTTCGAGAAAGTGCCCATGACGATTTCGATTTCATCGTTGAGCCCGAAGTGGTCCACGGTGCCGCGGCCCTGGCGGCCGAGGACTCCAAGTGAGTGGGCCTCGTCCACATACATGACGGCTTTGTGGCGCTTCGCGGCGGCGGTGATTTCGGGGAGGTTCGCGATGTCGCCGGACATGCTGAACACGCCGTCCAGAATCACGAGGCGGCCGGATTCGTCGGGCAGGCGCTTGAGGCGGTTCTCGAGGGACGAGGCGGAATTGTGGCGGAAGGGGATGAGCTTGGCGGGAGCGAATTGGCAGCCATCGATGATGCTCGCGTGGTTTTCGCGGTCGCACAGGATGGAGTCGCCGTCCTCCGTGAGCGCGATGAGGGCGCCTTGGTTTGCAAAAAACCCGGTGGAGAAAAGGATGGCGGCGTCGCGCCCGAGGAAGTCTGCGAGGGCCTCTTCGAGTTCGACATGGAGTTTGATCGTGCCGTTGAGGAGGCGGGAGCCGGTGCAGCCGGCACCGTATTCGCGGGTGGCATCGCAGGCGGCCTCCACCACGCGCGGGTCTTGGGCGAGGCCGAGGTAGTTGTTCGACCCGATCATGATTTTGCGCTGCCCGTCGCAAATCACGTAGTTGCCGTGGGGCTCCTCGATGGAACGGAAATAGGGATAGAAGCCCTGAGCTCGCGCATCGGCGCTATCCCGGTATTCACGACACTTTTGAAAAAGGTCTCGAGGTCCGTTTGACATCAAACTGGCCAAGATTTGCAATTCGTGGGTGCATGTAAACACAATTCCGTGCGCCGCACGGGTTGTGAGTTATTGCAAGCGATTGACAATGAGGGCGCGTGGCTCGGTCATTTCCTCCATCGCGTAGCGGACGCCTTCGCGGCCGAAGCCGCTGTCCTTCACGCCGCCGTAGGGCATGTTTTCCACGCGGAAGGTGGGGACCTGGTTGATGGTCACGCCGCCGACCTCGAGTTCGGCGTAGGCGAGGTGGGCTTTCTGGATGTTCGAGGTGAACACGCCGGCCTGGAGCCCGAAGCGGGAGGAATTCACGAGTTCGATCGCCTCCGCGAAGGTGCCGTATTCCTGCAGCACGGCAACGGGTGCGAACGCCTCCTCGCAGCAGACCGCGCAACCGGCGGGGACATTTTCCAAAAGGACGGGACCGAGCACCGAGAGCCCGTCGGGCTTCACCGGGGTGAGTGCGCGCGCTCCGGCTTTTTCGGCTTCGGAAATCCACTCGAGGACCTTGTCGCGGGCGGCGGCGTTGATCATAGGGCCGACGATGGTCTCGCGGCGGGCGGGGTCGCCGGTTGGGATTTTTTCGGAAATGTGTGCGGCGAGGGCATCGCGGAACTCGGAGGCGATTTCGCGGTTCACGAGGATGCGCTGGACGCTGATGCAGGATTGGCCGGCGTATCCGTAGGCGGCCGCGGCGATTTTCGGGACCGCCGTGCGCCAGTCGCAGTCGGGCTCCACCACCACGGCGGCATTGCCGCCAAGTTCGAGGGCGACCTTCATCTTCCCCGCGCGGGATTTGAGCTGCCAGCCGACATCCACGCTTCCGGTGAAGCTGAGCATTTTGATGCGGGGGTCCGGGAGGAGCGCGCCGATGCACTGGTGCCCGAAGGGAACGACATTGACCTGCCCGGCGGGGACGCCGGCTTCGAGCAGGACCTCGGCGAGCAGCAGCGCGGAGAGCGGGGTTTTCATCGCCGGCTTGAGGAGCATGGTGTTGCCGCTGGCGAGGCAGGGGGCGACTTTGTGGGCGACGAGGTTGAGCGGGAAATTGAACGGGGTGATGCCAAGGATGGTGCCGATGGGGAAACGGCGGACGACCCCGAAATGCCCTGCGCCCGGGGTGCTGGCATCCATCGCGATGGCGTGGCCCTCGTCGGTAAGCGCGAGGGCGGCGGCAAAGCGGAATGTCGTGCGGGCGCGGTCCACTTCGGCCTCCGCGAAGGTCAGCGGCTTGCCGGCTTCGGCGACAATCGTGTCGATGAATTCCTGGCGGCGCGCGGCGAGGAGTTGGACGATTTTGTCCAGTGTGGCGGCGCGTTCTGCGGCGGAGAGGCGGCGCGTGGTTTGGAAGGCTGCGTGGCAGGAATCCACGGCGGCTTCCACCTCTCGGGCGGATGCCACACACACATCGGCGAGTTTTTCGCCGGACCAGGGGTTGTGGACGGGTTCGGCTTCGCGGGTTTCCACCCAGCGGCCGTCGAGCAGGAAGGGTTTCATGTCAGATGCGTTCGACCTCGCGTTTTTCGACGAAGGTCGGCAGGCCCTCGCGGGTGAAGCAGGCCATGAGTTCCTCGGGGTCGAGCGCCTCGGGCATCATCACGCCGCGCTCGGGGATTTTTCCCGTCGCGAGGAGGCGGGCGGTGATGGCGGGAGGGATGCCGGTTTGCACGAGGGTGAGCGAGTAGCCGTATTTCTCATAGGTGTCGCGGTGGCTGTCCATCGAGTAGACGAAATACTCCACGCGCTTGCGGTCCTTCGTGCCGCGGACCTCGGTGCCGACGCAGGAATAGCCCTCGACCGTGGCGCCAAGCTGGGCGGGTTTCGGCAGGTGGGCGCTCGCGACCCGCACGGGCGAGACCTCCGCGCCGTCGACCTTCACTTTTTTCCAGGTGTCCAGGTTCAGGAGCTGGAGGGTTTTTGAAATGTTCACGACCTTGTCGGGGACGCTGTATTTGAAGACCGAGTAGCGGACGCCCTTCTCGACGAACGGCGGGTGGATGCCGAGGCTGACGCCCTCCTCGTGCGCGACGGCGTAGGTTTTTTGCAGGCCGATGGGGTCGGGGAAGCGCACCCACTCGACCTCGGTCTCGAGCGGCTTGCCGCTCACGACGCGGCCGTCCTTCACATAGTAGGGCGGTGCGCCGAGTTCCTCGAAGAAGGTTTCTGGCGAAAAGAGGACGGCGAAGCGGTAGCCGCGCACCTCGGCGTTGTCGGCGTCGAGCACGCGGATGCTCGAGGCGGTGTCGAGGCGGTCGATGGCCCAGCGGGCGTAGACATTGACCGCGCCGGGGTCCATGCCCATGCAAAGGATGCCCGCGATGCCGCGGTCGAGGTAGGGCTGGTTGAATTTTTCGATTTCGGCCTCGAAGGAATTTTTGCCGGGTTTCTTCACGCCGGGGGCCGAGTAGATGTCCGCCGCCATATCGATGTAGTGCGAGCCGGCGCGCAGGCAGGCTTCCATGACCGAGTGGTTCGTGAGGCAGACGCAGGCGTTGCAGGTGACGGTGATTTTGTGCTCGGCCATGAGGGCGGCGAGGGCGTCGGTGTGCATCGCGTTCGCCTGGACGACCACGAAGCGGCTCTTCGGCGTGCGGGCGGCGAGCTGGTTCGCGAAAACCGGGTCCATATCGGCGAGGACGATTTTTTCGAAGCAGTCGTATTCGTGGAGTTTCTGGCCGATGACGGAGCCGACTCCGCCGATGCCGATGACCATTGCGTTTGCCATAAGAAGGGAATTTTTTGAAAGGGTAGCCCTCGGGATGCCGCACGGCAAGCGGCGTCGCGGTTCGATATTCCCGCAGAAGGGCTTCTAATCGACCTGCACGGTTCCCGCGTTGATGGGAATGATGTGGCGGAGGCCGTCGATGCGGAATTCCTCCACCGAGGCGCCGTCGCCCTGCAGGAAGCGGACGCTGTCGGGTTCCGCGCCGCGCTCGAGGACCACGCGGCGGATGCCGGGGCGGTCCGCCACGCGGACGACCGGCAAACCGTCCTCGGTGGCGAGCGTGGTGCCCTCGGCGTCGGTTTTGGCGCGGACTTTCAGGAAGACCTGCTCGTTCGTGAGAGGGTTGGCTTCGAGTTGGAGTTGGAGTGAGTCGCGTTGCGGGGCGGGGCCGGCATCGGGGGTGAGCGTGCCGTTGGAGAAACCGAAGTTGTCGGAGTTCGTGATCGTGCGTTCCCAATCGATGGTCCAGGCGCCT
>JAGWWS010000059.1 GCA_018970255.1 Verrucomicrobiota bacterium | reverse complement strand
GTGGCGGACCACAGGAGGAGGATGCCGAGCATGAAGCCGAAGTCGCCGATGCGGTTCACGATGAACGCCTGCTTGCCGGCATCCGCGGCGGAATCCTTCGAGTAGTAGTGCCCGACGAGGATGTAGGAACTCACGCCGACAAGTTCCCAGAAAATGAACATCATCACGAAATTGTCCGCGAGGACGATCCCGAGCATGGAGAAGAGGAACAGCGAGAGCCCGGCGAAGAAGCGCGAGTAGCCCTCCTCCTCGCGCATGTAGCCCACGGAATAGACGAACACGAGCGACGAGATGGTGGTCACGACGAGCAGCATCACCCTGCTGAGGTGGTCGAGGACGAAGCTGATGGGGATCGTCAGGTCGGGACCGAAGCTCAGCCAGGTGTAGCTGAGGCGGGACTCCCCGGGCGGTTGGGAGAAAATCCACCAGCTGAGCGCGCAACCGGTGAAGGCCGCGAGGATCGCGAGGCCGGCGCTGAGCGTGCGGGAGAATTTCCCGAGCAGCATGATCAACACCGCCGCCGCGAGCGGGGACATCAGGACAATCCAGGGCGCGGTTTGGAGGCTCATCAGAATTTCAGCGTGGCGAGGTCCTCGACATGCGTGGTTTGTTTCGAACGGAAGAGGGCGACGATGATCGCGAGCCCCACCGCCACCTCGGCCGCGGCGACCGTGATGATGAAGAAGACAAAGACCTGGCCGTTGTAGTTCGGGAGGCCGTCCGCCAGCAGGTTGAAGCGCGAGAAGGCGACGAGCGAGAGGTTCGCCGCGTTCAGCATCAGCTCGAGCCCCATGAAAATGATCAGGATGTTCCGGCGCAGGAGCACGCCCGCGAGGCCGATGGAGAAGAGGAGGCCGCTGACAATCAGGTAGTGGGCGAGCGTGGGCGCCATGTTACTTCAGCTCCTTCCGGCTGAGGAGCACGACGCCCACCGTGGCGACCAGCAGCAGGATGCCGACGATCTGGAAGGGCAGGTTGAAATTCTTGAAAAGCGCGAAGCCGATCGCGGCGACATCGCTCACCGCAGGGTCGGAAATGGCGGGCTTCGGGACATTCAGCGCCGGGAGCGAGGAGACCACCTGCGAAAGCGCTGCAACGAACCCGCCGACGACCAATCCCCCGCCGACCCAGGCCGAAAGCCGCACGCGGCGGGATTTTTCCTCCCGGAGGTCGAGGAGCATGATGATGAAAAGGAACAGCACCATCACGGCGCCCGCGTAAACCAGCACTTGGACCACTGCGATGAAGAAGGCGTCGAGCGTCACGAAAACCGCCGCCAGGGCCACGAAGGTCATCACGAGGCTCATCGCGCAGGAAACCGGGTTGCGGAGGAGCACCGCGCCGAGTGCGAAGAGGAGCATCAGCGCGGAGAAAATCCAGAACAGGGTCAGTTGCATCAGGGTCGGGTGGGCGGGCGTTCTACCGGCGGGATCGGGCGCAGTCTATTTTTTATCGTTCCATTTGTTGACGAGCCCGGTCATCTCGCCGCCGAGTTCGCGGAGCTTGTGGATATCGTGGACCATTTCCGCTCGGGTGAGGCCGGTGATGGAATAGTCCTTCCGGAGGAAAATCGCCTGCTCCGGGCAGACTTCCTCGCAGAGCCCGCAGTAGATGCAACGGATCATATCGATGTCGAAAGCCTTCGGGCGCTTCTCGACCTTCCCCCAGCGCTCGTCGGCCGGGATTTCCTCGGGGTGGATCGTGATGGCGCGCGGGGGGCAGATGAATTCGCAAAGCTGGCAGGCCACGCAGCGGTCGCGACCCTGTTCGTCGCGGACGAGCGTGGGGGCGCCGCGATACCAGGCCGGCATGTGGGCGTCCCACTTTTGCTCGGGGTATTGCATGGTGACCTTCGTGAGCCCGAACGCCTGGAGCAACATGTGGCGGAGGGTGATGAAAAGCCCGCCAATGATGGTGGGCAGATAGATTTTCTCTGCCAAGGTGAGGCGCGGGCGCTTGACGGTGTAGGCCATTTCGCGGGGTTTTCTAACAACCCCGCGCGCGCATGGCAACGCCGGACTCCGATTTTCCCCGCAAAAAAACCCGCCGGCCGCGAAAGCGCCTCAGGTTTTTTCCAAAAGCATCCTTGCGGCCGCCGGCGGGACGAACTGCGAGAGGTCGCCGCCGAAGCGCGCGACTTCCTTCACGATGCGGGAACTCAGGTAGGTGTAGTCCTCCTTCGGCGTGAGGTAGACGGTCTCCAGCCGGGGCTCGAGCTTGCGGTTCATGAGGGCCATTTGGAATTCGAACTCGAAATCCGAGACCGCCCGCAACCCGCGGATGACCGTGAAAACACCCAGCTCCCGGGCGAAATCCACCAGCAGGCCCTCGAGGGGGACGATGCTCACGGCGGGATTCTCTCCGATGCTCTCGCGGAGCATTTGGAGCCGTTGGTCCACGCCGAAGAGCGGCCCCTTCCCGCGGCTGGCCGCCACGGCCACCACCACCGACGAAAAAATCTGCGTCGAGCGCAGGATGACATCGATGTGGCCGAAGTGCACGGGATCGAATGTCCCCGGGTAGATGGCGCGGTTTTCCTTCATGGCGCGGGGCATGGGTTCACACAAACCGCGCGCTTTGGAAAGGGCGAACTGCCGCGCCACAGCCCGCCGGCCGCCTACCGGATCCTCCCGAGGAACATGCAGGGCTCGCCTTTCGCATTCACGATTTCCATGGTGCTTTTTGGCCCCGGCCCCTTGCCGAGGGGGTTGCTCCACACCACATGGAATTTCTTGTGGCAATCGCGGCAATGGATCATCCGCCCGTCCGCGCACAACTCCATCGCCTCCTTCTTGTCCTTGATGTCGATGAGCGTGACCGTGTCCGAGCCTTTGCAAACGAGGACCAACTGCGCGCCCTTGTCGATTTGTTCGATCTGCGATTTTTTGTGGATGCGTTCGATGGGAACGCCGGATTTGCCCCAAGGCTGGGCCATGGCGGTGGAAGCCGCGAGCACGAGGCCCGCGAGGAGGAGGTTTATCTTTTTCATAGTCGTTATTGTGAGTGCGGCGGAGCCCATGGGTCGGAGCGGCCTATGGCAGCGATCCGGTGGCCCGGACCCCGCCGCGCCGACAAAATCCCCCACCCCATACTCCACCGCCATGGGGTGAAAACCCGGGACTTTCCTTCTCTTTTTCGTTATCCGCAGGCGTGAATCAGGATTCCTCAAAGACCATCGCCATCGTTGGCGGTGGGCCTGCCGGGCTTCGTGCGGCGGAGGTGTGTGCGGGCCGGGGTTTCCGGACGGTTCTGTTCGATTCCAAACGCTCGGTTGGCCGGAAGTTTCTCGTCGCCGGGAAGGGCGGGCTCAATCTCACCAACGCCGAATCGATCGAAACCTTTGCCACGCGCTACTCGGGAAGGACTCCGGAATTTTGGCGACGGGTTCTCGAAGTTTTCAGTGCCGATGAGTTGCGGCAATGGGCCGCGGGTCTGGGATGCGAAACCTTCGAGAGGAAAAGCGGACGGGTCTATTTGAAAGACCTTAAGGCCGCCTCGTTGCTGAGACGATGGGTCGCGAGGCTGAAAGCAGCAGGCGTTGAATTCCGGATGCAACACCGCATCATACGCATCGAACGCAGCTCTTCCTTCCATCTGGATTTTGAAAACGGCGAAGGGTTCCAAGCCGATGCAGTGATTCTGGCCCTTGGCGGGGCCTCATGGCCGGAAACGGGTTCCGACGGAAAATGGGTGGGAATGCTCGAAAAACTCGGCCTTTCGAGCACTCCCCTCGCCCCCGCGAACTGTGGTTGGGAACACGACTGGTCGCCGGCGATTCTCGAGGCCGCCGAGGGGAAACCCCTCAAAAACATCCGCGTCAGTGCTGACGGCAAATCGTCCTTCGGCGAACTCATCCTCACCCGCTACGGGCTCGAGGGCGGTCCGCTCTACGCACTCGGAGCCACGCTTCGGGCCATGGCGGAACCGGCAATTTCCATCGACCTCAAACCCACACACTCCATCGAGCAACTCATCGCAAAGATGGAATCCGCTCGCGGCGATTTCGCCCGCGAAGCACGCCAGCGTTGGAAACTCGGCGATGCCGCCCACGCGCTTCTGGCACACAGCGAGTGGCCGGACGCCACCTCGATCGCCCGGGAAGCGAAGTCCTGCGTCATCCCTTTGAAAGGCCCGCGTCCGATCGAAGAAGCCATTTCGACAGCCGGAGGATTGAGCTGGGAGGAACTCACCGATGGCCTGATGGTAAACAAACTCCCCGGACTTTTCGTTGCGGGAGAGATGATCGATTGGGAGGCGCCGACCGGCGGCTATCTCCTTCAAGCGTGCTTCGCCACAGGAACCTTGGCGGCAAACTCGGCCTGCGAGTTCATCTCTTAAAAAGTCAGGCCCGCTCCGAGCGTCTCGGCTGGGACTCGCGGGAGTTTCTCGCGCTCTGGTCGGGCAGCCACTCGAGGCCGTGCAGCACAAACTGCCAGCGTCCGCGATAGGTCGAGAGCTGCCCGTAGAAACGCAGGTGCGATTTTTCCTGAGCGACTTCGCGGATTTTTTCGCGGAGTTCGCGGTTGTGGGTGAAGACATCGTATTCGAGGCCGTTCAATGTCACGCTCACGAAGCCGCGCTCGTTGATCGAGGCAGGGCCGTCGACCAGGAAGACCTTGCCATCGTAGGTGCCATCGCGGAAGTCGGCATCGCGCGGTTCGTTGCCGGGTTTGACGGCGCGCTTGAAGAGGTCCACGGAGGAAATCAACCGCACGGGGCCGGCCGGCCCCTCGACGACCGTGCTGGGGTTTCTCAATGCCATCCACTTGGCGCGCGAATTCGGCTCGGCCGTGCGGAAGCGGGCGAGGATCGGGAAGTGGTCGGAGAACCCGCCTGGGCGCTTGCCGCGCGACCAACGGTAGGGCCGGCCGAAGACATCGGCGTTGAGGCCGGGGAATTTCAGGACCTGGAAACTGTTGTCGCGGTATTGGAGGCCCTTTGTGTCGTAGAGCCCGCGCGAGACCAGGATGTGCATGAGAGTGCCCCACTCGTCGCGGTAGATGTCGCTGCCCCGCTGGCGCGTGGGGACTTCGAACCAAAGGTTGTAAAGGTCGCCCCGCTTGCGGAGCGCGAGCTCGTTGCCCTGCGAGCCGAGGACATCGATGAGGGCCGTTTCGCGGAACTCGGGGTAGCGGCTGTTTTGGTTGTAGTGGGAATTGAAATCGCCGGCCACGACCACATCGGCCATGGGGTCTTCGGCAAAAATGGCGTCGAGCCTGTCGCGCAGCGTGCGGGCGTTTTTCAGGCGGATCCGCTCGTGGCGCGGGTCGCCGGCGCCGGACTTCCAGTGGTTCGCGAGCACGGTGAGCGGATGCCCCTCGATATCGATTTTCGCTTCGAGGATCGAACGCGCATCCGGCGTCGGGTGCGTGGTGCTGGAGAGGATCGGGAAGCGGGAGAAAACAACATTCCGCACCGAGCGTGGGCGGCCGCTGTCGTAGTTCCCCGGCAAGTCGTCCGTGGTGGCTACATGGTAGCCGTGGAGGCCGGCATCCTCGCAGGCCTTGAGCAACCACGCTTCGGCGGGAACGCCAGCGGCCTCGGGCGCGACGGGGTTCGACGAAACGAGGTCGCGGATGGAGCGTCCCCTCACGGATTCCAACCAAGCGCGCCTGTCGGGGATGGTGGACTGTGGGGTTTGGTCGATTTCGATTTCGTTGAAAACGATGATGTCCGGCCCGCGCCCGTCCCCGACTTTCGCAAGCACGCGGGCGACATTCTCGACCTTCACCGCCATGTGCTCGGGCGTGTAGGATTCGCTTTTGTATTCGTCGTAATTCGAAAACCCGTCCAAGTCGAAGAGGTTCTCGACATTATAGGTCACCAGCGAAAACTCCTTCGCCATCGAGGCGGAGGAAGCGCAAAGCCAAAGGGCTGCGAGAATGGTTGGAATCCAGCGAAACATCGGAAAGGTTTCGTGCGCCAGAAAGTTATGCATGGTTGGGCAGATGGCAAGCGCCATTCTGTGAATAACTTTTGCTTTTCGTTTGTTGCAACTTGCCCGGCAAGGAAATGCGCGGGCGGGTCCGGAGCCGGATTAGTTGGTGTATTGCAGTGCCATCGCCCGCGCGGT
>JAGWWS010000058.1 GCA_018970255.1 Verrucomicrobiota bacterium | reverse complement strand
CCGAAGGAATTGGCGGAGTCGCAAAAGTTCCCGTGGAGCCCCGCGCTGTATCCGAGCGTTTGTCTCACGAGCGGTGGCGTGCTTGCCGCGGCGGGTGTTGCTTTGCGGGAGGGCGTTTCCGCGGCTCTGGCGAGCGGGTTCCACCATTCTTGTGCGGACCATGGCGAGGGGTTTTGCACTTTCAATGGATTGGTGGTGGCGCTGGAGGAATTGAGGTCGGCGGGAGAAATTCGGACCGCAGCCGTGCTCGACATGGATTTGCACTATGGCAACGGGACCGCATTGCTCGCCGCGGAGCGACCGTGGCTGCGCGCGCTTTCCATCTACGGCAACGATTATTGGGAGAATGTGTGTTACCGCGATGTGACCGTTCGCAAGCATGAGAACGGAGAGAACCATTTTTCCGTGCCGCTCGTGCCGACGGGTGGACCGGATGGCGAAATGATGCTCGGGGTTTTGGAAAAGCATCTCGGCTGGATTACGGATGCGGGCAAGCCGGATATCCTGCTCTACCAGGCTGGCGCCGATCCTTTGCGCGACGACCCGTATTCGCCCCTCGACCTCGGGCACGGGGATTTGATGGAGCGGGACCGGATGGTTTTCCGTTTCGCCAAGGAACTGGGGATTCCCGTGGCATGGGTCCTCGCGGGAGGCTACTCGAAGGACATCCGCAAGATTGTCGAGGTGCACCTCAACACGGCGCGCGCGTGTGTGGAGGTTTTCGGGTGAGCGGGATTGGCCCTACTCATCCTTTTGCTCCCACTGGAAATTGCCGGGAGATTTTTCGACTTCGATCCATTCGCCCTTGAAGGCGAGGTTGCGGTTGATTTCGGCCTGTTTGGCTTGGATGTCGGGAAGGGCTGATTTTTGGCGTTCAGCTTCTGCTTTCAGGAGTGCCATGCGGTCGGCGTTCTCCGCTCGAACAGCGGAGCGGATGTAGTCGCCGTAGTCGCCGGGCGTTTCCACGCGGATGGAAAGCAGGGCGTCACGCCCTTCCCCGACGATGCGGGAGTTTTTGAAGGTCTGGATGTCGGCGCTGCGGTTGCGGCGTGCGGCGGCGGGGTCGGGTGCGGATTTGTCGGCAGGCGGTTTCGCAGACTCCTTGGCGTGCTGGTAAACATCGAGGCGCATGGCGATGTCCACCTTGATCGGGTCCGGGGTGGCGAGGTTGACGGTGGGACCGGCACAAGCCGAAAGGAGCACTAAAACTGCACAAATTGCGGCGGATTTTTTCATCGGGCCGAGGTTTGTTTCCATTTTCCTCCGGGCAGGTCGTCCGCGTGGAGCACGGTGCGGAATGTGCGGGAACCGAGCGGGCCTTGCAACTCCAAGTCGAGGACTCCATTGCCATCGGCAAACCAAAGGCCGCCCTTGCCCCCGCCGTAGGCGAAATCGCGGAGGGATTCGAGGGCGATGCGAAGGCTGTCGCGCTTGAGGGGCGCGATGTCGCCGGGGATGTTTGCGAGCAGGTCGTCGATTTTTCCGATTTCCATGGTTCCGCCGCCGGAGCAGGTGAATTCGCCTTTTGCGCGGCGGATGCTGCGGCCGTGGGCGTTGACTTGGGCGGAGAATTCGAGGGGGCCGGTCATGCGGAAATTTTGCGGGGCGAGGATGCCGGTGAGTTCCGCAAGGTCCACGCGGGCGCCGCCGATCCAACCGATCCATGGCGAGGCGGAATCGAAGATGAAACTCATTCCGCCCGAAACATCCCCCTCGCAGAAAACCCCGCCGAATGCGCCGTTGATTCCCTTTCGGTCGAAAGTGGCGGAGAGCCAGGCGCCGTCGGCTTCGAATTGGCGGAAGCGGAGCTGCGGGATGCGGATCGTGCCGACGATGTTGCTGACGCCTTTTTCGGGCGGGTATGAGAAAAGCAATTCGCCGGGCTCAGTGGTGAATTCCAACTCGTAGGCGGGGAAGGAGTATTTGTGCGCGGGGATTTCGAGGCTGCCGCGCAAGGAGAGGGAGGCGAGTTCGTCGAGCGAAACATTTTCCGCCGTGGTGCGGAAGTTCAGGGGGAGTCCGTAGGTGGTGGTTCCTGCCGAGCCAACGAGGAAGCTGCCGAATTTGATGTCGAGCCGTTTGACCTTCCAGCCGGGTCCGCCGCCGGAGCCGAGGTGTTTGCGCGCGTTCTCCATGTAGAGGAAGAGGTCCTCGCCGATGTGCACGACCGGATAGAGGATGGTGACATCGTCGAGTTCGCGGCGCAGGGCGCCGGCGAGCGTGAAGCGGATGAAAACGCTGCGCAGCGTGAGCACGCGGCGGAATGCATCCACGGGCGAGGGGATGGCGAGGTCGCTGATTTCGATTTCCTGCTGTGTGCCGGCGAGGGAGTTTGCGATTTCCGCGGGCGAGAGGTTTTGGAGGTTCGTGTTGATGGTGAAGCTGGCATCGGTGTCCGCTTGCCACGCATTTTCGCCGAGGAACGCCTCGATGCCGGAGACCTGCAGGCTCCCGATTTTCCATTTCGCGGAAGGGCCCTGTTTCGTGGTCCCGGCGGGCGGAGCCGGGCGGCTGGCGAGTTGGTTGAGTGCGGTTCCAATGGCGAGCGAGCCGCCCTTGAGGATGAGTTCGCGGAGTTCGAATTCCTCCGCCATTTCGGCGGGGAGGCCCTTGGCAACGAGGGTATCGAGCACGAGGAATGGGGCGGCGGCGCCGGGTGCGTTGGCGCGGATGTCCCACAGGGTGAGCTCGACGGGCTCGACGCTTTTTGCGGAAACATTTTTCCAATCGAGGCAGAACTTCGCGCGCACATCGGGGTCGCCATTGGCCGAGCCCTCGTAGAGAAGTTCGCCGTATTTGCAAACGATGCGGCGGATGGCCGGGGCGGTGGTGCCGTTGTTTTGTTTCGGTGTCGGCAAGACGCCCGACCAGCCCGGTGAAATGGTGATGAGCGGGTTCTCGAGGTGGACCTCGCCGATGCGGCCACGGGCAAGGTCGTCCAGCGAAAGGACGATTTTTCCGCGCTCAAGGCGCGCGAGTTCCTTGCCCGTGACGGGGTCGGCGACGGTGAAGTTTTTAAAAACGATTTCGCCGGAGCCCGAGATTTTGACCTCCTGCACATCGACCTTCGCGCCGGGCAGGGATTTTTCGAGTTGCCGGCGGGCGATGGGTGCGAAGTCGAGGGATTGGACGAGAATGACTGCGACTATGGCCAAGGCCAAAAGACCGACGGCAAGGCCGATGAGGGGAAGTTTTTTCCGCACCGTTTCGGCGAACGGACGCTAATTGGCGCCTTTGCGTGAAACCTCGTCGAAGAGGTCCGCGATGCCATCGTCCACGCGAAGGTCAACGAGTTTCCACTGCCCGCCGGTGCGGTAGAAATAGAAGCGCCAGCGGAGCGGGAGGTCGGTGTTGAGGGAAATGCAGGTCTGGCGGAAGAGGACGCTGCCGATTTCGTCGGTCTGCACGACTTCGTAGCCTTGGACGGGACCGAAATTGTCGATGGCCTCGCGGGTTTTTTCCTTCAGTTGCTCGAGGTTTTCCGCGCGCTCGGCGATAATGGTGTTTTTGGCGAGGTTCGCGTAGGCGGCGTCGAGTTTGTCGGCCTTGAGGTCCGCAAAGAAGCGCTGGAGCAGGGCGTTCGGGTCGTTCGAGGCAGGTTTGGATGAAGGTGTGGCGGTGGGGATGACGAGGCGTTTTTTCTCCTCGGCGGGGAGGGTGGCGGTGGTGGCGATGAGAAGAAGTAAGGCGATGCGAAAGACCATAGTTAACGAATGACGCGTTTTCGCGCGGGTATCAAGGCTGGCGCCGCTTGAAATGGTGAAGTTGCGATGTAAGTTCCGCGGCGTATGAAGAAGTCACTGGTGGTTCCTTTGATTTTGGGTGCGGCCGTTTGCATGACTCATGCGCAGACGCTTGTGGCGGGAGGTCCGAGTGCTTTGAGGCAGCTCAGCGATTCTTTCGCATCGGTGTTTGAAAAGGCGGCGCCGTCGGTGGTGGTCATCGAATCCACATCGCCTATGGGAAATCCTGTTTCCGGTATGCCGAGCGGATTGGACTTTTTCTTTCGGGGTCCAAATGGAGCGCCGCATCCGATGGTTCCTCCCAATGATGAGCCCAATGTCGGCTCGGGGTTCATTTTTTCCGAGGAGGGTCACATTTTAACGAACAACCATGTCGTCGCCGGGGCCACGGAGATGAAAGTCAAGCTGCGCGATGGGCGGCGGTTTGATGCGGAGCTGGTGGGGGCGGACGAGCGGAGCGATCTGGCGGTGTTGAAAATCGAAGGAAAGGATTTGCCGGTCGCGGAGCTGGGTGACAGCGATGCGCTGAAAGTCGGCGAGCTGGCCTTCGCAATCGGGACGCCGATGGAGCTGCCCTACACTTTTACTTTCGGGGTGGTGAGCGCGAAGGGTCGCAATCTGGCGCTCGGCGGGCATTACGACGAGTTCATTCAGACGGATACTTCGATCAATCCCGGGAACAGCGGCGGGCCGCTTTGCGATATCGACGGGCGGGTGATCGGCATCAACACGCTCATCAGCGGCATCAACAAAGGTGTGGGTTTTGCGATCCCCATCAACACGGCCAAAAACATTGCCGAACAACTTTTGGCGAAGGGGCGGGTGAGCCGGCCGTGGCTTGGGATTTCGATTGCCGGGCTCGAGGAGGCGCGGCAATTGCGCGACCTTTATCCCGGCGTGGAGCGCGGAGTGGTCGTGCGGGGCATCGAGCCCGGTGCGCCGGCGCAGTCGAGCGACCTCGCCACCGGTGATGTCATCACGCGGGTGGATGGCAGGGAGGTTTCGCTGGCATCCGATCTTCAGCGGGAAATTCTCGGAAAGAAAATCGGACAGGTGGTGCAACTCGAGGTTTGGCGCAAAGGACAGACGATGCAGCTCGATGTGCGGACGGGTGAACATCCGGACAAGTTTTTGAGGGCATCCACGCGGCCGCGAGGAAGCAGTGAGAGTGGTTCGTCGAAGCCAGCTGAAACCCCTGCCTCGCCGGGATTGACTGTCGAGGATGCGACGCCGGATCTGCTCAAGAAGATGAAGATTACCCGAAAAGACGCCGGTGGGGTGGTGGTGACCGCGGTAGTGCCTTACAGTGCTGCTGCGGTGGCTGGCCTGGAGCCCGGTGATGTCATCACCGAGGCGGGCGGGCGCAAAATTTCCGGGAAGAGTGATTTCGATGAGGCGATGAAATCCGCCGACGGCGATCGCGGGATTTTGATTCTGCTGGAGCGCGCCGACCAGAGGACATTCGCGATTTTGAAGCCCTGAGGATCGCTTGGCTCCGAGCGGCTCGGCCGCATAGGCTCCGGGCATGAAGCGTGCCTTTTCCCATTTGGATTCCGGCGGTGCGGCGAGGATGGTGGATGTCGGGTCGAAAAGCGTTGTTTCGCGCTCAGCGGTGGCGGCAGCCGTTCTCAAGTGCGCGAGTGGAACGATTCGTTTGTTGAAAGCCGGGGCGCTGAAAAAGGGAGATGTCTTGGCGGTGGCCCGTATCGCCGGGATTCAGGCAGTGAAGAGGACCGCGGAGTTGATTCCGCTTTGCCATACCGTGCCTGTCACCCATGCGGCGGTGCATTTTTCGGTGAAAGCGAGTTCCATCGAAATCCGCTGCGAGGTTCGCGGCGAGGCGAAGACGGGATTCGAGATGGAGGCCTTGACCGGTGCTTCGGTCGCCGCATTGACGCTCTACGACATGATGAAGTCCGCCGACAAAACCATGGTCATCGACGGGTTGACTTTGCTGTCGAAGGCGAAGGGCTGAGGCTCTTACACGCTGTAGGTGGTGGACGAGGTGCTGCCGCCGGTGCCGGTCCAGTTCGTGTGGAAGAACTCGCCGCGGGGCTTGTCCACGCGCTCGTAGGTGTGCGCGCCGAAGAAGTCGCGCTGGGCCTGCAACAGGTTCGCCGGCAGGACGGCCGAGCGGTAGCTGTCGTAGAACGAGAGCGCGGTGGAGAAGGCCGGGACCGGGATGCCCCGCTTCGCTGCGAGGGCGACGGTGTTGCGCCAGCCTTTCTGGCACTTCTTGATTTCGCCGCGGAAGTAGTCGTCGAAAAGCAGGTTCGCGAGGCGCGGGCTTTTGTCGAAGGCTTCCTTGATCTTCCCGAGGAAACGGGAGCGGATGATGCAACCCCCGCGCCACATGAGGGCGATGCCGCCCCAGTTCAATTTCCAGCGGTATTCCTTCGCGGCGGCGCGCATGAGCATGTAGCCCTGCGCGTAGCTGATGATCTTCGAGGCGTAGAGCGCCTGGCGGACCTCCTCGACGAGTTTGTCGCGCTTGGCGGGGACGCGGGCGCCGGGGATGAAGGCTTTCGGGCCCTTGAGCTTGCGGGACGCCTTCACGCGCTCGTCCTTGAGGGCGGAGACACAGCGGGCGTAGACGGCCTCGGCCATGAGGGTGGTGGGGACGCCGAGGTCGAGGGAGTTGTTGACGGTCCATTTGCCGGTGCCTTTTTGGCCGGCGGTATCGAGGATCTTGTTCACGAGGCGGGTGCCATCGGCATCCTTCTTTGCAAAGATGTCGCGGGTGATTTCGACGAGGTAGCTGTCGAGTTCGCCCTTGTTCCACTCGGCGAAGACATCGTGGAGTTCGGATTC
>JAGWWS010000003.1 GCA_018970255.1 Verrucomicrobiota bacterium | reverse complement strand
ATGTGCGAATTTCAAAATTCACTGCCACTTAGATGCGCCACTTCATTCGTCTTCTCGCGCTGCTTTTTGCGGCGATTGGTTTTTCCTCCGGACCCGCCACGGCAAAAGCCCAACTGCCCCCGCGCCCGGACGCCCCGGCCGTTGCGACCGCGGGCGATGCTGCCCCTTCCGTTTCCCCCGCGCCAAATGTTCTCGAACCCGGCGCCCAGCCATCACTCTTGGCCGAGCCTCCGCCGACCCCCAGTCCGTCGCCCGCAAAGCCGCGCAAACACAGCTACAACAGCTGCCAAGTCGAGGGGAAACATGTCGCGATCACTTTCGACGACGGCCCGCACCCGACGCTCACGCCCCGCCTCCTCGACATCCTCCGCGAGCGCGGTGTCCGTGCAACTTTCTACCTCGTGGGGAAAAACGTCGCTGCCTACCCGGAGATCGTCCAACGCATGGTGGCCGAGGGGCACGAAATCGGGAACCACAGTTACAACCACCCGTCGTTTTTGAAACTCTCGCCGGCCGGTTTGGCGCAGGAGGTGAAATCCACAAACGAAGCGCTCGCCGCCGCCGTGCCGCAGAAGCCCACGACCATCCGCCCGCCCTACGGCGCCACCAACGCCTCGATCACGAAACGCCTCAGCGAGGAATTCGGGCTCACCGTGGTGATGTGGTCGGTCGACCCTCAGGATTGGAAATACCGGAACGCTTCGCGCGTTTCTTCCCACATCATCCAAAACACCGTGCCGGGCTCGATCATCCTCGCCCACGACATCCACCCGAGCACGGTGGATGCGATGCCACCGGCCCTCGACGCGCTCCTCGCAAAGGGATTCCAATTTGCGACGGTCTCCGAGTTGATCGCGATGGACAGCCCGAAGGTTGCGGAAAAAACCCACAGCGGTCCCGGAGTTCCGATTTCCGCCCCGCCGCCTGCGATGGAGCCGCTCGAAGCCTACGCCCCCGAGCCCGCAGCCGCCACGCCCGCCCCGCAGGCGGCTCCCTGAAATTTCCCGCGCCTCAGGATTGCGGCAAGCCCTGCATCGGCACCACCGGCAGCGGGAACCGCAGCTTCAATTCCCCGTCGAGCTTGATCTCGACCGTGTAAACGCCGTGCTTCTGGAATTGGATTCCGCCGAAGACATGCACATTCGTGGCGTGCGCGTCCAACGCGGGAAGTTGGAACGCCACCTCGCTCTCGGCGATGGGCTCGTCGTCCTCGGGATTGAGGATCGCGGAGTGCTGGGTGAATTGCCCGGTGCCGCCGCACCAGCGCGTCCACAGGCAGAGTTTGAAAAACCCGAGCGGCACGGCGGGCGCGGGCACCACGCCGATGATCCCGACGAGCGTTTGCTGGCCGCTGGCCTCTTGGCGGACATCCTCGCAAACCACGCAGGCTTGGAGGTCGGGCAGGATGGTGTCGGACATGGGGCGACCCTAAAGCAGGAAAACCAAAAGCACGACACCGAGGACGATCCGGTAATACCCGAAGCCCACGAAAGTGTTCGTCCGCACGAACTCGAGCAGCCATTTCACCGCAATGAAGGACACCACGGCCGCCACGACGGTGCCGAGCGCGAGCGGTCCCCACTCGATCGGGTGGCCGCCGTTGACCGCCTTGTAAATTTTGTAGCTGCCCGCCGCGAGCAGCGTGGGAATCCCCACCAGGAAGGAAAACTCCGTGGCCGCAACGCGCGTGAGGCCGAACATCATCGCAAAAATGATCGTCGCACCCGAGCGCGAGGTCCCCGGAAAAACCGCAGCCATGATTTGCGCGGCGGCCACCACGAACACGATGGTCCAGGTGATTTCGCTCGCGAGCCGTTTCTTCGCGAGCCGCTTTTCGACTTCGATGAAAACGATTCCGCCGATGATCAACGCCGCCGCGACCGGCACCGCCGTTTCCGGCAGTGTGATGCCGAGCTTGTCGATCACGAGCCCGCCCGCCGCCGTGGCCACGAAGGCCGCGAGCACCTTGAGGTTGAAATCCATCGATGCCGGGCTGCGCCAGTCGGCCATCATTTTCAACCGCTCGGCGAAGAGCGGCAGCACGGCGAGCACCGCGCCGCTTTGGATCACCACATTGAAAAGGTCGCTCTGCCTGTAATCAAGCAGGTCCTGGACAATCAACAGGTGACCCGTGGACGAGACGGGGATGAATTCCGTGGCTCCCTCGACGATGCCGAGGATGACAATGACGAGCCACTCGGGCAGTTGCAACGCCGTGCCCGATTAAATGGCGCTCTCGCCGGTTTCCTCGGTGCGGATGCGCACGGCGGTCTCGATGGGAAGGATGAAAATTTTCCCGTCGCCGATCTTGCCGGTCTTGGCGGCTTTCGAAATCGCCTGCACCGCCTTGTCGACCATGCCCCCGGCCACCACGAGTTCGATCTTCACCTTCGGCAGGAAGTCGACGGTGTATTCGCTGCCGCGGTAGATTTCGGTGTGGCCCTTCTGGCGGCCGAACCCCTTCACCTCGCTGACGGTCATTCCTTCGATGCCGACCTCCGCGAGTGCTTCCTTCACATCTTCCATTTTGAAGGGCTTGATGATGGCTTCGATCTTCTTCATCTTGCGCGGAAGAAAATCCGAGGCAGTTTGCTTTGGCAAGCCCCAAGACCCCGGCAAAATTTCCCATCCTGATGAAACCCATGCACTGGCGGCGTTCCCGCATCGGCCGCTACCTCCGGCACCTTCCCCGCGCAAAGCACATCCGCGGCACCTGGATCCACCGCTTCTTCGGCGACCGCCTTTTTTCGCCCGAACTCTGGCACCCCACGCGCGAGCGGTTCGCCGCCGGCATGGCGGTGGGCGCTTTCTTCGCCCTCATGCCGCCGCTGCCCATCCAAATGGTCGGCGCCGCCCTTGCCGCCTACATCACGCGCGTCAATGTCCCCGCGGCCATCGCGGGCACCTGGATCAGCAACCCCTTCACCTTCCCGTTCTGCATTTACCTGCAATACCGCCTCGGTTGCCTCGTCCTCCAGCGCGAGCCGATGCACCTCCGCAGCGAGGACCTTATTGCCGAACTTTCGAAAACGCCGCTGCCCTACATCGCGGGCGTCCTGCCGGCGGCGATCCTCATGGCACTGGTATCCTATCCGGTGACGTTGCTGCTTTGGGATTTCATCACCGGCCGCGTCGAGGCCTCGAAAAAACGGCGCGCCGCCCGTGCCCGCGCCCAGGCGGCGGATTGACCCTGCCGCGGACAGTGCTTAGCGTTCCGCCGAGGCGATGAAAGTCCACCTGCGCCAAATCCCCGAGGGCACCACCCTCCACATCGAGGGCGAAGAGGACGCCAAGCCCCTCGGCCTTGAGGAGGCGGACGCCTCGCCTGCGGGTCCCCTGCGCTATTCGCTCGATGTCGGGCTGAGTGGCGGCGGGCTGTTCGCCACCGGGAAAATCGCCGTGCGGGCGCGCATGCAGTGCGTCGGTTGCCTCGGTGAATTCGAGCGCGACATCGTGGTCGACCCCTTTTCGCTCCAAACCGAACTCACGGGGTCCGAGTTGATAGACTTGACCCCTTCGGCGCGGGAGGATATCCACCTCCACTTGCCCGCGCATCCGCGCTGCGATGCCGGAGGCGGGTCAGAATGCCCGGCCGTGCGCGGGGCCGCCATCCGCGCCGGAAGCCCAGCCTCCGCGCCCGGCGCCACCGCATGGGATGTGCTCGACCAGCTGAAAACCAAAAAAAACTAAGACCATGGGAGTCCCGAAACGCAAAACCTCGAAGATGCGCCTGCGCACCCGCAAGGCCGCCAACCGCTGGAAGGCACCCCGCCTCTCCAAGTGCCCGCAATGCGGCGCTTCCGTCCCCGGCCACATCGCCTGCCCAGCTTGCGGCTACTACAACAAGCGCCAAGTCCTTACGATCGGCGCGGACTGATCACCGCGGCCCGAACCCCCGCGGATGAAAATTGCCCTCGACGCCATGGGAGGGGATTTCTCCCCGCAAAATCCCGTCGCCGGCGCCGTCCAGGCCCTCCGCGATTTCCCGGATGTTGAAATCGTTTTCGTCGGCGACGAATCCCGCGTCCGCAGCGAACTCCTGAAGCACCCCACCGCCGGCCTCGAGCCGCGCATCTCGTTCCACCAGGCCTCGCAGGTCGTGGACATGTCGGACAACGGCCTCGACAGCGTGCGCCGGAAAAAAGACTCCTCCGTCAGCCGTGCCGTGGACCTTGTCAAAAACGGCGAAGCCGATGCTGTCGTTTCGGCCGGCCACACAGGCGCCCTCGTGGCGGCCGCCACCATCAAGCTCCGCACGCTCCCGGGCATCGACCGTGCAGGCCTCGGGGTGCTCATTCCCGCCGAGGGCGGCGTTTTCCTCCTCATTGACGGCGGCGCGAACATCGACCCCGCGCCCGAACACATTGTCGGATTCGCAGTGATGGGCAGCGTTTACTACCGCGCCATCTTCGGCGAAGCCCGCGCGCGCGTAGGCCTCCTGAACATCGGTTCCGAGCCGGGCAAAGGCACCGAGTTCTGCGTCGAGTGCCACCAACTCCTCGGCTCCGCGCCCATCGATTTCGTCGGCAACATCGAAGGCCACGGCATTTTCAAAAAACCCGCCGAGGTCGTGGTCACCGACGGCTTCACCGGGAACATTTTCCTCAAAAGCATCGAAGGCCTCGCGAAATCCATGGTCGGCTGGATCAAGGACGAACTCCGCCGAAACCCCCTCCGCATGCTCGGCGCGCTGCTCTCGAAGGGCGCGTTCACCGCCGTGAAGAACCGCACCAGCACCGACGAATACGGCGGCACCCCGCTCCTCGGGGTCAACGGCATTTGCATCAAGGCCCACGGCAACTCCTCGCCCCGCGCCCTCCGCAACGCCATCCGCGCCGCACGCTCCGCCGTCGAAGCCCAAATCAACACCCGCATCGTCGAGGCCATGCAACCCCGCCATGAAAAAACAGATTCGCGACATCCCGCCACCGCCTAGCCGCACCGCTTCGGTCATTGGCACCGGCAGCTATGTGCCCGAGCGCGTCCTTACGAACGCCGACCTCGAGTCCATGGTGGAAACTTCCGACCAGTGGATCGTGGAGCGCACCGGCATCCGCGAACGCCGCCTGGCCGCCGAGACCGAATTCACCAGCCACATGGCCGCGAAGGCCGCCCAGGCCGCGATGGAAAATGCCGGGGTCAAGCCCTCCGAAATCGACCTCATCCTCGTCGGCACCGTCACGCCGGACAATTTTTTCCCCTCCACCGCCTGCCATGTGCAAAGGCTCATCGGGGCGGAAAACGCCGCGTGCATGGATTTGAGCGCCGCCTGCTCCGGGTTCCTCTATTGCCTCGAAATCGCCCACCAATTCATCGCCGGCGGCTCGATGCAAACCGTGCTCGTCATCGGCGCCGACAAGCTCAGCAGCATCGTCAATTGGGCCGACCGCAACACCTGCGTCCTCTTCGGCGACGGGGCCGGGGCCGCCATCCTGCGCCACCGCCCTGGATCCCGCGGCGTGGTGACGACCTACATGGGCAGCGACGGCAACCTCGCAGACATCCTCCACATGCCGGGCGGCGGCTGCGCCTGCCCGACCACCGCCGAAAACATCGCCCAAAAATTGAACACCCTCCACATGAACGGCCGCGAGACCTACAAGCAGGCCGTCACCTCGATGATGCGCGCGGCGAACACCGTCCTCGACCGCTGCGGCCTCACCGCGCAGGACATCAAGTGCGTCATCCCCCACCAGGCGAACCTCCGCATCATCGAAGCCATGGCGGACCGCATGGACCTCGACCTCGGCAAGTTCCACATCAACCTCGACAAATACGGCAACACCTCCGCCGCAGCCGTGGCCATCGCGCTCGACGAGGCCGCGCGCACCGGCCGCTTCCAAATCGGCGACCCCATCCTCCTGGTCGTTTTCGGCGGCGGCCTCACCTACGCGAGTTCCGTCATCGAGTGGTGACGCCCGGCGACCCCGCGTGCGAGGCCGAAGCGTTCCTCCGCACCACCGCTTCCGAAAAGCAATGGCCGCCCGGGGCGCTTGAACAAAGGCTCCGCGCCGTCGAAGCCGAATTTGCGGAACGCGGCACCTGGACCCCATCGTTCGGGGAACTCGAACACGGCGCCCGCATGGCCTGGAGGAACAACGCCCGCTGCATCGGCCGCCTTTTCTGGCAATCCCTCAAGGTCCGCGACCTCCGCCACCTCTCCGAACCAGCCGAAATCCACGCCGCCTGCCTCGAACACATCGAACTCGCCACCAACGGCGGGAAAATCCAGCCGCTCATCACCGTGTTCGCCCCCGCCGACAACGCCGGGCCGCTTGCCAGGATTTGGAACCACCAGCTCATCGGCTACGCGGGCTACGAACAACCCGATGGTTCGACCATCGGCGACCCGAAGTTCAAGGACATGACCCGCGAAGCGCTCAAACTCGGCTGGCGCGGCGAAGGCGGTCGCTTCGACCTCCTCCCGCTCGTCATCCAAAAACGCGGCGAACCGCCCGTGCTTTTTCCCGCGCCGCAGGCCCAAACGCTCGAAGTCCCCTTGTCCCACCCGGGGCTCCCGTGGTTCGCCGGCCTCGGGCTGAAGTGGTATGCCGTGCCGATCCTCTCCGACATGGTGCTCCGCATCGGCGGCATCGATTTCACCGCCGCCCCGTTCAACGGCTGGTATATGGGAACCGAAATCGGCTCGCGCGATTTCGGGGACCCGCAGCGCTACGACGCCCTCCCCGCCATTGCCGCCGGCATGGGGATCGATACCGCCAACGACCCGCTTTGGAAGGACCGCGCCCTCGTTGAACTCAACGCCGCCGTCCTCCACTCCTACTCCGCCGCCGGCGTGCGAATCGTGGACCACCACCGCGCCTCCTCGGAGTTCATGGAATTCGCCGCCCGCGAAATGAAAGCCGGCCGCGCCGTCTCGGCCGATTGGAGTTGGATCGTCCCGCCGATGTCCGGCTCCGCCACGCCGGTGTTCCACACGCTTTGGAAAGACCAGGGGCTCCTGCCCGACTACATCGCGCGGAAAAAAGCGTGGATCGAATGGTGACCCGCTCGCTCAGCGGAAATTCAACTCGCCCTCGGGCGTGATGAACCGCTGGATCGTGGCGAGGATTTCCGGGATGGCCGCATCCATTTCATCGTCCCTGAACCCCGCCGCCTCCAGCGCCGCCTCGTCGGGGTCGCAATAAAATCCATCCGCCCCCACCCCGTATCCGAGCTGCGTCGCCACATGCTTCGAGGCGTGAATAAGTGTCACCAGATTGCGATCCTCCTCAGGCGCCTCGGAGGGTTTTTGATAAAAAAATCCCACCGAAATGAAGTTCTGCGGGAATCCCCAATTTTGCAGAAGAATTTTCGTCACCTCCGCGGAATCGAATCCCAGCACCGCGAGTTCCGCATCGCGCCAAGTCAAATAATCGTCCGGCACCCGACTCGCGATTTCATCGAGCGCGCTGAAATTCGCATAAGCGAGCGCGAATTTCCCCAGATCATGAATCAACCCCGCCGTATAGGCCGTGGAGGAATCCGCGAGGTGCGTCGTTTTCGCGAAAGCCTCCGCGCAGATCGCCACACAAAGCGAATGCCTGCAAAGATCACCCGGCTCCCACCCATACCCGCGCACCGGATGCACCAGCCAACGTCCGGTGAGCGTCGTTGCCGCGATGCGATAAAGCGTTTTGCTCCCGAGCCGCAGCACCGCATCGGCAATGCTCTCGCAACGCTGGGTGTTCGCGAAATACGCGGAGTTTGCCGTCCGTAGCACATTCGTCGCGAGGCCGGTGTCCAGAGAGATCAACATCTCGAGCTCCCCGAGATCCGCCGAGCTTCCCTCCGTCAGCTTCAGCAGCTTCGGAAGAATCGCCGGCGCGCAGGGAATCGAGCGCGTCATTTCCACGACAGTCTGGAGGTCGGAGGCGGATTTCATTAGCGGATGAATTCAGGCCGCGCGGGAATTTTCACGATCACATCGCCGTTGAAATTGTTCAGACGGATCGTGCGATTCACTCGCCCACTCACTTCCCAAGCCGCCACATCGAGTTCGAACTCCTGGCTCAGCTTGTAAAACATATCGATGTTCTTCGCGCCGATGCGGAAAAAATTGTCGGTTGCCATGAGCTGCGCGCCGCCGAAGACCTTCACGCGCATCTCGGATTTTTTCGCGCCGGCCCGCACCATGGCCGCCAGCACGCGCGGGATGCCCGTGTCGAGAAACATGCAATCGCGCACCTTCTGGCCCTTGTGCAATTTCGCCGAGGGAAGCATTGCATGCAGCAACCCGCCGACCCGCCGTTTTTCGTCGTAGAAAGTAATGCCGAGGCAGGAACCCAGTGCGTAAGTGGCCAAATAAGTGAGGGCATCCGTGCTGATCTTGAAGTCGGCCACGCCCACGATCACCGTGCGCATTTGCTCTTCGACCAGTTCCGGCATTTCCGACATCTCGACTCCCAAACTACCCGCGTCCGCCCAATCGAAAAGTGGAAATCTAAAAAATCCTGCGTCTGGCGTTGCGAAAACTTGGAGCGGGTAGCGGGAATCGAACCCGCATGGCCTGCTTGGAAGGCAGGAACTTTACCATTAAGCTATACCCGCAGACTTCGAGGAGTGGTTAAACCCGCCCCCTCGGACGGTCAAACGCAAAATCCCTCAATACCCCTGCATCGCCGGGTCCGGCGGCACATAAACATCCGGCACCCGCTCGCAGCGTTTCTCGGCCGCATTCCAACGCCCGCCCGATTCCACACAGTCGTTGATCTGGAGAAAATCCGGGCTGAACCCGTGGATCGCGAAGAGGGAAAAGTAATACGCCACGAGCAAAAGCACCCCGATCAAAACCAAAAAGCCCACGGTTTTGAGCGGAATAGGTGAAATGATCGTCACCTTTTCCCAAAAGGTCAGATCCGAATAATTGTAGCCATGATCGTTCGGGCGCTTCGGGTTCTGGTTGGATGGGAGCATTTTTCGTTGTCCGTCCTGCCTGCTGCTTCCCAACCTTGATGTTTTAAAATGCGATTGCAAGCGGGAAGAGGTTTTCATTGACCCCGATCGATACGCCCACCAACCTTTTGCAGCCTTCACCAAGGTTCAAATGCCTGCACAGGCCCCCGACTCAAACCTCACAGTTCGTCCGGATCCATTGCGCCATCGCGGTTTGCCCGCCGGCGAGATGGACAACCGCAGTCCGTGGCCGTCCGTTCTGGGTGATTCGAATTCCGCCGATTGGGATCTTTTGCCGGTCGTTCTTTGGAAAATTTCCCCTACCGGTGTGGTGTTGAAGGCCAACCGCGCCAGCCGGGATTTCCTCGGCTATGATGAAGAGGAATTTGTCGGTCGCCCGGTGGATGACTTTTTTGTGGATTCGATCGACTTCGTGGTGCTCTCGCGTTCGGTCGTCCAACCATCCGGCTCCGGGGGCGGCGTGGAAGCCTGCATCCGCTGCCGCGACGGCTCGACCAAGCACGTGGTCATCGACGCCCTGCCCCTCGATTTCAATGGCGACGGCGCCGGGGTCTGCTGCGCTGTCCGTGACCAATCCGTTCCCATCCGCACCGAGGGCCACATCCGCGAGCAGGCCAGTTTCCTCGACCGTCGCGACGAGGTGATCATCATTCTCGGCCTGGATGGAAATGTGGCGTTCTGGAGCCGCGGCGCCCAAATGCTCTACGGCGCGTCCTCGGACAAAGTCGTCGGCCGCGCGTTTCCCGAGGAATTCTCCGCTGATAAAAAACAAATGGCCACCGCCATGCGCACCGCGATCGAAAGGGGCGAATGGGAGGGCGAACTCAGTCAGAAAAACTCCGCTGGAACAGAGCTGTTGGTCGAAAGCCGCTGGATTCTTCTGCGCGACGGATCGGGCCGCCCCCAGTCCATCCTCATTCTTTGCGAGGATGCCGAGGAGGCGCGCCTGCTCGGTGAAGAGCGACTCCGCGCCCAACGGCAGGAATGCATCGGCACGCTCGCCGGCGGAATCGCCCACGATCTGAACAACATTCTCCAGCCGATCTCCATCGCGCTCGACCTTTTCCGCAGTCGTCTGCCGGATGACGATAGCCAGGAGCTTTTCGACGCCGTGGATTCGAATCTCCGCCGCGCCACGGAACTCGTCCGCCAAATTCTCACCTTCACTAGCGGAGTTCGCGCGGAACGCGTCATTGCCGAAGCGGCCACAATGCTTTCCGAGGTTTCGAATTTTGTCCGCCAAGCCTTCCCGAAAACCATCCACTTCGAAGCTGTCACCCCGCAACGCGTCTCTCCGTTCGTCTGCGATCCCACACAAATCGAGCAGGTTCTTCTCAATCTTTGCGTCAACGCGCGCGATGCCATGCCCGAGGGCGGGCGCCTGCGGATCGAGGCCTCGAATTTCGAGGTCGATGAATCCTATGCCCAGCGGCATCCACAGGCGAAACCTGGTGATTACGTTCGCATCAGCGTCAGCGATACCGGCATGGGCATTCCGCGCCGGCTCCGCAAAAAAATCTTCGAGCCGTTTTTCACAACGAAAGGTCCGGAAAAAGGCACCGGCCTCGGCCTTGCCACGGTTATCGGAATCATCCGCAGCCACAGCGGATTCCTCACGCTCGAGACAGAGGAAGGTTGCGGGTCGTCTTTCCATGTTTTCCTCCCTGCCGCGCGCGAGGAAACCAAGCGCGGGTCCAATCCCCAGCTTCCTGGCGCCCAGCCCGAGATTGGCGGCCGCGGCGAATCGATCCTTTTGGTTGATGACGAGCCCACGGTTCTGAAAGTCATGAGCCGCTCGCTGGAAAAGTCCGGCTACAAAGTCATCTCCGCCGAGGACGGCGAAAAAGGACTCGCCGCCTTCAAGCGCCGCCGCAAGGATATCAATCTTGTCATCACGGACATGGCCATGCCCGGCATGGACGGCCCCGCATTGGTTTCTGCCATTCGAAAAATCGACCCCTCGGTAAAAATCCTCTGCACCAGCGGCCTTAGCACGCCATCGAATGACGAGTCCCTAAAATCACTCGGCGTTTCGGCCATTCTCTCGAAACCCTGCAGCTCGAAGGTCATCCTTCAAGCGATCAAAGACGCCCTCGCCTCTCCCGCCTGACCCATGCCTGGAAAGAAACGGAAAAAATCCCGCACGCGCGACGAACTCCGCCACCTGCTGCTCGTGTTTTTCGCGGCGATTTTCACAATCACTCTGATCCTCTTTGCAACGGCTCTCGGCTACCGCTCGACGCAGTCCGAACTCCACCGGGACGAGCGTCTCCTGCTTTTTGCCCGCGAAGTCGCTCACAAAGCCCGTTTCAAAAGCGATGAGTTGCACCATATGGCTATGGAGGCGGTAAGCGACGGTGACTCCAAAGCGATTCAAGATTACGAGAAATACAAGCGTCCCGAGCCCACCGATGCGGATTTTCCCATCGCTCAAATTGTGGCTCCTTGGCATGGGCGTGGAGGTCGCAACGATCCTCGGGGATCGTCATCAGCAGGATCCGCTCAAGGGACAAGCTTCCTGGATCTGCTGGAAAAAAATGATGTTCAAAGCGTCGCGGAGTTGCGCGAGGAGTTGCGAAGACTTCGTTCAAAAGCTGCGTTCTTGTCCTCTGAGGAAGTGGAAAAATTTGAAGATGCCATAAAGGCGAGCAAGGCCCAGGCAGAATTCGAAAGGAAGGCTCTCAATGCGCTTCAGGGCGTTTTTCAGGATAAAAAAGGAGAATACACAGTCAGAGGACAGCCCGATCAAACG
The DNA here is from genome assembly GCA_018970255.1 of Verrucomicrobiota bacterium. Taxonomy (GTDB): domain Bacteria; phylum Verrucomicrobiota; class Verrucomicrobiia; order Chthoniobacterales; family Terrimicrobiaceae; genus UBA967. Next base: position 98,299 of record JAGWWS010000003.1, on the reverse strand, counting down.
CTGGCCTCTCAAATTCTCTCTGATCCCGAATACAATAAAACCGTTCGCGCCGTTCAAAGTGACTTTTCCTCTTTTCTTTCCGCACTCGATGTCCGCCTTTTTGGAGTGCACAAGGAAAGCGCGAAAAATTTTCGCATCAATTTTGTCATCGTCCTGATCGCCGCTCTCGCGATCGCCACGCCGGTTTTCTACCTCCTCCTGCTTCGCTCGCTGAACACATCGATCCGCGGACTCAAAATCACGGCTCGCAAACTCACGGACGAGCTCGGTCAGGTGAACACTGAACTCAAAGCCGCCATCACCTCTCGCGAAGACTACCGCCGCCGTTTGGAACAGACCGAGGCCGCTTCGAACCGGATCATCCCCGTTCCTCAGCAAGATTCCCGTTTGCACGATGTCCAAGAACCGGAACTCCAAGACTACCTCACACGCCTTCCCTAAGCCGTCCGCGCGCGGCGAAGAAGACCCGTGAACTGGCTGCCGACTTTTTACCTCGCCAGCTCCATCGTCCTCGAGGCGATCGGGATTTTCCTGGCGCTCCGCGCCATCCTGATCGCCCGCACGCCTCAATCGGCCGTCGCATGGGCGTGCGCGCTGGTTATCTTTCCGCTGGTTGCGATTCCGTTGTTCCTGATTTTCGGCGAATCGCGCTTCGCCGGCTACACGCTTGCGAAATCCGGGGAGTCCAAGGAACTCTCCGCCGCGCTGGGCGCCACCGCGCGCCACTTGGACGGCCACCGCATGCCGTTCCAAGGTGCCTTCGCCGAAGCGGGCATCCTTGCGCAAAACCTCTCCGGCCTTCCCTCCACCGGCTCCAACCACCTCCGCCTGCTCATCGACGGGAGGGAAACTTTCGATGCCGTTTTCGCAGCCATCGATGCGGCTTCGGAATCCGTGTGGGTCCAGTTTTTCATCATCCACGACGACCGCCTCGGCCGCGGGTTGCAGGAACGCCTGCTCGCAGCCGCGCGCCGCGGAGCCGAATGCCGCGTGCTTTACGACCAGGTGGGTTCCAAAACCCTGCCCCTTTCCTGGGTGCGGCGCCTGCGCGAAGGCGGCGTCTCCGTCGAACCGTTCATCACGAACCGCCAGTTCGGCCGCCGCTTCCAAATCAATTTCCGCAACCACCGCAAGCTCGTCATCACGGATTCCCGCACCGCGTTCGTCGGCGGGCTCAATGTGGGAGACGAATACATGGGGCTCTCGCGCCATTTCGGCCCTTGGCGCGACACGCACCTCCGCATCGAGGGCCCGGCCGTGGCGGGTTTCCAAATGTCGTTCCTCGAGGATTGGCATTATGTCACGCGGACGGTCCCGGCGTTCCGCCTGCCCGCCCCCTCCACCGCCCACGGCGGGAAAGCCGCCGTTTTCCCGATCGCCTCGGGCCCCGCACAGGGCTGGAGCACCTGCCCGGCTGTTTACCTTTCCATCATCAACGACGCCGCGAAGCGCCTCTGGATTGCGAGCCCGTATTTCGTCCCTTCCAGCCCGCTCTTCCACGCGATTTGCCACGCCGCGATCCGCGGCGTGGATGTGCGGATCATCCTGCCCCAATTCGCCGACCACAAGCTGCCCTGGCTCTCATCGTTCACCTACTACCCGAAGCTGCGCGAGGCGGGCGTGAAGGTTTGGCGCTACCAGCCCGGCTTCATGCACCAGAAGGTCCTCCTCGCGGACGGGGAAATCGCGATTGTCGGCTCCATCAATTTGGACTACCGCTCGTTCATGCTGAATTTCGAGCTCTCGGCCGCGGTGCAGGACACCGCCTTCGCCTCGGCCGTCGAGTCGATGTTCCTCGCGGATTTCGACCGCAGCCGCCCCGAGGACCTCGCAAAATTCGGGGACGGCTCCCTGCCATTCCGCCTCAAATGCCGCCTCGCGGCCCTGATGAGCCCAGAACAGTGAACCTCCTCCAATCCCTCACCACCGCGGAGATAGACCTCTTCGGGTTCCTCCTGCCTTGGGGGATGGTTGTCGGCACGCTGGGCTTCCTCGCCGCATGGCTCGCCACGCTGGCTCTCGAGCGCCTCGGCCTCACGCGCCACATTTGGCACCTGCCTCTTTTCTTCGTCGCCCTCGCCGTGCTCTTCGGCACCACACTCGGGCTCGCCCTGTCCCCCTAATGGAAAAATTCCCCGCCAAATATGTGGTCACCGGGTTCGTCGTCGTGCTGGCCGCGATGGCATCGCTCGGAATGTATGAGCGCTACACCACGAAGCCCTGGACCCGCGACGCTCAAGTCCGCGCGAATGTCGTCGGCATTGCCTGCCGCGTCTCCGGCCCCATCACCAACATCCCGATCCGCGACAACCAAACGGTCAAAAAAGGAGACCTCCTTTTCGAAATCGACCCTTCCACCTACATCGCCGCGACGAACAACGCGCTCGCGAAGCTCCAGCAAACCGAAGCCGATGTCGTGCAAACCAAGCAGGAACTCGACCGCCAAGAGCAACTTTACAAAACCAAGGTCAACGACCTGCGCGACCTCCAAAATGCGCAGGATTCCTACGCCGCCGCCCAGGCGAACCGTGCCGCCGCGAAAGCCGACCTCGAGTCCGCCCAGCTCAACCTCTCCTACACGAAAATTTTTGCGCCCGTGGACGGCTACATCACGAACATGAACACCTCGCCGGGCACCTATGTTTACGCAGGTCAGCAACTCCTCGCGCTCGTGGATTCAAATTCCTTCTGGGTCGCCGCCTACTTCAAGGAAACCCAGCTCCACCATGTCCGGCAGGGCGGTCCCGTTGCGGTGACTTTCATCGGCCGCGACGACGAACCCTTCGAAGGCGTGGTGGAAAGCGTTGCCTGGGGCATCCACGACCCCGACGGCTCGACCAACCAGGACAACCTCCTGCCCAGCGTGTCCCAAACAGTCGATTGGGTGCGGTTGCCGAACCGCTTCCCCGTGAGGGTGCTGGTAACCGGGCAGCCGCCGATCCCGCTTCGCATCGGGCAAACCGTTTCCGTCGCCACCCGCGGCGAATGATTCCGTGAGGGCGGCGCTCCCCTTCGCGGCATTTTTGGTTCTCGCCCACGCGGTCGCGGCCGCAGACCCGCCGCTCTTTTCCTGCGAGCCGTCCACGCACGATTTCGGGGAGGTGGACCCCTCCCAGCCCCGGCAGCATGTCTTTGCAATCCGCAACACCGGCGGTTCGCCGCTCGCGATCGAAAAAATCCACGCCGCCTGCGGCTGCACCACATTCCAGTGGGACCCCCGCCAAAAAATCCCGCCCGGTGGCGTGGCGATGCTTCCCGTTTCCCTTTCGCTCGCCGGCCGCCAGGGCCTGCAGGAGAAAACCATCGCGCTCCAAACGAACGACCCATCGAACCGGCGACCCGTGCTGGCCTTGCGCGCCACCGTTTCGAAACGCCTGGAGGTCGATCCGCCGGTGCTCGTCCTCCGCCGCGAAACGCCCGGCGGCCCCATCGAAGGCGAAGTGGGGGTCCGCTCGCCTGCCCGGAAAAAACTCGCGCCCTCCGAACCCAAGTCACAATCCGGACTGCTGGAAATTTCCACCGCGCCCGCCGATGCCGGCGGCTTCACGCTCACCGCCCGCCTGAAAGGCGAACTCGCACCCGGCGCCCACCCGGACAGGGTCACCATCCAAACCGGCGACCGCGACAACCCCGTGCTCGAAATCGAAACCCTCGTTTCGATTGCCGGGGATTTTGCGGTCGTCCCCTCCGTTTGCCGCCTCACGGGCACCGGACCGGCCACGCGCTCGTTCCTGGTGAAAGCAGCCGACGGCCGCCCGTTTGAAATCGAAGGCGTCGAATTGCCAGACCCCGCGATGCGCTGGACCTCCGCATCCGCCGGCCAATCCGCCCGGCGCATCACAGTCTCGAACATCCTTTCCCGGCCTTCGCTCGACGGGAAAAATATTTCGATCCGCGTGGCGGGCACACCCGCACGCACCCTGGAGGTTCCCATCCATGGCAGCCCACATTCCGGCCATACCGATCCACAGGACTGACCGCCCCGCAGGCAAGCGCCCGCTGTTCCCGGCCATCGCCGCGATTGCCGCATGCGCGCTTGTGCTTGGAACCGCGGCGCAATTGTTCGGTCCCTTCCGCATCCCCTGGGCCGAGGACCACGGGCTCCGCCTCGAAACCCTCGCCGCCTCGAAAGGCATCGAGACTGCCGACATCCGCGGGGTCCGCGAAATCCTCGAATCCGGCAGCCACCTCGTCCTCGACGCCCGCCCCATGGAGGAATTCGACAAAGGCCACCTCCCCGGCGCGATCCCCTTCCCTTTTGCCACGCACATCGATTCCTTCGACGAAATGTCCGCCATGCTCGGCCCCTCGCAGCCTGTGCTGGTCTATTGCTCCGGCCGGCGCTGCGACGATGCGCTGATGCTGGGTGCGTTCCTCCGCGCGCAGGGGACCGAAAAGGTCGTGCTTTTCACCGGGGGCACCGGCGCATGGGTGGAAGCCGGGTTGCCGCTGCAATGAACGCGCGCCGCATCGACATCCCGTGGCTGCTCGAGTGGATTTTGTGCCTGGCGCTTGCGGGCGTGTTTTTCGCCGCGGCCATCCCGAAAATCGGCAACCCCTCCGCATTCGCCCTTTCGGTCCACCAATACGGCATCGTCCCTCAATTGTTCGTCAATGCCGTCGCCATCTACCTGCCGTGGCTCGAAATCTCCTGCGCCGCCGCACTGGCATTCATCCCATCGGCCCGGCGCGGCGCGCTGTGGACGGCGATTGCGATGCTGGCGGTTTTCGCCATCGCGCTCGGAACGACCCTCGTGCGCGGCGAGGTGGTTTCCTGCGGTTGCTTTGGGGGCGGGGGCGAGCCTTCTTCCGGTTGGCCGGGGCTCTTGCGGAATGCCGGGCTCATTGTGCTCGCGGCCGCGGGGCTGAAAACCCTCCGCCGCTGAGCTTGTCCCGCCGCGCCCGCCGCGCCATGCTTGCCGGGTGCTGAATTTCCTCGTCCGGCGCCTGTTGATCGGGGTCCTGTTGCTGTTTTTCATCAGCCTCGTCTCGTTTTTCATGGTCACACTCGCGCCGGGCAGCCCCTATCCGTGGGGCGAGCTGAACCCGAAAATCACGCCGCAGGTGAAGGAAATGTTCCGCAAGAAATTCCACCTCGACCGCCCTCTGCACGAACAATACTGGCTCAACATGCGCGACCTCTTCACCGGCCGGTTGAAGAGCATCAAGGACGGCCGCCCCGTGCTGGAGCGGGTCGCCGAGCGCCTGCCCGCCACGGTGATCCTGAATGTCGCCGCCATCACGCTCTCGCTCACCTTCGGGTTGCTCATCGGCGTGTTTTGCGCCCGCCACGCCGGCCGCGCTCCGGACACCATCGTTTCGCTGGGCGTTTTTGTTTTCATAGCCGTGCCCACATTTTGGATCGCGAACCTCGCCGTGATTTGGCTCGTGAAAACGGTCGGCATTCCGGTGCTCGGCACGCAATCCTTCGGCATCGCATTCCCGAACGAAGCCTCGCGCCTGCTCGACAGCGTTTGGCACATCGCCCTACCGGCGGCCATCCTTTCGCTGGGCGGCATCGCCGTCCAATCCCGCTACATCCGCGCCAGCATGCTTGAAACGCTCCGGGAGGGCTACATCCGCACCGGGCGCGCCAAGGGGCTCGACGAGGATTCCATCTTTTACAAACACGCGCTCAGAAATTCGATCCGCCCGCTCGTCACGGGCATCGGCGGCTTGTTGCCCGCGCTCATCGGCGGGTCGGTGATCGTCGAAACCATTTTCGCCTACCCGGGCATGGGGCGGCTCGGCTACGAAGCCGTGCTCGAGCGCGATTACCCGATGCTCGTCGCATTGAACTTCATCGTCGCGGCCCTCGTCCTCGCCGGGAACCTTGTCTCCGACCTGCTCTACGCCGTTGTGGACCCGCGCGTGCGGCTCGAATAGGATATAATCCTTGCGGCGGCGGGGCGGTGGTGCGATCAATCCGAATCCGCCGGCACCCCGGCGGTTCCAAATATCGGGCCGTGGCTCAGCTTGGTAGAGCGCCTCGTTCGGGACGAGGAGGTCGCGAGTTCGAATCTCGCCGGCCCGAGATTCCAGCATGGATCTGACACTTCTTGTTTTGGCTGCCGGCATGGGCAGCAGATATGGCGGGCTCAAGCAAATGGACGGCCTCGGCCCTGCCGGCGAGACCATCCTCGACTACTCCGTCTTCGACGCCGTGCGCGCAGCCTTCAATCGCGTGGTCTTCGTCATTCGCCGCGACTTCGAGGCGGAATTCCGCGAACGGGCCGGCCGGAGGTTCGAGGGGCGCATCGATGTGGACTATGCCTTCCAGCAACTCAACGACCTCCCCGGCGGCTTCAGCGTGCCGCCCGGCCGCGAAAAACCCTGGGGCACCGGCCATGCGGTTTGGTGTGCGCGCTCGGCGGTGGACGCCCCGTTCCTTGCCATCAACGCCGACGATTTCTACGGCGCCGGCGCGTTCCAGGCGGTGGCGGGGTTTTTGAAGAAAGAAAAAACACCCAGCCGTTTCTGCATGGCGGGCTACCGGCTCGACACCACGCTTTCGGAAAACGGAACCGTCTCGCGGGGTGTTTGCCGCCTCGATGCCGACGGATTCCTGGAGGGCGTGAAGGAACACACGCGCATCGGCCGCACGCCCGGCGGACTGCGCGACGAGGCCGATGGAACCGCATTCCGCGGCGATGAGCGCGTTTCGATGAATTGCTGGGGCTTCACGCCCGATGCCTTCGGTTTCCTCGAGTCGGGGTTACTGCGGTTCCTTGAAGAAAAATCCGGCGACCCCAAGACGGAGTTCTACATTCCAAGCGCCGTGGCCGACATGGTCGCACGCGGCGAGGCCCGGGTTTCCGTTTTGCCCGTCGAGTCGCGCTGGTTCGGAATCACCTACCGCGAAGACCGCCCTGTGGTTGTCGAGGCGTTGCGGGAACTTGTCGCTGCGGGCGATTACCCCTCGCCCCTCGCCTGAGCCGCCGCCCTTGCGGGAAGCCGCAGGCACAAAACGAAAGTCACCGCCAGCAAACCCGCCGCCACCCAAAACGGCGTGCGGGCGTATTCCGCCGCCGGCCGCGCCAGGTCGAGCGTCAGCAGCATCCCGCCGAGCACCGGGCCGATCCAGCGCGCGAGGCTCCCCGCCGATTGCAGAATCCCCAGCGCACGCCCCTGCCACTCGGCATCGACGCATTGCGAGGCGATTCCCTGGAGCGTCGGTGTCAGCAGGCTGTTGCCGATGGCGATGAGCGCGCAATACGCCAGCAACTCCCACATCCCGCCGGCCAGCGGCGTGAGGAACAACCCGCCGGCCAGCACCGCCGCACCCGCGGTCGCAATCCGGCCCTCGCCGAAAAATTTCACCAGCTTCCCGATCAGCCCGCCTTGGATGAACACGGCAATGACCCCGAGGTAGGCGAAAAGGTAGCCCGTTTGCTTTTCATCGAACCCGTGCCGCCGCGCGACGAAGAGCGCGAAGACGGCCGTCATCACCGAGAAACCGGTGATCAAAATGAAATAAACCGCCACGGCCGTGGCATACGGGCCCTTCTGGACATGCCGCAGGAGGTTCGGGAAAAGCGGTTGGCGGTCGCGCTTGCCGCGGAGCTCCTGGGGCAGCGACTCGGGCAGCAGGAATGCAATCAACGCCGCATTTGCGAGCGCCATCCCGCCCGCGACAAAAAGCGGTGCCGAGTGGCCGAATTGCGCCGCGGTCCATCCTCCCAGCGCGGGTCCAAGGATGAACCCCAAACCAAAACCCGCCCCGAGCAACCCCATCGCCTTTGGTCGGTCTTCGGGCGTGGTGATGTCGGCCACATAGGCTTGCGCAGTCCCGATGCTCCCGCCGGAAATCCCGTCGATCAACCGCCCGACGAAAAGCATCGCGAGCGTTTGCCCCGCGCCCATGATGAGAAACCCTGCCGCCGTCCCGAGCGTGCTGAGGAGCAACACCGGCCGCCGCCCGAACCGGTCGCTCAGCGAGCCCAGCAACGGAGAAAAGAGGAACTGGGCCAGCGAAAAAATCCCGAAAAGCCAACCGATCTGCGCGGGCGTTGCCCCGAACCTCTCGGCGTAAAATGGCAACACCGGAATCACCACGCCGAAGCCCACCATGTTGATGAGGATCGTCAGGAAAATGATCCCGAGCCGCGCGCGCTTGGGGTCACTCATCGTCGGCATCGGCCCCTTCCGCCATCCCCTCGAGCGACACCCGCAACTTTTCCACCTGCGCCGCCAACTCCGACGGCCGCTCGCTTTTTTCGAGTTCCACTTTTTCCACGATGGCATCCACGGTTTTGCGCATGCGTGCCATCGCCGGCTTGCGAAGCAGTCCCGCCATCGAGGATCCCGGCGTGACCAGGTTTGTATAGCAAATCAAGGAGTCGCCCTCGCCGTGCGGTTCGATCAAAAGGTTCCCCACCGCATCCTTCGTCTGCAGCGCGGTGAGCAGTTTCCAGGAAACCCGGAACCCCCCGCCCGGCAGCGCCTCCAGCGAGTTCCGCGCCGTGTAGCGCTCGTCGGGCAGGATCGGCACCTCGACTTCGTATTCCACATCGTGCGTGTGCGGGCTGCGCGATTCGACGATCCGCGAGGAGAGCACATCGGGCACGAAGGTGTGCGCCTTTCCATAGTCGGAAAAAACCGCCGCCACCTCCTCCGGCGAAGCCCCCACCTTCTGGTAAACCCTCACGCGCGGCCAAGGCTTGCCCTCGACTGCTTCCTCCACCGAAGCCTGACCGCCTTCGAAAACCGCCCGCCGCTGCGCCGCATCGAGCCCGTCGAGGATTCCACCCCGGGCCATCCCCGTGGAAAAAACCGCCAACGCCAAAACCGGAAGGAACCGCGAAATCATCCGCGCATACAAAGCACCCGCCGCCCGTGCCGCGCAAGGCGGCATTGGAAAAAACCGCTTCCTCGCACCCGCCCCGTTGTGTTGAATCGCCCCGACCTAAGGGAAAATGGCAAGGCAGCAAACAATTCTGGTCGTCGACCGCGATTCCGACTTCCTCGAGTGGGCGAAGAACCAGTTGCACGGAAAGGACTGCCGCGTGCTCATCGAGGAATCCGCCGATGCAGGCTACCGGACCTTCTGCATGGAGGAGCCCGAACTCGTCATCGCCGAGACGAACCTCCACCCGTTCACCGGCGTGGAACTCCTCGCCCGCATCCGCAAGCATTCGCCGAACGCCATGGTCGTCCTCATGAGCGCGTTCGGCACGACCCAATCCGTCATCGAGGCGATGAAAATGGGCGCGTTCGATTTCGTCCGCAAGGAGCAGCTCCCGTTCAACCTCAAGGTCGTCACCGATGCCGCCCTCCAGGCCGCCGCCGAACTCCGCGCCGCCAATACCTTCAAACCCCAGCTCACCGTCGAACAACACCGCGACGAAATCGTCGGCCGCTCCGAGGCGATGCAGCAGGTTTTCAAAATGGTCGGTCGCGTGGCGGGAAGCGACGCCGCGGTCATGGTTACGGGCGAGAGCGGCTCCGGGAAGGAACTCGTCGCCGTGGCCATCCACAACTACAGCGCCCGCAGCCACAAAAATTTCCTCGCCATCAACTGCGCCGCCATCCCGGACAACCTCCTCGAGAGCGAACTCTTCGGGCACGAGAAGGGCGCGTTCACCGGCGCCACCACCCAGCGCATCGGCCGCTTCGAGCAATGCGACAAGGGCACGCTCTTCCTCGACGAAATCGGAGAAATGCCCCTGCAGGTCCAAAGCAAAATCCTCCGCGTCCTTCAGGAGGGCGAGTTCTCGCGCGTGGGCGGGAACGAAACCCTCCGCACGAATGTCCGCATCGTTTGCGCGACGAACAAAAACCTCGAGGAGGAGGTCGCGAAAAAAACCTTCCGCGAGGATTTGTTCTACCGGCTGAATGTCGTGCGCATCCACATCCCGCCCCTCCGGCAGCGCGTGGAGGACATCCGCCTCCTCGCCGAGTATTTCCTCCAGCGCATCGCGAACCAGAAGCACACACCTCCACTCAAACTCTCCGAAGAGGCCGCCCGCGTGCTCGAAGCCTACCCCTGGCCGGGGAATGTCCGCGAACTCGAGAACACGCTCCAGCGCGCCGCCGTGCTCTCCACCGCCGACATCCTTTTGCCGAAGGACATCCCGCTCGGCCACCTCGAGGCCGAGACGCAGCGCATCGCCGCCGATGGCACCACCCCCGAAATGCCGATGGACCGCGCCATCGAAACCCTCTTCAGCGCCGCGGCCTCCGACCCCCAGCTCCAACTCCTCCCTTGGCTCGAGCGAGAGTTCACTCTCCGCGCCATGCAAAAAACCGGCGACAACCAAGTCCGCGCCGCAAAGCTCCTCGGCATCACCCGCGCCACGCTCCGCAAGCGCCTCGAAAGAAACGAATCCGTCGTCGAGGAGGCCGACTAAACCGGCTCGAAAATGTCAGCGCCCGAAGCTCAGACGCTGAGCTGGAAACAAAACGGAAAAACTTGGGAGCCGGCTGAATCGTTGCCCCTCGCTGACCGCGGGTTCCGCTATGGGATGTCGTTTTTCGAGTCGGTCGCCGTCCTTGCGGGCAAGCCGCTTTTCCCCGCTGCGCACATCGACCGCCTGCGCCGCGCCGCTTTGGATTTCGGTGCGGAGTTCCATTTTCCCGATTTTGATTTTTCAAAACTCGGCACCGGAATGCTCCGCTTTTACTGCACGGCGGGTGCGGGCTCGCCGTCCGACAAATTCCAGGGCGGATGCTTCGCGTTGTTCGAAGCGATGAAAGTCGGCGGCGGGTTTCCGCCGGCGCGGGTGCAAACGAGCACAGCGCCGTATTTCCCCGCGCCGGGCGGGTGGAAAACCGGGAACTACTGGCAAAACACGGCGGCGTTTTCGCAAGCACGCGCCTGCGGCCTCGACGAAGCGCTCCTCTTCAACCCCGCCGGCCAACTTGTTTCCGCCTCGATGGCGAATGCCTTCCTCCGCATCGACGGGCGCTGGACAACGCCGCACCCGCTCACCGGTGCGAGGGACGGCGTGGTGAGGGAGTGGGTCTTGAAGCGACTCGATGCGACGGAGGGTTTCGTGCTGTCTGAGGATGCCGCCCGCTGCGATGCGGCGTTCCTCACGAACAGCCGGGCGGGAATCCGCACGGTTTGCGAATTGGACGGGCGGCCGTTGGTTTGCGCCGACGAATGGCTTCGCGAAGAATACCTGGATGAAATTCGTTCCGCTTGAGGAATTCCTCGAATCCGCCTGCGCCAACCCGGCGCTCGCGGGTTTGCTCGAATCCGGCCCGGCGGGCGACATCGCCCCCGCGGCCCAACCCTTCGCTGCCGCACTGGCACTTCGAAAAATCCCGGGGCGCGCCTGGTTCGTCTGTGCGGACCTCCGCTCGCAGGAGGATTTCGCGGCGGAGTTGGCGGCATGGTCGCCGAGGGCGAAACTTTTTCCCGAACTCGAAACGCCGGGCGGCGAGGTTTTGCCCGATGCCGAGACGCAATCCGAGAGGCTCGACCTGCTGCGCACCATCGCCCGCGGCCCCGGCTGCGAAGCGCTCGCCATCCATGCCGCCCAATGGGAATCGCACGTTCCGCCGCGCGAAGCGGTGCTCGAGGAACTTTTTGTTTTGCGGAAGGGGATGGAGGCCGAACCCGCCGAGGCCGTGCGGCGCCTGAAGGAAGCCGGCTACATTTCGGCGCCCCAGGTCGGCTCGCGCGGCCAATACTCCGCCCGCGGCGGCATCCTCGATGTTTTCTCGTGGCAACAACCGCGCCCGGTGCGCATCGAGTGGTTCGACCGCACCATCGAGTCCCTGCGCGAGTTCGACGCGGATACCCAGCTCTCGGTGGCGGACGCCGAATCCTGCGAAATCCTCACCGGCAAACTCGAATCCGGCGGCGGCACCCTGCGCGATTACCTTTCCGAGGGCGATGCCGTCATTGCCATCGACCCGCCAGAGCCGGCCGGGGCGCTTTGGATTGGCTCCGAAGGCGAATCGGCGTTCCCGTTCTTCGCGGCGCCGTTTGCCGAGATGGCCGCGGGCGACCTGATTTTGAACGAGGCGAAGCGCGGCAGGTTTTTCAACCAGCTCCACGCCTGGGCGGCGGACGGCTGGACCGTGGCGTTCGCCTGTGCGAACGAGGCGGAGGGCGAGCGCTTTTCCGAACTCGCGGCGGATTTCGACTTCGACGCCTCAAAGATGGTTTTCCTCACCGTCCCCGCCACGAGGGGCTTCGTTTGCCCGGCGGCGAAGCTCGCCGTTTTGTCGGAGTCGGAAATCCTCGGGCGCTCGGCCAGCCAACGCGCCCAGCGCGCCGCCCTCCGCCGCGAACGCCTCCGCGCCGCGAGGCAGGCCGTGGATTTTTCCGAATTCGAGGAAGGCGACCTGGTCGTCCACCTCGACCACGGCATCGGGCGCTACGAGGGGATGGAAAAATCCCCCGATGGCGCCGGCGAGGTCCTCGTCCTCACCTTCGCCAACGATGCGCGGCTCTATGTGCCGCTCGACCAGGCTTGGCAGGTGGCCCGCTATGTCGGCCTCGGACGGAACAACCCGGAACTCTCCGAGCTCGGCGGCGGCCGTTGGGCGAAGGCAAAGGAAAAAGCCACGCGCGGGATTTTCCAATACGCCGCCGGCATGCTCCGCGTGCAGGCGGAGCGCGAAACCCAATCCGGCCGCGCCTTCCCGCCCGACTCCCGTTGGCAGGAGGAATTCGAAAAATCGTTCCTCTTCACCGAAACGCCCGACCAGCTCCGCGCCATCGGCGAAACGAAGGCGGACATGGAGTCGCAGCGCGCTATGGACCGGCTCATCTGCGGCGATGTGGGCTTCGGAAAAACCGAGGTCGCCATCCGCGCCGTGTTCAAGGCGGTCACCGGCGGTTGCCAGGCGGCCGTGATTGCGCCGACCACGGTCCTCGCCCAGCAGCACTTCCAAACGCTGCGCGAGCGCATGAGCGAATACCCGGTCACGATCGAACTCCTCAGCCGCTACCGCAGCCCCGCCGAGCAAAAGCGCGTGGTGAAGGCCCTCGCGGACGGCAGCGTGGATGTCGTGGTGGGCACCCACCGGATCATTTCGCAGGATGTCTCGTTCAAAAACCTCGGGCTGGTCGTCGTCGACGAGGAGCAGCGCTTCGGCGTGAAACACAAGGAAGCCCTCAAGGAAAAATTCCGCCTCGTCGATGTGCTGACCCTCTCGGCCACGCCGATCCCGCGGACGCTCTACCTTTCGCTCATGGGCGCGCGCGACATGTCGGTGATCGAAACCCCGCCGCCGAACCGCCAGCCGGTGGAAACCCTGGTTTGCGCCTACGACGAGCGCCTCATCCGCGATGCCATCCACCGCGAGCACGCCCGCGGCGGGCAGGTCTACTTCCTCCACAACCGCGTCCAGACGATCGAGCGCACGGCTTCGCGCATCCGCGAGCTTTGCCCCGGCGTGAAGGCGATCGTCGGCCACGGCCAAATGGAGGAGCGCGAACTCGAGGGCGTGATGCAATCGTTCGTCGCCGGCAAGGCGGATGTCCTTGTTTCCACCACCATCATCGAAAGCGGCCTCGATATCCCGAATGCGAACACGATCATCATCGACCGCGCCGACCGCTTCGGGCTCGCCGACCTCTACCAGCTTCGCGGGCGCGTGGGCCGCTCGGGCACGAAAGCCTACGCCTACCTGTTGCTGCCACGCGACCTCATGTCCGTCGGCGCCGCCCGCAAGCGCGTCTCGGCGATCCGCCAATACACCGAACTCGGCTCGGGCTTCAAAATCGCCATGCGCGACCTCGAAATCCGCGGCGCGGGAAACCTTCTCGGCACCGAGCAAAGCGGGCACATCGTGGCGGTCGGCTTCGACCTCTATTGCAAAATGCTCCGCCGCGCCGTGGATTCGCTCAAGGGCCGCAAGCCCGCCGGCGCCACGGCATCGCTGCGGCTCGATTGCACCGCCAACGAGGAGGGCGCTTTCGACGAAGCCTCCGGCCTCGCCCCTTCCTTCCTGCCCGCCGCGTGGATGCCCGAGCCCAAGTCGCGCATCGAAGCCTACCGCAAGCTCGCCGAAGCCTCCAACCGCGGGGAACTCGACGCACTGGCCGCAGCCTGGCGCGACCGGTTCGGGCCGCCGCCCCGTGCCGCAACGAATGCCCTCGCTTGCGCCGCCATCCGCCTCGAGGCCTCGCGCCGCCGCATCCAATCGGTCGAAACCCGCGGCGACCGCCTCATGCTCTCGCGTGGCGGCAGCTACATCCTCCTCGGCGGGAGGTTTCCCCGCTTGACGGCTCAGGACCCCGATTCTAAGGTCCGCGGCGTCTTGAGCTTCCTCGAAAAAATGCCCAGCCGATGAGACGTTTCGCCGGAATTTTTACCCTCATTCTCGTCGCCTCCACGGCACTTTACACCGCCCGCGCCCAGCAAGCCGAAGTCATCGATGGCGTGGCCGCAATCGTAAACGACGATGTCATCACGATTTCCCAAGTCCGCGAGCTCATCGGCGCCCGCGAACGCGCCCTCCGCGAGGCCTACAACGGCCCCGACCTTGCTGAACGCATCAAGGAAATGCGTTCCGCGGCCCTCAAGGACCTCGTCGACCGCCAGCTCATCATCCAGGAGTTCCGAAAAATGGAGGAGAAGGGCGCGAACATTCCCGACTATGTCGTGGACGACCGCATCCAAACCGTCATCCGCGAAGAGTTCGGCGGCGACCGGGCCGCATTCATCCGCACCCTCAACGCGCAGGGCTACACCCTCACCCGTTTCAAGGAGATCGAGAAAGAGAAGATCATCGTGCAAGCCATGCGGCAGGCGAAAGTGACCGACAATTTCGTCGTCTCCCCCAAGCAAATCCAAGCCTTCTACCAAAAGAACCGAGCCTCCTACTCCACGCCCGAGCAAGTGAAACTCCGCATGATTGTGTTGCGTGAGGACGGCACGGACGACTTCAGCGGCTCGGACAAAAAACAAACCGCCGAGGAGATTCGTCAAAAACTCGTCACCGGTGCCGAGTTCGAGCGCATGGCCCAGATGTATTCCGAGGACGAATCCACGCGAGACATGGGCGGTGATTGGGGCTGGATCGAGCGCAATACCCTCAACGAAGAACTCACCAAAGCCGCCTTCTCCCTCAAGGCCGGAGCCACCAGCCCGGTTCTGAAGATCGACGATTCCTACTACATTCTTTACGTCGAAGCTCGCAAAGAGGCCGCCGTGAAGCCCATTGCCGAGGTCCGCGAGGAAATCGAAGCCGTCCTCATGCAACAGGAACGCATGAAAGCCCAGCAGCGCTGGCTCGATACCCTCCGCCAAAAAGCCTACATCAAAATCCTATCCTGAGCGCGCGGCTCAAGTGAACTTGCCGGGGTTCAGGAGCCCCTTCGGATCGAGGGCGGACTTGATGGTTTTGTGAAGCTCGCGCGTTTGCGGGGAAACGGCCGCGTTCCACCAAGGCTTTTTTGCAATTCCGATGCCGTGCTCGCCGGTGATCGCGCCGCCCCATGCGAGAACCTGTGCGAACAATTCATCGAGGGCGCGCTCAGCCTTTTTGCGAACGGAGGGATTTTCGATATCGGCGACCATGATGTTCACGTGGATGTTCCCGTCGCCGGCGTGGCCGAAACATGCGACCGGGAAACCGTGGCGTTTCTGCAGCCGGGCGGCGAATTTCACCAGATCCACGAGTCGGCCGCGCGGGACAACGATGTCCTCGTTGAGTTTTTTGAGGCCGGTGGATTTGAGTGACTGCGAATAAAGCCGCCGCAACCCCCAAAGTGCTTCGCAGGCTGTGGGCGTGGCGGCCTTGCGGATGCCGAGGGCGCCGGTCTTTTTCAAAATCCCCGCCAACGCCGCCGCCTCCGACCTGACGCTCGGCGCCTGGCCATCGACTTCGATCAAAACCTGAGCGCGGCCGGGCGGGAACTCGGCCTTGGGGTTGAATGCGCGGGCGGATTTGAGCGTGAATTCATCGGCGATCTCCAAGGCGGCCGGCAGGAACCCGCCTGAAAAAACCGCACAGATGGATTTCGCGGCCGCTTCGATTGTGGGGAATCCCGCCGAGAGCACAGCGCGGGCGGGTGGATGGGGGAGCAAACGCAGCGTGGCCTGCGTCACCACGCCGAGCAGCCCTTCGGACCCCGTGAAGAGGCCGACCAAATCGAAGCCGGTCTTGTTTTTGTGGGTGCGCCCGCCGCAACGGACAACTTCACCGTCCGGCAAAACCACAGTGAGCCCGAGCACATAATTCCGCGTGACTCCGTATTTCAGGCAGCGCGGGCCGCCGGCATTCGTGGCGATGTTCCCGCCGATGCTGCAGTCCTTCAGGCTCGCGGGGTCTGGGGGATAGAAGAGCCCCTTCCGCCGGGCGGCATTCTGCAAATCCCCTGTGACAACACCCGGCTCGACCACCGCCACGAAGTCGGCGGCGTTGATCTCGAGGATGCGCTTCATGCGGTCGAGGCAGAGGACGATCCCCCCTCGGACCGGGGTGCAGCCGCCCACATAGCCGTAGCCAGCGCCGCGAGGCGTGACCGGGATGCCTACGCGGTAGGCTTCGCGCAGGGTGAAAGCCGTTTCTTCGGTGGAGCCGGGGAAAACCACCAGCTCGGGTGCGCGGCTGGCGAACCATTTGTCGGAGGCGAATTCCGCCGGCGGGTTTTCCAACACGCGGGCCGCGCCAAGTTTTTTCCGGAGCTTGCGGACGAGTGCTGCGTTCATGCGGGTTCCAACTCGTGGAAGAAATGCCACGACTCGGCCACGCCGTCGGCCGCGGGAAGCGAGGCGGTGTGCCCCCCGGCGGCCCGCACGGTTTCGACAACCTCGGGGATGGCATTGGACGGGCAGCAGGGCGATCCCGCGTAGCGCCCGTCGAGCATCGAGATGTCGTTGTGGTGGTCGCCGGCGGCGAGCACTTCTGTGCGATCGAAACGCAGGATTCGGCAAAGTTCCCCGAGCGACGACCCCTTGTGGTAATCGGCATGCGAAAAGCGCAGGTAGATTGTGTTCCGCTGCCACGAAAAATCGCCGGGCACGGCGTCATCGGATTCGAGGAATTCCACGAATTCGGCCATCACCTCCTCGTCCGATGTGATCACGCCGCAGGGTTCGTCGTTTTCCTCGACCACATTGATGCCGGGGTGGCGCGCGGCGAATTCCTCGATGCGGCGTAGCAAATCCCTGCTGCGGTCGAAAAGTTCCAGGTGCCGTTGGTGGCAAAGCGTGTTCCAGCCGTGCTCCGGCACCCAAAGGCCCTCGGGCGTCCTGTGGAAAATTTCGCGTTCGTTCGTGAGCAGGAAGTCCGGCGGCACTGGCGCGTGGAACCTTTCCACACCCTCGATCGCGTGCCAAAGACTGCGCCCGGTGTTGATGGCCCAAACCCCGCCCGAGCGCTTGTGGCGCATGAGCACTTCGGCAAACGCCGCCGAGCACCGCCCGTCCGACCCGTGCGCGATCAGCGTGCCGTCAAAATCGGTGCTGAGAAGCCGGAAGCGGGACATTGCAAAGATCACTAAACACCCCATGCCCCCGACCCGCAATTTTTCTGTGGCGGTCCGGCGCCGTGTGGCAAATTGCCTGCAATGAAATCCGCCTACGAACTCGCCATGGAGCGCCTCGAAAAAGTCGCCCCCGCCGCCCAGCTCAGCGCCGAACAAAAAGCCCGACTCGCGGAAGTGGACCAACAGATCGATGCCGAAATCGCGGGCAAGCGCGTGTTTCTCGAAGGCCAGCTCGCGAAGGCCGAATTCCACGAGCAGGATTCCATCCGCCGCCAGCTCGCCAGTGAAATCGCGCGGCTCGAAGAAAAGCGCGAGCGCGAGAAGGGAAAAATCCGCTCCGCTACCGGCATGGGGTGAAACCCGCAGATGGTGCTTTTGTCATTGAAGTGTTGTTTGGATGGGACCAGAACCCCTTCGCTCACCAGCCTCACAACCGGGTGGGCAAAACCAAAAGCACTATGAAAAAACTCACAATCGCACTCCTCACTGCCACCGTCTCTGTCACCGGCGCCTTCGCGGGCACCACGGCCAAGACATTCAAGGAAACCATCACTCCCGCTCCGGAATGCAAATTCCGCGATCAGGAAATCCAAATCGATGCCGCCGCCGTCGGCGCCTTCGGTAATTCCCGCCCCGGCTGGGGTGGGGGGCTTGGCGTGAATTATTTCTTCACGAAATACATCGGCATCGGTGTCGAGCAGGACATCGTCGGTCGCGAAGCCTTCGGCGGTTCCTCAGGCGGAGCCAAATGGATCACCGCTGGAAACTTCCTCCTCCGCTATCCCATCTGCTCCTGGAATCTCGCGCCCTACGCCATGGTTGGCGGCGGCGCGGCCTACGCCTCCGAGCAGGCTGGATACGGATTTGGCCATGTCGGCGGCGGTCTGGAATACCGCTTCACCAATAACATCGGTGTTTTCTCGGATGCCCGCTATGTCTACTCCAGCGAGGATCCCAAGAACGCCCTCCTCGGACGCGCCGGTCTCCGCTTCGCGTTCTGATAAAACCAAGATACCAACTTCAACCGGAAGCCGGTCCGCAAGGGCCGGCTTTCTTTTTTGTCTGAACCAAAGGCTCCTTGAAACCCGCGCCGCTTCGGCAAAACTCCCGACGCCCCCGTGAAAAACACCATCCTCGTCTTCGGCGATCAGCTCACACTCGAAAACACTGCGCTTGAAGCCGGCGAGGTCGGACGAGATGTCGTCCTGCTCATCGAAGCGCGAGATACCGGACCGGCCCACAAAATCAAACGCGTTTTCCACATTGCCGCCCTCCGCGCGTTTGCTGAGGAACTCCGCTCACACGGATGGCAGGTCGAACACCGCAAGCTCGGCGACACCCCAAGCTTCGAAACCTCATTGCTTGACCATTTCTCACAGAAAAAACCCGCCACGCTCCTTGCGATGGAGCCGAACAATTGGTCCCAGCAAAAATGCCTCGAGGCGGTTGTCAAAAAATCGGGGGTTGATCTTCGAATCACGCCGACCTGCCAGTTTGTCACGTCGCGAGCGGATTTCTTGGAATCTGCCAAAGGCAAAAAGCGCCTGCTCATGGAGGCCCACTACCGGCGGATGCGCAAAGAACTCGGCATCCTCATGCAGTCGGACGGCGAGCCCGAGGGCGGCGCGTGGAATTACGATTCGGAAAACCGCAAATCGGTCCGCGATTGGAAAAAAGACGGCGCACCACGCCCGCCGTCGCCGGTCACGTCCCGCCGTCCGCGCGGTCCTTTGGTCGAGCAAGCAATCGCCGATGTCGAAAAATGGTTCCCCGACTCGCCGGGAAAAGCCACCGACTTTTGGCTCCCACACACGCGCGAGGGGGCGCTCGAGTTGCTCGGTGAGTTCATCAAAAAACGCCTGCCGCTCTTTGGCGATTATCAGGATCTCATGCTGGAGGATTCGCCCACGATGTTTCACAGCATCATCGCCGGCCCGCTCAATCTCGGTTTGCTCCTGCCCATGGAGTGCGTGAAGGCGGCCGTTTCCGCCTACAAATCCGGAAAGGCGCCCCTCGCCGCAGTCGAGGGATTTGTCCGCCAGATCATCGGCTGGCGGGAATTCGTCAACGGCGTCTATTGGCTCAAAATGCCCGACTACATCGAGTCGAACGGGCTCGGCGCGAAACGCCCGCTTCCGAAATTCTTCTACACTGCCGAGACCGACATGAATTGCCTCAGCCGCACGATCGGTGAAGTCCGCGACACCGCGTTCAACCACCACATCCAGCGGCTCATGATCCTCGGGAATTTCCTGCTACTCGCCGGCATCCAGCCGCGCGAGGCCCACGATTGGTTTCTCGAGATGTATATCGACGCCCACGAATGGGTGATGGCCGCAAATGTCTTCGGCATGGCCCTCCACGCGGACGGCGGATTCATGGCCACCAAGCCCTATGCCGGATCTGCCGCCTACATCTCGCGCATGTCGAACTACTGCGCGGGCTGCAAGTTCGATCCCGAGAAAAAATCCGGCACCGGTGCGTGTCCGTTCAATTTGTTGTATTGGGATTTCTACGATCGCCACACCGCCCGCTTCGGGAAAAACCCCCGAACGAGCATGATGGTGAAATCCTGGCTCAAGCGGTCCGAACCCGAAAAAGAAGCGATCCGGCGCGGTGCCGCGGAGTTTCTTTCGAATCTCTCCTGATCAGGCTTCCAAGGCCTGCCGCATCTTCTCCACGCAAGACAGTGCATCGGCGGTCGAATCCGCCAAAACGCAAACATGGCCCATCTTGCGCCCGGGACGCGCCTCGCTTTTTCCGTAGAGATGCAGTTTCGCATTCGGTTGGCTGAGAACGATTGACCAATCGGGCTCCCCGTTTTTCCAAAGATCCCCGAGCAGATTCCACATCACCACCGGCCTGAGAAGTTCCGGTGAGCCGAGAGGTAATCCACAAACTGCGCGAAGCTGCTGCTCGAACTGGCTCGTCACGCAGGCGTCGAATGTGAAATGCCCGGAATTGTGCGGACGTGGCGCGAGTTCGTTGACGAGCAGCTTCCCTTCACGCGTCAGAAAAAACTCCACTCCGATGAGCCCCACGACATCCAATGCCCGCGCGATATCACCAGCGATGCGCTCCGCCTCTTGTAGAATCGAGGGGTCAAACCGGGCCGGGACGATCGAGAGGTCGAGGATGTGGTTTTTATGAATGTTTTCGGAGGGAGGAAACGCCACCAACTCACCGTTCAAACCTCGCGCACACACGACAGAAAGCTCCGCCTCGAACGGAATCCACTTTTCCAGAACCGCCCGCTGACCGCCGAATTTGCCCCAAAGCGACTTGGAATCCGATGGCTCTGGAATCTTGAGTTGTCCCTTGCCGTCGTAGCCGAACTCCGCCGTTTTTAAAACCGCTGGCGTTCCGATTTCGGAGATCGCAGTCGCAAGCGATTCCGCGGAATCCACGACGCAAAATGGTGCGCAGGGAAATCCATTGGCTTGCAGGAATTTTTTCTCACGCTCGCGGTGTTGGCAGATATGCAGCACTTCGCCGCGCGGCCTCACCGGTCGCATCCGCGCCACACGTTCGGCGACCGAGAGAGGAATGTTCTCAAATTCGAAGGAAACCACATCCACTCCAGCGGCGAATTTTTCGAGGGCCGCCGAATCCTCCCAAGGCGCGTTCACCTCGAGGTCGCAAATTTGACCCGCTGGGCAATCCGGCTGTGGCTCGAAAGCATGAACACGATAGCCCATGCGCCTTGCCGCGATGGCGAGCATGCGGCCGAGTTGACCTCCGCCGAGGATGCCCACGGTTCCACCCGGCGGGACGGTTTTCGTTTCCGTCCGCCTTGGATTGGCGATACTTTCCGGCTTCCCTGTCGTCATGGCGGATCGCTTTGTTTACATCCTCGCGCTGGCTGCTGTGCGGCTCGTGCGGTTGCTGCCGCTGAATGCCTGCTTCGGCCTCGGTCGCGCGGTGGGCGCGTTCCTGTGGCTCATCCTGCCCGGCTACCGCCGCCTCGCAAGGGAAAACCTCCGCATCGCCTTTGAGGGAGAAATGGAGCCGGAACAAATCCGCAAACTCGTCTTTCAACACTTCACCACCCTCGGCGCCAATGCCCTCAGCGCCATCAAAATCCCCTCGATGTCCCAAGAGGAAATCGAGCGGGTGGCCACGATTGAAAACCTCGGCCTGCTCCAAAAAAACATCGCTGCGAGTCGGCCTGTCGTCATTGCCATCAACCACATCGGAAACTGGGAACTCTACGCGCAACTCGTCTTCAAAATGCCGGGGGTGAAGTTCGGAACCGTTTATCAAGCGCTTCACAACAAGTTCATCGACGACCTCGTGAACGAGGACCGTCGCCGCCTCGGCGTCCAAACCTTCGATCGCAAAAAAGGATTTCAATCCGCGATTGCGATGATGCGCGAACCCGGAATTCTCGGAGTTCTGGTGGACCAACACTCTGGCGATGGTGGTGTTTGGATGCCATTTTTCGGTCGGCTTTGCTCGACATCTCCCCTCGCGGCCACTCTGGCTCTTCGAACGAATGCCGCAGTCATACCCGTCGCCATTTACACCTCCGGCTTCGCCAAGTGGCGTGTCGTTGTCGGCAAGGAAATCCGCTGGCGCGAAGACCGCCCGGACCAACTCACGCTCGATATCAACAAGGCTCTCGAAGACCAAATCCGCGAATCTCCGGCCGATTGGTTTTGGGTTCACAACCGCTGGAAAATCCCCAGGCCGTTTCTTGTTAATCGGGCTAAGCGAGGAATCTACATCTCGCCACGTGCCACTCCGCCCGCGGCATTCCGTATCGTGGTTCGTTCACCAAACTGGCTTGGCGACGCCATCATGTCGGTTCCCGCCACCCGCGCGTTCAAATTGGGCCGGCCCGACGCGCGGCTCTCGGTCCTCGCTCCCGAAAAACTGGTCGGTTTCTGGCGCTTTGTTTCCGATGTGGATGAGGTCATCGGCATCGACCCCGGCGAATCGGTTTTTTCCGTGGCTCAAAAAATCCACGACCGCTTTGACGCGGCGGTTCTTTTTCCCAACTCCCTGCGCTCCGCATTGGAGGTCCGTATCGCCCGCATCCGTCGGCGGGTCGGGTATGGCGGACATTGGCGAAGATTGCTTCTCGATCATGTCATCCCGCCGCTTGCAAAGAAGCAGGGCGCGCCACCGCACCAGACTCTCGTCTATTGGCGCATTGCCCAATGCTGCGGCGCGACTGAAATGCCCGGGGCCAAAACACTCTGGAAGCCGAACCGCCGCGAACGCGTCATCGGCATCTGCCCCGGTGCGGAATACGGCCCTGCCAAACGCTGGCCCGCCTACAAGTTTGCGAAGCTCGTCGATGAAGTCGGCTCGCACATCGATTGCCAATGGGTCGTCCTCGGGACGAAGGCCGATAAAAACCTCGCCGCCGAAATTGCGCGCGGGAACTCGAAAGTCACCGACCTCACCGGAAAAACATCGCTGGATGAGTTGATGGAACTTCTCTCCCGCATTACCGGACTTGTCACCAATGATACCGGCACGATGCACCTCGCCGACTACATCGGCACTCCGCTTGTGGCGATCTTTGGCTCCACCGAACCCGAACTCACCGGACCTCTCGGCCCGCGCAGCACGGTCATCCGCCAAAAAGCCGAATGCAGTCCCTGCTTTCTGCGCGAATGCCCGATCGATTTCCGCTGCATGCTCGATATCCCGATGGAACGCGTCGTCGAAGCGACGATCAAACTTCTGAAATGAACTCTGCCTCCGACGAGCCGCTCGAAATCGAAAGAAAGTTTCTTATCGCCAGTGACGCCTGGCGCGCGCAATGCACCGGCCCCGGCCGCCGCATTGCACAGGGCTACCTTTGCACCAGCGCAGAAAAAAGCGTTCGAGTCCGCCTCTCGGGCGACGATGGCACCCTCACCGTGAAAGGCTCCCGCACAGGAATCACGCGCTTGGAGTTTCAATATTCCATTCCCGCCGCCCATGCCGTGCGGCTGCTCGAGCTTTGCGAAATGCCTCCCATCGACAAGACCCGCCACATCGTTCACCACGCGGGCATGAAATGGGAAATCGACATCTTTCACGGCGAAAACGAAGGGCTGCTCGTCGCCGAGGTTGAACTCGAGCGCGAAGACCAGCCGCTGGAAATCCCAAGCTGGGCCGGCGCTGAAGTCTCTGACGATCCCCGCTACTACAACTCGAGCCTATCCCGCCATCCGTTCCGGAAGTGGTGAGAGGTTGAATCAGTAGGAGCCTTCGACCCGGGGGGCGACGTCGCGGTAGCCGTAGTCGACTTCGTAGATTTGCTTCATGCAATCGATCGACTTTTCGGCTTGGCCCATCTTTTCGTAAACGAGGCCGAGGTTGTAGATGACGTCTTTTTTCACCGAGTCCATCGACGAAAGTTCGGAGGCGGCGTCGGAGAGTGTTTTGGCGGCGAGGTCGAGCATGCCGCGGGCGGTGAAGCATTGGCCGAGGAGGCACATCGAGCGGATGCGCACATTCGGGTTTTGGCGGGCCTTTTGGAGCTCGGGGATGGCTTCCTGCCAGAGTTGGAGGCGGACGAGGATGTCCGCGAGTTCGAAGCGCAGCTGGAGGTCTGTGGGATTTTGTTCAACTCGGGAGCGGGCGGAGTGGAGTTCGAGTTCGTCGCGCTGGGCGCGGAGAGTTTCCAACTCGGCTTCGTAAAGGGCGGCTTCGGAGGCTTCGGGGTTGGCCGCAACGAATTCTTCGCGGCTCGAAATGGCGATGTCGAATTGGCGGAGTTGGAGATCGGCGGCCTTGCGGACGAGTGCGCTGTCCGAGTTGTTTGTGAGAGCGGCGGCGTAGGTGAACCAATTTGCGGCGCTTTCGAGGTCGTCTTTTTGTTCGTAGAGTTCGGCGATTCGGCGGGCGGTGTCCACGCTGCCGGGTTCGGCCTCGGCTTTCGCGTGGAGTTCGACGAGGAGATTCTCGATCATCTCGTCGCTGCGGACGACGCGGGATTGCTGCTCGAGTGCGATGGCCTGGTCCTTGTCTTTGATGAGATCGCGGTAGGTGGTTTCCTGCTTTTCCCAACCGCCGCGCTGCATGGAGGCCGCGGCTTCGGCATCCTTCTCGCCTTTGACGGCGGCGAGGTCATTGGGAGATTCGCGCAGGATTCGGCGGAAAATTTCGACGGCTTTTGCGGGGTCACCGAACTTCACGTAGAGACCCGCGAGTTCGTGCATGACCTTGGTATCTTTCGGCGCGCCTTCGAGGATGGTTTCGAGCGCGAAGGCGGCTGTCTCGGGCATGTCTGCCGCGAGTGCGGCTTCTTTGAGGAGGTGGTTGATCTGGGGATTGTGGGGCTCGGACTCGAGGCTTTTCTCAATCGCTTCAAGCGAGGCGACAGGGTCTTTTTTAAGGAGGGATTGAATTTTGATCGAGCTGAGCGAGGCGGCGGAGAGGCCGGAGATCAGACTTTTCTTTCCGGCGGTTTTCGCGATCGCCGCTTTGCGTGCGAGTTGGCGGCCGGCGAGGAATTCGGGTGTGGATTTGAGGACGGTCTGAAGGAGTTGAATCGCGTAGCCGTAGTTTTTGAGCTGCATCGCGCTCATGGCCTTCAGCCAATTCGCGCGATGGAATTCGGGTAGGTCTTTTTCGGTTTTTACAGCCATGCGGGGGTGACTTTGGGAAATTTCAAATCGTCTGAGAGAGGAACCCGCCGTCCACGCGGATGTCGGACCCCGTGACGAACGAGCTGGCTTGCGGGCTGGCGAGGAAGACGACGGCGCCGGCGAGTTCCTCGGCTTCGCCGAAGCGCGCCATCGGCGTGTGGCCGAGGATGGCTGCGGCGCGCGGGGTGGTGGTGCCGTCGGGGTTGAAGAGGAGGCGGAGGTTTTGCTCGGCCGGGAAAAAACCGGGTGAGATCGAGTTCACGCGGACGCCCGATTGGGCCCACTCGCGGGCGAGGAATTCGGTGAGGTTGATCACGGCGGCTTTCGCAGCGGAGTATGCGACGACCCGCGAGAGCGGCAGGTGGGCGGAGGTGCTGGCGATATTGATAACGCTCCCGCGGCCTTCCGCAGCCATGGCGGAGCCGATGACCTGGCAGGGGATCAACGCGCCGCCCACGAGGTTGAGGTCGAAGGCCGCCATCCAATCGTCGGCGGAGATGTCGGAAAACGGGTGCTCGGGCGTGACGGTGACGCGGGGGTCGTTCCCGCCGGCGGCGTTGACGAGGACCGTGGGCAGGCCGAACTCGGCGGTGGCTGCGCGCAGGAGGTCTTCCACGCTGGCGCGGTCGGTGGCATCGGTTTCGACAAAGGCGGCCGTGCCCCCGGCTTTTGCGATTTCGGCCGCGCGTTTTTCGCCGCGTTCGGCATTCCGGCCGGCGACGACCACGCGGGAGCCAGCGGCTGCGAGGGCCGATGCCATGGAGCCGCCAAGGGTGCCTGTGCCGCCGACGACCACGGAAACCTCGCCGGAGAGGTCGAAAAGGTTCGTTGCCATGAGGGGGAGACTAAAAACCAAGGTCCGCCGCCCCGCACACCTTTTTTTGTCTTCCGGTGCCGCGCGGCTCCTTTGAGTATCCCCGGTTCCCGATGTTGAAAGACACCCAAAGCGAACGCGACACCAGGCGGCTGCCCATCGACCGCGCCGGCGTGAAGGGCCTGCGCTATCCCGTGCAGGTGCTCGACAAAGGCGGATCGACGCAATCGACCGTGGCCACCGTGCAGTTGACCGTGGACCTGCCGCACCATTTCAAGGGCACGCACATGAGCCGTTTCATCGAGGTGCTCGCCGCGCATGGGCCGGTGATCCATGTCGAAAACATCCGCGACATCCTCGAGCAAACCGCCAAGCGGCTTCAAAGCTCCTGCGCGCACCTCGACATCGAGTTCCCGTTTTTCCTGGAAAAGCGCGCGCCGGTCACGGGGGCGCCGGGGTTGGTGGATTACACGGTCCGCTTCAGCGCCACGCTGGAAAAGGGGAAGCTGGACTTCACCGCCACCGCGGTGGTGCCGGTGACGACGCTTTGCCCGTGCTCGAAGGCCATCAGCTCGGCCGGAGCGCACAACCAGCGCGGGCATGTCACGCTTTCGGTCCGCACCCGGAAGCCGATGTGGATCGAAGACATGGTCCGCCTCGCGGAGGATTCCGCGAGTTCCGAACTCTACAGCCTGCTCAAGCGGCCGGACGAAAAGCATGTGACCGAGCGCGCGTATGCGAACCCGGTTTTCGTCGAGGACCTTGTTCGCGCCGTGGCGCAGCGCTGCGCACGGGACCGCAACATCCTTTGGTATCGCGTGGAGGCGGAGAATTTCGAATCCATCCACAACCACAACGCCTACGCCTTGATTGAAAAAAAGGCGAAACGCCGGGGGTAGCCCCCACTCAGCCGACGAGCGAGCGGATGTAGTCCGAGGGTTGGTAGTTCTCGATGAGGACGTAGGTTTTCCCGTCGTGGAACATGCGCGCCTGCGTGACCCAGATTTCGGGGGTCTTGTGCGGGGCGAAGAGGATGTCGTCGTGCGTGGCGTTCGAGTGCTCGGCGAATTTGTCGGGCGTGAGGCCGCCGCCGAGGTGGTCGCTGCGGCCGGTGGCGACATGGATCGTGCCGCGGATTTTTTCGTCCTGGATGTCGCGGCCCGAGGTCGGGAGGATTTGGGTGCCGAAGCCGAGTTCGCCGAGTTCGCCGGTGACGGGGTCGGAGGAGAGTTTGGCATTGTGGGCCGCGACGGTGGAGGGGTCGCCATCGATGAGTTCGGCTTTCTGGATGCGGCCGCCGGCGACATGCATGAGGCCGATGGTCCCGTCCTCGTAGCGCATCGGGAAACTGCCCTCGGCGCCGACGGGGACATAGTAAATCTCGCCCGCGGGGAGGTTCGCCACATCGGGTTCGTCGCCGCGGCAGAGGCCATGGCTTTTTTGCGCCTCTTGCCGGCCGAGTTCGAGTCGGAGCGTGTGGGTTTTGCCAGAGTGGAGGAAATCGATTTCGACGGCATCGGCGCGGGTCATGCCGAGCCGCATCTTTTCGGCATCGGCGCTGACATCGTCGTAGCTGACCGAGAGGCCGGTGCGGAGGATCGTGGCGTTGACGCCGTGGAGGGTCGCGCCGCGGAAGCCGTATTTTTTTGCGAAGGCCGTGAGCGGCGCGGTGGCCGAGTAGGTCGAGATGCAGAGGATGATGTCGTGGTTCGGGTAGACATCCTTTTCGAGGCTGGCTTCCGCGCCCTCGGGCGTGAATGCGGCGTCGGGCAGGTCGAGGTTGCTGCCGCCCGTGATTTTGTAGGCGAAGAACCCGCCGCCCTGGAGGCCGAGTTCGGCGAGCACGGTTTTGTGGAGGGGTTCGTGGAAAAATTTTACGGCGTTGCGCTGGATGGTGAGTTCGGGGTTGCGGAGGAAGGCGAAGCCCTTCGCCTGTGCGGGGTCGGGGAGGTCGATGAGAATGCAAATCCGCTGGCCGGGTTTTGGTTCAAAAGTGCTGCGGAGCAGGCGGGCGAGGCTGAATGGCGGAAAGGTGCGGCGGGCGGCTTGTTCTTGGATGGTCATTTGCGGAGGTTGCTACGAGTGGAGCTGGTGCGGCGATGCAAAAAGCTCCCGCGGGAATTCTGCATTTCCACGGCGGCGGAAGTTCCCTAACCAAGATGCCATGATGTATCCCGCCGCGGTGTTGTGCGCCCTCGGGTTGCTGACAGCCCAATATATGGTCGGGCGGGGCACCTTTCCGTTTCTGGCACTGCCGGGATTTTTCGTTTTGGCCGCTGCGGCGTTGGCGGGTCTCTCTGTCGTCTTTCAAAAAAACCCAAGTCGGCTGCGTCTCTGGTGCCTGGTTTTTTCGCTGGCTCTGATTGCTTGGCTGGTGTGGCCACTGGCTGGGAAACAACTTCTGTGGCTGGAGGGCGCGTCCCTCCGACTGATTCTGGCGGCGGCAGTGGTTTACGGATTGGTCGCTTTTGTGATCACCGAAAACGGTCCAAGGTTGGTTTTTATTTCGATCCTGCTCGCTGGCGCGGCGGTTCAATGCGGCCTCGGGGTGTTTCAATACATGAATCCCTCCGTGCATCTGGATTTCGGTTGGATCACATCGCTCACGCCGGGGCGCCTCGAGGGACATGCCTTCCGGGCGCGGGGTTTTTATTTCAATGCGAACCATCTGGCTTGGTCGCTGAATTTCGCCGGTGCGTTCGCTTTGGCGCTCGGTGTTTGGGGGAGGATGGGGCCTTGGGCCAGGGTTTTGATGCTCTACCTTGCTGCGATGTTTTTCGCGTCGGGAATTCTCACACAAAGCCGGGGAGGGGTTCTTGGTTCGATCGCGGCACTGCTCTTTTTTGCGGCGCTGAGCTGCCGCTCCCTTTTTCATGGTGCATGGGGGCGGCGCGGACAAGTCTTTGGCATCGCAACGCTTTCGGTGATCGTTTGTCTGGGCGCGGCTTGGTTTGCGCTCTCCTCGAGCGATCTGGCGCAATTCCGATTTCTGACCGCGCCGGAGGAAACTTATCGCGCCGCTGTTTGGCAAACGACGCTCCGTCAGTGGCAGTTGGAGCCAATTTTTGGAACCGGGGTCGGATCTTTTTTAAATTTCACACGCGCGATGCGCTTTCGAGCCGACAACATTGACGATGGCTACGCGCACAACGACTGGGTTCAAAGTCTCGCGGAGTTTGGACTCGTCGGAGCGGGCCTGGGTCTGTGCGTTTTGGTTCTGCATCTTGCCGCGGGTTGGAGGGCATTCGGATCCGAAATTCGCAGCCGGATGGCGAGTGGAAGTCAGCCCACAAGCCTTCGGGCGGCTCTTCAAATCGGCGCGTTCGCCGCGATGGGTGCATTCGCTGTTCATTCGTTTTTTGACTTCAACCTTCAAATTCCTGCGAACGTTCTTCTCCTCGCCGCGTGCTTGGGTTTGCTCGCCTCGCCGGGACGACGGCGCGCCGAAACTGGCCGCGAGGCGGTGGGAATCCGGGTTGCTGTTTTGGCGACTGCCGCTTGTGGCGTTTGGGTTGGTTGGCTCTCCTTTCAGGCCTTTGATTCCGAGCGCGAGTGGGTTTATGCGGAAAGGGCGTTTCGCGAAGGCAAGTTGGTGGAGGCTTTGGATCATGGTCGGCGCGGCGCTTCGCTCAGTCCCAGCCACGCACGACTGCACGAAATCGTCGGGCGCACCGCCCTGTCGCTTGCAAAGAAAGCGCCGCTAGGCGACCGCGAACGCCGACTGTATCTCGAGGAAGCGGAAGCCTCGTTTGTTTCCGCCTCCACGCTTGAACCAACAGATGCTTGGCATCGGATTTTCCTCGGACACACGCGCGACAATCGGCGTCCCGATCCCGAAAACGACGGCATTTTTATCGAAGCCATCGAGCGAGCTCCGAAGTATCCGACGCACTACGAGTTTTTCGCTTTGCACATGGAACTAACCGGTCGAACCGATGAGGCGAAGCGGCTTTACCATTTGGCCTTGGTATTTCCCGAAACCACTTTTTCCCGACAACGGCTGGAAGCTCTGGAGCGGAATCGCTGAACGAAACTTCGCGGCGCATAAAAATCGGGATTGCTCTTGAGCGATGCGATGGCGGGCGATTTAGTCGGCGGCGTTCGAACAATGCCCCGGTTCCGTTCCATGATGCTGCGGGTGTCGCGGGAGGACACCATTCTTTATGCGAGCCAATCGCTTCTCGAGTATTTGGGCGTGGAAAAGGAGGCTGTCGTCGGTGAGTCGGTGAAAAGTCTGTCGGGTGTCGCGGGCGGGGAGTTGGGCTGGAGGCTCGCGCGGGTGAGGGATTTCGTTCAGCCGAACATGCTGGTCACGGATGCAGACGGGCGAGTTTTTGAGATCAAGACCACCAGCGAGCGCGGGGTCTTGGATGTGGTGCTCGACGAGGTAACGGACGCCGGAAGCATTTCGGAGATTCTATCGCCGGTTTGTGGCACGCCGTTCGATGAGTTGAATGAAGAGGAACTCCGGACGGTTCGGACTCCGGACCTGCGGTTTTTAACCGTGAGTCGGACGAGGCTGCACACGACGGGTCGTTTGGCAGGCGCGTTGCCTCCGATGGATCAGCGGATTTTGACGAATGCCTTTCTTGATGAGGTTTCGGAGGCGCTGCTGGAGAGGGGTTGCACGCTCACTCCGAGCACGAATTCCTCCGTAGCCGGACTCGCTGGAGCGCCGCGCTACCATGCGGACCATGCGATGAGAATGCTCGCCGCCGCATTCGATCAAATGGATCGCGTGGCGCGATTGCGGGAGGCGTTTTTTTTAGAAGGAAAGGAGATGCCGCCGGCATCCTGTGGAATCGCAAGCGGCGATGCGGTGGTGGGAACCTTTGGCGGCCATCGCATGATGCAATACACGGCGGAGGGACAATGTGTCGAAACGGCCGAGGTTCTTTCGAGAATCGCCGGGCCGGGCGAGATTTTGATTTCCAAGCCGGCTCTCGAAAACTTGCTGAACAATCTGCCAGCCGAGTGGGAATGCTCGCGGGTTTTTCGGGAAGAGGAGGCCGAGCTGGGACCTTATTCGGAACATGCGGGGCTGATTCGTCCGATTGAGGGCGAGGATTCGCAAGGTGTCTGGTTCGCGGGACCCGGTCTCTCGAGCGGAAGAGAAGAAGCGGTTTTTGTTTTCGAGGCGTTGTTCGAACTTTTCGGGTCTGCGGGAGCGGAGCCCGTGGTGGTTTTGCGTGCTTCGCGGGCGGGACAAGCGGCGGATCTCCCGAAATCCGGCGACGAGGTTTTGTCCTCGGGCTTCCTCCATCGGATGGGAAAGTATCGGCTTTCGGAGGTCATCGGCACGGGTGGTATGGGGCGCGTTTGGAAGGCACAGGACGTTTATGGAAACACTGTTGCGATCAAAACGCTGAAGCTCCCCGAGGATGCCACGAAAGATGCGATCCGGCGCTTCCGGCGCGAAGCGGAAATCATGGCCGGTCTTCCGCATCGCAACATTTGCCGGATTTTCGAAATGAGCGAGCACGAGGGCACGCATTACATCGTGATGGAGTTTGTGGACGGTCTTTCGCTCGCCGATGTCCTGCATGCGGGGGCTGAATCGAGTTCGAAAAAAAGCTCCGATCTCCCGTCGCTCATTGCTGCCGCCCGCTCGGCGAAAAGTTCATCGCGCCAAGGCGAAGAGCAAATGGAGGCCGAAGCCGCTGAAGAGTCGGCGCGTGCCCGCACGACAATGGTCCTTCCGGTGGATCAGACACTGGGGATCATGGAGAAGGTCTGCGAGGCGGTCGAGTTTGCACATACCCACGGAGTGCTGCACCGCGATCTCAAGCCAGGGAATATCCTTCTGCGTGGCGATGGCGAACCTTTAGTCGCCGACTTCGGCTTGGCGAAACAAAGCGGCAAGGATGAAGGAGCTTCTATTTCCGTTAGCGGCAATGTCCTCGGCACCGTGGAAAACATGGCTCCCGAGCAGGCGCAGTCGAGCAAGACGGTCGATGCGCGCGCGGATGTCTATGCGCTCGGAACAATCCTTTATCAGATGTCGACCGGCCATCGGCATTTCAAAACAACCGGAAATATCCTCTCCGACATTCAGACCCTCCAAACCCACGTTCCCGAGCGGCCCCGCTCACTGAATCCGCAAATCGATCAAGACCTAGAGATCATCATCTTGAAGAGCCTACAAGCGGATCCCGAGCACCGTTATCGCGGGGTGCGCGCTTTGCTCTCGGACATCCGCCGCTACCGGAATGGCGAGGCGATATCCGCAAGGCCCATGACTGCGTTCGATTTGGCGCAGCGTTTGATTCGTAGGAACAGGGCTGCCAGCGCGGTCGCATTCGCATCGTTGGCAATCATCGTCGCGCTCACGGGGTTTTCGATCTGGTTCCTGAGCCGGCAACTCGCAACAGCCGAGGCTGAGCGCGACAAGGCTCGCGCCGCCGAGGCGAGTGCTATTGAAAGCCAGAAAATGGCGCTCGAAAATCAACGTCTGGCTGAGGAGAAGGAAAAAGAGGCCTTGTCTTCCAAGGCCAGAGCCGAACAGCAGGCGGAGGTCGCACGCCGCGCTCACGCGGAAAAGAACGAGGCCGAACTCGCTGCTCTCGAGGAGCGAAAAAAGCGGGAGCAATATGCGGCTTTAAGCGGCGAGGAGCGGCGAAAGCGCGAAGAAGCGGAGGCCTCCGCGCTAGCCGTGCGGCAGGAGTTGGAACAAAAAAACCAACTCACAGCGAATGCCACACAGACCGAGATTCCGCCACCACACTTTTCTCCCGAGGAGCAGCAACGCAACTTGGCCCTTGAATCTGCGCGGCAGGAGATTGCCGCTGTGGATGCCTCGCTGGCCTCGGATCTGGGTAGAGCTTGGCTCAACGCCAATGAAAAAACCCCGAAAAAGGCTCTCGATAGGTTGGGGGACTCCATCGAGCGCGTTTCGAATGCACTGGTCGTCGATCCAACATCCGCAGCCGGTTGGAGATTGAAGGGCCGATTACATCTGGCGGCCATGGAGTTCTCGAATGCGGCCGATTCTTTCGGACGTGCCGGGAGTTTGACGAATTCACCGGTCCCTCCCACAGGCTCCAGCCTGGACGATCGGTTGGAAATTCTCGCAAAAAGATCACGGGTTTCTTTCGGGGAGGAGCGGAACGAAACAGCTACGGCACTGATGCGGTTTCCTGATGCACAGGACCGGAATGCGGGTTTGATTTTGCAGTTTTTCTCGGATCGGCCCGAGATGAGAAAGTCACTCGTTCCCCCGATGGGTCGGAATCAAACCGCACCCGAGTTGGCTTTGGATTTGATGTTGGAAAACAACTGGAGCGTTCCACCCGAGGTCTCGGGTGGCCCTGCTCCGAAACCATTTTCTGTTTCCATTTCCGAGCCTGGCGCAAACTTGAGCGCCCTCAACAATCAACCCGTGAAGCAAGTTGTCCTTCGCGGTGGAGGCGCGGATTCTTTCGATGCCGCGTTGAGGATGCCTTTGGAATCGATAGAAGTCCGCGAAGCCGAGGTCTCCGCAATCCCGCCCACAGCCCGCGCCCTCTCCACGCTCGGCACTGCGATTTTCGCGACAAGCAAACTCACTGCTCCCGTCTCCCTCTCGAATCTCAGAAATGTTCAAGCGCTGGACCTTTCCAATACCGGGATGTCCGATCTGTCACCGCTCGCCCGATGTTTGAAAATCCGCCGTCTGGACCTAGGCGGGTTGAAACCCGACAGCCTCGCACCGATTTCTCGTTTACCGCTTCTCATTGATTTGACTGTTTCGCCGGAGACCGCCCGGGACCCCGAGGCCCGCAAGGTGATTGATGGAATGAAAAAGCTCACCTACCTCCGCACGCCCGAGGATCCGCCGCGTCAGACAATCGCCGAGTTCCGTCAAAAATATCCTCTTGAGTGAACTCGAAAACCGGGCGCGCGGGGTGTTGACCCCGTGACGGGGCGGCGTGTAGCGTTTTCGCGAAAACATGAACCTTAACAACATCACCTCGCTCGTTTCCGAACCCTCCACCTCCAAGAACATCCTCACCAGCGATGTGGAGTTGACCGGCACCCTCAAGTTCGACACCGAAATGATTTTCGACGGCAAGCTCGACGGCGAAATCATCTCCGAAGGCACGCTCATCCTTGGCAAGAACGCCACCGTCAAGGGCGAGGTGCGCACGAAGTCCGTCACCATCCACGGCACCGTGAACGGCAATGTCACCGTCCAAGAGCGCTGCGAACTCAAGTCCAACGCGGAACTCCTCGGCGACCTCAAAGCCATGCGCATCATCATCGAGGAAGGCGCCACCTTCATCGGCCACTCCGAAGTCACGCCGAACCGCAACGCAGCCCAATTCGCCCCCCGCTCCAGCTCCGCCGCACGCACCGAGGAAGAGGCATAACCCGCAATGCCCTCCCAACCGCCGAAGTCACCGTTCCGGTGTCCGGTGTGCGGTTTCGTGCAGCTTGAGCCGCCCCATCTCGTCTCGACGAACTGCCGATCCTGCGGTGCGCACTACGAGGCCTCGGCCGAAGGCGTCCGCGCCGCCGGGGCCAGCGAACTCCCGAATTTCATCGGGAAAAAACAGGAAGCCACCCGCCCGGTCCATTGCCTCAAGTGCGGCCGCACGCACATGGTTTCGCAGAAGGCCCAAAGCACCATCTGCCCCGGCTGCTACGCCCCCATCGAACTCATCGAAGTCTCGATCAACGCCAGCGCCTCCCGCGCGGTGGACACCCGCGGCCATCTGAAAATCGGCCCCAAGGGAATCCTCTCCTCGAATTGGATCGTCTGCGGCTCCGCCCGCGTCGAAGGAACTTTTCACGGGCACATGCGTTGCGAAGGTGAGGCGCGCCTCGCACTTCAAAAGCCCTCCCCCGGCCGCATCAGCGCAGGCCACCTGGTCGTGGAAAAAAAATCCCGCGCCGAATTCCGCCAACCCGTCGAAGGCGACGCCATCACGGTCGAAGGGGAACTCAACGCGGATGTCCGCTGCAGTGGCATCGTCCGCGTCCTAAAAAACGGCCGCCTGGAAGGCCGGATCGAAACCACCTCGCTCGTGGTGGAAAAAGGCGGCGTCCTCCACGGTCCCTGCGTGATCCGCCCCCCGGCCAAACCCGCGCCTGTCGAGGAACCCCCTCAAATCGAAGCTGGAACCGAAACCCAAGAAGCCGCCGAAACTGTCACGGAAGATTCCAGCGAACCCGCAGCAAGTTCCCAGTCGAACGACGCGCCCGCCACGGATGGTGATGCGGCACGCCCAAATTGAAATCCTGTCACTTGCGGAATTTCCGCAAGCCATCCCCACGCTCGCCGCGTGGATTCATTCCGAATGGGGAACTTTGGAAGCCATCCCCGCGGAAGAAATCGAAACGGGCCTGCGCCGAAACTCCGGTTGCCGGACGATTCCCACAACATTTGTTGCGCTTTCCGGCAGTCAACCAATTGGCACTGTCTCGCTCGACCCCACAGATCTCGCTGGGTTCGATCATCTCGGACCTTGGCTGGCTTCGCTCTATGTGGAACCCGGGTTTCGTAGGCTGGGCATCGGCACGCGTTTGATGAACCACGCTATGGAACACGCGAGGAAACTGGGCGTGCGCCCTCTCTGGCTATGGACCATGCACGACACCGCATTTTTCGAAAAACACGGATGGAAAAAATCCGGAGAAGCAGTTCTTTCCGGAAATAAAGTCAAATTGATGAAGTTCGGTTGACCGCAAACAACGAGTCTCTTTCGGCTGGTGGGCGCATGGGGACACGGGATTGCCGGCGGGGGCGAGGTGAGGGACCCAAACCGTCTGTGGTGGGGGATGGAGCCGCGGTTTCAAACCCCTTTACGGCGGGCTGCCGAAGGTTGGGCCAAGTTTGGAGCGCTGGACCCGCTGAAGGTCAGTTTTTGACGATGCCGAATTCGGCGCGGCGGTTGAGGGCCCACGCTTGTTCGTTGCTGGCGGGGTCGGCGGGCATTTCGCTGCCGAAGCTGACGGTTTGGATGCGGTCGGCGGCAATGCCTGCGTCGATGAGGGCTTGGCGGACCGCTTGGGCGCGGCGCTCGCCGAGGCCGCGGTTGTATTCCTGGGTGCCGCGCTCGTCGGTGAACCCGGCGACGATGAGGCGGTTTGAGGGTGTGTCCTTGAGGGCGGTGACGACTTGCTGGACTTTCGATGCCTCGGCGGGCGAGACGGCGTAGCTGTCGTATCCGAAATAAACGGGGGAAAATTGGCCCTTGGCGACGCTGTCACTGAAGAAATTCGAATCGCCTTCGAAGCGTTCGCCGAGCGGGGTGCTGGTGACGAAGTCGCCGTCGACGCCTGCGAACTGGTCGCCCTTTTTCTTGTTGCAGGCGGGGAGGGCGAGGGTGGCGGCGGCGAGGAGGATGGCGAGCGTGGATTTCTTCATGCGGGGCAAGTTGAACGAATTTTCCCGGAATTCAAGCGCGGCCGGTTTTCCGGCCGCGGAAAAAATCAGCGCATGAGGAGCGCGGCGCGCGCGCGCTTGATTTCGCGGGTGATTTTCCGGTGCAGGCGTGCGGACATTCCGGTCACGCGGCGGGGAAGGATCTTGCCGCTCTCGGTGACGAAGCGCTTGAGGAGGTCGGGATTTTTGTAGTCGATGGCCTCGGTGTTGATGTCCACGCGGCGGCGGGGCATCGAGCGGTTGGCGCGGCGGAAGTTCGAACGGCGTTGGGGCGTTTTGGGCTGCATGGCGTGTTATTTGATTTCGCGGTGGAGCGTGTGGCGGTTGAGGTGGGGGTTGAATTTCTTTTTCTCGAGCCGGTTCGGGGTGCGGGGGCTCTTTTTGTTGCGGGTGGTGATGTAGCGCGAGGCGGGTTTGCCCTCGGCCTTGGCCTCGGTGCACTCGAGGGTGATGTTTTCCTGTGGCATGGTTTTATTCCTTGGATTCGGTGGTCGATGACTCTTCCTCGCCGTCCTCGCCGTCCTCGTCATTCAGGCCGAAGAGCGAGGTGACGGGGGTGCGGACGCGGTGGAGGCGGTTGGTTTTTTCGAGTTCGGACTGGCACTCGATGGTGTAGCGGGCGAACGGGAGCGCCTCGAGGCGGACGTGGGGGATCGGGCGCCCGGACATCTCGCAGAGGCCGTAGTTGCCCTCGTCGATTTTTTTCAGCGCGGCGTCGATTTCAAATAGGGAGTCGCGCTCCTGGGAGAGGAGGCTGAGGGCGAAGTCGCGGTCGTAGGCGTCGCTGCCGGCATCGCCGGTGTGCATGCCGAACGCGGAGGCCTCGCTGCCCTCGGCGCGCGAGCGGAGGGTGTCGCGGCCGACGCCGTTCATGGAGTCGAGGAGCGTGTCCTTGAGTTGGAGGAGGCGCTGGCGCTGCTTGAGGACCCAGCCGCTGAGCTTCACGGGTTTGCCGGGTTTTTTCTTGATGATGATCGGCGGAAGTTTCTTGGGAGCCGGCTTCGCGGGCGCCTTGGCGGCGGGTTTTTTCGGGGCCGGCTTCTTGGGCTCGGGTTTCTTGGGTGCGGGCTTTTTGGCAACCGGTTTTTTGGAAACGGGCTTCTTTGCGGGGGCGGGTTTTTTCTTGGGGGGAGCAGGCTTCGCCTTGGCTGCCGGTTTCTTGGCAGCGGATTTTTTCGCCACGGGCTTTTTGGCGGCTTTCGGCTTGGCGGGCTTGTTGGATTTTTTCGCCATTGGAGGTCGGTTTTTGGTTAAAGGGGCGGGATAGATAGCCCAGAAGGTTGGGGGCGGCAAGGGGATTATTTCACCAAAATCGCGCCCAGTGCGAGGCTTCGCAAAGTCCAGCAGGCGGTGCGGATCCAGTTCGTGGCGACGAGGCGGGAGTGGGCCGCGGGGTCCCAGCCGCGGAGCAGGGCGCGGTGGGCGGGGACTTGGAGCAGGAAGGTGGAGAGCCACACCGGCGCGAGCAGGGCGGCGGACGCCAAAAACCAAAAACCGCCCATGCCGCCGAGCAGGAGCAGGCCGAGGGTGGAAATTTCCGCGAGCATGAGCGGGGCGACCACGAAGCCGGTGAGGTCGCAGTGCCGGCGCTCGATTTCGCCGAAGCGCGCCGGGGGGAATTCCGCCATGAGCGGGTAGTGGACGATTTGGACGAACCAAATGATGCCCGACATGGCGAAGGTGGCGGCGCAGTGGATGGCGAAGAGCGCGTTCCCGGACACGGGGTTGTTATTTGCCGATGAGGATGGCGATGGACCACTCCGCGGCGGTGTAGCTTTTCTGGACCGGCAGGAGCGTTTCCCCGCCGATGTCGCAGATGTCCGCCGGCGCGGGGAGGCTGGTGTCCGCAAAGCGGTGCCATTTCATCGACTTCGGCAGGACGGGGAGGCCGAAGTTCAGCGGCTGGTAATACATGTTGCAGACGACATAGATGAAGTGGGGGAGGCCGCCGATGGATTTGCTGTGGCGCCCGCAGAGCATGAATGCCACGGAGCGGCTGCTCGCGCTCCAGTCCGGGTGCCAGGGCAGGACGCCGTGCCAACTGATGTCAGGGTAGCCGCTGCCGACCTGGTCGCGCTCGCTGAGGAACTCGGGCTGGCGCAGGACGGGGTTCGCCTTCCGGAAGGCGATGATGGATTTCGTGTAGCGGTGGATTTCCCGCCCCTCGGCGTCGGTGTCCCAATTGAGCCAATTCCAGTCGGCATCGTGGCAATAGGCGTTGTTGTTCCCGCGCTGGGTGCGGCCGAATTCGTCGCCCATGTTCAGCATCGGGACGCCCTGGCTGACCATGAGGAGGGTCATGGCGTTTTTGCATTGGCGCACGCGGAGGGCGCGGATGGCGGGGTCCTCGGTCTCGCCCTCGGCGCCGCAATTCCAGCTTTGGTTGTCGTCCGAGCCGTCGCGGTTCGACTCGCCGTTTTCGAGGTTGTGCTTGCCGTTGTAGGAAAAGAGGTCGCGGAGGGTGAAGCCGTCGTGGCAGGTGATGAAATTGACGGAGGCTGTCGGCTTGCGGCCCGCGGCGGCGTAGAGGTCGGGCGAGCCGAGGATGCGCTGGACGACTTCGCCGACCATGCCCTGGTCGCCCTTGAGGAACCGGCGCATGCAGTCGCGGTATTTCCCGTTCCATTCCATCCAGCGGCCGTAGTTCGGGAAATTCCCGACCTGGTAGAGGCCTCCGGCATCCCATGCCTCGGCGACGAGCTTGCAATCGGCGAGGGCGGGGTCGTGGGCGAGGAACTCGAGGAGCGGCGGGTTTGCGAGCGGGGCGCCCTGCGTGTCGCGGCCGAGGATGGAGGCGAGGTCGAAGCGGAAGCCGTCGATGTGGTATTCCGAGGCCCAGTAGCGGAGGCAGCTGATGACGAACTCGCGGACGGCCGGGTAGTTGCAATTCATCGTGTTCCCGCAGCCCGAGTAATTCGCGAAATTCCCGGCGCCATCGAGGATATACCAGGTTTTGTTGTCGATGCCGCGGAACGAGAAGACGGGGCCCTCGGCGCCGCCCTCGGCGGTGTGGTTGAAAACGACATCGAGCATGACCTCGATGCCCGCGCCGTGGAGCGAGCGGACCATCTGTTTCATCTCCTCCACCTGGAGTTTTTGCGCGGCGCCGGCGGCGTAGCTGGCTTTCGGCGCGAAGAACCCGACCGTGCTGTAGCCCCAGTAGTTGCAAAGCGTCTCGCCGTCCGTTGGGTTCGTCCGGAGGTTTTCGGTTTCGTCGAATTCGAAGACCGGCATGAGTTCCACGCAATTCACGCCGAGGTCGGCGAGGCTCTGGATTTTTTCCGCGAGGCCCGCGTAGGTGCCGGGGTTTTTGACGCCCGAGCTGGGGTGGCGCGTGAAGCCGCGGAGGTGCATCTCGTAAATGACGAGCTCGCTGTTCGCCAGGCGGCGGACGGTGTTCGGCTCCATCACGCCCTTGCCGCCGGGGACGCGCGAGCGGAAGACCGGCTTGCGGGATGCGGGCGGCGGCTGCATCCAATCCTCGCGCCCGACGATTTCGCGTGCGTGGGGGTCGAGCAGGATTTTCGAGTCGTCGAAATAGTGCCCCTCCTTCGGGCTCCACGGGCCGTGCATGCGGAAGCCGTATTCGAGGTCGTTGTAATCGATATCGTGGACGACCATCGCCCAGACATGCCCGAGGCGGAAGTCGTCGGGGAACGGGATTTCGGCGACGGGTTTTTCCTTGTCGGGCTGGAAGAGGACAAGCGTGCAACCGGTGGCGTGGGCGCTGAAGATCGAAAAATTCACACCCGCCGGGACATGGCTCACGCCGAACGGGAAAAGGTGTCCGCAGCTGACCTTGTGCCCGCCAACGGTGCGGACCGCGGACTTTGAGGATGGCATGGGGGCGATGTTAGTTCGGGCCTGCGGCACGGCAAGGATGGATCAGGCGAGGCGGGCTTGGGCGTCCTTCCCGAGCCAATCCCAGAGGCTCGCCAGCGAGGCACCGACGGATTCGCGTGCGGCGGCGACCTCGGCCGCGGTGAAGGTTTTGCCCGGCTCCGGCAGGCGGGCGCCGAACATGTAGTATTTGATTTTCGGCTCGGTGCCCGAGGGTCGGATGGCAATGCGGCGGCGGTCTGCGAGCGAAACCATGAGCATCGCCTCGGCGGGGATGCGGTCGCTCTCGGAATCGTGGATTTCGTCGGTGGCGAAATTCCGGACCGAGGCCACTGTCGCTCCATCGACCTCCACGGGCGGGCGGGCGGCGTAGGATTCGACGAGTTTCTTGATCTGCGCGGCCCCGGCGGCGCCATCCATGGTGAGCGATTCGCCGCGCTCGAGGTAAACGCCGAACTCGGCAAAAATCCGGTCGAGCAGTCCCGGCAGAGTGGTGCCCTGCGATTTCGCGTAGGCGGCGGCTTCGGCGATGAGCACGGCCGCGGAATTCCCGTCCTTGTCGCGCACGAAGTCCGAGGCGCTGTAGCCGTAGCTCTCCTCGCCGCCGAAAACATAGAAGCTCGAGTGCGCGAGGCGCAGCCGGCGGGTTTCGGCCTCGGGCATGTGCGCGTAGTCCCGGCGGAGTTCGGCGGGGATGGCGGCCTCGTATTTGCCGAGTTTGCTGCCGATGTATTTGAAGCCGGTGAGCGTCTCCACGCACCGGAGGCCGAATTTTTCCGCAATGGCTTTTTGGAGATCGGTGGTGACGAAAGTTTTTATGACCACACCGCGGTGGCGGTTCGAGGCGTTGAGGACCCCGGTTTCGAAAAAGCGCGAGGCGCGATACCACGCGAGGATGGAGCCGATTTGGTTGCCGGTGAGGAGCTGCATTTTCCCGTCGCCGCCGCGGGCTGCGATGCCCATGCGGTCGTCGTCGGGGTCGGTGGCAATGACGAGGTCGGCGCCGGTCCGGTCGGCCTGCGCGATCGCCATGGAAAGCGCCTCGGCGTTTTCGGGGTTGGGCGATTTGACGGTGGGGAAGCGGCCGTCCGGGATTTCCTGCTCGGCGACGGTGTCGCATTGGAAGCCGAGGCGCTGGAGCATCGGCTTGATGATGACGCCGCCCACGCCGTGCAGCGGGGTGTAGACGATTTTCAGGGAATTTTCGCGGCGGATGAGTTCGGGGTCGATCGGCAGAGTGGCGAGGCGCCCCATGTAGGCTTCGTCAATGTCGGCGCCCATCGGGACCACGCGGCCGCGCCGGTTTTCCGGCACGGGTTCATAGCCCTCGCCCGCCACGGCGTTGACCCGCGAGATGATGGCGGAGGCGTGCGGTTCGGTGACTTGGCAGCCATCCTCGAAGTAGACCTTGTAGCCGTTGTATTGCGGCGGGTTGTGGCTTGCGGTGAGGTTGACGCCCGCCTGCGCGCCGACATGGCGGACGGCGAAGGAAAGTTCGGGCGTGGAGCGCGGCCCCTCGAACAGGTAGGCGTCGCAACCGTGCTCGGTGATGATTTTTGCGGCCAGCTCCGCGAACTCGCGCGAGAAGAAGCGGGTGTCGTGGCAAAGGCAGATGGCGGGCTTCCCGGTGCGGCCGCCCTTTGCGAAGTGCTCCACCACATATTGGACGAGCCCCTGGGTGGCGCGGCTGATGTTGAAGGAATTCATCGCATTGGTTCCCGCGCAGGGGAACTCCGGCCGGCCGAGCGGCTGTGGACGGCCCTGCTCGGCTTTTGTCACAACGGCGCCGATGGTTTTCCCCCGGAGCCCGCCGGTGCCGAAGGCGAGGGTGCGGAAGAAGCGGTTGTCGAGTTCGGGCCAATCCCCCGCATCCGCGAGTTCTGCGACCGAGGCTGCATCGATGGGCGAGTTGCTTTTCGAGAGGAGGGAGAGGATGTTCTTGGCGGATTCGGGGAGGAGTTTGCCGTCCGCGGCGGCTTGTTCGATCCGGGAAGGGAGCTGGCTCATGGTGGAACGACTACCACGCGGCGCGGCGCGGTGTCCACAGCCTGCTCTTTCGGGAAATTTGGGTTGACGGCTGGAAAAGCCCTCCTACTCTCTCGCCTCCATTTATGTCCAAAAAGTGCAGCATCACCGGGGCGAAGCCCGTTCGCGGATCCAAGATCCACCGTCGTGGCCTCGCCAAGAAAAAAGGCGGCATCGGCATGCACGTCACCGCCGTGACGCCGCGCTACTTCCAACCGAACCTCAAGACCAAACGCGTCTGGGTTCCCGAGTTGAAAAAGTTCGTCACCGTCAAGGCCACAGCCCGCGCGTTCAAGACGATCACTAAAAACGGCGCCTACCGCACTCTTGCGGCAGCCGGGTTGGTCAAGTAATTCGCCATCCCCTTTCTGGCCGAGCGCCGGATCGCAGGTGACAAATCCGGTCCATCCGTGACAACCTCGGTCATGCCTTTGTTGGAGGTTCAAAACCTTTGCACTTGGTTTCCGGTTTTCGGCGGGATTATGCGACGGAAGGTTTCCGATTTCCGTGCGGTGGACGATGTTTCGTTCACCGTCGAAGCTGGCAAAACCGTCGGGCTCGTGGGTGAAAGCGGCAGCGGCAAAACCACGGTCGGTCGCACGATTCTGAAACTCATCCAGGCCACCTCGGGAAGCGTGCGATTCGAAGGGGGCGAAATTTTGCCGCTCCCGGAGAGGGAGTTTCGTCCGCTGCGGCGTAAGATGCAGATGGTTTTCCAGGATCCCTATGGATCACTGAACCCGCGATTCACCATCGGCGAAATCGTCGGCGAGGCGCTCGAAATTCATTTTCCGAAAATGTCGAAATCCGACCGTGCCGACCGTGTGGCGGAGTTGCTCCTGCTTGTCGGGCTTCAACCGGAGATGATGCGCCGCTACCCGCACGAGTTCAGCGGCGGGCAACGCCAGAGAATTGGCATCGCCCGCGCGCTCGCGGTGGAGCCGAAGTTCATTGTTTGCGACGAGCCGGTGAGCGCGCTCGATGTCAGTGTGCAGGCGCAAATCGTCAATCTCTTGCAGGACCTTCAAGAGCAATTCGGCATCGCCTACCTGTTCATCGCCCACGACCTTGCGGTGGTGGAGCACATCAGCGACCATGTGCTTGTCATGCATCGCGGCAAAATTGTGGAATCGGCGCCCGCCGAAGCGATCTACAAGGACCCTCAGAACGAATACACGAAGTCGCTTCTCGCCGCGGTCCCGTCGCTCGCCTGATGCAACCGTTGTTGCGCCACTTTCTCCGGATGAACTGGCCGCTGTTCGGCCTGATGATGGGCCTGCTGGCGTTCGGGGTTTACGCGATCCACAGCGCCACCTGGATGCGCGATCAGGACTTTGCGAAATCGCAGGTCACCTGGATCATGGTTTGTCTGCCGGTCTTTTTCGTGGTTTCGCTTCTCGACTACCGCTGGGTTCGATTCGGCGCGATTCCGCTCTATGTCGTGAGCTTGCTTGGACTCGTCGCAACCATGTTCTTCGGCGAAAAACGCTACGGCGCGCGAAGCTGGATCGACCTTGGACCGATAAGTTTCCAACCCTCCCAGCTCGCCATCATCGCGGGAATCATGTCGCTCGCGTTGTTTCTCTCGACCTCTCGCGCGATGCCGGCGTTTTTGCGAATTCTCTGCTGCGGCGCGATCGTCGGGGCGCCCTGGGTCATGATTCTGATCCAACCCGACCTTGGTTCTTGCATCGTGTGGATCCCGGTATTGATGGCGATGATGTATATCGGCCGCATTCCGAAGCGCTGGCTGATTCTCATGATCGTGATTGGCGTGGCGCTCATCCCGCTTGTCGTTCACTTCGGGCTAAAGCCCTACCAATACTCGCGCATCACCACATTCCTGCACCCCGAGGCCGATCCGCTTGGAGACGGGTGGAATATCATGCAATCACTCATCGCAATCGGCTCCGGCGGTTGGGCGGGCAAGGGATACATGGCGCCGGATTCACAAAACGCATTGGGATTCCTGCCGCACACGATTGTTCACAACGACTTCATTTTTTCCGTTATGGCTGAGCAACATGGATTTGTGGGTGGGGTCATCCTGATCGCGGCATTCACCATTCTTTTTTTGATCATGGTTCTGGTCGCGCTGCAGGCCGAAGACGAGCTCGGGCGCTTGCTGGCTGTGGGCATCACACTGCTTTTCTTCACCCACACCTTCATGAACATCGGCATGACGATTTCGCTCACGCCAATCACGGGTCTTCCCCTTCCGCTCGTGAGCTACGGCGGGTCCTTCGTTCTTGTCACACTGGTAGGTTTCGGA
The DNA here is from genome assembly GCA_018970255.1 of Verrucomicrobiota bacterium. Lineage (GTDB taxonomy): Bacteria > Verrucomicrobiota > Verrucomicrobiia > Chthoniobacterales > Terrimicrobiaceae > UBA967. The sequence goes on along the minus strand of JAGWWS010000003.1, from coordinate 53,998 downwards.
CTCCTGCAAAGTATTTGGATCTATCGGCGGTCTCCGCGCTGAGACGCATTGGGATTTGATTGCCCGCCTGCTTCAGGCCCGCCAATACTCGCGCTCTTCATGAAAAAAATTCTGGTCACCGGCGGCGCCGGTTACATCGGCAGCATTTGCGTCGAGGAGATGCTCAATCGCGGATTCGAAGTCGCCGTCTTCGACAATCTCAGCGAAGGACACAAGCGCGCGATCGACCCGCGGGCGGTTTTTTTCCAGGGCGATCTCTCCGACCGCGCCGGACTGGAAGCGGCTTTCAACTCCTTCCGTCCCGAAGCCGTCATGCATTTCGCGGCCAACGCCCTCGTCGGCGAATCGATGCAGAACCCCTCGAAGTATTTTCGAAACAATGTGGCCAACGGCATCAACCTGCTCGACGCCGCCGTTGCCGCGAATGTCCGGAAGTTCGTTTTCTCATCCACCTGCGCCACCTTCGGAATCCCGGAGCGTATGCCGATCGATGAATCACTCCCGCAGCGACCGATCAACCCTTACGGCGAATCCAAGCTGATGTTCGAAAAAATCCTCGGCTGGTATCGCGAGATTCACGGTCTTTCGTTCGTCGCCCTGCGCTACTTCAACGCGGCCGGTGCCTCCGCCACCTTTGGCGAGGACCATCGCATCGAAACGCATCTGATCCCGAACATCCTCAAAGTCGCACTCGGCCAGCGGGAGTCTGTCGAAATCTACGGAACGGACTACCCCACTCCGGATGGCACTTGCATTCGCGACTACATTCACATTCTCGATCTCGCAGTGGCCCACATCCTCGCGGTGCAGTCTGAAAAATCCGGATTCTACAATCTCGGCACTGGTGGCGGAACTTCCGTGTGCGAAGTCATCGACACTTGCCGGAAAGTCACCGGCCGCGAGATCAAAGCCGTGGAAAAACCGCGTCGCCCCGGCGACCCACCCCGGCTCATCGCATCGTCCGAAAAAATCCGCGCTGATCTCGGCTGGCAACCGAAGTTTCAAAACATCCTGCCCATCGTGGAAAGCGCGTGGGCTTGGCACACGAAACACCCCAACGGTTACGGCGATTGAGTCTCTCGAACGGCCAGCCATCAGATAACAGCCTGTCCAAGCAAGACTGGACACGGGCCATCGATGCCACGGGCATTTTCTTTGCAGTTCTTTTCGCAACAACTTTATGGAAGTTCTGGGCCGCGTCGTCCCTGGGTCTCATTTACGATGAATGCTACTACTGGCTCTGGTCGCTTCATCCGCAACTCGGTTACTATGACCATCCTCCGCTGGTTGCGTGGTCGATTGCCGCCGGGTCTGCTCTTTTCGGCCACTCTGAATTTGCGGTCCGCTTTTTTTCCGTGCTTTCGGGAGTGGTCGTCGCACTCGCGGGGCGGGCGCTGGCCTCTTCGCTTTATGGAATGGCCGCCGGCAATCGTGCCGGGATTTTCCTGCTGCTGGCCCCGATTTTTTCCGGCAATGCTTTCCTAACCACGCCGGATACCTTGCTCATTCCTGCCTTCGCTGTGGCGATGCTGTGTGCTTGGAAAGGCGTCCAGTCTGGCGGGTCTTGGATGTGGTGGCTCGGAGCTGGATTGGCTGCAGGTGTCGGCGCCCTTTCGAAATACACGATGGTGCTTTTCTTCGGGGGGCTCGGGCTGCTCTGGCTCGCCAGTCCCGGCAAACGGATACGGATTTTCTGGGGAACGCTTTTGGCGGGACTGGTCGCACTCGCGATCTTCTCGCCGGTCATCATCTGGAACGCCCAAAACGACTGGGCCTCGTTCGGATTTCAATTGCGCCATGGTTTCCGCAATCAACAGGAGTCACTCATTAACTTCGACAAGCTGGGAAACTACATCGTTTACCTCGTGGTGATCGTCTCGCCGGTTCTCGGGTTGTTGTGCTTTCGTTCGGCGACATCACGACTTCGCGAGCCTGTATTTCTTTTTCCCGCCGCCTTTTTCTGGGTGGTGGTGGCCTTCTTCGCTTTTTCAGCAGCGAAAGCCAAAATCGAGGCCAATTGGCCGATGTCTGCTTTCCTCGGCGGCTTGATTCTCGTTGCTGGGAATTGGGATCGCTTTGGCGCGCTTTGGCGAAAGTGGGCGCTGGGCATTCTCGTGGCAGGAGATCTCGTTGCCGCGGTCGGAATTTCCTTGGCGGCCATGCCGCCAAACTCGCCCCTTTCCCCGAGGAACTTCCTGCCAGCTCCGCCCGAGGTCCGATCGTCTGCGGGTTTTTCTGCGTTGGTTCAAAAGCAACTTGGCGATCTGCGACTCAAGCTCGGCGAAATCTTAGAAACTCGCCAAACCGCCGCCGCGATTGAGAAAAAATTTCAATCGTCCGGTGCGGAGTTCGTGTGTGCTGCGAATTACCAACTCGCGGCCATCACCGCCTTTTACGCTCCAGAGTTGAAAAACCTCGTTTGGCTTCCCCGCGAGGGCCCCAAGCGTTTGCGATGGATCAACCATCAATCCTGGATTGGAAAAAATGCGCTTGTCCTTTCTTGGAACGAGGAGCCCAAGACCGAATTGGGTTTTTTCCAGTCACATGAAGCGCTCGGGAAAATCCATGTCCCGGGAACGCATCCGGTTTTCGTTTATCTCGGGAAGTCCTATTCTCCGCCGCAGCCCGGCGCCCCCTGAGCCCACCCAGACCAATCTTGCCATGGCAAACGCGACTCGTGTTAAATGAAGGCTTGATGAGGAAGTTCCTTCTCGGACTGTGCGCCGCTGTCGCCGTGCCTTGTGCCTTCGCGCAGTTCGGAAATTTTGGGGACATTCCGGTTGAGATCACGGCCGATGGGAATACGCGCTTCGACCAAGGCGTCGCCATCGCCGAGGACAATGTGCAAATCCATTACGGCGACTACAGTATTTTTTGCGACTACGCGGAATACAACCCGGAGACCCGTGATGTTTTGCTCTCCGGCAACATCCGTTTTTACACCCCGAATCAACTTCTCACGGCGCAGCGGGCCCTTTTCAACCTCGAAACCAAACAGATGCGCGCCCTCGAGGTTTCGGGTTCGGAGTTCCCGATGTATTTCCGTGCTTTCAACTTCCGGGCCATGTCCCAGCGGGAATTTCGGATCACCGATGGTTCCGCAACCACGCACGATTCGTCCAAGCCCGATTTTCATGTCCGTCCGCGACACATGAGGTTTTATCCTGACGATCGCGTGGTCATCACCGGAAGCACCGTGTATGTCGGGCAGACTCCGATCTTCTGGTTCCCGTATCTCTTCGCAAATTTGGACAACACGGGCTTTCAGTTCCTTCCGGGATACGATTCGCGGTGGGGTGCGTATTTGCTGTTTGGATACAGTTTTCCGGTGGTCTCTGGAGTGGATGCCACCGTCCGCTTTGAAGAGCGCACAGAGTTTGGCCCCTCGGTCGGAATCGATCTGGAAATGGCTTACGGTCCGGACAACCGGAACTACGGAAAATTCAGCGCCGATTACGTGTTTGAAAACACCGATGTCACCAGCGTCGAGGCGCCGGGCGAACCACCGGAAACCAAGACCACAAACCGTTATCGGGTCTCTTTCCAGCAGCGACTTTTTCTAACTGACGACATTTACGGCACCGCAGATATCAACGTCCTAAGTGATGTCGATTTTCTCGAAGATTTTTACCCGGCGCAATATGCAATCAACCCCCAACCCGACAACGTGCTTTCCCTCACCAAGTGGGATGAGGTTTACACACTGAACCTGATCGGCCGCTGGCAGGTAAACGACTTTCAAGACGTCACCGAACGCAAGCCGGAGTTCGTTTTTGATTTCAAACAGCAACCACTCTTTGGTCTGCCGATTCAATACGACGGCGAAACGGGGGTGGCCTCTCTCGAGCGCTCTTTTTCAAACGATCCGGCGCTCGGTCAGCAAAACTTTCAGGATTATGGCGCGACCCGCTTGGATTCGTTCCATCAAATCTCGCTGCCCACATCGGCTTTCAATTGGTTAAATATTACGCCTCGTGCTGGTTTTCGCGGCACTTGGTATAGCGCGAGCGGCACCTTCATCCAGCCAGCCGGCGGCACGCCAGTCTTCGACCCAGTCTCCGGTCAATTAGTTCCATTCCAGGGTAGCGCCACATCGGAAAATCCTCCCAACCTTCCCAGCACCAATCTGCAGCAAAATGGCGCCGTCTTCCGCCCTGTCGCCAACTATGGCATCACAGCCTCGACAAAAATCTCCCGCGCTTTCGAGCAGGTCCAGAGCCGCTGGCTCGGCCTCGACGGGCTCCGCCATGTGCTTGAGCCGTTTGTGAACTACTCAGGCGTTTACAACATGGGCCCCGGACCGGACGAAATCTACCAGTTCGACCGCATCGTTCCTTCCACCCAACTCCTCCCACTCGACTTCCCGCAGTTCACCGCGATCGATTCCATCGATAGTTGGAACATCGTCCGCATCGGCCTGAATCAACGCCTGCAAACACGCCGCGATGATGACACGATGAACTGGCTCTCCTTCAATTCCTTCATGGATGCCAATATCGACAATCCCTACTCGTCTGCCGGCGTCTCGAATCTTTTCAACAATCTCCAATTCAATCCTGTCCCGTGGTCTTCCCTCGCGGTTGCCTCCCAAATCCCCGTCATGGAGGAGGGCTTCACAGAGGTCAACACCACACTCAGCTTTATGCCCACACGCGATACCCGATTCGCGATCGGCCACCGCTACATCGACGGCAACGATTTTTTCAGCGACGACAGCCAACTCAATTTTTATGCCTTCTGGCGCATCAACGAAAACTGGAGCGTCAGTCTTTATGAGCAATACGAGTTCAACTCGCAGGTCATGCAATACCAGCGCTACTTCATCAACCGCGACCTCACCAGTTGGGTCGCCTCCATCGGCGCGGAGGTCCGCGACAACGAAGGCGGCGACCAGCAGTTCGGCGTCATGTTCATGATGACGCTCAAGGACGCCCCGCAGGTCACCCTCCCGCTCGCCTTCAGCCAGGGCACCTCGCAGCAGCCCGCGGGAGCCGTCGAGTAAGCCACTCTCCAAAAAAACACATGAAACTCTGCATTATCGGATCCGGCTATGTCGGCCTCGTCTCCGGCGCCTGCTTCGCCGAGGTCGGCCACAATGTCATCTGCGTCGACAACAACGAAAAGAAAGTCCAGCAGCTCCTCAAGGGGCAAATCCCCATCTACGAGCCCGGCCTAGAGGACCTCATCCACCGGAATGTCGCCGCGAAGCGCCTCCACTTCACCACCAGCACCGAGGAGGGTGTCGACGGCTCCGATGTCGTGTTCATCGCAGTCCCCACGCCGCCGCAGCCGGATGGCAGCGTCGACCTCTCCTACATCGAGAAGGTCGCTCGCGAAATCGCCGCCGTCCTGAAACAGGGTCAATACCGCGTCATCGTCGACAAGAGCACCGTCCCAGTGAAAACCGGCGAGAAGGTCGCCGACACCATCCGCCGCTACAACAAGACCGGTGCCGAGTTCGATGTCGTCAGCAACCCCGAGTTCCTGCGCGAGGGCTGCGCCGTCCCGGACCTCATGAAGCCCGACCGCATCGTCATCGGCGGCAACAGCGAGCGCGCCATCGCCATGATGCAAAAAATCTACGAACCCTTCATGGCGCCCGTCCTCGTCACGGACATCAATTCCGCCGAACTCATCAAGCACGCCGCGAATTCCTTCCTCGCACTGAAAATCTCCTACATCAACGCCGTTGCCCGCATTTGCGAAGCCAGCGGCGCCGATGTCGAGAAGGTCGCCGACGGCATCGGCTCCGACAAGCGCATCGGCCGCAACTTCCTCAACGCCGGCATCGGCTACGGCGGCTCCTGCTTCCCGAAGGACATCGCCGCCTTCATCGCCATCAGCGAAGACCTCGGCGTCCCCTTCACGCTCCTCAAGGAGGTTGAAAAAATCAACCGCGGCCAGCGCGACCGCTTCCTCGCGAAAATCCGCGAAGCCCTCTGGGTGCTGAAGGACAAAAAAATCGCCGTCTGGGGCCTCGCCTTCAAGCCCGACACCGACGATGTCCGCTCCTCCGTCGCCATCGACCTCGTCAACGACCTCCTCAACGAAGGCGCCGAAGTCACCGCCTACGACCCGAAGGGCGCGGAAAAAGCCGTCGAGTTCAAACTCATCGGGGGCGCAAAAATCGCCAAATCCCCGCTCGAAGCCGCCCAGGGTGCCGAAGCCCTGGTCATCGCCACCGAGTGGAAGGAATTCGCCGCCGTGGACCTCGCCGAGTTGCGCAAAGCCATGCACACCCCGCTCCTCTTCGACGGCCGCAACCTCCTCGACCCGAAAACCGCCCGCGAAGCCGGCTTCACCTACACCAGCATCGGCCGCAGCTAACCGGTGGGGCGCGGTCCCCGGATTCGCCGTGGAAGCTGCTTTCAATCCAGCGTCTGCCGGTAGCGCGCCACGCCGATAAAAAGGACCACGACCGCAAACAGCGCGATCGGCCACAATTCGAACCCGAGGTCCCCGAAGCCGATGCCCTTCAGCATCACGCCGCGCGCGATCCGGATGAAATGCGTGATGGGCAAAACCTCGCCCACCGCCTGCGCCCAGCCGGGCATCCCGCGGAACGGAAAGAGGTAGCCCGAGAGCAGGATCGACGGCAGGAACACGAAGGCGGACATCTGCATCGCCTGCAGTTGGTTTTTTGCGATTGTGGAAAAGGTGATTCCCATCGCCAGGTTCGCCGCGATGTAGAAGAGCGATGCCGCCAGGAGCAGCAACAGGTTCCCTTGCACCGGCACATCGAAAACAAACCGCGCCGCGAGGAGGATGATCCCGATCTGGATGTAGCCCACGAAAATGTAGGGCGTGATTTTCCCGACCATCACCTCGATCGGTCGAAGCGGCATCGAGAGGAGGTTTTCCATCGTCCCGCGCTCGGTTTCCCGCGTGATCGCCAAGCCCGTGACGAGCACCAGCGTCATCATCAACACCACGCCCATCAATCCCGGCACGATGTTGTATTGCGTGATCGCCTCGGGGTTGTAGAGCGCATGCACCCGCATCTCGATTGGCGGCGGGTCCTGCGCGAGCCTGGCAAGTGGACCCTTGAAGTCGGCGAGCAGCGCCGTGTTCAGGATGCCGCCCAGTGCGGAAATCCCGCCGCTTGTGGCGGTCGGGTCGCTCGCATCGGCTTCCAACAGAACCGCCGGGCGGTCGCCGCGCAAAAGGTCGCGGGAAAAGTTTTCGGGAATCTGCACCAGGAATTGCACCCGCCCGCGCGTGAGCAGCATCCTGCCCTCCGCCTCGTCGGCGACTTGTTTCACGAAATCGAAGTAGGTGCTGTTCTTCAGCCCCTCGAGGAGCGTGCGCCCGTGCGGACCCGAGTCCGCCAGCAACACCGCCGTCGCCATGTGCCGGGGATCGGTGTTGATGACGAAACCGAAAACCAGCAACTGCATCACCGGGATTCCAAGGATCATCGCGAAGGTCATGCGGTCGCGCGCCATCTGGATGAATTCCTTCACGATCATCGCCCACAGGCGGCGGAATGAAAAAATGCCGCCACCCATCACCGCGAAAAGTTGTCGGTGGAGGATTCCATGAGGTGGATGAAAACATCCTCCAAACCGGAGCGGACGCGCTTCCACTCGTATCCCGGCGTGCGGAAGGGAGCGATCGCACCTTCCAGTGCCCCGGCATCGGCACCGCTCACATGCAGCGATTTTCCGAAAGCCACCACCTGCCCTACGCCGGCGCATCTGCGCAGCCGTGGCGCCAGCCCCAGCGCATCCCCGCCCTCGACCGACCAGGTCGTCAGCCGCGCGGTATCGATGACCTCGTCCACCGTCCCGTCCACCAGCAGGTCCCCGTAGGAAATGTAGGCGAGCCGGTCGCAGCGCTCCGCCTCGTCCATGTAGTGCGTCGTAATGAGGAAGGTGAGCCCCTGCGCGGCGAGTTCGTGGATTTCATCCCAAAAGTCCCGCCGCGCCTTCGGGTCCACGCCCGCCGTGGGTTCGTCGAGCAAAAGCAGGCGCGGCTTGTGGAGAAGGCAGGCGGCGAGCGCAAGGCGTTGTTTCCAGCCGCCGGACAGCTCGCCGGCAAGCTGGCTGCGCCGGTCGTGCAGCCCCAGGTGTTCAAGGCTCGCCCGCACCGCATCCACTCGCTGCGGCACCCCATAAACCCTCGCAACGAAGTCGAGGTTCTCCTCGATCGTGAGGTCGCCGTAAAAACTGAACCGCTGTGTCATGTAGCCGACCTGCCGCTTGATCGCCGCGCTTTCGCGGATGACATCGCGCCCGAGCACGGTCCCGCTTCCGCCATCCGCCCTCAGCAAACCGCAAAGCATCCGAATAAAGGTCGTCTTGCCGCTGCCGTTGGGTCCCAAAAAGCCATACACCTGCCCTTCGCAAACACGCATGGCGATCCGGTTCACCACCGTGCGCCCGCCGAACCGCTTCGTCATCCCCTGCACATCGATCACCGGCGGACCTTCCATGGTTTAAAACTCCAGCCTCACATCCACCGGTTGCCCCGGATGCAAAGCCTTCGCCGTTTCGGGGTCTACCGAAAGCTCGACCAGAAAAACAAACTTCTCCCGCATCTGGCTGCTGAAAATCACGGGCGGCGTGAACTCCGCCCGGGGCGAGATGAACGAAACCACCGCGCGGAACGGCTTCGAGACGCCGTCCACGAAAACCTCCGCCCCGCCGCCAAGTTTAAGCCGCCCCACCACGCCTTGCGCCACGAAAGCCCGAACCTTCACATTCCCCGGCGGGAGCAGGACCACCACGGGGTTCCCCGCCGGCACCCAATCCCCCTGGTGGTAGGGCGTGTCGTGCACCAGTGCGCCCTGCGGCGCCGATTGCGACATCTGCGAAAGGTTCCATTCCGCGGTCGCCAACGCCGCTTCCTGTGCGCGCAGGTTTTTCTCCGCCGCCTCCACCTGCCCGGTCCGCGAACCGAGACGGGCGGTTTTCAAATTCGCCTCCAACTCCGCCACGCGCTGGCGGTCCCCGTCGCGTTGCGCCAGCGCGATGTCGAATTCCTCGCGCGACGAGACATTCGATTCCGCGAGTTTCCGTTGCCTCTCCCATTCGATTTCGGAAAGCGCCAGCGCCGCCCTTGCCTGCCCCAATTCCGCCTCCAACGCTTCGATCTCGCTCGGACGCTGCCCGGTCCGGGCATCCTCGAGTTGTGCCTTCGCCTGTTCCACCCGCGCCGTTGCCTCGTCCATTGCCGCCCGCTGCACGGAGGCGTCCAACGAAAAAAGCGGCGCGCCCTGCAAAACCTGCTGCCCGCGTTCCACCGGAAGTTCCACCAACTGCGCCCCGAATGGCGCCGCGACATAAACAAACTCCCCCTCGATGTATCCCTGCATGAGCGACGGATCGACCTTCCCACACCCCGCCAAGCCGCAAAGCACCGCAGCGGCAACCAAGCCGCGCTCGAGGAACCAATTCACGAACCTGGATTATTCCGGCAACGGTTTCCGGAAAATAAGGTGAAAGTCCCATCCTTGCTCACCGGTTCGCTCGCCAAATGGAACACCCAGGAGGGTCCTGCTTGTCAGGACCGGAGCGGCTTGCGCAACTACGACAATTCCGGCGCCGACAAGCGGCGCCCTCCTCGCAAAGCGCCGACCAAGCGTTCCGATGGAAAGGAAACGCGAATCCTAAAGTTTTTTAGCCGGTTCGATCCAGCGCCCGTGTTCGCGGATGAGGTCGACGAGGCGGTCGACGGCTTCGGCTTGCGGGATGTTGAATTTCACCGGTGTCTTGCCGACATAGAGGTTCACCTTTCCAGGCGCACCGCCCACATAGCCGAAGTCGGCGTCCGCCATTTCACCCGGTCCGTTAACGATGCAACCCATGATTGCAATCTTCACGCCCTTGAGGTGGGAGGTCGCCGCTTTGATGCGCGCGGTGGTCTCCTGCAGGTTGAAAAGGGTCCGACCGCAACTCGGGCAGGCGACATAGTCGGTCTTGAAAATCCTCACCCCGGAGGCTTGCAGGATGTTGTAGGCGATGCGGAGCGATTGCCCCGGCGCCGGTTCGCCTTGCACCATGACGGCATCGCCGATCCCGTCGCAGAGCAGCGAGCCGATGTGGACCGAGGCGCGCACTAGGTTCTCCAAAAAATCCCCGCCCTGCGCACCAAAGGTGTCTTTGAGCAAAATCGGATGCCGCGCATCGAGCTTGGCTGCAAGAAGGCGGTGGGCGGCAATCACCGGCAAGTCGCACCCGTCGGGAATGGCGACAAGCAGCGGTTCGGTGGAGGAATTTGCGCGCGAGATGGCATCGCAATCCCGCGGATCGATTTCCACGACGCCGATATCCCCGTAAACCAACTCCGGTTTGTAGTCGCCGAGCGCGTCAATCTTGTGGGCGAGTTTGTCCCAGACCTCGCGGCGCACCACCACGCGGACGAGTTCGCCGCCGCCGAGCGCGATTCCATCGCGCAAAATCTTTTCGGATGCCCGACGCGAGTAGCTGAAAGGGTCGAGCGGAAACTCATCCAGCCCCTCCGTCCATCCGCCGGGGACTGCGATTCGGGCGATGGCTCGCGCCACGGGAATTTCGTGCTCGGAATCCTCGGTGAGAGAAACGCGGATCGTGTCGCCAATTCCATCCGCAAGCAGGCTGCCGATTCCGATCGCGCTCTTGATGCGCCCGTCCTCGCCGTCGCCGGCTTCGGTCACGCCAAGGTGGATTGGATAGTTCCACCCCGTGCCATCGGTTCCCTCGAGTTCCTCGAGCCGTGCCACGAGCAGGCGGTAGGCTTGCACCATCACCTTCGGGTTCGATGCCTTCATCGAAAAAACCAAGTCATGGTAATCGAGCGACCGCGCGATCCGCGCAAACTCGAGCGCGCTCTCGACCATTCCGAGCGGCGTGTCGCCGAAGCGGTTCATGATGCGGTCGCTCAGGCTGCCATGGTTCGTGCCGATCCGCATTGCGATCCCGCGCTCCTTGCAGAGCAGCACGAGCGGCGTGAATTTTTCACGGATGCGTTCGATTTCCGCCGCGTATTCCGCATCCGTGTATTCGCGGACATTGAATTTTTTTGAATCGGCGAAATTCCCCGGGTTGATCCTCACTTTCTCAACCCACTTCGCCGCCTCCATCGCCGCCTCGGGCTTGAAATGGATATCCGCCACGAGCGGGACATCGATGCCGCCCGAGCGCAGCGAACCGCGGATCGCTTCGAGGTTGCGGGCATCCTTTACGGTCGGCGCGGTGATGCGGACCACCTCGCAGCCGGCTTCCACAAGCCCCCGCGTCTCCGCCACGCAGGCGGCGGTGTCCATCGTGTCGCTCGTCAGCATCGATTGGATGCGGAGCGGATTTTCGCCGCCCACGGCTGTCCCGCCGATCGCAACGGCGCGGCTCTTCCGGCGCGAGGGATGGCTGCGGAAGCGCGGCATCCCTACTTCGCCTTTTCGGCGGCGGGCGGGTTCGGCGCCACGATGTCGCCGACATCGTAGAAGGTGAGGTAAAGCATGAACCCGATCAGGAGCAGCGCGCATGCGGTCTGAACCGCCTCGAGCAAACGCACATTGATCGGCTTACGGCGGATCGCCTCTATTACCGCCAGCGTGATGTGACCGCCGTCGAGGACCGGGAATGGAAGCAGGTTCAACAAGGCGAGGTTCACATTGATGAGCACGCTGAAGGCAAGGGCGATTCTCCAGCCGTCCGGCGATTCGAAAATCTGGTAGTAGAGCCGCATGATGCCCACGGGTCCGCTGAAGTGGGCGGCTTTCACATCGGATTGCGGCGAGAACAGCGCGTCTACCATGCGGAAAATCGACAGCGCGGCATCCTTCACTTGGGTGAACGGATCGGGGTGAACGAGCTTGGTGCGCCCCCACTCGATTCCGAAGTCCACTGGTCCGCCCTCGGCGGTTGCAGGTGGCAGGGCTACCGGAACTTTCAAGCTTTCCGCCCCGCGCTCGATGCCGAAGACGACTTCCTTCCCGCGGTTGGCGTCGATGATCGGACCCATGTCGCTGAGGTTGAAAATCGGTTCGCCATTGACCTCGGTGACGAGGTCGCCTGCGCGGAGACCGGATTTGTCGGCGAGGCTGCCGCGGACGACGAATCCCACCCCGGGGGAAATCCGCGGACCGATCTGGACTTCGCGCAACGCCGGGCGCCGCCAACTCGAGGTCTCGGGTTTCGTCCAGCCGGATTCAATCCTGATTTCCTGCCCCTCGCGCAGGACGGTGAACGGGATTTTCTCGCCCTCGCTGCGGACCACGCGCCATTTGACGCTATCGGTGCCGCTGAGGAAGTGCTTCACCGGCTGCCCGTCCACCGCGAGGATTTTGTCGCCCGGTCTCAATCCTGCCTCCGCAGCGGGTCCGCCCTCGCGGACGAAGCCGACCACGGTCGTGTCGAACTCGCTCTGCGGCTTGCCGACGAACCAAACAATCACAGCCATCGCGAATGCCAGCCCGAGGCTGAAGATCGGTCCCGCCGCGGCGACGATCATTTTGTCGAGCGGTTTTACGGGCGGGAGTTCCTCGCGTTTGTGCTGCGATTCGCCTTCCACCGCCTCCATGGGTGCCAGCTGTGGGATGGCGACGAAGCCGCCGGCGGGGATCGAGCCGAGACGGTATTCCACGCCGCCGATCGTTTTGCTCCAGATCGGCTTGCCGAACCAAATGGCGAACTTTTCAACCACCAGCCCGCGCCAGCGCGCCGCGAGGAAGTGCCCGAGTTCGTGCACGACGATGAGCAGGTTGAAGATCAAAAGGACCTCCAGGCAGATGAAGAGGAATTTCAAGGCGTCAAAAACCATGTGGGCGTCCACAATCCACCGATTGCGGGAAAAATCAATTCGCGAGCGACGCGGCGACCGACCTCGCCTCGGCATCCGCCGCGAGGATCGCGTCGAGGTCCGGCTTCGGCACCTGCGGGCAGCGCTGCAAGGTCTCGGCGACCGTTTTCCAAATCCCCGGGAACGGAATCCTGCCCGCGAGGAACGCCTCCACGGCAACTTCGTTTGCGGCATTCAGGACCGCCGGGCGGGTGCCGCCCACGCTTCCGGCGGCTTCCGCAAGGTCGAGCGCCGGGAAATCCTCGCGGCGCGGCGCCTCGAACTCGAGGCTCCCGAGTTTCGTGAAATCCAGCGGCTCGAGCGAATTCGCCACGCGCTCGGGGTAGGTGACCGCGTATTGGATCGGCAGGCACATGTCCGAGTGGCTCAACTGCGCGATCACCGAGCGGTCCACGAATTCGACCATCGAATGCACGATGCTCTGCGGGTGCACGACCACCTCCACGCGGTGGACGCCGATGTCGAAAAGCCAGCGCGCCTCGATCATCTCGAGCGCCTTGTTGAACAGCGTGGCGGAATCGACCGTGATCTTGCGCCCCATGTTCCAGGTCGGGTGTCGGAGCGCCATCTCGGGCGTGGCATGCGCGAGTTCGTGCGAAGGGGTTTTCCGGAACGGACCGCCCGAGCAGGTCAGGATCAACCGGCGCACGCTTTGCGGGTCCTGCCCGTCGAGGCATTGGAAGATCGCGCTGTGTTCGCTGTCCACCGGCAACACGCGCACGCCCTTGCGCCGCGCGGCTTCCATCACGACTTCGCCAGCCATCACGAGGATTTCCTTGCTTGCAACGGCGATGTCCTTGCCCGCCTCGATCGCCGCCAGAGCGGGTTTCAAGCCACCCGTGCCGACGATTGCGATCAAAACCAAATCCGCCTCCGGCATTGTCGCCAACTCGACCAACCGCTCTTGCCCGCCATCGCCGGAAGACAGGGCGGTCTTTGCATTTGGAAATTCCTTGGCGGCTTCCGCGAGGGCGTCGGCATTGCTATGGGCGGAGATACCGACGATGCGCATTCGGTCCGGGATGTCCTTGGCAACCTTGAGCGCGCTTTTGCCGATCGAACCGGTCGCACCCAGCACGACAACCTTGCGCGTGCGGGTTTGCATGAAGGTGTCGAGCCCGCGCGGCTTGCGGACATTCGGTCGGAACTTCAAGTTTCGCCAGTTGATCGCCTTCAAATGTTGCTCCCGAGGAATGTGTGGATGCCGCACTCGCTTTTGTCAAAGCCCGTCCAGCGCCCGGCGCGCTCGCTCTCGCCCTCGGCGACCGGTCGCGTGCACGGCATGCAGCCGATCGAGCGGTAGCCTCGCGAGGAAAGGGAATTCACGGGAAGCCCGTGCTCGCGGATGCGCGCCTGCACCTGGTCCCGCGTCCATGCGGCGAGGGGGTTGAGTTTGATGATGTAAAGGTCCCGCAGGACGTCGAAGTGGTAGAGCTCGACGATGCCCGTTTTTTCGCGCGACTCGTTTTGCTGGCGCCTCACGCCGGTGATCCAGACATCGAGCGAGGAAAGTTTTTTTTGCAGCGGCACGACCTTGCGCAGCGAGCAGCAGAGGTCCGGCTTGGTTTTCCAAAGTTCGGGTCCGAGTTCCGCCGCCTGTTGTTCGAGAGTCTGCTCGGGGCGCAGCGATTCGATCGCGATCCCAAACCTCGCCTCGATTTGCACCTTCAATTCCAGCGTCTCGGGGAACAAAAGACCGGTGTCGATCGTGAACACGGGGAACCGGAATCCGTTTGTGTAGGCTTCGTGGATCACCACGAGCCCCGCGCCCTGGAAGCTCGTGCCGATCGCCGCGCGGGCGCCGTAGGTTTCCCAGGTCCACGCAAGGATGTCGCGCAGGGGCGCGCCCTCGAACTCCTCCGCCTTGCGGCGGACCATTTCCCTGTCGCCGAGCGATGGCATGCGGCTACGGGTTGCCCGCCGGGCGGGCGCTGCGCCTTTCCGCCGCCGTCCTCAAATCGACTTCGCGGCTTCGACGACTTTCGCCGCCGTGATGCCGAGTTGCTCCATCACGATGTTGCCCGGGGCGCTGAGCCCGAAGCGGTCGATCGCCACGGTTTTCCCATCGAGCCCGACATAGCGGAACCACGGGTCGGAAATGCCCGCCTCGATCGAGACGCGCTTGCGGCAGGATTTCGGCAACACGCTTTCCTTGTATTCCGCCGACTGGCGCTCGAAGCGCTCGAAGCACGGCATGGAAACGACGCGCGCACCGGCGCCGAGCGTTTCCGCCGCTTTGAGCGCGTGCTGCAATTCGCTGCCGCTCGCGAGCAGGATGAACTCGAGTTTGCCGGTTTCCTTTTTGGCAATGTAGCCGCCGTGCACCACGCCCTCGCGGCGCGTGGCGACCGGAATGTCATTCTGGGTCGGCAAATTCTGGCGCGTGAGGACGAGCATGGTCGGACCGTCGGTTTTCATGAACGCCGCGGCGAATGCGCCAGCCGTTTCCTCGGGGTCCCCGGGGCGGATGACATCGAGCCCGGGAATCGCGCGCAAGGCGGCGACCGTTTCCACCGGCTCGTGCGTGGGACCGTCCTCGCCCACGCCCACGGAATCGTGGGTGAAAATGTAAACCGCCGGCAGGTGCGAGAGCGCGGCAAGGCGGATGGAAGGGCGCCCGTAGTCGCTGAAGACGAGGAAGGTCGCGCCGCTCGGGCGGAAAATCCCGTCGTAGGCGATGCCGTTCATGATGCCGCACATTGCGTGCTCGCGGATGCCGAAGTGCAGGTTGCGCCCGGCGTGGTTCTGGCGCGTGTAGTCGCCGCCGTCCTTGATGTAGTTCAGCGTGGACCCGTGCAGGTCGGCGCTGCCGCTGACGACGAGCGGCATGGCGGCGCAGACGGGTTGCAACACATCGCTGCCCGCCTTGCGGGTCGCGATGTTCACGGACGGGTCGAATGGCGGGATCGCCTTCAAGAGGTCGGGCGTCCTGCCGGCGAGCGCGTCGTCGATTTCCTTGGCGAGGTCGGCGTTGCCGGCGCGCCAGGCGGCGTAGGTTTTTTCCCACGCGGCGTATTCCGCTTTCAGCGCCGCTTTCCGTTTTTCGAAATACGCACGCGTTTCGGGCGAGACGAAGAAGGTCTCGTCGGGCAAACCAAGCGCCTTGCGCGATTCAGTGACGAATTTGACGCCAGCCTCGCCGTGCGCCTTGTTCGTCCCGCAAACCTCGGCAATGCCTTTTCCGATGATCGTCTTGGCAATGATGAACTGCGGCTTGCCGCTGGTGGAATCCTTCGCCTTTTGCACGGCTTCCGCGATTTCATGCAGGTTGTGCCCGTCGATCTGGTGGACCTCCCAACCGTATGCGGCATAGCGCGCGGCGGTGTCCTCGCTCTGCGTGACCGGCGCCATCGCGTCGAGGGTCACATTGTTGGAGTCGTAAATGAGGATGAGGTTGTCGAGCCCGAGGTGCCCGGCGAGTGCGCTCGCCTCCTGCGCCACGCCTTCCTGCAGGCAACCGTCGCCCGCGAGCGCGACCACATGGTGGTTGAAAATCCGGTGCGCCGCCGTGTTGAACCGCGCCTCGCACATTTTCGAAGAGATCGCGAACCCGACCGCATTCGACACGCCCTGCCCGAGCGGACCGGTGGTGGCTTCGACCCCGGGCGTTTCGTGGAATTCCGGGTGCCCGGGCGTGATGCTGTGGAGCTGGCGGAAATTTTTCAGGTCCTCGAGCGAAACCGCGTAGCCGGAGAGGTGGAGCCAGCCGTAGAGGAACATGCTCCCGTGCCCGGCGGAGAGGATGAAACGGTCGCGGTTCAGCCAGCGCGGCTCGTCGGGGTTGTAGTTCAAGGCGGTGCCAAAGAGCGCGGCGCCGATTTCGGCGGCGCCGAGAGGAAGGCCGAGATGGCCGGATTTGCATTTTGCAACGGCGTCCATGGCGAGCCCGCGTGCGTCGCGTGCGGCCAGTTCGAGAGAGGGTGTGTCGATTGTCATGGAATTTTCGGGTGGACCGCCAGCAAAGCGGTTCGCAGCGGCGAAGGCAAGCGCGCCCCCCCGAAGAATATGTCTTAAATCCCGCGCCGTCCGCGCCTATGCTCGCGCAATGGCACTCGACCTACGGTCCAAGACCGCAGCATACACAGCCCCGTTTTTCATTTTCATGGCGGGGCTCGTCCTTGTCTCCCTCGTCAAAAATCCCGAAAGCCCCTCGCTTTGGATCGCGCATCCGGAATTCTGGATTTACCCGCTCCAAACCGCCCTTTGCGCTGGCGCGCTGGTTTTCTATTGGCGGAGTTACGATTGGGGGAAACGCGGCGGCACCGGCCTCGCCGTGGCGGCCGGCGCGGTGGTCCTTGCCATCTGGATCGCCCCGCAGGCATTCCTAGGCGCGGCACCCAGGAACGACGGCTTCAACCCGACCCTGCTCGCCGAAAACCCCGCGCTGTATTGGATGACGGTGGCCGCCCGCTTCGCGAGGTTGGTGGTTATTGTGCCCCTCATCGAAGAGATTTTCTGGCGCGGGTTCCTCATGCGCTACCTCATCAAGGAGGACTTCACCTCGGTTCCGATGGGGGCGTTCCAATGGAAGTCCTTCCTCCTGGTGGCGGTGTTTTTCATGTTCGTGCACGGGATGGCGGATTGGCCGGCGGCTCTCCTCTGCGGGCTCGCCTACAACTTCCTCGCCGTCCGCACCGGCAGCCTGGCCGCCTGCGTCCTCGCCCACGCGCTGACGAACCTCGGGCTGGGCTTCTATATCATGGCGACGCGGCAATGGGGCTTCTGGTGACATGGAGATCGGGCTCGCGCAAATCAACACCACGGTCGGCGACCTTGAAGGCAACGCCCGCCTCATCGCAGATGCCGCGCGCGAACTCGAGACCCGCGGCGCCGACATTGTCCTTACGCCCGAGCTCGCCCTCACCGGCTACCCGCCGCAGGACCTCTTGTTCCTATCTGACTTCGTTCCCGCGAGCCTGCGCGCGCTGGAAAAAATCCATGCCGGTGTTGGTTCCGCCGCTTGGATCGTCGGCTGCGTGCTTCCCAACCCCGATCCGCGCGGGCGCGGTTTTTTCAACGCCGCCGCCATCCTCGAGAAAGGAAAACCCGCCCGCTTCGCCCACAAAACCCTCCTGCCGACCTACGATGTCTTCAACGAAACCCGCTATTTCGAACCCTGCGCCGATCCCAGCCCGCTCGAAATCCGCGGCACCCTGTTCGGCGTCACGATTTGCGAGGACATTTGGACCCCGGAATACCTTCCGCGCCGCCTCTACGCGAAGGACCCGGTGGCAACGCTCGTCGCCGCCGGGGCGAAGGCGATCCTAAACCTCAGCGCCTCCCCATTCCAGGTCGGCAAGCCGGCGTCGCGCACCGAAATGATCCGCAGCCAGGCGAAAAAACACGGCGTGCCTTTTTACTACTGCAATGCCGTAGGCGGAAACGACCAGCTCGTGTTCGACGGCAACTCCCTCGCTGTCGGCGCGGATGGAACCATCCTCCGCCGCTGGGTTGGCTTTTGCAGCGAGAATGCACTCGTTTCCGATCCTTGTGAAAAGCGCACGGACAACGAAATCGCCGACCTGCATGATGCCCTTGTCATCGGACTCCGCGACTACGCACGGAAGTGCGGTTTCCAGTCTGCCGTGCTGGGTTTGAGCGGCGGGATCGACAGCGCAGTGGTCGCCTGCATCGCCGCCGAGGCGCTCGGTCCGGATAAAATCACCGGCGTTGCCATGCCCTCGCAATTCTCGTCCCCCCACAGCGTCGAGGACGCCCTTGCCCTCGCCAAAAACCTCGGCATCGCGTGCCTGCAAATTCCCATCCGCGAAAGCTTCGACGCCTTCAAAAACCAAATGCAGCCCGCATTCGCCGGCCGCCCCGAGGACACCACCGAGGAAAACATGCAGGCGCGCCTGCGCGGGCTCACGCTCATGTCGCTCTCGAACAAATTCGGCAGCCTTCTCCTCACCACCGGCAACAAAAGCGAACTCGCGGTCGGCTATTGCACGCTCTACGGCGACATGTGCGGCGGGCTCGCGGTCATTTCGGATGTCCCGAAAACAATGGTCTACCGCCTTGCGGAATTCCTGAACCGCGGTGGCGAAAAAATCCCGCAGCGCACGATCGAGAAGCCCCCGAGCGCGGAGTTGCGCCCGGACCAGACCGACCAGGACACCCTGCCGCCCTACGACACGCTCGACGCCATCCTGAAACTCCACATCGAGGAAAACCTGGGCATCGAAGAAATCGCCGCCCGCGGTTTCGACCGGGAAACCGTCCGTTGGGTTGCGCGCAAGGTGGACTTCAACGAATACAAACGGGAGCAGGCTGCGCCGGGCTTGAAAGTCACGAGCCGCGCATTCGGAATCGGCCGCCGCATGCCGATCGCACAGGGCTTCCAGCGCGGCTGACGCGCTACTCCAGCGAGAGCAACATCGCCTCGCCCGTTTCGAATCCCACGGCGAGCAACGGCTTCACCGGATTCCAAGCAAGCGCCGAAATCCCCGCCTGCAACCGAGCCCGCTTGCGGCGGAGTTGCCCGCTCTCAAAGGTCACCACCAAGAGCGTTCCCGCGCCATCGCCCGTCGCCATTTGCCCGGTCGCCGGCGAAAACGCAATCGCCGCCACCTCCGTTTCGCTGCCGTCGACTTGGATCGGCTTCGCGCCCTCGGGTCCCTTTTTGCCGGTGCACGGCCAAACGGTCACCACCGGGCTCCCCGCCGTCGCGAGTTTTTTGCCATCGGGAGAAAAAGCCTGCGCGCGGACTTTCGACTCGAACCCTTGGATGTGGAGCGGATGGTCCCGCGGGACATCGTAAACATGAACGCTCGGCGTTTGGTCGCCCGTCGCAATCCAGCGCCCGTCGCCGCTCCAGTCCACCAACAGGCACGCGCCGCCCCAATCGAACCTCGCAAACGGCTCCGCCTCCCCGAGCCGCCAAAGCAATGCCCCGCCCGCTCCAGCGGTGGCAATCTCGCCGGGCTTCGTGGGATTCCATGCAAAGTCGGCCGCAGGCACCGGCATCTGGCGGATGCTTTTTTCCGAGCCCCCGGCGGCATCGAAAACATGGAGAACCTTGCCCTGCGAAGCCGCGAGGAATTTTCCATCGGGGCTGGTTTTGACGCGCTCCACCACCCCGCGCCCGGGCTTGAATTCCCGACCTCCGAAACGCACCGCGCCATCGAAACCGCAAGTCGCCGGCTCGCCGCAGAACCAATCGCAAAAACCATTCCCCATCGCGTGCCCGGGCATTTCCCCGGTCTTTTCTGCCGCGCAATCCACCACCAGCACAGGTCCCGATGCCGGCACGGCGAGGAATTGCGTCCCCTCCGGGTTCCACGAAAGGTGCGCGATGTGGTCGGCGCAGTGGACGCTTCCCGGGCTCTTCACGGCGCTCGGCTCAGGCGGGCAGGTAAAGGATCCTGCCGCACTGCGGGCAGGAAATGACGGATTTGTCGGAACGCAGCGCGAGCCCTGTTTGCGCGGTGACCTTCATGTGGCAACCGCCGCAGACATCGTGCTCCACCGGCACCACGGCGCGCCCGTTCTTGCTCTCGAAAAGGTGTTCGTATTGCTCGAGCAAATCCTCGTCGATCCCTTCGGTGGACGCCGGGCGGGCGGCTTCCATTTCGGAAATGCGCGAACTCAAGTTCGCCTCCCGCTCGCCCAGGACCGCGATGCGCCCGTCGATGCGCGCCTTTTCGTCGGCGAAGGTTTTTTCCGCCTCCGCGATTTGCGGCGCGAGCGAATCGGCTTCCTCCATCAAAACGAGTTCCTTGTCCTCGATCCCGCGGATGAATTTTTCCGCCGCCGAGATTTCGTGCGAGAGCGCCATGTATTCGTCGTTCTTGCGCGTCTGGAGCTGCTGGGTCTTGTAGCGGGCGATTTGCTCCTTCTTCGCGGCGACCTCCATTTCGAGCGATTTTTTCTCCACCTCGATCGCCTTTGCGCGCGCCTTCGAGGCTTCGAGCTTGGCGGTGGAGTCGGCGACGAGTTTCTTCAGTGCCGCCAATTCCCCGGGCACCGACTTGTATTCCTGGCGAAGGTTCCGGAGCCGTTGGTCGCGGTCCTGGAGTGCGAGTAGCTTTTCGACTTCCTGCAGCATCCGGGGAGAATGCGCAGGCGCGCGGAATTTATCCAGCCAATCAAAAGGATTTCTTCGCCGCACCCGGATTTGCGAGAGTCCCTCGATGTCCCAAGGAATCTGTTACCTCGTCGGCGCCGGTCCCGGCGACCCGCTACTCCTCACGCTCAAAGGGAAATCCCGCCTCGGGCGCGCGCAGGTCGTCGTTTACGACAGCCTGTGCAATCCCGAACTCCTCGATTTCGCGCCGGCTGGCGCCGAAAAAATCCACGCCGGCAAGCGCGCAGGCGACCACACGATGCCGCAGCAGGACATCAACGCCCTGCTCGTCCGCGAAACCCTCGCCGGAAAAACCGTGGTCCGGCTCAAAGGCGGCGACCCGTTCCTCTTCGGGCGCGGCGGCGAGGAAGCCGAAGCCCTCGCGGCGGCTGGCTGCCGGTTCGAAATCGTCCCCGGCATCACTTCCGCCATCGGCGGACCCGCCTACGCGGGAATTCCCGTCACCCACCGCTCGCACAACACCACCCTCACGATTTTCACCGGGCACGAAGACCCCGCGAAGGAAGGCTCGTCGCTCGACTTCCGCGCCATCGCCGCCGCACCGGGCACGAAAGTCATGCTCATGGGGATCGAACGGCTCAAAACGATTTCCCAAAGCCTGCTCGATTCCGGAATGGACCCCCAAACCCCCGTCGCACTCGTCCGCGAAGCCACCACCCCCCGCCAACAAACCCTGCGCGGAACCCTTGCCGACATCGCCGCCCAAGCGGAATCCACCGGCTTCAAGGCACCCGCCGTTGCCATCTTCGGCGAAGTCGCCACCCTCGACCCGAAGCTCCGTTGGTTCGAATCGCTCCCGCTTTTTGGAAAGCGCATCGCCGTCACCCGCACGCGCTCCCAAGCCGGCGCCCTCACCGAGCGCCTCCGAGAACTCGGCGCCGACGCCTACGAACTCCCGACCATCCGCACCGAGCCCGCCCCCGACAAACGCGCCTTCTACGAACTCGTCGCCTACGCCCACGGCTACGATTGGCTCGTCTTCACCAGCCCGAACGGCGCCGATGCCTTCTTCGGCGCGTTCTACGAAATCTACCGCGACGCCCGCGACCTCGGCGGCGTGCGCATCGCATCGGTCGGACCCGCCACCGCCGCCCGCGTGAATTCCTTCCGCTTCACAGTCGACATCCAGCCCGAAAAACACACCGCCGAAAACCTCGTCGCCGCACTCGCCAAGGAAACCTCGGTCGAGAACCTCAAAATCCTCGTCGTCCGCCCGGAAGGCGGTCGCGATGTCGTTTCCGACCAACTCTCGAAACTCGGCGCCATCGTGGACGAAGCCATCGCCTACCGCACGGTCCCCGAGACCGAAGCCAACGCCGCCGGCATCGCGCGTTTCCAAAAAGACGGCGCCGACCTCGTCACATTCACCAGCGGCTCCACCGCCGAAAACTTCCAAAAACTCGGTCTCCCGGTCTCCTCCTCCACGAAATTCGCGAGCATCGGACCCGTCACCTCCGCCGCCATGCGCCAACTCGGCATGCGCGTGGACCTCGAGGCGGAGACCCACGACATCCCAGGGATCGTCGCCGCCATTGAAAAATTCTTCCAACGCGAAAAAACCCCGAAACCCTCGGGGGGTTGACACGCGTAGTAGGAAAGTGGACCCAATTTCGCAAAAATGATCGCCGATCTGACAGACTGCTGTGGAAGTTTCACCTCGGACATCGACACGCTCGCATCCGCCGTGCTTGTCCGCATCCAAAACGAGCCCGCCCGCGTCGTCACCGACGCCCGTGGTCGCATCACCTCCATCAATCCGGCGTTCTCAGCCATCTGCGGATACACCTTTGAAGAAGTCCGTGGCAAAAAGCCCGGCGATTTCCTGCAGGGTCCCGAAACCGATAATTCCAGTGTGGAAAAACTCCGCAAAGCCATCCGCAACCGCACCGATTGCACCGCGACGATGGTGAATTACCACAAGGACGGCTCGACCTATCATGTCCGGATCGAGCTAAAACCCTTCTTCAAGAAAAACGGCGCCCTCGCGGGATTCCGCGCCGCCGAGTGGAGAATCCCCTGAGCCGCCGCAGGAAAATCCTTGTCCTCGGCGCCAACGGTCGCCTCGCCTCCGCCCTCGCCCGCATTTGGTCCCGCGGGCATGAAGTCGCCTCGCTCCCGCGCCAGAAGTGCGATGTTTCCAACCCCGACACCCTTCGCGCCGCGTTGCAGTCCCGCGAATTCGATGTCCTCGTCAACGGCTCCGGCGCCACGAATGTAGACCGTTGCGAGTCCGAGCGCGCCGAAGCCGGGCGCATCAATGCCGACGCGCCCGCCATCATGGCGGAATGCGCCTCCGCCCGCGGCGCCCGTTTCATCCACTTCAGCACGGATTATGTCTTCGACGGAAAAACCGATGCGCCGCTTTCGGAGAGCAGCCCCGCACACCCCTGCGGCTGGTATGGGCAAACCAAACTCGAGGGCGAGAACCGCGTGCTCGCCCGCGACCCGCGCCACCTCGTCTTCCGCGTCTCGTGGGTCTTCGGTCCCGGCAAGCCGTCGTTCATCGAGTGGCTCGTCGAAAAAGCCCGCAAGGAACCCAAGGTCGAAGCGGTCGCGGACAAATTTTCCTCGCCCACCTACACCGAGGATGTCGCCGGTTGGCTCGAGCCGTTCCTCGAACCCGATGCGCCCGGCGGTCTCTTCCACGCGTGCAATTCCGGCTCCTGCTCCTGGCGCGACTACGGTGCGAAAGCCCTGGAATTCGCCGCGGAAGCGGGCGTGCCACTCCTCGCCACATCGGTCGGCTCCGTCACGCTTGCCGACATGAAACAATTCGTCGCCGCGCGCCCGGTCCACTCCGTCCTCGATACCGCGAAACTCGCCGCAACGCTCGGCTACGCGCCACGCCATTGGCACGAAGCCCTGCGCGAACACATCTTCCATCTCTATGCACCGGTTCCACCTGCCGCCTGAAGCCTGGGACTCCGCGGTCCTCGGCGAATCCGAATCCCACCACTGCGCCGATGTGCTCCGCCTCTCGCCCGGCGACAAGGTCGCTGTCTTCGACGGTTGCGGTCGCGAAGCCCGCGCGGAAATTTCCTCGGTCGAGCGCGGTCGCATCTCGCTGAAATTTTCCGCCCCCGCAAAAACCCCGCCTCCACCGTGCCGCATCACGCTCGCACAAGCCGTGCCGAAGGGGAAAAACATGGACCTCATCGTCCAAAAGGCGGTGGAACTCGGCGCTGCGCGCATCGCACCCCTGCTCTCCGACCGCACCGTCGTCCAACTCGAGGGCAACGACACCGACCGCAAGCGCTCCAAATGGCAGGCGGTCGCGCTCGAAGCCTGCAAGCAGTGCGGTCAAAACCACCTTCCCGAAGTCTCCGAACCGCTCACCGTCCGCGCCTTCCTCGAGCGCGAGGAAAAAAAGGGTCTGCTCCTCATCGCCTCGCTCCAACCCGACGCTCGCCCCATCAAAACCGTCCTCGCCGAACACGGCGCGGCGCCCTCTGCCGCCACCATCCTCGTCGGACCCGAGGGCGATTTCACCCCCGCCGAAATCGCGCTCGCGAAAAGCCACGGCTGCCTGCCCGTCACACTCGGTCCAATCATTTTGCGCACCGAAACGGCGGCGATTTATTGCCTGAGCGTGCTCGCGCACGAACTCTTCACGGCGCCACCGGCGGCTCGCTGAGGCTCGAAGGAAGGGGCGCCGCCTCGAACGGCGAAGGCGATGGTTTCGGAAGCGGTCGCGGCACAGTAGCCGTTTTTCTCTCCACCGCGGGAACCCGCTGTGGCAGCGGCTCCGCGGGTTGCGACAACCACCATGCCACAAATGCGCTCGGCGGTCCCACGAGCGCGACGACTGAAACCACCAGTGCCGCTGTCGAACGCCGAAGCGCCGTGCGCTGCGCATGGAGAAGCGCCGCCTGCTCGCGCTCTGCGATGAGTTCCATGCACGCGAGCCGCCTCGAAGAACCCTCCGCGAAAGTCGGCGCGAGCGCCTTCAACCTCTCCAACGAGTGGCGCGCGAGTTGCCTCTTGTCGTTGTCGACGATTTCGAATTCCCCGCCCGGCATGGCTCCCAAAAACTACCGCGCCCCCGCCCCCCGCGCCAGAAAACCCTCCTCGCGCCAAAGGAAATTTGGTTTTGGACTCACTAATGCTGAGGGAATTTTTGTTTGCCGCTATGCGAGGAGGGCGCTGCTTGTCAGCGCCGGAATTGGTGTGTTTGGAAAAACCGCCCCGGCGCCGACAAGCGGCGCCCTCCTGGTCATTCCGTTTTTGGTAAGGAGCCCCTGAAAGCTCCAGCTCACCTCCAGATTCGGTATGAGAGGGGCACAGGCGTCCCGCCTGTGGGAGTCGGAGAGAATCATGGTTCGGATGGGTGGCGCAAAAAAGTCAGCCAGTCTCCAAACGGTCGGGACGACCGTTCCCCCTTCTTTCCCCCCAAAAAGAAATTGGGAGAAGCCTTACGGCTTCTCCCAACTCGTTTTTTCAAACCTGTTTTAAAACAGGGGGTGTTATTTCTTTTTCTTAACGGCTTTCTTCGCCGCGGGCTTCTTGGCGGCCGCTTTCTTGGCAGGTGCCTTCTTCACCGCTTTCTTGGCGGCGGGTTTCTTGGCGGCTGCTTTTTTGACTGCTTTCTTCTTCACTGGCATTGGTTATCCCCCCTTTCTCTCCGCAAATGCGGGAAAGTGTTGTTGTGAAAAGATTGTGAATAACTCACTGGCGGGTGTGAATAAGTTCGCGCTCGCACTGCGTCAACAAATTTTTCGCAAACATTCGCACTTTTTTTGAAAAAATTTTCGCGCGGAAAAAATCCGGTCACGCGTTTGCCAAAATCGCGCGCGCTTCGGCGGCGATTCCGGCGACATCCCAGAGCCTGCCAACGCCCTCGTAGCCGCAGGCGAGCAATCCCTCCGCGGGTCCGATGAAGCGCACGCCGCGCGATTTCAGTTTCGCCGTGTTCTCCTGCGTGGCGGGATGCAGCCACATTTTTCCGTTCATCGCCGGCGCGACGAGCACCGGTGCGGGCGTGGCGAGCGCGATGGAAGTCAGCGCGTCGTCGGCGATGCCGCATGCGAGTTTCGCGATGATGTTCGCCGTCGCAGGCGCGATGAGCAACAGGTCGGCGGAATCCGCGAGTTCGATGTGACCGGGATGCCACGATTCCTTTTCATCGAAGATTCCGGTGGTCACCGGATTTTTTGAGAGCGTTTGGAAAGTGAGCGGCGTGACGAATTCCGCCGCGTGCGCGGTCATCACCACCGAGAGGTCGAATCCATCCTGCACGAGCCGGCTCGCGAGTTCCGCAGCCTTGAAGCAGGCAATCGAGCCGCCGACGCCGAGGACGATTTTTTTCGCGTTCATTCGAAATCGAGTTCGAGCCTGCGGCTCAGGTAGCGCTCGGCGCGCATCACGCCTCGGAATTTTTCGATGTCCTCCTCCATCGAGCCGCTGATGATCGTGTAGCGGTATTCGCGCCACTTCGACATTTCGGCGGCGGCGTTGCGCAACCGCGTGGCGATTTGTTCCTCCCCCTCGGTGCCGCGCTTGCGGAGCCGGCGCCCGAGTTCGTCAAGCCCCGGCGGCATGATGAAAACATCCGCGATTGCGCCCTGGATGAACGGGTCGGGGTTCGCGCGCACCTCCGCCGCCCCGAGCGTATCGATGTCGAGCAACACATCCACGCCGCGCTTGAGGTGCCCGACCACCGTGGACTTCGGCGTGCCGTAGAGATGCCCGTGCACGCGGGCGTGCTCGAGAAAGTCGCCGTGTGCAGCGCGCTCCTCGAATTGTTCCTCGGTGAGGAAAAAATAATCCTCGCCGTCCACCTCGCCGCGGCGCGGCGGGCGCGTGGTGCACGAAACGGAGTAAACGAAATCCGGCTTCTGCCGGAGCGAACTGATGAGCGTTGTCTTCCCCGCACCCGACGGGGCGGAGAGGACGAAGAGGATGCCGGTGCGTTGGATTTTCAGCCTATTCAATGTTGGCGAGTTGTTCGCGGATGCGGTCGAGTTCGGATTTCGCCTCGATCACGAGGCGGGAAATGGCGGCGTCCTGCGATTTCGATCCGACCGTGTTGAATTCGCGCCCGAGTTCCTGCGCAAGGAATTCCAGCGTGCGCCCGACGGGTCCCTCCGCCGCGAGCTTTTCGCGGAACTGCGCAATGTGGCTTGCCGCGCGCTCGAGTTCCTCGGTCGTGTCGCAACGCTCGGCGAAAATCGCAACCTCGGTGGCAATGCGCGGATCGTCGGCGGAAACCCCCAGCCCCGCCCGCCCAATGCGCTTCGCAAGCGAGTCGCGGTGGAGTTTCACAACGCGTTTCGCCTGCGGGGCAATCTTGCGCACGATCGCGGCGAGTTGGTCGGCGCCCTTCGAGAGCGCCTTCTTCAACGCCGCGCCTTCGGTCCGCCGCGTGGAGCAAAGCCCTTCCAGCGCCCGGTCGAGCGCCTGCAGCACAATCGCCCGCGCGGTCTCGGTATCGGGCTCTGCCGCCCTCGCTACTCCGGGCGCTGCCAGCACATCCGCAAGGGTGATGCCGCCCGCGAGCCCAAGTTTTTTCGCCAACGCCGCCGCGCTTTTGGCGAACGCCTCCGCACGCTTCTCGTCAAAAAAATGCGCCGTGCCGTTTTCGCGGCAGGACAGAAGCAAGTTCACCTGCACCCGCCCGCGCGCGACCTTCGCCAGCACGCGCTCGCGGATCGAAGGCTCGAGCCAGGCGAGGTTGCGGTCCGAATGGAAAACCACATCCGCGTTCTTGCGGTTGACCGAATGGCATTCGACCACGGCTCCCCAGGCCTTGGTGGAAGCCTCCCCGCGCCCGTGTCCGGTCATGCTCGTCATGGTTTTTGTTTAGCCGCGCAGCGATTCGCCTGTCGAGGCGCATTCCGGCAACTTTTCAACAACCTGTCGCCTCCAGTGAGCCTCGCCAGTCAAAAATGATTTTGGGTTTGCAAGCGACATGCATAAAACAATTTGAAAAGCCTTATGGGTTACTCCAATGTGCGCATACAAAAAACAAAATGCACCAACTGACATTGCTTAGACTTTTGTTGGTCATCCACATGGCGATTATAGGCATGTCGGCTGAGGCTTCTTTGAAAGCGTTCTACACTTTTGAAGACTCCTTTTCTGATATTTCGGGTAACGGATATGTAGGGAAACCGGTCAATGATCCCGGATTTACCGTCGGCTATGAGGGCAGGGCAATCGATCTTGTTGCCGCCGACAGCCAGTATGTCTCATTCGACAATCTCGACATCAACCCAGGAGTCATGCCCCGGATCACATTTGGTGGCTGGTTTAGGGCCGACCTTTCCTCACCGATCCGAGGCGTGTTGAGTCATGACAGCGGTTTTTTCGACCGCACTATCGACATTGATTCGCGCGGCAATCCTTCAGGTTGGTCGGCATTCCGCGGCAACTCAAATGGCGGCGTTGTCGGCGGTGCTCCGGTTGTGATCGGCGCATGGACGTTTGTTGCCGTCCGGCATGATCAGGCTAACGGGCAACTCACGCTGTTTGTCAACGATGAGGTCATCTCCGCGACCGGCGTTACATTCGGCAGTGGTTGGACGAGTCTCGCGCTGGGGCGCAATCCGTCGTTCGACATGCCCTTCGATGGCGGCGCGGATAACGTGTTCGTTTTCGACGATTATCTTTCCAATGATCAAATCAACGGGATTCGGTTGGGCGGTGCCAGCGCCATACTGAGCATTCCCGAACCTTCAACCTACGCCATGCTGCTCGTGGCAATCGGTCTCATGTGCTGTTTTGCACGGCGTAGAGCATAGTCCTTTCATTTTTATCAGGCGAGCTGCTGTCGATAGCTGCCACGCCATGGTCAACCAGGTTCACCCGCCGGAGGTGACGGGGCGGAAGTTTCCTTGGGCGTCGCGGTAGAAGCCGCGGAGGAAGACGGGTGGTTCTTCGCCGGAACGGCGGAGGCGGACGGAATTATGGATGTCTTCATCGGCCCATGTCCCGCGGCGGACGTGCCCGCCTTTCCCGACAACCTCCCCGAACGGGCGGGTGAGGGCGGCGTATTCCGCGTCGCCGAGGCGGGCGGCTTCAAGGCGCCGGGGGTTGTAAAGGTTGATCCACCAGCCCCCGTAGGAATCGGGTGCGGATTTGGGAATGACGGAAACGCCCCAGTCGCGACCCGTGCTGGAGCCGCCCGAAAATGGAAGCGCGTAAAGGGCGGCGATCGATTCCCGGGAGGAAAGGAATCCGGCCAGGAAACTGCGCAGCGTGCGGCGCAGGCGGTCGTCGCCCGACCTCCGCCCGTAGATCCCGAATTCCACCGCGGCGGGGTCCTCGGGGTCGCCGTAGATATTGAGTTCCATGAGTTCGTTCACGCGGAAGCTCAGGTAGGGCACGTTTTTCAACAATCCGTTGTCGATGGCGGTGGCGGGGATTTGTTCCAGCGAGCGGACGGCATCGTTCAGGCGGAGGTCGTTGACGATGACGCGCCAAGGGGGGAAGTCGCCGGGGCGGTTGGCGGCGGTGAACTCCATGCCCGCGTTCCTGAGGTCGATGATCCGGACGATTTCGGATTTCGGGACCGTGGTTTCGCCGAATTCCTCCTGCACCACGACTTCCTTCGCGGCGTTGCGCACGATGGTGCCGCGGATGCTGGTTCCGTCCTTGAGGATGACGGTGTCGGGTTCGGCGTAGGCTTCGAGGGCGGGGAGCGCGGGGGGCAATGAGGCGAGCAATACGGCGGCGGCCCACTTCGTCGTTGATGGCGGCATGGGGCGAACCTATAAGCCTGCCACCATGCCGCTCAATCCGATTCGCGCGGCCGCCCTGCTGGCGGCGTGCCTGCTTGCCACCGGCTGCGTGCTGCCGCCGAAGCCCTACAAAAAACCCGCGGCGCAGCGCCCGGTGGAGACCGGTCCGTTCTGGTGGGGCACTTCCACGGCGAGTTTCCAAAACGAGGACCGCGGCGTGCCGGCGGATTCCCCCTGGGCATTCAAGACCGACTGGGACCTCTTCGCGGAGGAGGGGCACATCCCGCCGCGCGGTGACGACGCGACATTCTCGTGGACGCATTTCGAGAAGGACCTCGCCGCCCTGAAAAAAATCGGCGTGAACCACTACCGGTTCGGCATCGAGTGGGCCCGCGTGGAGCCGAAGCCAGGCGTTTACAACGAGGCCGCCATCGCCCGCTATGTGGAAATGGCGAAAAAGCTGCGCGCCGCCGGCATCGAGCCGGTCGTGACGCTGTGGCATTTCACCTTCCCCTCCTGGCTCTACGATTCGCGGAAAAAATCCCGCTCGAATTTCCTGCACCCCGATGCGCCGGTGCGCTGGAAGGAATATGTCGGCCGGATGGTCCGGGCGCTCGGCCCGCATGTGGATGTGTGGGTGCCGCAGAACGAGCCGAATGGCGACCTTTACATTTCCTACTTCGGCGGGCACTGGCCGCCCGGGCTGCTGCTCACGCCCGGCGCGTTGAAAAAAGCCACGAAGGTTTCCGTGGAAATGTTCCGGGAGGCGTCGCGCACCATCCGCGGGAAGGACCCCGGTGCACTGGTGATGGGGATTTATTCGCTCCCGAACTGGCAGCGCAGCCACCTGCAGGACCCGACCGCATTTGTCTACAACATGATGCAGCGGCAGAACTACGACCACCTTGACCAATCGGCCGATGCCATGGACCTCATCGGCGTGAATTACTACTACTCGCAGGTCGCCTCCGCGCGTCGCTTCATCGTCCGGCCGGATGGCGAGCAAAGCTCGAACTACACGCAAAACGGCTGGCTCATCGACCCCGAGGGGCTCCACTCGGTCCTCCGCACCGTTTCCAAGCGCTACGGCAAGCCGATCGTCATTTCCGAAAACGGCATCGGCACGCAGAGCGAAAAGAAAAAAATCCGCTACTTCCGCGAGCACATCGCGCAAATGCGCCGTGCGATGGCCGATGGAGTGGACATCCGCGGCTATTTCCCGTGGACGCTCATCGACAACTACGAGTGGGCGGAAGGCTACGCGGCGAACTTCGGCCTCACGCATGTGGACCGGAAAAAAATGGAACTCGTGCTCGAGCCCAGCGGCCAGTGGTTCCGGAACTTCATCCGCGCGAACCCCGAGCCATGATGCTGCTGGAATGCGACCTGCCGGGGATCAAAAAACTCCGCAGCGGAAAAGTGCGCGAGGTTTTCGACCTCGGGGATTGCCTGCTCATCGTGGCCACGGACCGGATTTCCGCGTTCGATTGCGTGCTGCCCACCGGCATCCCGCGCAAGGGCGAGGTGCTCACGCAAATGACGGCCTTCTGGTATGGCGTGCTGGATTTCGTCCCGACGCATTTCATCACCGCAAGGTTCGAGGCGTTCCCGCGGGAGCTGCACCCGTTCGAGGAACAACTGCGCGGCCGCTCGATGCTCGTCCGCAAGGCGCGGCCGCTCCCGGTCGAATGCGTCGCCCGCGGCTACCTCGCGGGGTCGGGGTGGAAGGAATACTGCGAATCGGGCACGGCCGGCGGGCATGCGCTGCCACCCGGGCTCAAGCAATCCGACCGCCTGCCCGCGCCGATTTTCACGCCCGCCACCAAGGCCGAATCCGGCCACGACGAAAACATCACCTGGCGGCAGTGCCGCTCCGCCCTCGGCGACGAGTTGGCCGCGCAGGTGCGCGACCTCACGCTGGAACTCTACGGCTACGGTTGCGCCCATGCGGCGCGCGCCGGCATCCTCATTGCCGATACGAAATTCGAATTCGGCATCGCGGACGGGGAGACGATCCTCATCGACGAGTGCCTCACGCCGGATTCCTCGCGCTTCTGGCCGGCGGATTCCTGGGAGCCGGGCAAAAACCCGCCGAGCTTCGACAAGCAATTCGTGCGCGATTGGCTGGACTCCTGCGGCTGGGACAAATCCCCGCCCGCCCCCGCGCTCCCGCCGGAGGTCGCCGAGAAAACCTCGCTGAAATACATCGAGGCCTACGAAAAACTCAGCGGCCTGAAATTGGGCTGAATAAAATCAGTTCGCTGCGGCTTTTCCCGCGCGTTCGCGGTTCAGCCACACTTTCGCGATGCCCTTCATCCGGGTGAGAATGTAGTAAACCGTCTGACTGCGTTGGCGCACGAGGTCTGCACCCACGATGCGCGGCACGAAATCGGCGGGAACATCCATCACGCCTTCGGGCGAGAGGCCATCGAGTCCCTTGGAAAGAATCGAGGTCATCGCCTTGGTGAGTGTTTGAACCTGCGGCCCGAGCGTGACGCGGAACTGGCAATGGCGTTCGGGCGAGACTTTCAAAAAAACGCCAACCGTGTCGGTGCACTCTTCATCCTTGCGCACATCCTCGAGGTCGAAGGTTTCGCCTTCGCGCGGCCCTTGGCGCGGCGCGGAGTCGGCATAGGAAATCAGCGCCTCGCGCTTGCCGGAGTCGGGGAGCGACTCGAAGAGGGCGATGATTTTTTCGAGTTTTTCCGGGTAGGCCATCAACCGCCCTTTTCGATCGGCGCGCCCACGCGGTTGCCCCACTCGGTCCAGGAGCCGTCGTAGTTGCGGACATTTTTGTAGCCGAGAAGATAGGTGAGCACGAACCAAGTGTGGCTGGAACGCTCGCCGATGCGGCAGTAGGCCACGACATCCTCGCCGGGCTTGAGGCCGGCCTCGGTCTCGTAAATGCGGCGGAGCTCGTCGGCGGATTTGAAGGTCGAGTCTTCGTTCACCGCCATCTTCCAAGGCACGCTGGCGGCGCCGGGCACATGGCCGCCGCGCAGGACGCCTTCCTGCGGATACTCGGGCATGTGGGTGACTTCGCCGCGGAATTCGCCTGGCGAGCGAACGTCGATCAGCGCCTTGCCATCGCGGCTGTGGGCGAGGGTTTGTTCGAAAAACGCGCGGATCTCGGGATCGAAGCGACGCTCCGGCGCGGTGTATTTCGCATGGACGAAGTGCGGAACGGCGCGGGTGAGGTGGCGGTTCTCCGCGACCCACTTGTCGCGCCCGCCGTCCATGACCTTGACTTTCGTGTGGCCGAAAAGGCGGAACGCCCAAAGCGCGTAGCAGGCCCACCAGTTGGATTTGTCGCCGTAGAAAACCACCGTCGTGTCGTTCGAAATCCCGTGGCGCGAGCAGAGGTCGGCGAATTGCGCGGGCGTGATGTAGTCGCGGACGGTTTGGTCCTGCAGGTCGGAGCGCCAATCGATGTGCACGGCGCCCTGGATGTGGCCGGTATCGTAAAGGAGAATGTCCTCGTTGCTCTCCACGAGCCGCACGCCGGGATCGGCAAGGTGCTCTGCGACCCACTCGGTGGAAACAAGTGCCTCGGGGTGTGCGTAATTTTTGTCGTTCATGCGGTGTGAAATTATTCCTGCCGCGCCGCTGCGCAAGCCGCAAGAAACCCGCAGAGCATTGGGGACTCAGCCCTGCAACTTCGCCTCGAGTCGGCCCACCACTGCGCGCAGGGACTCGATCGTTTGATTCGCAAGATTCAATTCCGATTGCTTCTGAAGCAGCGACGACTGCAACTCCATCACCTTTTTCCGAAGCCCCTCCCGCGCAGCCTTCGCATCTTCGGACTCGGCGGCCGCAACAAAAAACGGAGCCTGCGCAAGAGGCATCGTCTCACCGGTGCAGCAGTTCACGATCACGGTCGTGGTGTTGATCTCGCCCATCCGCAAAAACTCCATCACCGCGCCGGGAGTGGTCGGACCATAAAGCGGGTTGTCTGGAACCTCGACGAGCCAATCCATGCCGAGATCCACCACCATCGGCGCCTTGTTCCAAGTCTGCCCATCCGGCGAAACCGTATCCTGCGGGTGAATGTAAGCGGAGTTCGCCCAAGACTGAATCTGGCCAAAATTCACTGGCCCGAAGGTTTCATTCTGGCCGTGTTTTTTCAGGAACCAACTTGAAGCTTGATCGGAGGGCATGTGGGCACTTTTCGGCATCCGAATGTTTTTTGCAAGACAAGCAAAATCCCTCTACTACTACATGGACCTGCGGAAAAAATTCCCCAAAATTGTTATCGACTCGTGACGCCCAGCCGACTAACTCGAATAAGTGACAGCCCCTAATTCGCCCTGTGACCACTTGTAGTAAACTTTTTGCCGTATCCCTTGTTGCAATCGCGGCTATTGCATCGAGCGCTTTTTCGCAAGATTCTGCGGAGGAGTTTTATGGATCGCCGGCACCTGCAGATTACCCTCAAGAAGAGGGAGTTCCGATCGACAATTTTTCCGATGCCCTCGAAATGTCGGAATCTCTGGAGTCGCCGGGGGTTTTCGAAGAGAAGCCCTTCAGTTTCTCACTCGCGGTTCGTGAAGGGTATGACGACAACCTCTTTACCACAGAGACGAACCGATATGGGAGCTTTTACACAAACTTCGCCGGCGGAGTTGACTATGAGGCGGGAACCCCTCGGTTGAGTTTGACGGCTTCATTGACCGGTGGGGTGACTTACTACTACACACGACCAGGAAACCAATTTGACTACACCGGAGCTGTGATGTTGGAGGCCGCTTACGAGTTGTCTCCTCGCCTCACGCTCACACTTTCCACAAATACCGCTTATCTTGCTCAACCCGATTTGACCATTGCGGGCGGAACGAATCGCCAAAACGGAGATTACTTTTACTCGGCCACCACGGTCGGCGGTGCCTACCAATGGACTGAGAAATTTTCGACTGAAACCACATATACTCTTACTCCATTAGTTTACGTTGAATCTGCTCTCAATAACAGTCAGGGGAGAATCGACCAGACAGCTTCCCAGTCCTTTAATTGGCTTGTTTTACCAACGACCACTGCGGTTTTAGAATATCGCGCGAATGCGGCTCTTTATTTTTCTCCATCGTCTAACAACTTCGGTCAATATTTCCTTCTCGGTGTGGATCAAATTTTTAATCCAAAGTTTAAAGCGCTTGCAAGGGCTGGTGTTGAATATCGCACCTACACATCAACCAACGACAACCCCGACTACTTCGGCCCCGCTGGAGAACTTGCTGTTGTGTATGACTACAAAAAGTTTTCCAACCTTTCCCTTAATTTGCGATATTCTACTGAACAGTCTGGCATTCAAGGATCTGCAACTCGTCAGACATTCAGAATCGGCCTCAATGCAGTTCATGGATTCACCCCCAAACTCTCGCTTAATGCAGGATTAAATTACTTGAATAACTACTACAATGAATTTGACAGAGGAGAGAATCTAACCAATTTTTATGAAAACATTTTGGAGTTTGCCTTAGGAGCTAATTTCAAGTTGAACGATAACTTTGTTTTTCAAGGCGGATTTGCTCGAACGGTGGATATGGCTCCTGCGTCCGCGGAGCTGAGCTACCAAAGAAACGTTTACTTCGTTGGCCTCAATTCGAATTTTTGAGTTTTTTGCCGCCTGATTGTTGGATTCATTTGCGGCATTCATGCATGTGTGTTTGATTAACCCTCCAATTTGATGAGCCAAGAAAACTCCGGCGAAGCGAAACTGCACTTCCTTGATTACTGGCGTGTCATAAAAATCCGGCTCCCGTTGATTCTTTTGGTGTTTTTGCTAGTGGTGATCACAGCGTGGGTCGTTACATACTTTCTTCCAAAGCAATATGCTTCAAGCGTAACCATGCAAATCAAGCAGAATGACACCTATCTGCGCGTTTTCGACGATCGGGGTGGCGGCCAAGGATTTGATCCAAGGTTTATCACTACACAGTTCGAGATCATCCAACGAAAGGAAATTCTCTATCCAGTGATTGAGTCCTTGGGGCTCGAACAAAAATGGAAGAAGCTTTACGGAACCGCCGGTAAAGAGCAGGCATTTTTCCGTCTGCGGAAGATGATTGATGTTCGCGAAATCAGAAACACCGAACTAATTCAAATCGTCGTGATGTCGCAAGACCCTCAGGAGGCTGCCGACATCGCCAATCGCATTGCTGAGGAATACCGCGATCGCCGCGTTAGCGAGCAGCAGAAGCTCGTGTCATCATCTCTCTTCCAGCTTCAAGAGGAGGTCGCAAAGCAAAGTCGAAAAGTCGATGAACTTCGTGCCGAGGCCCAAAGAATCAGGGTGGAAAATCAAATTCAGGATTTGAACCCTGACAGTGTGGAAGACCCCATGCAGGCAGCGAATGAAGTCCTCTTATCGGTGGAGCAACAAGTCAGTGCAGAGCGTCTCAAGGTCTCAAGCCTTCGCGCGAAATACGAGCAAATCAGCCGACTGACTGATGATCAAATCATGAGGAGCATCACGACCTTGGATGTTCAAGATCCGACCATCCAGCAGATGCTTCCCCAATTTCAAGAGGTCTCGTCTGAGGAGGCACGTGTTCTCAATAGCGGATTGGGTCCCAACCATCCGACGGTTAAGTCGATCCGTGCTAAAAAGGCTGTCATGGAAAATCAATTGGCGGCCCAAATTTCCTCTCTCCGTGCAAGCATGGAGGCCAACCTTCTCATCGCCGAAGAGTCCCTAAAAGAACTTGAAAAGCGGCTCAAGGAGTCACAATCCGAGCAGCAGGTTTCCAAAACTAGAGCCTCCGGTTACTACGAAGCAAAAAACAACTACATTCAAGCCAAGCGCCTTCTGGAAGCGGCCGAACTCCGCCTTTCCACGGAGGCCATGCAGCGAACCATGCCCCAAGACCCTGCAACGATCTGGGAGCGAGCCGAGCCCTCAAACATCCCGGCCAGCCCAAGAATTTTACTCAACATGATCCTCGGGGTGGTTGTGGGTATTGGCTTTGCGGTCGGATTGGCATTCTTCATTGAGTATCTTGACACAAGCGTGAAAACCATGGAAGAGGTTGAGACGCTTCTCCAAGTGCCTGTTCTATCGGTTATTCCCAAGGACATTTCGCTTCTCATCCGGCAACCGGATGACCATCCCGATGCCGAGGCCTATCGGATCATGCGGACAAATATCGAATTCAATCGCAAATCGCCCTCCGCTAGCACGATAACACTTGTCAGTGGAGGGGCAGGGGAGGGTAAATCAACGACGCTGAACAACTTAGCGTATACTTTTGCAAAAGGCGGTTACACAACCTTGATTGTGGACGCCGATTTGCGGCGCCCTTCGCAGCATACGATTTTTGGAGTTCAAAACTCAATGGGACTGAGCGACTTTCTTACAAAAGAGGTCTCTCTAGAAGATACGGTTCACGCGACACAAGTTGATAACCTTTACCTCATGACCAGCGGTGAAATGCCAAGAGATGCGGTCGGGGTGCTGAACTCTCAACGCATGCTCGACCTCATCAAGGAGGTCAAGGGCCGGTTCGACATCGCGTTCTTTGACTCTCCCCCCATCCTTGGAGTTAGCGATGCCTCGGTGCTCTCCAGTGAAATGGATTTAACGATCATCGTTGTGCAACACCGCCGATTCCCGAAATCGATGCTTCAGCGAGTCAAGCAGGCGGTTGAAAATGTAGGAGGAAACATCCTCGGCGTGGTCTTGAACAATGTGGATGTCCGTCACGACCAGTATTACGAGTATTACACAAGCTATTATAACTACTACCATAAGCCCGCCGGCAAGGGCTCTAAATCTAAAGCGGATGCCCAAGCCAAAAAAGGCCCCCTACTGGCAGCATCCACAAAAAAATCAGATACCAATGAAGGGGAGTATTAAGTTGTATTCCATCTTTCTGGTCTTCGTTTTCATATGCAGCATCGGCTTTGCGCAAGATGCTGTCTTGCGACCTGGTGACACCATCGAAATAAAGCTGGGTGGAGTTCCAAGCGAGGAAATACTTGCTGTTTCTGGACCATACACAATTGATGGAGAAGGCTTTCTAAACCTTCCCCATATCGGTCGCGTCAGGGCCGCTGCGTCGAGTCAATCTCAGTTACAAGCTGCCATCGAGAATGCTTATCGGTCTCAGCAAATCTACACCAATCCATCGATCACTTTGAGTATTCCGATGGAGGCCAGGTTTGTGAACACCGGTGGTGAAGTGAAGGCGCCACAGCGCGTTCCGTTCACGCCGGACATCACGGTCCTCAGCGCCATCAGCGCCTCGGGCGGATTCACCGAGTTCGCCGACCAAAGCAAGGTCCGCCTCCTCCGCGATGGAAAAGTGACGGTGATCAATGTGAAGGATGTCCGCAGGGATCCCTCGAAAGACATCCGCCTCAAGCCCGGCGACAAAATCGAGGTTCCCCAGAGTTTCTGGTGAGCGTCGACCTTTTCGAATCCACGGAATCTTTTTGGTTTTGCATCAAGACAAAGCCGCGGCAGGAATCCGCTGCGAAGCGCAGCCTCGTCCGCGATGTGGGGCTTGAGGTTTTTTGCCCGATGCTGCGGTTCGAAAGGGCGCGGCGGAGCGGCAAGGTGAAGGTCACCGAAGCAATGTTCCCCGGATACATTTTCGCCCGCTTCGGCTACCGGGAAAAATACCGGCATGTGGCCGCGTCGATCGGCGTTTCCCACATCGTGAAATTCGGCGGCGTGGCCTCGATCGTTTCCGATTCCATCATCCACGAACTCCGTGCGGCGGTGGTGGACGAGGAAACCGTCGAGATCAAATCCTCCATCGAAACCGGGCAGGAAGTGAAATTGCTTCAGGGTCCCTTTGCGGGGATCCGTGCAGTGGTCACTCAGGTGATGCCTGCACAACAGCGCGTGAAGGTGCTGCTCGAACTCCTCGGGATGGAGCGCGAGGTTCTGGTCGATGAAAGCGGCGTGCTCCCCGATGTGGCGCACCCACTCGCGCCGCGCTGAGGCTTTTCAAAAAAGCCCGAACCAGCGTTTTTTCGGCTGGGCGTTCTCTGCCTTGGCGGGCGCCGGGGTTGGGCTGGGTTTCGGGCGCGGGGGCAATTTGCGGTTTGGTTTCGAGAGCACGGGCACTTCGCGCAGGGCCTCGATGCGGACCTTGGCGATTCCCCGGTCGTAGGTGCCCAGTTTTTGGGCCGCCGCAACGCTGAGGTCGATGATCCTCCCCTTGATGAAAGGGCCGCGGTTGTTGATGCGGACGACCACGGAGTTCCCGGTTTTCAAATCCACCACGCGCACATGGGTGTGGAACGGCAGCCTTTTGTGGGCCGCCGTCATGTCGCCCTGCTGGTAGGTCT
The DNA here is from genome assembly GCA_018970255.1 of Verrucomicrobiota bacterium. Lineage (GTDB taxonomy): Bacteria > Verrucomicrobiota > Verrucomicrobiia > Chthoniobacterales > Terrimicrobiaceae > UBA967. Next base: position 15,163 of record JAGWWS010000003.1, on the reverse strand, counting down.
CGCCGTTCGCGGTCAACCGCCCGATCCACCGCCCGCCATACCACGATGCGATGCCGGTTTGGACGAACGAGGGTTGGGTGACATAGACATGCTTGACCTCGCGCCCGTCGGGGCCCGTGACCGGCATCATTTCCTCCAAGGAGGCACAACCGCCGAGCAGGAGTGCGCAAAGCGCCGCAACGGCCAGTTTTGGGAAATTTTTTGCCATGGTCAGGGGGCGGCTTCGTGGGGCGACAAACGGCCGGCGAGTTCCGGCGGAATGTGTGCCGTCACCAAAGCGAAATCGTTTTCGTAGGCGATGTCGAGCACATGCCCGACGCGGTGGATTTCGGCGAGCAACGCGGGTTCGGAAAGCGGAATGCGGTAGCGCCCGCGCATGCGCCACGCGGCGAGCCGGACTTGGATTTCCTCGATGAGCTGACCGAAGCCGGCGCCCGTCCTTGCGGAAACCGCCACGCTTCCGGGGAACCTGGCGAGTTGGGATTCGGCCAGGCCGGGGTCTGCCAGGGCATCGCATTTGTTGAAGACCATGATGGTTTGCTTCCCCTGCGCGCCGAGTTCGGAGAGCGCGGCATCCACCGCCGCAATGTGCTCGAGGTGCCTTGGGTGTGAGAGGTCCACCACATGCAGGAGCAGGTTCGCGAGCGACACCTCTTCGAGTGTGGATTTGAACGATTCGATGAGCGTGTGCGGGAGCTTGCGGATGAAACCGACCGTGTCGGTCAAGAGGACCTTCTGGTGGTTAGGAAGGACGATGTGGCGCGTGGTGGGGTCGAGCGTTTCGAAAAGCCGGTCGTCGGCGGGGACCCCGGCGCCGGTGAGGCGGTTGAGCAATGAGGATTTCCCTGCGTTCGTGTAGCCGACGAGCGAGGCACAGGGCCAATTGTGCCTCATGCGCCCTTCGCGCTGGACGCCGCGGTTTTTGCGGACCTCCGCCAGGTCCCGCTCGAGGCGGGCGATCCGGTCCTGCACGCGGCGGCGGTCCACTTCGAGCTGGGTTTCGCCGGGCCCCCTCGTGCCGATGCCACCCGTTTGGCGCGAGAGGTGGGTCCACATCCGCGTGAGCCTCGGCAGCAGGTATTGCAGCTGCGCCAGTTCGATTTGCAGCCGCCCCTCGCGCGTCCGCGCCCGCGAGGCGAAAATGTCGAGGATGAGCTGCGTGCGGTCGATGACCTTGCAATGCATCGCCTCTTCGAGGTTGCGGCTCTGCGCAGGCGACAACTCGTCGTCGAAAACCACCGAGGCCGCGCCCTTGGATTTCGAATCGCGCGCGACTTCCTCCGCCTTCCCGCGGCCGATGTAAAAAGGCGCTGTCGGCCGGTCAAGGCGCTGGACAACGCGCCCGGCCACCTCCGCGCCGGCCGTATCCGCCAACTGCGCAAGTTCCTCCATGGAATCCTCAAGGTCCCACCTCGACACGCCGTCGTGCTCGAGCCCCACCAAAATGATCCTCTCGCGGCCTGCAGCGGTGGCGGTCTGCGTCATGCCAAGCCAAAACCGGGCAAGCCAAGCACGGCGCCCAGTGCGGAATCGGGGGAAGGGTGTTCGCTCAAATCGACTTGGGGAAAATTAAGTTGCGTGCGGCACCAGGTCAACTGGCGCTTCGCATATTGGCGCGTTGCCGATTGGATGGCATCTCGGCAGTTTTCCAGGCTGGAAGCGCCGGAGAGCAGCGCTTCGATTTCCCGGAAGCCGATCGCCCGGCGCGCCCCCGCGCATGGGCCTTTGGAAACCTCCGCCACCTCCTCCACAGCCCCGCCGGCGAGCATAGCGGAAACATTCGTGCCGATCCTTTGCCGCAATTCCCCGCGTTCGCGCACCAGGCAAACCCCGGCGCAATCGATCCCACCTTCCCCGCCGGACCTCGATTCCGCCAGCGGCCGGCCGGTTTGCAAAACCAGCTCCAGCGCGCGGCGCACCCTCGCGGGGTTTTTCAAATCCAAAGCGCCGGGCACCGCCGGGTCCTTCTCGGCAAGCAGGCGGACCGCTTCCCCCAACGGCATCGAAGAAACCGCCGCCCGCAATTCCGCATCGGGCTCGGGCAGCGCAGCCAAGCCTTTCGCCAGCGCCTTCAAATACAACCCCGTTCCTCCGGCAACGACCGGCACATTGCCCCGTGCCCGGATTTCCCCCACCAGCCTCGTTGCCTCCCGCAAAAACCTTCCCGCATCGAACCTCTCGGCGGGGTCCAAAAATCCGATCAAATGGTGCGGCACACCGCCGCGTTCGGATTCGCCCGGTTGCGAAGTGAGGACCGGGATTCCCCTGTAAACCTGGAAGGCGTCGGCCCCGATGACTTCCCCCCCGACCCGCCGTGCGAGCGCGACGGCGAACGAAGATTTTCCCACTCCAGTGGGCCCCGCCACAACGAGTGCGCGGGGCCCTTCGGAGATGGGTGGCCGGTTATTCAGCGGCTTCCGCAGGGGCGCGCTCGGAGCGGCGCTCCTCCACGGCCTTGGCGCCGCTCACCACGAGCTTGCGGCCCATGAACTCCTTGTCGTGGAGTTCCGAAACGGCGCGCTTCGCCTCGTCGATGCCCTGCATTTGCACGAAGGCGAATCCCTTCGAGCGCATCGTGTGGCGGTTCACCACGACCTCGACATTCTGGACGGACCCGACCCCGTTGAAGAGGTCGAACAGGTCGCTCTCGCCAGCGTCGAACGAAAGGTTGCCGACATAGAGGCGGGGCGAAGTGACTTCGACCACCTCGGGCGAACGCATTCCCGTGGGGCGCGAACCCCGCGATGACCGCTCGCGTCCGCCACGGGACGGCTCTGCGGAATCCTCCCGGCGTGCGGAAACGGGTTCATGCGAACCGTTCGACTCGGATTTTCCACTGAAAAACCCGAAGATTTTGGAGAGCAGTGATTTCTTTTCTGGAGCCTTGTGCTCCGTTCTTCCCGACCTGGTGCGTTCGCCGCGCCCTCCGCGGCGGCTGGATCCGCGGCGCGACGGGCGTCGCGAACCGCTTGGCGTGTATTCTGATGACATGGTGTTTGTTTGTTCGTTTCTGGGCGGGACTGCCGGCCGGGAAATTCCTCCCGGCGAATCCGGCTCGCCCCGCGGTTGGACCCGGGCGTTGCGCATCCCCTTGAAATGGCGGCGACAAGGCCGACCGCAAGGAACAAGAATGGCGCGATGAATTCAGACCAATGACCGCTGTGAATTGGGTCGCAGGAACCGTTTTGCATACTCTGAGGCGCCCTAGGCATGGGGAAAGTCCCATAACCCCGCCGCGAACTCAAGGTCGATTTTCGGTCAGTCGATCCCCACCGCGCGGAACTTTTCGTCCACATGGCGGAAGTGGCGCTCGGTGGCGCAGGCGTCGGCGATTTCGTCCGCCCCGAGTTTTGCAGCCACCGCGGGTTCGGCAGCGAGGTTCGCCGCGAACGCCCCGCCTTCGCGCCAGGTTTTCATCGCCGCCCGCTGGACCGCCTCGTAGGCATCCTTTCGCTCCAATCCCCTCTCCGTGAGCATCAACAGCGCCGCTTGGCTGGCATAGAGCCCGCGGGTCGCCTCCATGTTCCGCCTCATGTTTTCGGGATACACGACCAAACCGGCGACCAGTTTTTTCAGCAAAACCAGCATGTAGTCGAGCAGCGTGCAGCTGTCCGGCAGGATGATGCGCTCGACCGAACTGTGGCTGATGTCGCGCTCGTGCCAGAGGGCGACATTCTCAAGCGCCGCCATGGCATTGCCCCGGATCACCCGCGCCAACCCGCTGAGCCTCTCGCCCGTGATGGGGTTGCGCTTGTGCGGCATGGCGCTGCTGCCTTTCTGCCCCTCGCTGAAAAATTCCTCCACCTCGAGGACCTCGGTGCGCTGGAGGTGCCGGAATTCCGTGGCCCAGCGGTCGATGCTCGAAGCCACCAGCGCCAGCACCGCCATGAACTCGGCGTGCCGGTCGCGCTGGAGGATTTGCGTGGAAAGCGCCGCCGGCTTGAGCCCGAGCTTTTCGCAAACGCTGCGCTCCACGCGGGGGTCGAGGTGCGCATGCGTGCCCACCGCGCCGCTCACCTTGCCCACCCGGACCCGCTCGCGCATTTCGCGCAAGCGTTCCAGCGCCCTGGAAAACTCGTCATACATGAGCGCCAATTTCAGCCCGAAGGTGATCGGCTCCGCATGGATGCCGTGGCTGCGCCCGATCATCGGCGTGAATTTGTGCTCCCGCGCGCGTTCGGCAACGGCCGCCCGCAGCTCGAGAAGATCCTTCTCGAGGATCGCCAGCGACTCGGCCATCTGCACCGCGAGCGTGGTGTCGAGCAGGTCGGACGAGGTCAAACCCTGGTGGATCCAGCGCGAGGCCGGCCCCACCCGCGACGCCACATCCTCGAGGAAGGCGATCACATCGTGGTTCGTGCGCTTTTCGATCTCGCGGATTTTTTCGATGTCGAAGCCGCCCTTGGCGCGGATTTCGCGGGCGTCGGCCTCCGGGATTTGCCCGATCGCCGCCATGGCCTCGCAGGCGAGCGTTTCGATCTCGAGCCAGATCTCGAGTTTCCTCTTCTCGGTCCAAATGGACCGCATGGCGGGCAGTGAATAGCGTTCGATCATTGGACGCCCATCAAACCCGAACCCGTCCCGTGCGGGAAAGAAAATCTCAACGCACCGCGCGGAAGAACATGCTGCCGTTCCAATCCTGCCGGTGGTCGCCGGGTTTCGAGAAATCGACGCTGAACGAGCCGTTGCCGGTCGAAACATCCGGAACCGTTCCCCACGGCTGCGAAAGTTCGCCTGTGAATTGCAGGTTGAAAACCTTGCCCGGCTCGGCGGAGAAGCCGTGCGTGACAGTGGTGGAATTCCCTTCCAGCAAAGCCGTCCCCACACTGGCAACCGCGATCCGGGGCAGGTCCGAAGCCGCGAGCGGGTCGGCATCGGCCGCGTTCGGCTGCCCGTCGCCGTCGAAATCCCCGTCCGCCGTGAGCAAATACTTCACGGGCGTGGGCACCGTGGGAGAACTGGCCTGCGAGGGGTCGTTCGGGTTCACGGCTTCGACCGAGACCGAAACTGCGACATCGCCCACGGCTTCGAATGTGTAGCTGGTTGTGGAAACGATTTGGGAAGAAGCCACGCCGTTCGCGGTGGTGGTGACGCGGTAGAGCGGCGTGATGCCCTCGCTCGGCGGAACGGCGTTCCAAGTGAAGGTCGCATTCGATGAGATGGAAAAATTTCCCGAAATATCGAACGACACCCCGCCGGAGATTCCCGAAGGCGCCGTGGTGTCGTAGATCTTCAGATACTGCGGCTCGAACGGCGCCGTGGACCAGGCGGCGTTGCTCGATGGGATCGCGTTGAGCGAAACGAAGACGCCTTCGTTCTCAAGTTGCGCGCGCGTTTTCCCGCCCGGCCAGAGAAGCGCGTCGCGGCGGCCGGGGTATTCGTTGTTGGGCCCCAGGTAGGCGGCAATGTTCCGGACATTGTAAGTGCGGCCGGGTTTCAACCCGAGTTGGTTGGCGAGGTTCGGCGGGATGCCGAAGGTGTTCGCTTGCGCGCTGGAGCGGTCGAGGTTTTGGAACGCGAGGACGGCGTCGCTGGTCGATGGCGTGCCGCCGGGGGTTTCGTATTTCGCCACGGCGAAAATTTCCTCGTCGGGTGCATTCGAGCCCGCCGGATTCAGGAACCAGCGGTGGCTGGAACGCAGCGCGGGGCTGAATTCGCGTGCCAGCCCCACGCCGCTGTAGGCGGGCATGAGGTTGCGCACGCCGAAGGTGTTGTTCTCCCAGGCGGTCCACTGCGGCTGCATCGAGTTGTAGCGTTTGAAGTGCGGGATTTGTTTCCCGAAGTTCAATTCGTAGTGGTTGAAGCTGCCGAGGTTCGAAGTCCCGATTTCCTGGCCATACATGACCATCGGCGCTCCATCGATCGCCCCGCCGACCGCGTAGCGGATGAACGCCTGCCAAGGGTCGGCGTAGCCCGCCTCGTCGTGCGAAGTGTTGTTCAAAAGCACGAGCCCCTGCCCGTAGGCAGTGCGTCGGCTCTCAAAGATCGCGCGGTGGGCGGTGGTGTTGTTGGCGGACTGCCACGGGAAAACGATGTTCTCGTTGAGGATGTCGAAATGGCGGTTCGAGCGGTAGGTCACCGCACCGCCGTCGAGCGATTCGGTCATGAAGACGAAACTCCATTTGTGCGATCGGGCGACATTGACCGTGTATTCCCAGAATTGCGGCGGCATCCCCTGGCCGAAATCGGCGCGCAGCCCGTCGATGCCCTTGGTGGTTTGCTCGGCGGCCGGAGCGCCCGCGGGCAGGCCGGTCTTTTCGAGCCAATACGGGATGTAATACCATCTATACAAAACATCTGGACACAATAAATTCAGTCCGGTAAAATTGGTGGGTGAGAAAACAACATTTCAAACTCGGGAGGCCTGATCTAAGCGCTCAACTTGAGGAGCGTTACCGCCAGGAAAAAGATGCACGCAACAAAGTCAGGTTGCTTGCCATGAGGATGGGAGCCAGTGGGGAGTATGCCTCACAAGACATCGCGGATGTTTGCGGGGTCTCGCGGGCGACTTTTTTTGAATGGGCGAGGTCTTTTCGCGAAGGGGGATTCGATGCGCTGCTGGAACGGGAGAAACCGGGACCCAAAGGAATGGGGTTCCGGGGAGTGCCGGAGGCGGTGGTCAAGGAACTGCGCGCTGGAGTGGAAAGCGGTCGATGGGCCACGGCGGAGGCGGCGCGCATTTGGCTCCGCAGGGAGCATGGCATCAAGCGCCCGTATGTGACGGTCTGGTCATGGCTAAAAAAATTGGGAGGGGTGCTGCGGGTGCCGCGGCCCAGACACCCCGGAAATGATCCCGGGGCGGCGGACAGGTTCAAGAGGGAGTTGGGGGCGAAACTCGAGGCGCTTGCCTTGCCACAAGGGAGCCGGGTGCGTGTGTGGGTCATGGATGAAGCGCGATTCGGTTTGCACACCGAGATGCGCCGGGTGTGGATCAGCAAGGGGGTCCGCCCCGAGGTTCGGCGGCAGACACGCTATGAGTGGGACTACCTTTATGGGGCGCTGGAGGTTGTTGAGGGGCGGGCTGAGTTTTTGCATTTGCCGACGGTGAACCTGGATTGCAATCGGCTCTTCCTGGAACACCTCCGCTCAAGCGATCCGCAAGCCCACCATGTTGTGATTGCCGACCAAGCCGGGTTCCACCTCAGGGAGGGTGACGGGCGCTTGCCGGAGGGTGTGCATATTGTGCCACTTCCGCCATACAGTCCCGAGCTCAATCCTTGCGAGCAACTGTGGGACGTCCTCAAAGACACGGAAGGCTTCGCCAATGGGCTTTTTGAGTCGATAGAAAATCTGAGAAAAGCACTGCTCCCTGGCCTGCAACGGTTTTGGGATGACGCCCAGGCGGTCCTTTCGCTCATTGGTCGCCCATGGCTCCAGTCTCAAGCAAACGCTACTGCGAAAACTTAGCCGTCGGGTTATCTTGAAGAGGTGGTATAAGCCGCGAAATACTGCCACACCGCACGGGTGACTGCGCCGTTGCTGTTGGCGCCGCCCTTGAGGTCGTCGGAATTGATCCAATCCTCCTCGTTGTTCACCCGGTCGCGGCTGTTTTGCGCGCTGGGGTAGCCGGTCACGAGTGTCGAGTAGCGGCCGAAGAAGACATCGAGAACATCGCGCCATTTGCCGAAGTCGTTTCGGTCCGGCGCCACGGCCGCGTTCTCCGCGCTGCTGGCGGGGCCGGAATAGGCGAAGTCGCCATCGTTGCGGGAGAAAAAGCGCGCCTCGCGGTTGCGGACCTGGTCGGTGGCGGACCAACCGGAAGTGTCCACGCCCGCGGCGGCCAGGAGTTCGATGCCTTTTTGCCCGAGTTCCACATCGTGGGCTGTGTGGTTGAACGGCGCGTCGAGCATCACATGCACGCCTTTCGCATCGGCGGCCTGCACGAAACCCTGGAACGCGGCCATCGAGGAATTGCGGGTGTTGCCTTGGCTCATCTGTTCCATGACCTCGAAGAAATTTTTCACCGCATAGGGCGAGCCCGGATCGTAGGGCGGAGTGGCGGTGTCCCAGCCGCCGCTCGGCTCGCGGCCGGAGATGCCGTTCGGATGGATCGGCTGGAACCAAAGCGTGTTCGCGCCGAGCGCGCGGAGGTAATCGAGGTTCCAGCGGGTGTTGTCGGTCAGGCTCTCGAAGGTGCTGCGGGTGGCAAAGGTGTCGCCGGTGGCGTCGATGTTCAGGACATTGATTTCGTAAACATTCATTTCGCGGGCGAGCTTCGGCGCAACGGTGATGCAGTGGTCGCGCTTGCCATACCAAACCCACTGGCCCGTGGCGGGGTTCCAGTAGCGGGCGGTGAGCCTGTAGGCCCCGGTTTTTGTGGCGTTGAGCGTGAGCGTGAAATTCCCTCCCGAGGCAGCCATGCGGTGGGCTTGGAAGTAGCCATTAGCGGGGTATGGCGCGGTTCCGGGCGGGGCGCCAGCCGGTGCCGCAGGGGAGACGATTCCGTCGTGGATGGAATCCCCATCGGCATCGAGCCGAGCGCGGTCGCGGTTGTTCAGGTTCGTCCAAACTTCGGCGATGGTGGCGTTGGCGATGCCGGGCGTGAGCGTCACGGTGATGGGCACCTGCCCCGCCGCAGCCTCGTCGAGGTAGAGTTTCGAGGTTGTGTAATCGGCATCGAGCGTGCCCGTCGTGGCAGTGGCGACCCTTAGCGTGGACGCAGGAATGGCTGGCGTAGTGAACGAAAGCGGCGGGTTCACGCCGCCTGCGGTGTTGTAGCCGGAGAATTGCTCCTCGCCGGTGGCGGCGTTCCAAAATCCGATGCGGTATTTGACATTCGTCGAATTCGGCAGCCCGCGCAGCGAAACGCGCCAGAGCATCTTGTCGCCGGCGGAGCTTGGGTCGGATTGCATTTCGACAAAATCGAAAAGCGCAACCTGGGTGGCCCCGCTGCCGGAGTTTCCTTGCGAACCCGCGGGTTCGGAGCCGTCCAGCGTGTAGTAAATCGCACCGTGGGTTGCGCCGGCATAAGTGGTGCCGTCCGGCGAGGCGTATCCGACCAGCGCGTAAATCGAAACCTGGTCGGGCTGCACATACACGTCCGAAGCCGAATGCGAGATCCACGAGACGCGGTCGCGCAGCGAGAAGGGTTGCGCCTGCGCGGTGGATTCGTCCGTGGTGACTGTGGAAGCGTGGTCCGTGCCGTAAAGGTAGGCAACCGGCACAACGCCGGAGGAGAAATTGAGGCGCAGGTAGTATTGGACGATTCCACTCGTGGCGCTTCCCGGGACGGTGGCTTTCCAAAATTGGAAATCCCCGTCGTTCTTGTCCCAGTCGAGATTCACCTCCGTCCATGGCCCGCTCGTTCCGGATCGGTAAAAAAGCCGCCCGCCGGTCTGGTCGGCCGTCCCGTAACCGGGGTTGTTGAATTTCTTGAGACCTTGGAAAACGGTGAACGCTCCGCCTTGGGCCACCTCGAATGCCGGAAGCCGCATCGTGATCCCTCCGAGCAAGGCTTCGTTGTGTGCCGGTCGGTGCCAAGCCGTCGGGAACGCAGTGGGCGCAACCACCGGGATGATTTTTGCCAGGTTCAAGCGCCCCCCGGTTGCGCACACCCCGTTCAACGCAGGGACGGCATCCACGCCCGCGCGCATTTTTTGCATGAGTTGCGAAACGGAGTCGTTCGGAAACGACGCCCTCAGCATCGCCAAGGCGCCCGAAGCCACCGGTGCCGCGAAAGAGGTTCCCTGCCCGCTTCCGTAGGAATTGTTGGCGGCATTGGTCGTGGACCACATTTCGACGCCGGGCGCCATGATGTCCACGGAGGCGGCGCCGAAATTCGAAAAGCCCGCGCGGTTATCGTTCCGGTCCGTGGCGCCAACGGAAAGGATGTTGTTCAGCGTGGTGCCGAAATACTGCGTATGGCTGGCAGGGAAAAAGGGCTTTGAATCATTGTTGGATGCAAAGTTTCCGGCCGCTGCGACCATGATGGCGCCCGCTTGCTGGGCACGGTAAATCGCCGCCGCCTCCGAGCTGCTGCCAATATTTGTAGAGGAATTGCTTCCGTAGCTGGCGTTGAGAACTTTTGCGCCTTTTGCAATGGCGTAATCGATACAGCGGACATTGTCCGATGTGGAACCGGTCTCTCCGATAAAGCGCAGTGCCATGATCCGGATTCCGTTCCACGCGACGCCCGAAACGCCCCGGCCGTTGTTTCCCACCGCCCCAATCAAACCGGCCACATGCGTGCCGTGCCCGCTTTCGTCCATGGGATTCCCATCATTGGCGAATTCGTCGATGCCGTGGATGTCGTCGACATAGCCATTGCGGTCGTCGTCGATTCCGTTGCCGGGGGTTTCGCCCGGATTCACCCACATGTTGGCAGCCAGGTCCTCGTGGGTGTAACGCACACCGGTATCGATGACCGCCACGGTGATGTTTCCAGCACCGGTGTTTGAATCCCAGGCGGTGGGTGCGGAAATTCTCGGGAGGTGCCAAATTGAGTTGTCCGTGTAACGCGGATCGTTCGGCGTGGCCGAGCTGCGCATGAGGAAATTCGGTTCAGCGAAATCGATGGTTCGTGTTTCGCGCGAGAAAACCTCGAGCGCATCCGGCACCGCATCCAATTCGGGCGCCAATCCCACGAGCCACGAATCCGGGGCAAAAGGATTCTGCGCGGGAACCCCGCCGATTTTTTCCGCGATGCGAACGACTTCCCCGCGGCCGAATCCGGGGCGGACCTTTGCAATGATTTGGTCGGCGACCATCTCGACCGAGGAGAGGACGGTGGCGAGATTCCCCGCGGCATCGAGCGTGATCCGTTCCTCCACCCGCGTGAACGGGTATTTCCCATCGGCCTGGAACATGGCGGAACGCACGAAAACACCGGGCTCGCCCGCCGAAGGTCGGACATCCCATTCCAGCAAAACCCAATCCGGGCTCCGCGCCGGCGGCAGTGGCTGCAGCGAGACATGGGCGCCCGCAGGACCGGCGGGAGCCGAACCGGCAGCGCGGGGAGATTGCTTAAGAATCCTATCCGGTTCAGTGGTTTCAGGCGAAAAAGATTCAGGAGTCCGAGAGCTCCCCGGAGAGGAAAAAACCACAAACGCAACCACCGCACCGGCTGCAACCGCCAACGCAACACCAATCTTGCGCAGTGTTTTGGGACTCATTTTGGGAAGGTTTGACCTCCGGGGGCGGGCATGTGTTGAGGGAATCTACGCCGGAAAACCCATCGGCACGCCATTTTTCTGCGAACGCTAAATCTCTTTCGACACCCGTTCCCCGCCACGCATATTCTCCTGCGCCATGCGCACGCCTCTTTACCAAGCCCACCTTGATGCCGGCGCGCGCATGGTGGAGTTCGCCGGTTGGGAAATGCCGGTCCAATACGCGGGCATCATGCAGGAGCACAAAGCCGTCCGCGAAGCCTGCGGCGTTTTTGACATCTCGCACATGGGCGAGTTTTTCGTGGAAGGCCCCGGCGCCGCCGCTTGGCTCGACTCGCTCCTCACGAACCACCTCGCGCCCCTCCCCGCAGGCCAAGCCCAATACACGCTGCTCCTGAACGAACGCGGCGGCGTGATCGACGACCTCATCGCCTACCGGCTCGCGCCCGAAAAATTCCTGCTCGTCGTGAATGCCGCAAAGATCGCCGAGGATGCCGCATGGTTTGAAAAATACCGCGCCGCTGGCGTTGCCTTCGCCGACCGCAGTTCGGAGTTCGCCGCCCTGGCCATCCAGGGTCCGCAAAGCCCCGCCGTTTTCGAAAAACTTTTCCACCGCCCGATGCCCGCGGAGCGCAACCGCGTTTTGGAAATGCCGGGCGGTTCCTACACCGCCACCACGGGCTACACCGGCGAAAACGGCTTCGAATGGATCATGCCCGCCACCGAAGCCACCGCTGCCTGGAAAGCCGCACTGGAAGCGGGCGCCGTCCCATGCGGGCTCGGCGCGCGCGATACTCTCCGCCTCGAAATGTGCTACCCACTCAACGGCTCAGACCTCTCCCCCGACCGCACCCCGCTCGAAGCCGGGCTCGGGTTTTTCGTCGATTTGAAAAAACCCGCCTTCACCGGCCGAGAAGCCCTGCTCGCCCAGAAACAACATTCCGTCCTGCCCCACAAACTCTGCGCCATCCGCGCTACCGAAAAATCCCCGCCCCTCCGCCCGCACTACCGAGTCTTCGCGAACGGCGAACCAGTCACCGAGACCACGAGCGGCGCGCTGTCCCCCACGCTTGGCTGCGGCATTGCCCTTGCCTACCTTCCCCCCGCCTACTGCGACCCCGGGCAGGAACTCGAAATCGAAATCCGCGAGCGCCGCTTCCGCGCGCAGGTCGTCAAAAAACCTTTCCTGAAAAAACCATGAACGTCCCAGAAAACTTCCGCTACGCCACCACCCACGAATGGATCCTCGCCGAAGGCGGCACTGGCACCGTCGGCATCACCGACCACGCCCAGGCCGAACTCACCGACATCGTTTTCGCCGAACCCCCTCCTGTCGGAAAAACCGTGAAAGCCGGCGAAGTCGCCGCCGTGGTGGAATCCGTCAAAGCCGCGAGCGACATCTACTCGCCGGTCGGCGGCGAAGTCGTCGAACGCAATGCCGCCATCGAAGCCGACCCCTCGCTCCTCAACACCGACCCCTTCGGCGCCGGCTGGATCTTCAAAATCCGCCTCGCCAACCCCGCCGAAGTCGAATCCCTCAAGGACGCCGCAGCCTACCGCGAACAAATCGGAGGGTGACCACCGCATAGCGACGCGATTTGTAAACCGTCGCTCTGAACAACGTCCGGCTTGGACCCGTTCTTCAAGGCGGGTCTCCCTTTTCCCCGCCTGCGCAAAATCGGCCTGCCGACAAATTTCTCATTCTAAAACTTGGCAAATTGGGAATGAGATGCATTCTCATTAATTGATGAGCTTGCTTCGACGCAGCCTGTGCCTTGTTGCTGTCCTCCTTGCGGGGGGCGTGAGTGATCTTGGCGCGAGTTCCCTGCCTGAGACGATTGTCGTGGCGCTCAAGCCGGACAAAAACCCCGATGCCATGCTGGCGGAGCGGGAGTCGCTTTCGAAATCCCTCTCGAAAATCCTCGGCCGCGAAGCGCGCGTGATCGTGCCGCTCTCGGCGGCGGTGATCATCGAGGGATTGGCGAACGGTTCGATCGACCTCGGCTGGCTCAGCGCGACCGACATGGTCCACGCCAGCAAGAGCGATGCGGCGGAACTCCTGCTGGTCGGCGAGATCGATGGGAAGCGGGAATACTCCAGCCTCTGGCTTTGCCTCGCAGAAAAACCCTATGGCTCGATCGGGGATTTGCGCGGAAAGCCCGTTGCCTTTGCAAGCCGCACCAGCACTTCCGGGCACCTCATTCCGCGCCTGGATTTGAAAAAACGCGGGCTCATCGACAAAGACCCCGAGGAGTTTTTCGGTGCCGGGAATGTCTGGTTCGGCACGGGCTACATGAGCGGCGTCGAGCGCGTCCTCGCTGGCGAAGCGGAGGCCGCCGCGGTGAGCGATTATGTTTTTGAAAAGGACAAACACATGTCGCCGGGGCAAAAAAAACGCCTCCGCATCCTCGCTCGCCAGGGACCGGTGCCCACGCATGTCCTGGCCGTTTCGAAACGCCTCGACCCCGCCGCGCGGCAGGCCCTGCAGGCTGGGCTTCTGGAATTCGCCGCCGCCGACCCGGCGCTTTGCAACACCGTCTTCACTTCCCCGCTGGCCACGGCAAACGCCGGGGAACACCTCCGCCCGGTCGTCGAGGCTTTGGCTGTCCTTCCGAACCCATGACCACGCCCGAACCCCAACTCCGCATCAACGGCCTCGGCGTGGAACGCGGGGGGCGCCAGGTTTTGCAGGGGCTCGACATGAACCTTCCCCGCGGCACTTTCCTTTCGGTCGAAGGGCGTTCGGGCGTTGGAAAAACCAGCCTGCTTTCCTGCCTCGCTGGCATGCTGGAGCCCGCCGAGGGCCGCATTTCCTACCGTTGCCGCGAAGGCTGCGAACATTCGCCGGACCAATTCCGCCAACGCATCGGCTGCGTCTTCCAGCATTTCGCGCTCACGCCGAATGCCACCGTGAAAACGAATGTCCTCTGCGGCCTCCTCCCGCACCGCTCGCCGCTCCGGACGCTCTTTGGATTTCCCAAATCCGACCACCGCCTCGCCGGGGAACTCCTCGAGAAACTCGGCATCGCCCACCTTGCCGACCAGCCCGTCTCGCGGATTTCCGGCGGCGAACGCCAGCGCGTGGCCGTCGCCCGCGCCTTGATCTCCCGCCCCGAGTGCCTGCTGGCCGACGAACCGGTTTCGAACCTCAACCCCGAACTCGCCCGCGAGGTTCTCGGCCTGTTGAAAAAACACTGCGCCGAGACCGGCTGCACCGTGGTCTGCGCCCTGCACGATTCCGATTTGAGCGGCGAGTTTTCCGACCTCCGCCTGCGGCTCGGCGGGGGATGCGATTGGCAGCTCACCTCCGAAAAACCGCAGTGAACCTCCCGCGCCTGGATGCGCCGCGCGTGGCGTCCCTGTTCCTTTTGCTGGCGGTCATTTTCTCGCTGCCGGTCATCCAAACCTCCGGGCGCGAACTCGACTACGCGGCGAACCTCGCCCGCTTCCTCTCGCGCTTCTGGCCGCCGGACTTTTCGATTCTCCCGGCCATTTTCCCCTCGCTGGTCGAGACCTTCCAAATCGCAGTGCTTGGCACGGTGGTCGCCTGCCTGCTTGGCATTCCCGTGGCGATCGCCTCCTCCAAAAACATTGCGCCCGGTTTTGTGGTGGCCATCGTCCGGATGCTGCTCAACGCCATCCGCTCCATCCCCGGCCTCATCTGGGCGCTCATCGCCGTTGCGGTCCTGGGGGCCAATGCCGGCGCGGGTGTGGTGGCGCTCGCGGTCTACTCGCTCGGCTACCTCGGCAAATTTTTCAGCGACGCCTTCGAGAGCGCCGATCCCGCCGTGAGCCAGGCCCTGCGCGCCGGCGGGGCGTCGCGCCTGCAGGCTTTCCAATACGGCATCTGGCCCCACGCCGCCCCGCTCGCCTGGAGCCACGCCCTCTGGATGCTCGAATACAACATCCGCTCCGCTTCGATCGTCGGCTATGTCGGCGCGGGCGGCATTGGCGTTTGGCTGCACACCTACCAGGAATTCTACGAGTGGGACAAATTCGCCGCCGTCCTCGCGTGCATCCTGGCGGCCGTCGTCATCCTCGACCTCTGCGGCTCC
>JAGWWS010000026.1 GCA_018970255.1 Verrucomicrobiota bacterium | reverse complement strand
AGCCGGTTTTGTTGATGAGTAGGGTGCGGCCGCCTCCGGAGTTGGTAATGCTACCGGAAAGTTCGAGGTTGTTCGCGCCGGCAATGGCGGCGCTCGCGCTATCGATGACAATGCTATTCGTGACGGCAGAGGCACCAGTGAAACTCGAGGAGGTGGTGAGAGTTCCGGAGCCAATCGTGATCGCTCCGGTGCCTAATGCGCTTTGGTGGCCAATCGTGAGTGTGCCGCCAGAAATGGTAGTTCCAGCTTGGAAATTTGCACCCGCCGAGCCCGAGATAAGGAGAGTTCCAGAGCCTGCTTTAACTAGGGCTCTGTTGGTGGCATTTGCATCGATAGAGCCAACCGTTAATGAGCCGCCGTTGACTGTCATCGTGCGGCTAGTAGCTCCGCTGAGTGTTACAACACCTGTTCCGAAGCTCAAATCGTTTGTTCCGGTAAATGTTAGCGAGCCGCCTGAAAGTGCTATGTTATTGTTGTTGGAAAGCGTGATTGCGCCGCCGCTCGTGTTATCAATGGTTGTGCTGGCTCCACTAATCGTCAGGGCTCCGGTGCCGATGGCGGTGGCGTTGTTGATATTGATGGTTCCACTACTGGAATCCATTGTGGTTCCGCCGGAGTAGGTATTTGCCCCGGATAGAGTAAGAGTGCCGGTGCCGTATTTTTGAAATCCGTTGGACCCAGTGAGCACGGAGGAGATGGTGGCGGTGCCGGTGCTGACGGTGATTTCGTTCGTGGCAGCGGAAGATCCAGCGAGGTTGATGGTGCCGCTGGAGAGAGTGTAGCCGGTCGTGTGGAATTCCATTCCGGCATGGGCTTGGACGGTGCCGCTGACGGTGACGGTGCCAGCAGTGCCGGTGAAGTTGGCCGTCAATCCCGCGCCGGCGTAGAAGTCCGTGCCGCTGGTGGTGCCCCAGGCGTAGGGGCCTGCACCAGCAACTCCCGAGGAATTGGTGTTCCAAACCGTGTTTGTCGTGTTCCATGTGCCGGCACCGCCGAGCCCGGCCTCGCCGGCATCCCAGTAGAGGTAGGTGGTGGGAACAACGCCCATGTTGACTTCATCATTGGCACCGAGGCCGGTGTAGGAGCCGAAGGCGGCGGAGGTGATTTGGCCTGAGTCGATATTTTGGAATGACGTCGCTGTAACATCAGACGGAAGAGTCCAAGAGGAATTGGTGCTGGTCACGAGGGCGTATTGGGTGGAACTGGAAAAAGTCGAGTCATTCGAAACGAGAACCCAGAGCCGTTTATCGTTGAAGGAAGAGTTCGTGGTTTCAAAGAAGGCATCAGTGGTGCCATCGGAGGCAAACGAACCCGGTGTGCTTGCAATGGTTCGGGTGGTCGTGGTGCCGTCAACAGAAGTCAGCAGGGAAATCTGGTTGTTGACCCATAACTTGTTGTATGCGAGCGAGGAGACGGTCTCGTTGGATTGGGAGAGAAATGAGCCAACGCGAACAACAAGGCCGTTTGTGCCGGAGGTATTGCCAGAGACGGCGAAAGCGGCATCCTCCCCGCCGCCGGCGCCCACGTAGATATCCGTGGCCTGTGCCAGAGATAGCATCGTCAGAACGGCAAGCAGCGGAATCCAAAGCTGACGGGCTAGTTTTCGTTCTGAAAAGACCGGATAGCGGCATGGGGAGAAATGGTTCATGGGGTTCTAGACGGAAGGCGTATAAAATTCCTGCAGACGACTGGTCGGAAATCTGCAGAGACGCGGGGTCGAGGAGGGAGGGGTATAGCTCATGGTGAGGGGTAATCGGAAGAGCTTTAAAATGTTCAGTCCAAAAATTCGGGCGCACAAGGGTTTTTTTGCTGCGTGGCAAATTTTTCGGCGTTCTCTGAAGCGGGACTTGGTTTTCCAGGTGCATGGGTATGGGTGTTGAACTGATCAATTCGGGATCGCGATTTTATGAAGATTTTTGCCGATATGGCGGGCGGCGGCGGGCTCGGAGATCCCGCTCTAGCATTTTCTCGCGGAGCGGTCCGGAGGCATCGATGTTGCGGGTTTGACTCGATGGCGAATCGTTGGAATATGTGCGCCATGCGAACCCGCACGGCCGCGATCTTGGCCGCCTCCATTTCCCTCTTCCCCATTCCGCTCCGGGCCCAGGACCAGCCTGCCGCGCCGGAATTTTTGAAGAACGCGAACTTTGAGGGATTTTATGAGAGGGACAATCTTTGGAGCGGGGTGAACGCGGATGGCGTGTTGGCGGGGGGGACGCGGCTTCGCGAGGACAAGCCGGGGCCGCCCATTCTTACGGCCGAGGGGGGCATCGACAACAGGCCGATGCCGGTTTCCGTGTCGGTCGCCGACTTCAATGCGGACGGGCTCCTGGATATCGCGGCGATGGAAAATCCCGGGTATCTGCGAATCTATTTCAACTCGGGCACGCCGCAGGAGCCGAAGTTTGAAAAAGGCGAACTCGCGCCGTTTTTCATTTCACGGATTTCGGATTCCGATCCGACGCTTTTCTGGATTTCGAATCCGAGCAAGAACAAGGATTTTTGGTATGCACGCCAGACGAATCGCATCCATGCGACCGACATCCTGCGGTCGGGCAAGAAGGATCTCGTGATCGGCAACTATGCGGGTGAGCTTTTTCTGATCCCGAACACCGGCTCGGCGCAGAAGCCGGAGTTCAAGTCTCCCGCCGATCTCGGCAAGGCGATGCTCCACACTTCGAGGGATGTCGCACGCAAATGGGGGAACATTTTCGCCCCGGCGACGATCGATTGGAACCGGGATGGCAAGGATGACCTCCTGCTCGGCGAGGGGTCGTATTCCGCGAACAGCATTCATCTGCTGCTCAATCAGGGCTCCGCGAACGCGCCGAAGTTTGATGAGACCGCGAAGCATGTGCTGGCTTATGGTATGGGCCTCGAGCAGCTCACGCCGTGTCTGGTGGATTTCAACGGCGATGGAAAAACCGATCTGCTGGTGACGGAGAGCGGCGGCAAGGTGGCGGTGTATTTGAACAAGGCGGACCAGTGGAAACCGGGCGATACGATCGCGATGGATTCTTTCCTCGAGGTGGGCGGCAACGATCTGTCTCTCGGCGGAATTTCCACGATCGCCGCGGGCGATTTGACGGGTGATGGATTGTTCGACCTGGTCTTCGGCAAAAACGATGGGCGGCTCGCGATGGCTGCGAACAGCGGCAGCAAGGAGGCGCCGAAATTCGACTCCGTCCAGGATTTGAAAGCCTCTGCGGGCGTTCCGAGACTCAAGCTCCCGCACAACTGGGAACTCGATTCCGGCTACGAGCGCGGGAATTTCTACGCCACGATTTCCCAAGTCACCGCACAGGATGATCCCGCCGCTGCGCCGCCGGAGGGTGGGTCGTGCTTGAAGATCGCCTACTCGCCGAGCCCGAACACCGTGATGGCCGCGCCCGATGCCGCCTCGTATCTGCCCCCGGAAAAAGGATTCAAGCCTGAGGAGATTCAAATCTTCTGGGAGGACGAGATGCAAAACCTGAGCCTGCATGGCGTGGGTGGGCTTCTTTCGAAAGCCGGCGCGAACTTTTTTGCGCTGAAGCAGGGCGGTTCCGCGCCATTCGTGGCCGGCAAGACCTACACGCTCAATATGAAGGTGAAGGGCGGCGGCGTGCAGTTCGCCTCGGTTTATCTGGGTGCCACCGCCAGCATCAATTCGTCGGATGCCGGGCAGGCCAGTGATCGCGGAGCTGTGCGGCGGCGGACCGGGCAGAATCGCAACTCGGTTTTCGCCCAAGAGAAATTCTCACCCGGTGATTCGTGGAGCGATGTCTCGCTGGAACTGCCGGTGCGTTTTCAGGACAAGCGTGCCGAGCAAAATGCCCAGATTTTCTGGGCTGTTTTCATCGTCGGTCAACTCACGCCCGGGAGCGGTGCGCTTTACATCGACGACATCCGGATCGCCGAGAAGAAGTAGCCAGATGGGCGGCGGAGTCGGGTCTGGGGACCGCCGGGGACGACGGCGCTCCCGGCGGCGAAGCCGCGATTGGAAACAATCACGCCCGAGACGGGGCCTGCCCCCTTCTGGCAGGAAGCATATCGGCGGTTTTACAGTGAGGAACCCGCGGAACGCTTCGAGAGCGTGTCCCAGCGGGTGAGCAGGTGGATCACGATGTTCGTGCCGAATTGGTAGGTCTGCTCCAACGCCGGATAGGAAATGTTTTTTACATAAACATCGCGGTTGTGCCAGAGGGAGGGGTTCATCGCGACCCAGGATCCCCGGTCGTTCCGGTCGTTGGCCATGTCGCTCATGATGCGGCCGTCCTTGATTCCGATCTGCCACATGTCGCCGTAGTCGTTCGCGGTGTAAATGATCGCGACCTGGCCGGGATTCCCCGGGGTGCCGTCGCCGTAGATGCGGAGCGCGTAGACGGGTTCCTGGTAAAAATTCAGGCCGGGCGGGGGAGAGGTGATTTTGTCGAAGTAGGCTTGTTTGGAAAAAATTTCGTGGGTCTTCGGGAGTTCCTCCCAGTCCTTGTTTTTGTCGGGGATCACGCGGCGCATTTCGCGGCGGAAGGCGATGTCGAAGCGGGAATTTCTGCCCGGCACCGAGCTGTCGCCCCAGATCGCACCGCCCACACGCACGTAGCGGCGGAGGTTGGTGACTTCGGCCTCGGTGAGCGTGAAATCCCGCGTGCCGGTCATGAAGATGAACGGAGGCTTGATGGCGAAGAGTTCCGGCGAATCGAGTTTGATCGCTTTGACCTGGTTCCAGTTCGTTTTGATTTTTCCGCCGGGGAGATTGCTCATGAAGGCGAGCAGGTTCGGTAGGCTGCCGCGGGTGATGGGAGCGCCGTCTTTGACAGAGTCGCCATCGTATTTTCCCTGAACGGTGGACCACCAGTTCCCGCCATCGTATTTGCCGAGGTAGGCGGTGAACTGGAATGCGCGCTGGCGTGTGCCGGTGCCGCTGCCGGAGCCTTTCCCCCAGCCTCCGGTGAATTCGCTGATGGCGCGGGCATCGGCGGCGTTGATGCCGCTGCCCATGCTGCCGCCGGCGGGCTTGGGGGCGGACATCGTCGGGGCGGCGCTCTTGGTGGGGCTCGGCGGGGCCATGACCATTTGCGCCATGTTGAAATTCATCTGGGAGACGGCGGTGGTGGTGATGGCATTGACCTGCGTGGTGACCGGGGTGGCGGTGACGGTGATGTCCTGGGTCTGGGGCATCATTTGTTGTTGCTGCGGGGGGGCGGCGGCTTGTTGCTCCGCTCCCACAAAGCCTCCTCCATCGCTGCCGCCTTCGAAATCGGGCGGTTCCTGCACGGCTTGGAAGAGGACGGTTCCGCCGAAAACCATCACGAAAATGAGGTGGACGACGAGGGAGATGGTGAATTCGCGGGAGTTGCGGATTTTCTCAACGATTTTGTCGACGGGGGAACCTTGGCCTTCGGACATTGGTCGAAAAATGCGCGCTCGCCGATGGGGTTGCAATCAGTTTTTGGCCGCGGTGGTGGTGGCGAACGGGCGGCAGGCGTCGAGGAGGCGGGCGGGGATGCGGGCGCGGAGGAGGACGGCGTCGTCTTCGTAGGCGGTGTGGCGGATGTCGGCTTCGCGGTGCAGGCGGGCGATGAGGTCGTGGCGGGACTGGGGGATGCGAAGCTCGAGGGTTTCCAGACCATCGGAGGCGAGCGCGGCGATGCGGTCGATGAGTTCATCGAGGCCGGCGCGGGTTTTGACTGAGACGAAAATGGCGTCGGGGAAGCGGCTGCGGAGGTGCGGGAGGATGGAGGGGTCGGCGAGTTTGTCGATTTTGTTGAAGACCGTGAGCGTGGGGAGGGTGTCGGCGCCGAGTTCGGCGAGGACTTTGCGCGTGGTCTCGTGGAATTCCATGACCTCGGGCTGGCTGACATCGAGGACATGGAGGAGGAACTCGGACATGGCGGCTTCTTCGAGCGTGGCGTTGAAGGCTTCGACGAGGCCATGCGGGAGCTTGCGGACGAAGCCGACCGTATCGGTGAGCAGGAGGGGTTGGTTGTTCGGGAGCGAGATGCGGCGGGTGGTGGTGTCGAGCGTGGCGAACAGTTTGTCCTCGACGAGAACATCGGCGCCGGTGAGGGAGCGGAGGAGCGAGGATTTCCCGGCGTTCGTGTAGCCGACGATGGCGACATTCGGGACGGGGGTGCGCTTGCGGTCCTTGCGCTGGGTGGCGCGGCGGCGTTTGACCTCGGCGAGGTCGCGCTTGAGGCGGTCGATTTGGGAGCGGATTTTCCGTTTGTCCTGCTCGAGCTGGGATTCGCCTTCGCCCTTCGAGCCGATGCCGCCGCCTTGCTTGCCGAGGTGGGACCAGGCGCGGACGAGGCGTGGGAGGGAATACTCCATGCGGGCGAGGTCCACCTGCAGGCGGGCCTCGCGGGTCTGGGCGCGCTGGGCGAAGATGTCGAGAATGACCTCCTGGCGGTCGATGACGAGGACGCCGGCGAGTTTTTCCCAGTTGCGCTGTTGGGAGGGGGTGAGTTCGTTGTCGAAAATCAGGACATCGGCTTCGAGCGTCTTCGCGAGGGTGGCGATTTCGGCGGCCTTGCCGGAGCCAACGAGATGGCGCGGGTGGACTTCGCGGTGCTGGACGAGTTCGCGGCCGACAATGGGGATGCCGAGCGTTTTGACGAGCTCGGCCAGTTCCTCGAGGAGGCTCTCGGCTTCCCCGCGCTCCTCGGAGCGGATGTAGGCTCCGACGAGCAGGGCACGCTCGACCATTTTCGGCTTTTCCTTGATCTCGAACATCGGCTCAAGGAATCAGCCGGCAGTTTTTCTGCGAGTTTCCGGAGAGGTCGGTCAGAATGGAATGTCGTCGTCGGCTTCGGCCGGGGCGGGGCGCGTGGGGGCCGGGCGGCGGGCAGGGGCGGGGGACGGTGCTTCGTGGGATTCGCCTTCGGGGCCTCCCGAACCACCGCCGGAACCGGGGCGGCCGCCGAGGAGTTGCAGGTTTTCCCCGACGACTTTCAGGCGGCTGCGTTTTTGGCCGCTGGCCTTGTCTTCCCAGGTGTCCATGCGCAGGCGGCCTTCGATGTAGAGGGGGCGGCCTTTCTTGGCGTATTCGCCGGCGATTTCGGCGAGGCGGCCCCAGAGTTCCACATCGATGTAGGTGACCTCTTCGCGCTTTTCGCCGGAGTCGAGGGTGTAGTTGCGGTTGATGGCGAGGCCGACATCGGTGACGGCGCTGCCTTTCGCGGTGAACTTGACCTCGGGGTCGCGGGTGACATTCCCGATGAGGATGACTTTGTTGACGTTGGCCATGGTGTCCGGGGTTTGGGGGTTAGGCCGCGGCGGCTGCGGCGGGTTTCTTGGCGGGGAGCTTGAGGAAGTTCTGGATGAGGACTTCGTTGTCGAGCTTGAGCTTGGCGCGGATTTTGTCGATGGCGGCGGGCTCGGCTTCGAAAATGAAATTCGCGAAGTAGGCGCTCTTGAGGTGGTTGGTCTCGTAGGCGAGTTCGCGTTTTTCGAGGCGTTGGACCTGCTCGACGCGGGCGCCTTCGCCGGCGAAAAGTTTTTCGAGGCGTTCGATGGTTTCCTTGGCGGTTTCTTCCTTGCCGCGGGTGTTGAGGGCGAGGAGGGCTTCGTATTTGTTCATGGTTCCTGTGGTTTGGTTTGTTTTTGGTTGAAGGCGTTCATGGCGGCGTCGATGCCGTGGGCGTTCGCGGATTCGAAGGCGTCCGCGGCGCGGCCGACGGCTTCTTCGAGCAGGGGGAGTTCTTCGGGGGCGAAGCGGCCGAGCACATGGTCCTCGAGCGAGGCGCGGCCGGGGGCTCCGACGCCGACGCGCAGGCGGGGGACGGCTTCGGTGCCGAGGTGGACGAGGACGGATTCGAGGCCGTTGTGCCCGCCGGAGCTGCCGGATTTGCGCAGGCGGAGCTGGCCGACGGGGAGGGCTGTGTCATCGAGGATGACGAGGACCTGCTGGGCGGGGATTTTGTGGTAGCGGGCGAATTCGCCCACGGATTCGCCGCTGAGGTTCATGAAGGTTTGGGGTTTCATGAGCGTGCGGCCGCCGCAAACGGCCGTCTCGGCATTCCACTTGCGGTCGAAGGAAAACGAACAGAGCGAGCGGCGGGCGAGTTCGTCGCCGACAAGGAAGCCGGCGTTGTGGCGCGTGCCGGCGTATTGCGCGCCGGGGTTGCCAAGGCAGGCGACGAGGCGGAATGCCGCTGGATGGTCCACGCGGCGGGCGGGTTATTTCTTGGCCTCTTCGGCACCCTCGGGCTTTTTCTCCTTGATGACCTCGGGCGATGCGGGGGCCGCTTCGGCCGATGCAGCCGCGGGTTCGGCCGCCACGGTGGGCTCGGCCACGATGAAGACGGTGAGGTCGGCATCGCTGGAGGTGCGGACGCCCTCGGGGAGGCGGAGGTCGCGGATGTGGAGGGATTCGCCGACCTTGAGCGCCGAGACATCGACATGGATGATTTCGGGGAGGTTTTGCGGGAGGCAGCGGATGGAAATGGAGCGGATGCTTTGCTCGAGGAGGCCGCCGCCGTTTTTGACGCCATCGGCTTCGCCGACGGGCTCGATGGCGACTTCGGCGTTGATTTCCTCGGTCATGGAGACGGCCTGGAAATCGACATGGAGGACATTCCGGCGGAGGGGGTGGTGTTGGACCTCCTGGACGAGCGTGAGCTGGTTCGAGACCTTCGAGCCGTCGTGGATTTCGAGGTCGACGAGGATATTTTCGCCAACGGCGTGGGCGAGGATGGTCTCGAGGTCGCGGAGGGGGACTTCGAGGTTCGCGGGTGCGGTGCGTGAGCCGTAGATGACGGCCGGGACGGAGCCGCGGGCGCGGACTTGCTTGACGGCGTTGCGGCCGCTTTCGGGGCGGGGGCGGGCTGAGAGTTTGACTTGCTTGGCCATGGGTCGGTTAATCTTTGGAGTTTACTTCGAAGAGCGAACTGACGGACTCGTCGTCGTGAATGCGCCGGATGCCTTCGCCGAGCAAACCGGCGACGGAGAGTTCCGTTACCCGGCAGCCGGTCGTGAGGCGTGCCGGGACGCTGTTCGTCGAAATGAACTCCTTGAGTTCGGAGTCCCTCAAACGCTCGACCGCCAAATCTGTCAGCACGGCGTGGGAAACGCCAGCATAAATATCGCGGGCGCCGTTTTTGCGCAAAATCTTCGCGGCGCTGGTGATGGTGCCGGCCGTCTCGGTGAGGTCGTCCACGATGAGGATGTTTTTGCCCTCGACCTCGCCGATGATGTGGGAGGCCTCGGTCTCGGTGGCGCTTTTGCGCTGCTTCACGACGATGGCCAGGCGGGTGCCGAGGGCGGTGGCGTAGGCGGATGCCATTTTCACGCCGCCGACATCGGGGGAGACGACGATGAGGTCCTGAACGGCGAGCTTGCGGATGTGGGCGACCATCACGGGCATGGCGTGGAGGTGGTCGACGGGGATGTCGAAGAACCCCTGGAGCTGCTGGGCGTGGAGGTCCATCGTCAGGACGCGGTTCACGCCGGCGGCGACGAGGAGGTTCGCCACGAGCTTCGCGGTGATGGGGACGCGGGGCTGGTCTTTGCGGTCCTGGCGGGCGTAGCCGAAAAACGGCATCACGGCGGTGATACGGGCGGCGCTGGCGCGGCGGGCGGCGTCCACCATGATGAGGAGTTCCATCAGGTTCTGGTTGGTGGGCGGGCAGGTGGGCTGGATGATGAAGACATCGCGGCCGCGGATGTTTTCGTTGATGCGGACGAAGCTCTCACCGTCGGGGAAGGAACTGACGGTGGCATTGCCGAGTTCGGCGCCGAGGTATTTGCAAATGTCCCGGGCGAGGGCGGGGTGGGCGTTGCCGGAGAAAATTTTCATCTCCGGGTTGTGGTAGAGCGGCATGGGTGGTGGCGGATTGCGCTCGCGGGGGTCAGTTCGCGAGGAGTTCGGGCTTCGGCGGGGGCTCGAGCGGGATGGTGGGCTCGACGCGGGTCTGGGCGAGGCGGTCGAGGTAGGCTTTTTCCATGAGGTCGCACTTCTTCGCGAGGGAGGGGTCGGTTTTGCGGATTTTTTTGAAGAGGGCGCGGTAGTAGGCGCGGAAGGCGGCGCGCTCGCCTTCGAAGGTGGGGGATTTTTCGGCTTTTTCGCGGAGGGCGGCGATTTCGGGGTCCTGCTCGGCTTTTGTGCGGACTTCCTTGTAGCGGACTTTGAATTTGCGCTCCTGCTCGCCGCCGGCGGCTGCGAGCGAGCGCGGGTCAGGCGCCGCCTCGGTATCTGGGACGAGTTGGTTCGGGTCCACGAAATCGGTGTCGGCCTCGATGGTTTCCTCAACGACCACGGTTTCCTCTTCGACGATTTCGGTGGTGGCGTTGGCGGCGGGTTGGTCGGGGAGGTTCAGGAAATCGCCTTCGGGGAGGGCTTGGGGGCCGGGCGCCGGGCCGGATTCGGGGGCGAGTTCAAAGGATTGGGGCTGGAAACCGGCGGGCTCCTGGGCTGGTGCAGGCTCGGCGGCTGTAGCGGGCGCCGGGCTGGGTTCCTGCGCCGGCGGGGGCGTTGCGTCCTGGGCCCGGAGAACCGCAAACGACGCGAAAAAAATCAACAGGGTGGTGGTGTGTCGCATGGAAACAAAGCGCGCGGGCGCACTTGCACTCTCATCCATTTTGGGATGACTTGGCAAGGCTATGAATGCCGCGAGCGCCGCATTTTGCGAAGGTCCGCTGGAAGCCGCCCGTGCGATGCGGCACAGGGAGGGTTTTGCCTGGCTCGACTCCGCGCTGCCGGGGCACGGCTCGGTTTCCATCCTCGCTTGCGAACCCGATTTGGTGCTGGAGGGGACCGACTGGGCGGGGCTGGAGCGTGAACTTTCCAAGCGGCGGCGCGATGGGGCGGACCTGGGCTTGCCGGATGGCGCGGCGATCGGCTGGGTGGGCTTCGGCGGGGAATTCCATTTTGCCTTTTACGACAGGCTGCACATTTTCGACCACTCGCGCGACGGGTGGATTGGCAAACCGGATTCGTTTGAAACGGCGGCGCCGGCCGGGGGCGGGGGATTCCCGGAATTCCGGCCGTTGATGGGGAGGGACGAATTCCTTGGAATAGTGCACCGCGCGAAGGACTACATCGCGGCGGGCGACATCTACCAAGTATGCCTGAGCCGGGCGTTCGAAGCCGATGCCCCGGGCGATGCGTGGGATTTTTATGAAATGCTGAGGCACTACTCGCCCGCGCCGAATGCGGCGTTCCTCGATGCTGGTGCGATCCAAATCGCCTCCGCCTCGCCGGAGAATTTCCTCAAACTTTCCGGCCGCAGGATTTCCACGCGGCCGATCAAGGGCACGCGGCCGCGGCGCCCCGATGCGCAGCTCGACCTGCTCAGCGCGCACGAGTTGATGACTTCGCCCAAGGAGATCGCCGAGTTGGTCATGATCACCGACATGGAGCGCAACGACCTCGGGCGCGTTTGCGAATACGGCAGCGTGCGGGTGCCGGAGCTTTTGCACCTCGAGGCCTACGAGCAGGTTTTCCACCTCGTCTCGACCGTGGAGGGCGAGCTTCGCGCGGGCGTGGGGCATGTGGAGGCGCTCCGGGCCTGCTTCCCTGGGGGGTCCATCTCGGGGGCGCCGAAAAAACGGGCGCTGGAAGTCATCCATGAACTCGAGCCTGTGCCGCGGGGCATTTACACGGGCGCCATCGGGTTTCTTGGCTACAACGGCGAGGGCAATTTTTCGATCGCCATCCGCACGGTGGTTTTCGGGGGCGGCAAGGCGCGCTTCCACAGCGGCGCGGGGATCGTGGCCGACTCCGACCCCGCCTGCGAATGGGAGGAAACCAACCACAAGGCCGCGGGAATCCTCCTCGCCGCCGCCCGCCTGCGAGAACAAAACCAAAAATGCCTACCCTGATTGCCGTTTTTCTTTCGACCGTTTTTGCACTGGCTTGTTTCGCCGATGAGGCGCCGGTGGAGCGGATCGCCGCCGGTTCCTGCAACCGCCACGACCTCCCGCAGCCGCTCTGGGAGCCGATCCTCGCGTTCAAACCACAGCTTTGGGTTTGGCTGGGGGACAACATTTACGGCGACACCGGCGACATGGCCGTGCTCAAGGAAAAGTGGGACCTGCAAAAAGCCAACCCCGGCTACTCGAAGCTGCGCTCCGCAGCCACCGTCCTGGGGATTTGGGACGACCACGACTACGGCCGCAACGATGCGGGGTTCGAATACCGCCAAAAACGCGAATCGCAAAAATTGTTTCTCGATTTCCTCGATGAACCCCCCGGCTCCGCCCGCCGCGGGCATGCGGGGATTTACGATGTCCGGTTTTTCGGCCCGCCGGGGAAAAGGGTGGCCGTGGTGCTGCTGGATGTCCGATTTTTCCGAGCGCCGGCCCGCAGTGGCGGGGATCTCCTGGGCGAGGCCCAGTGGCGCTGGCTCGCGCGAGTGTTGAAGGAAAGCGATGCCCAGCTCCACATCCTCTGCTCGGGCACTCAAATCCTGCCCACCCAACACCGCCACGAAAAATGGAACGATTACCCCGATTCTCGCAACCGGCTCTTCAAGCTGTTGGCGAACTCGGGCAAGTCCGGCTTCATCCTGCTCAGCGGCGACCGGCATTTCGGGGAAATCTCGAAAATCGAAAACCCGCACGGCGGCGGGGAACTCCTCGAACTCACCACGAGCGGGCTTTCGCACTATTGGGAAAATTTCCCCGGCGAGCCAAACGACCTGCGGGTCGGCGAGCCTTTTGTGGACTTGAATTTCGGGACGGTGGAAATCGATTGGGAAAAGCGCGAGGCCGTCCTCTCGATTCGCGACCGCGAGGGGAATACCGTCCGCTCCGCAACGACCGGCTTTTAGGCTTCCCCAAAAAATTCGCGCATGTCCTGCGGCAGCCCGCTCTGCCACTCGAGCCAGTGCCCCTCCCAATCGAGCGCCAGCCCGGCCGAGTGCAAGGCATGGCGGTCCATGTGCAGGCGCCCCGCGAGCGCCGGGGTCCAGCCGGTTTCCACAAATTCCAAATAGCAGCCCTCGTCCGGACCGTAGATTTTGTCGCCCACCACCCAGTGCCCCGCATGCGAGGCGTGCACGCGGATTTGGTGGGTCCGCCCCGTGAGCGGTCGCGCTTCCAACAGGGAAAATGCCCCGAGCCGGTTTTCAAAACGGAGCAACACCCGGAATTCCGTCACCGCCCGTGCGCCGGCAGGGTGGACCATGCGTTTCAGGTGGATTCTTGAATCCATCACGGCGCCTTGCCGGACAATCGGGGCATCCACCGTGAACGTCTCGCGCTCGGGATGCCCAGCCACCAGCGCGAGGTAGGTTTTTCCAATGCCCCCGTTTTGCATGGCCATGGCGGCAGTGCGCGCTGCCCGGGGATTTTTTGCGACCAAGACGAGGCCGCTCGTCTCGCGGTCCAGGCGGTTGACCAGCGAGACCTGCCCGCCGCTGGCCAGCTCGTAAGAAAGCAACTCCCGCAACCCATCCCAGAGCGTGCGCGGCCCGCCGGGCTTGGTCGGGTGCACGAGCAACCCGGCCGGCTTTTCCACCACGAGCAGGTCGGGCGTTTCGCCGACAGTGCGGAAGTCTTCTTGATTGGCCCCCATCGCCCCGCGACTATCGCGCGCCCATGGTCGAACTGCAAAACGTCACGCGCATCTACTCGCGGGAAACCGGCGGCGTCCGCGCACTCGACGATGTCTCTCTGCGACTCGGATTCGGAGATTTCGCCGCCATCACCGGTCCCAGCGGCTGTGGAAAAAGCACACTTCTGAACATTCTCGGCGGCCTCGATCAACCCGACTCCGGCGTGGTTCGGGTTAACGGCATCGACCTCGCCAAGGCCGATGAGGCCATGCTCACCCGCTACCGCCGCCACACGCTCGGGATCGTTTTCCAGTTCTTCAATCTCCTCCCCGCCATGACCGTTCGCGAGAATGCCGAGCTGCCCCTCCTCCTTCGCGGCGAGAAGGCAAAAACTGCATCCAGCCGTGTTTCCGAGATGCTCGACCTCGTGGGGCTCACTCCCCGGGCGGAGCATTTCCCTCATCAGCTCAGCGGCGGCGAAATGCAACGCGCCGCCATCGCCCGCGCCCTCGCCGGAAAGCCGAAACTCCTCCTTGCGGACGAGCCCACTGGCAACCTCGACTCCGCCAACGCCGTGAATGTTTGTGAGACGCTCGTAAAGATTGCTTCCCAAAAAATCGCGACGCTGGTTATTGTCACCCATAGCGACGCGGTCGCCCTCACCGCACCGATCCGCGTTCGAATGCTTGATGGAAAAATCCTCCCTGAATCCCTTCCTCCCGCTCACGGCTGAGGACCCCAGACTGAACCGCTTTGCCGTTTTCTCCGGCCTCGGTCCGGAGGAGATTTCCACTTTGATTCGGCTCACGGATACCATTTCGTTCCAGAAAGGCTCGAAAATCATCACCAGCGGCGAGGAGGGCCACTGCCTTTACCTGATTCTCCAAGGCAGTGCTCTCGTCAGTGCAGCCGCGCCCGATCAAGCCGTCCACTTTGCCAAGCTCGGCGTCGGCGATTTCCTCGGGGAAATCTCGCTCGTGGACGACGGCCCGCGCTCGGCGGATGTCCTTGCCACCGAGGACTGCACACTCATGCGCATGACGCGGACCACGCTTGGCGTTCTGGCCGGTCTGCAGCCCTCCGCAGCCGTCTCGATCCTCAGCGCCATCGGCAGCGAACTCGTCAAGCGCCTGCGCGCCACGAACCAAAAATACCTCGACCTCCTGCACCGTTCCGCGCCAGAAGAGTAGGCTTCGCAAAAAGCCCGACCCTTGCAAAAACAACGCACACTCGCCTCGTCCGCCGGTTTCTCGGGCAGCGCCCTGCACACCGGCGAGAAAGTCACCCTGACCCTTCACCCCGCGCCGCCGGACCACGGGTTTAAATTCCAGCGCAAGGACCTTCCCGACGAACCGGTGGTCGAAGCCGCCGCCGCCCATGTCAAAACCGTCGAGCGCGCCACCACCATCGTCCAGGGGCCCGTCAAAATCCACACGGTCGAGCATGTGATTTCCGCCCTCACCGGCATGGGCGTGGACAACGCGCTCATCAGCATGGATGCGAACGAGCCGCCGATCTGCGACGGCAGCGCCAACGAATTCGTCGCCTTGATCAAAAAGGCGGGCATCGTCGAGCAGGACGCCCCGCGCCGTTTCCTCGAGATCCGCGAGCCCCTCACGGTGGAATCCAACGGCTCGATCCTCCTCATCCTGCCGGACACGAAATTCCGCGTCTCCTGCACCCAAGTCGGCCCGGAAGGCCGCTTCACCCAGTTTTACTCCACCGAGATCACGCCGGAGATTTACGAACGCGAAATCGCGCCTGCCCGCACCTTCGTTTTCTACGAGGATGTGAAGCCGCTCATGGACAAAGGCCTCATCAAAGGCGGGAGCCTGGAAAACGCCATCGTCGCCCGCGGGGACAGCGTCCTGAGCAAGGAGCCGCTCCGCTTCCCCGACGAATTTGTCCGCCACAAGATCCTCGATATCGTCGGCGACCTCTCGCTTTGCGGCCGATTCCTGAAAGCCCACATCGTCGCCGTCAAACCCGGCCACGGCATCAACACAGAGGCCGCAAAACAACTCGCCTCCCGCGCCCATGCCGCCGGTCCGCTGGTCCAGCGCCCAGTGCCAGCGCCCTCCTCCGGCCCTCTCGATATCAATGCCGTGATGGGAATCCTCCCGCACCGCTACCCGTTCCTCATGGTCGATCGCATCATCGATTTCGACGGCGGCATCAAGGCCACCGGCGTGAAAGCGGTGACAATCAACGAGCCATTCTTCCAAGGTCACTTCCCCGGCCACCCCGTCATGCCCGGCGTGCTCCAGCTCGAGGCCATGGCCCAGGTCGCCAGCATCGTCATGATGCGCCGCACCGAGAACGACGGAAAAATCGGCTACTTCATGAGCGCCGACGAAGTGAAATTCCGCAAACCGGTCATGCCCGGCGACACGCTTTTCATCGAGTGCGAGATGACCAGCGTGAAGAAGCGCCTCGGCAAGGCCGCCTGCCGCTGCCTTGTCAACGGAGAGGTCGTCTCCGAGGCGATCCTGCTCTTCGGCCTCGTCGACAAATGACAAAAATCCACCCGAGTTCGGTCATCGACCCCTCGGCCGTCCTTCACGATGGGGTCGAGGTCGGTCCCTTTTGCCACATCGGCCCGCTGGTCGAGATCGGTCCCGGCACCCGCTTCCTCGGCCATGCCACCGTCGCCGGTCCCACGAAAATCGGCGCTTCGAACATCTTCTACCCCTACTGCTCCATCGGCCACCGCTCGCAGGACCTCAAATACTCGGCCGAGCCGACCTACCTCGAAATCGGCGACAACAATTCCTTCCGCGAATTTTGCACCGTGAACCGCGGCACCCTGCCCGGCACCAAGACCACCATCGGAAACAACGGCAACTTCCTCGCCTATTCCCACATCGCCCACGATTGCACCGTCGGCGACCATGTCATTTTCTCGAACAACGGCACCCTCGCCGGCCATGTCACCGTCGAGGACCATGCCATCATCGGCGGGCTCTCGGGCGTGCACCAATTCTGCCGCATCGGCCGCCACTCGATCACCGGCGGCTGCACGAAGATCGTGCAGGATGTCCCGCCCTACATGATTGCCGATGGCAACCCCGCCGAAGTCCGCGGCGTGAACCAGGTCGGCCTCGAGCGCCGCGGCTTCCAGCCCGAGGACTCCCGCGCCCTCCGCGAAGCCTACCGCCTCCTCTACCGCTCGAACCTCAATGTGAAGCAAGCCTGCGAAAAGATCGCCGAGGACCACTCCGGCCCCGATGTCATCCGCCACCTGCTTGAATTCATCGAGTCCAGCGGCCGCGGCATCATCCGGTAAGGAAACCCAAGCCCCCTATGAACAAAGTCCACGCCTACGCCGCGAAAGCCCCGAATTCCCCGCTCGAGCCCTTCGAATTCACCCTCCCCGACCTCGGTCCCGAACAAATCGACATCCGCGTCGAGTATTGCGGCATTTGCCACTCCGACCTCAGCATGCTCCACAACGATTGGGGCATGACCACCTATCCCATCGTCCCCGGCCATGAAGTCGTCGGGCGCGTGGAAGCCGTCGGCTCCTCGGTCCGCAGGGTCAAACCCGGCGACCGCGTCGGCCTCGGTTGGTTCTCCGGCAGTTGCATGTCCTGCCCCCAGTGCGTCGGGGGCGACCACAATTTCTGCCCCACCGGCGAAGGCACCATCGTCGGCCGCCACGGAGGGTTCGCCGACCGCGTGCGCTCGCATTGGGTTTGGGCCACGCCCATCCCCGAGTCCATCCCCGCCGCCAGCGCCGGCCCGCTCTTCTGCGGCGGCATCACCGTTTTCAACCCCATCCTGCAATTCGGCGTCCGCCCCACCGACCGCGTGGGCGTCATCGGCATCGGGGGCCTCGGCCACCTCGCCGTGCAATTCCTCTCGAAATGGGGCTGCGAAGTCACCGCCTTCTCGTCGAACCCCTCGAAAGCCGCCGAAATCCGCGGCCTCGGCGCCCACCGCATCATCGACTCCCGCGACCCCTCCGCCATGCAAGCCGAGGCCGGCCGCTTCGATTTCATCCTCAGCACCGTGAATGTCACCCTCGACTGGGCCTCGTTCATCGCCGCGCTCGCCCCCCGCGGCCGCCTGCACCATGTCGGCGCCGTGCTCGAGCCGTTCCAGATCGGCGCCTTCCCGCTCATCATGGGCCAGCGCAGCGTCTCCGGCTCCCCGCTCGGCAGCCCGGCCAACACCGCCCGCATGCTCGACTTCTGCGCCCGCCACCAAATCGCCCCGATCGTGGAGGAATTCCCGCTCAGCGAAGCCAACGCCGCCCTCGAGCACCTCGAAAAAGGCAGCCCCCGCTACCGCATCGTCCTCAAAGCCTGAGCGCGCCCAAAAAAACCGTTGCCATCGCGGAAAGCCGCCCCGATATTTCGCCCCCCATCGATTGCCTCGTGGTGTAACGGTAGCACTGCAGATTCTGGATCTGTTTGTCATGGTTCGAATCCATGCGAGGCAGCCACTCGAAATAAATGAGATGTGGGAAAAAGCCCGCTTCGCGCGTGACCGCAACCGATCGCTCTAAGCCGTAGGGCATGCGTCCCGCCTGACAAGGAAGTGATTATGATCGCAGCCGGGACGCCTCCGCCAAACTTCATTAGCAAAAACAGAATGATGTTTTTGGAATAAAACTCCTTCGCGCCTCCGCGACTTCGCGGGAACCCATCAAGAATTCTTCGGGTTCAAACACGCCGTCTCCTCACCCACCAAAGCGCACCAGCGCCGGCCATGAGGAGCAGGGCGTTGGTGGAGGGCTCGGGGATGGCAGCGATGTTGTCGATCAGGATGGTGTTTGTGGAAGTGCCGGCTTGGAGAATGTCGCCGCCTGATCGGTAGCTGACAGCGCCGGCCCCGCTGAAAACCTCGAACCGAGTCACGGATGCCATTGTGTCTGAGAACGCGCCCGATCCGCCGCCGGCGGAGACGTGGGTGAAGTCCGATGGGATGAGCGAGAACGAGTAGGTGTTCCAGCCCGCTCCCACGCTCACCGTGGAGGAATGGAACCAACCGCCGGGTCCGTCGAAGGCAATGCGCATGCTGACCGGGCTGACTCCCGAACTGACATTTGCCGCGAGGCTGATGCCCGTGACGCCGGCCGTGATGTAGTTCCCCTGCCAGTCCGCACCGTCATTCCACATCAACCATTTTCCATTTGAACTCGAACCGTCGGAGAAGTGACTCAAGTAGCCAATCTGGCTGTCGGGACCCAATCCGGAAACTTGGGCCGGCTGGACACCTGCGCCGCCGATTTTCCAACCCTCGTTTGAGGTCGCAAAAGTGTCCAGGGAGGAAAGGGAGATGGCTTGCGCCGAAAGTTGGAAGACGAACGCTCCAACCGCCACCATCACCGCGGGGCTCAAACCGAATCGGCGTTTCATGCGGGAAGATTAAGGTGGGGCTTCGAAATCCAGCGCAAGCCTAATCGCGGAACTTTGCCGTGCGTTTGGAAAGAAGTCGGGCGACTCGGCGATCCGCCCCTTCAGAAACGCCCGGCGCTCACAGAGCGCCGCTGCAATGATCCCCCCCTTCGCGCCATCGCGGCTTCGCGGGAACCCTTCAGGAATTCTCGGGATGTGGTGACAGCTCCGGTTTCGGGGCGAGGGCGTTGTTGACTTGGACGCTGGAGCCGTTGCGGAGTTTGAAGGCTCCGGCGGAGACGACGGTGTCGCCCTCATTCAAGCCTTCCGTGATCGCGATGAAATCTCCCATGGAGCGGCCGGTGCGGATGAATCTTTGCTCGACGAATTTCTCGCTCACGCCGTCTTCATTCGTGCGCTCGAGGACGACGAACACCGAGTCGCCGTAGGGAGCGCGGAAGACGGCTGTGACCGGCACGCGCAGGACCGCATCGGAGCCGCCGGGGAAAATTTCCACGCGGGCGAACATTCCGGGGCGGAGTGCGCCGTCGGTGTTTTTGAGCGTTCCTTGGAGGCGGATGTTGCGGGTGATGCGGTCGATCTCGGAATTCACGGCGGTGAGTTCGCCCGTGAATTCGCGGCCGGGATAGGCATCGGTGCGGAGGATGATTTTTTGGCCGGGGGCGACGGTGGAGACGAGCTGTTGCGGCAACAGGAAATCGACATGGATCGGGTCGAGGGATTGCAACGGGACGATTTTCGCCCCTTGTTCCACATACTGGCCGAGGTTGACTTCGCGGATGCCGAGGCGTCCATCGAAGGGGGCGCGGAGTTGTTTCTTCGCAATGGCGGCGCTGATTTGTTGGGCGAGCGCCTCGGCCTTGCGGAGCTGGGACTCGGCGGCATCGAGGTCGGACTGCGGGACATTGTTGGTGGCGCGAAGCGATTTGGTGCGGTCGTAGACGCTTTTTGCGAGCTGGGCCTCGGCCTCGGCGGCGCGCAGGTTCGCCCGCTCGGCCTCGGCATCGAGTTCCACGAGGAGTTCGCCCTGTCGGACCTCGGCGCCGTTCTCGAAAAGGATTTTTGAAACGATGCCAGAGGCCTCGGTGCTGAGGTCGGCGCCTTGCACGGGACGGAGCGAGCCCACCGATTCCACACTGCGAACCCAGGAGTCCGACTCGACCACCGCGGTGCTGATGGTCTCGGGTGGCCGGGTCGAGTTTTCGCCAGAGGCGATCATGGCGCGGATCTGCAAAAACTTCACTCCGGCGATGCCGAGGAAGATGAGCGCAAGCGCGCCCAGAGCGAGCAGGATCGGTTTGAATTTTTTCATCCGATTTCGACTTTCTCACATGCCGCGCCGGGGCGACAGCAAGAACGAAGTGCGAAACTAAAGTCCCTCTGGATTCCGCCGATATTTCAGGTGGGGAAACAATCCGGCGGTCCGAAACGAAATCGCCGGGTTTTCCCCGACAAGCAAACTCAGACCATGTGCGACGAACAAATCAAAATGCGCCTTGAGGCCGCCGAGGGCTACATCGAGCTCGGAATGTTGGACGAGGCGGTCCGCGAACTTCACTCGATCCCCGCCGAGGACCGCATGGGCGTGGGTGGCCTCACCGTTCTTCTCGATCTCTACCGCGCCCGCGGGGAGTGGTCCATGATGGAGACCGTCGCGCTGCTCCTCCTCGAGGAGGATTCGGGAAATGTGGAGCGCTGGATCGATGTGGCGATCGCCAAGCGGCTCGGGGGCAAGGTCGAAAAAGCCCGCCAGTTCTTGCTCGAAACCGCCGAATTCTTTCCCCGCACCGCGCTGGTCCACTACCACCTCGCTTGCATCGAGTGCCAACTCGGGAACATCTCGAATGCCAAGGAACATCTCGCGATTTCCAAGGATCTCTGCCTCGTGTGCCGGGTGATGGCGCTGACGGACGAAACCGAGTTGCGCCCGCTCTGGATGGAATACAACGCTCCCAAGCCGACCCAAGCGCTCAGCGCGAAGGATGCCTGGTGAGGGAGGCGAGGGGACAGTTTTTGGGCGGAATCTGAAACGCCCCTAAATTCCCTGCCGGCGGCGGGACTCGAACCCGCACTCCACTTTCGCGGAAAGGGATTTTAAGTCCCTTGCGTCTGCCATTTCGCCACGCCGGCTTCGGCTTGCGCGGGGCGGGCAAACTCTTTCGGCGCCGCCGCCAGCCAGCAAGCGGAAAATCCGAGGGGCTGCCATTCGGGCACAGCGCGCTTGACTGGGGCGGCTCGTGGCATTTGATAGCGGGCGATGAAATTTTCCTTTTTGAAAAATCTGGCGGCGCTTTTCGTGGTGTCGGGCGCCTTGGTTCTCACGGGATGCAAAACGACGCGCTCCGCGGCGAACCATTCTTTCACTTTCGACCCTCCGGTGAAGGCCCCGAAAAACCCTGCAGCGGTGCAGGTGAAGCTCAGCACGGGTGCGCAGCGGCTCTATGTGGTGGAGGGTGACGAGGTGTTGCTGGCCACGCCCGCGACGGTGGGCAAAGCCTCCTCGCCCACGCCCCACGGGAAATTCACCATTTATTCCAAGCAGGCCGAACGGCGGCGGATCAGCCAACCTGGCGCCGGGTATCCGATGACCTATTGGATGGAGTTCAAGCCGGCCTACGGAATGCATTGGGGTTTCGTAAAACCCTACCCCAACACGATGGGCTGCGTGCGGCTGCCGCTGAAGAGCGCGAAGAAGGTTTTCGAGTTGATTCGAGTCGGCACCCCGCTCCATGTCGCAACCTCCCACAAATGGGATGAGACCCATGGAAAGTCGCTGCCGAAACTGGATGATGGTCCGCTGCCGAATCCGCCGGAGTCTTATCTGATGAGCCCGCAGGTTTTCGCGGACGCGCGGCAGGGCAAGATGTGGAATTACTGAGCGTTTGTTTTGGCGCGCCTGGAGCGCAGTCGTTCCGCCCGCGGTAGTTCCACAAATCGGCGTTCACAAATCGCCGCCAAATTTTTGAAACCGCAAGGAGGGCGCTGCTTGTCAGCGCCGGAACGATTCCCGCAAACACACCGGTGCGGTGCTGACGAGCGGCGCCTTCCCCGCAAGGCGGCAAAGATGGGGTTTGGTAGGGTAGCCTGCAAGCCCGGTAAATGGGTCGGCGTTTATTTCCTACACGCCGCGGAGGCCGGTGAGGAGGAGTTCGGCGTTGGACTTGGTGTGGCGGATGTTCGAGGCGAGGATTTCCATGGCCTCGGCGGCGGGGAGTTCGGAGAGCTGGCGGCGGAGGGTGACGATGCGGTTGAACTCGTCGGGGTGCAGGAGCAATTCCTCGCGGCGGGTGCCGGACTTCACGATGTGGATCGCGGGGAAGATGCGCAGCTCGGCGATGGAGCGGTCGAGGTGGAGTTCCATGTTCCCGGTGCCCTTGAATTCCTCGAAGATGAGGTCGTCCATGCGGCTGCGGGTTTCGATGAGGGCGGTCCCGAGGATGGTGAGGCTGCCGCCTTCCTCGGTGTTGCGGGCGGAGCCGAAGAATTTGCGCGGGCGGGCGAGGGCCTTGGCGTCCACGCCGCCGCTCATGGTGCGGCCTTTGCCGGAGAGGCTGTTGTTGTAGGCGCGGGCCATGCGGGTGATGGAATCGAGGAGGATGATGACATCGCGGCCGAGTTCGACGAGGCGCTGGGCGCGGTCGGCGACGGCTTCGCAAATCTGGACATGGCGCGAAATGGGTTCGTCGAAAGTGGAGGCGTAAATTTCGCAGTCGAGCGCGCGGCGCATGTCGGTGACTTCCTCGGGGCGTTCGTCCACGAGGAGGAGGATGAGGGCGGCCTGCGGGTGGTTTTTGCGGATGCTGCGGGCGAGGGTTTGGAGGAGGATGGTTTTTCCAGCCCGTGGCGGGGCGGCGATGAGGCCGCGCTGGCCCATGCCGAGCGGGGCAACGAGGTCCACGGCGCGTGCGGCGGGCTCGGGGTCGGTGGGGGTTTCGAGCAGGACGCGGCGGTTCGGGAAAAGCGGGGTGAGTTTGTCGAATTCCAGCGGGGGCTGCCACTCGGCGGCGGGGATGGATTCGATGGAGAGGATTTCCTCGACGGCGAGGCCGGGTTCGCGGTCGCGGGGTGGGCGCAGGCGGCACTCGAGCATGAGGCCGGGCTGGAGGGAGAATTTTTTGACGAGGGCGTTCGTGACGAAGATGTCGTCGGGCCCGGGGCGGAGGTCGGCGGCGGGCCAGCGGAGCACATGGAAGTCCTGGGTGCGCTCGAGGAGGCCGGTGCCGGTGGCGGTGCCGCCGAGGTGGAGTTGGTGGCGGACCTGGTCGAGGATGAGGTGGCGGCGGGTGAACTCGTAGCGGGTGCGCAGGCCGAGGGCGGTGGAGCGGGCCGCGATTTCCTTGAGGGTGAGCTTTTGGAGTTCGTTGACGGAGAGCGGCGGTGGCGGCTCGGCGGCGGGAGGGGGTGCTGGTGCGGCTTCTTCGGTCGTCATGGCGCGAGGGGGGCGCAGGAATGGAAAACGGTGGAGGCGGGAGGGGGTCCCGCGTGGCGGAAAATCAATTCCCCTTCGGCGGGAAGTAGGTCGGGGCGTTCGGGTCGGTGGCCTCGGCCTGGTGGGCTTGGGATTGTTTCTCCTCCTGTTTCTTTTTCATTTTCTCGGCGTAGCCGGGGACGGTTTTCGAGGCCGGGTGCATTTCGCAACCGGTGTGGGCGAGGCCGAGGGCCGTGGCGGCGAGGAGTGCGGTGCGGATGTTCATGGTTCGACGAGTTCGAGGGATGCTGAGATTTCGCGCTTGCGGGCGGAGGCGGCGAGGAGTGTGCGGAGGGCGCGGACGGTGGTGCCGCCCTTGCCGATGATGCGTGGCATGTCCGAGGGGCGCGCGGCGACATGGAATGCCACGCGGCCGGGCGACTCGGTTTTCTTGATGACGACCTCGTCGGGAAATTCCACGAG
The DNA here is from genome assembly GCA_018970255.1 of Verrucomicrobiota bacterium. Taxonomy (GTDB): domain Bacteria; phylum Verrucomicrobiota; class Verrucomicrobiia; order Chthoniobacterales; family Terrimicrobiaceae; genus UBA967. The sequence continues at coordinate 12,043 of JAGWWS010000026.1, read as the reverse complement.
CGAGGAGATCACATAGCGCAGGAATTCCTCCATGGCGCCGGGGCGGATTTAGGCGGCGAGCTTTTTGCGGGCCTTCGTGATGAAGCTGCCGACCGTTTGGCTCGGGCGGGCGCCGTTTTTGACCCAATACTCGGCGCGCTCGAGCTGGATGTTGAAGTTTTCGCCGGGTTTCTTCGGATCGTAGTTGCCGATGATCTCGATGAATTTGCCGTCGCGCGGGCTGCGCTGGTCGGCGACGACGATGGTGTAGTAGGGTTTGTTTCTCCCGCCTTCTCGGCGGAGCCGGATTGCGACTGCCATAGGATTTTTGGTGGTTGGTCTGTTCGGGCGGGCGGGGTCAGAATTTGAATCCGGACCCGGCTTTGGCCATGAGTTTTTTCATGGCGCCCATGTTTTTCATCATCTTCCGCATCTGTGAGAAGCGGAGGATGAGGTTGTTCACCTCGCTGACGTGTGTGCCGCTGCCGCGGGCGATCCGCTGGCGGCGGCGTGCATTGAGGATATCAGGACGCGCCCGCTCGAGCGGTGTCATGGAGAGAATGATCGCCTCCACCCGTTTCAGTTGCTTTTCGTCAACCGAGGAGCCTTGGACCTTATCCATGCCGGGGATCATGCCAAGGATATTTTCGAGAGGGCCCATTTTGCGGAGCGCCTTGAACTGCTGGAGGAAATCGTTCAGGTCGAAGCTGGCGGTGCGGAGCTTCTGTTCCATGCGGCGGGCGTCGTCCTCGGAGATGGCTTCGGCGGCCTTCTCGACAAGGCTGACGACATCGCCCATGCCGAGGATGCGGCCGGCGAGGCGGTCGGGGTGGAAGACCTCGAACTGGTCCACCTTTTCGCCCGTGCCGATGAATTTGATCGGGCGGCCGGTGACGCTGCGGAGCGAGAGGGCCGCGCCGCCGCGGGCGTCGCCATCGAGCTTCGTGAGGACGAGGCCGGTGAGCCCGAGGGCGGCGTGGAATTTTTCGGCAACCCCCACGGCTTGCTGGCCCGTGGCGGCGTCGCAGACGAGGAGGGTCTCGCCGGGTTGGAGGAAATCGCGGACTTGGCGGAGTTCGTCGAGCAGGGGTTCATCGACCTCCTGGCGGCCGGCGGTGTCGAAGATCCGGACATTGCCGCCGGTTTTTTCGCACCATTCCACGGCCTCGCGCGCGGTGGCGAGGACATCGGTGGCGCCTGCGGCGGGGCGGAAAACGGGGACGCCGATTTGTTCGCCGAGGATGCAAAGTTGGTCGATGGCTGCCGGGCGCTGGAGGTCGAGCGCGATGAGCAATGGCGAGCGGCCCTCGGCCTTGAGGAGGCGGGCGAGCTTCGCGCAGGAGGTGGTTTTTCCCGCGCCGTTCAGGCCGGCGACGAGGATGGTGCCGGGTTTGGAAAGTTCGAGCGGGGCGGAGTCGCCGCCGAGCAGGGAGCAAAGCTCGGAGTGGAAGATTTTGACGATTTGCTGGCCCGGCGTGACGCTGCGGAGCACGGTTTCGCCAAGGGCCTTCTCCTTGACGCGGGCGATGAAATCCTTCGCGACCTGGAAGTGGACATCGGCATCGAGGAGGGCGAGGCGGACTTCGCGCAGGGCGTCCGAGATGTTCGATTCGGAGATGCGCCCCTGGCCGCGCAGGTTTTTGAAAACATCCTGGAGCTTGTCGGAGAGCCTTGAAAACATCGGGGCGCGAATTTAGGCGGGGCGGGCGGGATTGGAAGGGGATTCCTGCGGGTGGCCTACAGGTCCTGAAATAAAAGCGCTAATACGCGGGACTGACCCCAGTGCCCCAGTGCACATGTGATCTGTGACAACTACTCGGCTTGGCTCCATCGCTTTGTTAGGCTCATTTCTCATTTTTGAATTAGCTCTTTATGCGGAAACCATCTAGCAGCAAAACTTGTATAGCTGACTGATTCCGGGCGGTGAAGGTTCGGCCTATCAAGCGATGTAATCGTCACCGACATATTCCTTCCATCGTCATCAATAGCAAACAAGGATGTGCCGCAATTCGAACAGAAGGCACGATGAGCTATCGGAGACGACTTAAACCTTCGTAGATATGCTTTCTCGTCGTCTATGTGAAATGCGCTTTGCGGGAAGTCCACCCAAGCTACCGCTGGTGCCCCGCTCCACTTTTGGCAGTCGTCACAGCAACAGTAGTGAGGCCAATCTGGCTCCGCGTGAAAAGTGAATCGAATGCCACCGCAGAGGCAGGCGCCAGTGTATGAGGAGGCTGAAACTCGCTTCGCCTGTGGTTTTTTCATGGTTTGATTCTGCCTAACGTCCGCGATCACCGATGGCTGCCCGTGGCGCGATCCGTGCCAGTGGAGCGAAGCGGAACCAGCACGGAGCGTGACGCGGGTAGCCATTCGGTGAATCGCATTGTTCGGCATTTATCCCTTATTTCTCATCGTGACGATAAAGTCTCGGCCGCATGCAAGCTTCCCAGCTAAATCGCTGGATGGGTCGACTGCCCTCCAAAATGGCGATACCTCCGACGGATTCACTCCACCAACAATTCTTGCGTAAGCTGCCTCGGCAACCACTCTCAACGAAATCCCTGTCGTTACAGGGCACGCATAATCTGCTTGAAACTTCTCTGCAAGCTGCTTTCGCAGAACCTTCTGATCGATCGTCTGGCCAACTGGAATCAACTTAACCGCCTCATCGACCATTTTGGGGATGACTATCAGCATAGTCGCTCCTGATGGAATCCCCGCGAACGATTTCTCAAGGGTTTTGATCTGGAGCGGCTTCTCACAATCGAGCCGCGCTTGCCAATCTGTCTTCGATTTCATTGTTGGTTTACCCTTTATGCCGAACATTGTTTGGTCACACAAAAGTGTTGCGTATCAGGCAAAGCAATAAAAAAGAGGACAATTTAACCAAACCACGCTGCGATCCACTAAAATTTTCAGTCTCGCCTGAGACTCCCGTCAGGAATCCCCCCCCCCTCCAAGCCACCTCCGTGCTTCTCTGAACAGAAAGCCGCCCGGGTCAAAAGGGGGTCAGTCCCGCGTATTGACGCAAATTTGAAAATTCGAGAGGCTCCGTCGATGGCAAGACAACTTCGAATCGAATACGCGGGGGCCATTTACCATGTGATGAGCCGGGGTGACCGGAGGGAGCAGATTTTTTTGGATGACGAGGACCGGCGGCTGTTTTTGCGGACGCTGGGCGAGGCCTGCGGGCGCGCGGGTTGGCAGGTGCATGCCTATTGCCTGATGGGAAACCATTTTCACCTGGTGCTGGAAACGCCGCAACCGACGCTGGTGGCGGGGATGAAGTGGTTTTTGGGAACCTACACGCAGCGGTTCAATGCGCGGCACGGGATGCGGGGGCACTTGTTTGCGGGGCGCTACAAGTCGCTGCTGGTGGATGGGTCGGACGACATGTATCTGCGGGTGGTGTGCGATTATGTGCACTTGAATCCGGTGCGGGCTGGGTTGCTCGGGGCGGAGGGGCGTTTGGAGGATTATGCGTGGAGCAGTTTTCCCGAATACCTGAAGCCGCCGAAGGAAAGGGTGGAGTGGCTGCGCGTGGACCGGTTGCTCGGGGAAATGGGAATCCGGAGCGATGATGCGGAGGGCCGGCGGGAGTTCGGCGGGGCGATGGCGGCGCGTTGCGGGGTGCAGGGGCATGCGGACGAGGAACTCTGGAAGGGGATTCGGCGGGGTTGGAAACTGGGAGCGGAGGATTTTGTGGAGCGGTTGGCCGGGATGGGGGTGGGCATGGTGGGGGACACGGCGATCCACTCGCGGGAAGCGGTGGAGGAGACGATGGAGGAGAAGGCGCGGGAAATAGCGAGGGGGTTTTTGAAGGAGCGGGGAATGGGGTTGGAGGACTTGCGCAAACTCAAAAAAGGGCACCCCGGGAAGATTGCGCTGGCAAGGGAACTGAGGGGCAAGACCACGATGACGATGGCTTGGATCGCGAAGGAGTTGAATGCCGGGGTGCCGCAAACGCTGTGGCGGGCGCTGTGGGCGAGCGGGAAAAAAGCGACAATACGCGGGACTGACCCCCAGGCTATTGAAGGGACTCAATTCCCGCCGTAACGCTCGCGCCACTCGAGGCGGCTGCGGCCGAGGTTTTCGACGATCGAATTCCTGATGGCGAAGACATGCCGGCGGCCGGCGGCGGCGCGGCGGCGGTCGAGCGCGCCCGAATCCACCAGGCGGGACAGGGCGGCGAGCGAATCATTGGCGGCGTGCAGGGCGCGCTTGAGGTAAGCGATGGTCATGCCGAGTTCGGTGGTCTCGTGACCGCAGAGGGCGGCGGCGAGCTTGGCCCCGCAAACGGCGGAACGCGTGGCGAAGACGGCCGCATCGGGGTTTTCGCGGAGGTCGGCCCGGCGGTCGAGGAGGCGGTTGATCCAGCGGTGCAGGCGGAGCGTGTCGGAATAGATGGGGGAATTCGTGAACTCCTCGAACTCGCTGTCGAACTCCTCCTCTTCGTCGTCGGTGAGGAATTCGGCGGCCTCTCCGAGGAAGTTTTCGAACTGGCCGGAGGTTTCTGCGGCTTCGGAAAAAACGCTCCAGCCCATTTCCCCGGCGATGATTTCATCGCGGTCCGGGTGGTCCATGTATTCCTCGAGGAGCTTGAAGTATTTCTCGGTGTTTTTGTCCTGCTCGCGCAGGAAGCGCTCCCAGACATACTCGTCCCAGACTTCGCCTTGGGGGTCGTCTTTGTCCGACATCACTGAACCGCTAATTCAACGCGGGGCCGGCTGCAAAGGATTTTTGGGTTTGCAGGCGGAGCTGGCCGCAGGCGGCGGCGATGTCGTGGCCTTTCTCGCGGCGCAGCGTGGCATCGGCCCCGGCGGAGCGCAGGATTTGCAGGAAGCGCTCCTGCGTCCGCTCGTCCGGGCGCTCCCAGGGCAAACCCTCGACGGTGTTGTAGGGGATGAGGTTCACCTTGGCGCGGAGCTGGAGCGCGTGGGAGGCGAGCAGGCGGGCCTCGGACTCGGCGTCGTTCACGCCGCGGATGAGGATGTATTCGAAAGTGAGCTTCTGCTTTTTCAAGCGGGTGTAGTCGGCGCAGGCGGCGAGGAGTTCAGCGACGGGGTATTTTTTGTTCACCGGCATGATGCGGCCGCGGACCTCGTCGGAGGCGCCATGGAGCGAAATGGCGAGGCGGACCTGGAGCGGTTGTTCGGCGAGTTGGCGGATTTGCGGGGCGAGGCCGGAGGTGGAAACCGTCATGTGCCGCGCGCCGATGCCCACGCCCCACGGGGCGTTCAAAACCGAGATGGCGCGCAGGAGGTTGTCGTAGTTCGCCAATGGCTCGCCCATGCCCATGAAGACGATGTTGTTGATGCGCTCGCCGCCCTCGGCCTCCACACGCAGGAACTGGTCCACGATTTCGCCGGCGGCGAGGTGGCGCTTCCAGCCATCGAGGCCGCTGGCGCAAAATTTGCAGCCGTAGGCGCAGCCGACCTGGCTCGAAATGCAGATGGTGCGGCGGTCCGAGGCCTCGCCGTAGAGGGCGGGCGAGGCGGGGATGAGGACGCTTTCGACGAGTTGGCCGTCGGCGAGGCGGAAGAGGAATTTCCGTGTGGTGTCGTGCGAACCGGTCTCGCGGATTTTTTCCAACCGGGGCGCGGGGAATTCGGCAGCGAGTTTCCCTCGGAGGCCGGCCGGGAGGTTGGTCATGGCGTCCCACGAGGGGGCGCGGTGCTTGAAAATCCAATCGAGCACCTGGCCGGCGCGGTAGGCGGGCTCGCCCGACCGGGCCATCCACTCCGCCCAATCCGCATCGGTGAGCGAGAGCGGGTGCGTCACTCGCGTTTCGACCAGCGGTCGCGGTCGGCGAAAATGATGCACTCGCCGTCGATGGGCAGCGGGGTGAAATATTGGAGCGGGAAGCCCTGGACATTCGGCGGGCGCGTGATGAGGAACACCCAATCGGTGTAGGCGCCCTTGTAAATGTCGCCGAAGAGGCGCTGGTTCCCGGTCACGGGCGTGAGGTAGAGCCCGTGGATGGCGGAGCCGAGCACGCGGTAGTCGCTGAGTTTGTTGAAATCCTTGATGGTTTGCGGGAGCAGGATGGATGGGCGGTTCGCATACCAGGCGACGGCCCACGGCATGTCCGAGGCGATGACCTCCTTTTCTTCATACCAGTCCGAGAGGATGGCGATGAATGGCGGCACATACGGCGGCCATTGGATGGCGATGCCTTGGCCTGCGAGGAGTCTGGCAAGAAGAGGCAGCGAGCAGAGGAAGACGATCAGGGAGAGAAATGCCACGCGGAGAATGGGCATTTGGACTTCGAGTCGCGCGTAGAGGACCATGATGAACGCCAGCCCGTAAAAAACGAAAAGCGGGATGAAAAGGACATGGAGTTGGTTGCGGGACACATCGCCTTGGACGCCGCAGAATGTCATTCCGGCGAAGGCGCCGAGCCACATGAGGAGCACGCACCAGCGGAACATTGCGGTGCTCTTCGAGCGGAAGCGATGCATGAGCGAAACGAAAAACATCACGGCCGCGAGGCTCATTCCGAGGAACGGGAAAAAGTTTTCCGCGTGAAGGAAGACGGCGTTTTTGAGCCGGTGCAGGGGGTTGATGCCCGAGAAGGGTGGGGGACCGGAGAGGGAGCGCAGGTAGCCGCTTTCGCCGGAGTTCACCGGCGCGACCAACTCGTAGCCGCCGATGCCCAGAGGATTCCCGCTGACTGCGTAGTTTCTGGCGAGCCAGGGAACAACCACGATTGCCAACGCTCCGACGGCAACGAGCCCGGCGACTCCGCGGGGTTGGAAGTAAACAAGGGCAAAGGCGAGCCAACCGAAGAAAATCCAAATCGCGGCTCCATGCGCGAGGACCATCAAGCCGAAAAGAATTCCCGCGCCGAACAGCAGGCCCAAAACCAGCAAAGGAGCCCCGCGTTTGTCCATGGCCATCAGCGTGAGAAGCGATGCGATCGAGAAGAGGAACAACATCAGCATCTGCGGAAGGCCCGAGAGCGTGAATTGCCACATCATGTCGGTGAGCAGGATGATCGCGCAGCCGATGAGGGAGAGTTTTTGGTCGAAGAGCCTCTTGCCGATCACATACCAGATCGCCACCGAGGCCAGGAAAAAGAGGATCGCCGTGGCGGCGATCACACGGTCGCCGACATAGATCAGATCGGTGGGCGCAAGTTCCCACTGGGATTTGAAAAGGCGCAGGGGGATGGAGTTGACGAACGGATTCAGCGGAGAGTTGAAAAAATCAGGGAAGTTCTCCGAGGGGACTTCCTTGCCGGCGTTTTCGAGCTGCCAGATCGCAAAGGGGCGGATGTATTTTGTGCTGAAACCTTTTCCATCAGCCAAATTTCGCGCGATTTGAGCCTGATCCATCGCGGTGGAGGAGGGGAGTCCGCGGAATTGGACGAAGAGATAAAGCAGCGTGAGCGTGATGATGAGCGCCCCGAACATCGCGATGCGAATGATCGGAGCCAGTTTACCCTGGTCGAGGGAGTGGACGATTTCCTGAGCGCCCGGTTTGGTGGTGGCCATGGGGTTACTTTCGGGGTTGGCGTTTGGAGATGTTCAGTTCCTTGAGACGGCGGTGGAGCGTGCGGCGGCTGATGCCGAGTTTTTTCGCGGCTTCGCTGCGGCTTCCCCGGCAGTCGTCGAGGGAGCGGAGAATAAGAGCCGTTTCCGAATCCCGCAAATTCAATCGGTTGGACACGGGCTCCGAGACGGCTCGAGGCTCGTTTTCAGACCTCACCATCGCCGGCAGGTCGCGAAGGCCGATTTGGGGCCCCGAGGCCATCACGACGCCGTGTTCGATGGCTGTGCGCAATTCCCGCACATTCCCCGGCCAGTCGTATTCCAAAATCCGCTGCATGGCCTCGGGCGAGAGTTCGCGCCTGGGTTTTTCGTTCTCCAGCGCCGCATCGCGCAGGAACGCCTCGGCGAGCAGCGGGATGTCCACCTTGCGCTCGCGCAGCGGCGGCATTGTCAACGGAACCACATGCAGGCGGAAAAACAGGTCGTCGCGGAATTTCCCCTCGGCGACGAGTTTCGAGAGGTCCTTGTTCGTGGCCGCGATGAGTCGAACATCGGCTTGGATGGTCTCGCTGCCGCCCACGCGCTCGAAGGTCCTTTCGCCGAGCACGCGCAGGATTTTCACCTGCGTGGCCGAATCGATCTCGCCGATTTCGTCGAGGAACAAAGTCCCGCCCTTCGCCTGCTCGAACCGCCCGATCCTCCGCTCGAACGCACCCGTGAAAGCCCCCTTTTCGTGGCCGAACAATTCGCTCGCGAGCAACTCCGGCGTGAGCGCCGCACAGTGCACCGCGACGAATTTCCCCCTCGCCCTCGGGCTCAAATGGTGGATCGCATGCGCCGCGAGTTCCTTGCCCGTGCCGCTCTCCCCCTGGACCAGCACTGTGGCCCGCGACGGAGCGACCTGCTTGATCGTGTCGAAAACCTGCACCATCGCGGGCGATCGCCCGATCATGCCCTCGAGCGTGGATTGCGACTGCACCTTCGTGCGCAGTTCCCTGTTCTCGCGGCTCGTGTTCCTCTCGCGCACGGCCCGCTTGATGAGGATCTCCAGCCGGTCGATGTTCACCGGCTTCGTGACAAAATCGTAGGCGCCGTGCTTCATCGCCTCCACGGCCGTGTCCACCGAGCCATACGCCGTCATCATGATGCAAATCGGCGGGTTCGTGCGCTTGCGGGCGCGCTCGATCAACGCCATGCCATCCTCGCCGCCCAGCCTGAGGTCCGTGAGCAAAACATCCACAGGCACCCCGTCCATGGTGGACAGCGCCCCGTCGATATCCCCGGCCACATAGACCTCGAACTCCCCGTCGAGCGCGTTGCGCAGCCCGTCGCGGGTGTTTTTCTCGTCATCGACAATCAGCAGGGTCGGCTGCATGCGCGGCGAGTAAAATGCAACTCCCCCGCGCCTTCAACCCCGCTCTCGGCATGGGGTTTGTTCCCGCTTGCCGCAATGGCGGTTCGCTGGCGGAATCCCGGCGCGTGCCAACCTGGATTTTGGAAATGGGGGAAACCCAGCCTGTCGCCTGGGCCGTGCTCGTCCTTTCCGCCGTATCCGTGGCCGGGCTCGCCCTCTCGAGCCTGAAAGTTCGCGGCATCGGCCCCGGCATCGCCGCCGTGCTTTTCGCGGGCATCGCCGCCGGGCACTTCGGAATCCGCATCCAACCCGAAATCCTGGAATTCGTGCGCGAGTTCGGCCTCGTCCTTTTTGTATTCACCATCGGCCTGCAGCTCGGCCCCGGCTTCTTTGCTTCCCTCAAAAACAACGGCGCCCGCCTCAACGCGCTCGCCGCCGCCGTGGTGGCGCTCGGGGTGGCATCGACCATCCTTCTTGTGGCCGCCACGGGAATGAACCCCTTCGCCGGCGTGGGGCTTTTCACAGGCGCGACCACGAACACCCCGGCCCTTGGCGCCGCCCAGCAAACGGTCGCCATCATGGCCCAAGGCAACGCCGCCGCCGCGGAAGCGAACCGCGCCGCCCTGCCCGCCCTCGCCTACGCGGTCGGCTACCCGGCGGGAATCTTTGGCATCATCGCCGCCATGCTCGCGCTCGGAAAAATCTTCCGCATCGACCCCGCGAAGGAAGCCGCCGAATTCGATGCAGCCAGGAAAAAGGGAACCGAACCGCTTGTGCGAATGAACCTCGTTGTCGAAAACCCGAACCTCGACGGCCTGTCGATCGGCGAAATCCCCGGCCGGCGTGAAATCGGGGTCATGGTCTCGCGCATCAAGCGCTCCGCCGCAGACGGCGTCGAAGCGGCCACGGAGCAAACCGCCATCCATACGGGCGACCGCATCCTCGCCATCGGAACCGCGAAGCACCTCGATGCCTTCCGCCTCATCGTGGGCCGCAAGGGCGGCATGGACCTCATGCACATGCCCGGCCGTGTGGCTTTTCGGCGCGTCGTCGCCACCCGCAAGGAGGTTCTCGGAAAAACCATCGCCGAGCTGGGCCTCGATTCCCTCTACGGCGTCACCATCACCCGCGTGCTGCGTGGCGAAGTCGAACTTGCCGCCGCCCCCGAGCTCCGCCTCCGGTTCGGCGACTTCCTCCATGTCGTGGGCGACGGGGAACACATCGCCAAGGCCGCCGCCGTCCTCGGGAACTCCCTCCGCGCCCTCAACCAAACCAACTTCATCCCCGTCTTCCTCGGCATCCTCCTCGGCGTCCTGGCCGGCATGGTGCCCCTTGCGTTCCCCGGTTTGCCCGTGCCCGTCCGCCTCGGGCTTGCCGGAGGGCCGCTCGTGCTCGCCATCCTCCTCTCGCGCATCCGCCAGATCGGCTCCGTCGTGTGGTTCATGCCCGCCACGGCAAACACCGCCATCCGCGAAATGGGCATCATCCTCTTCCTCGCCTGCGTGGGGTTGAAAGCCGGCGAAAATTTCGTCCCCGCCATCCTCGGCGGCGACGGCCTGCTCTGGCTCGGCTGCGCGTGCGCGATCACCACCGTGCCGCTGCTCGCCGTCGGCATTTTCGCCCGCGCCGTTTTGAAAACCAATTTCATCGACCTCTGCGGCCTGCTCTCCGGCAGCATGACAGACCCGCCCGCGCTGGCCTTCGCAAACTCGGTCGCCAAGTCCGACTCCCCCTCCATCGCCTACGCCACCGTTTACCCGCTCGCCATGCTCCTGCGCATCCTCAGCGCGCAACTCCTCGTCCTCCTTTTCGCCCGGTAGCGGAATTGCCCCCCCGCCCGCCTCCGGCGATACTCGCGCCGATGCAGGTCTTCATCCGGGTCTTCCCATATGTGCGGCGCTATCCGCTGCTCGCCTTCGCCACGCTCTTCTGCGCCATCGCCGGCACGCTCATGGTCATCGTCTTCCCGGCCGTCACCCAGCGCATCGTCGACGGCGTCATTGGAAAAAACCAACCCGGCCAGCTCCTCCCGCTCGTCGGCCTCGGGCTCGCGGCCTTCATCGCGCAGAACGGCCTCAACGCCGCCCGCATCTTCTTCAACAACCATTTCGAGCAGCGCGTCATTTTCGACCTCCGCAGCGAACTCTACGCGCACATCCAGAAGCTCCCCCTCGCCTGGTTCGACAACCGCGCCACCGGCGACATCATGACCCGCCTCGTCGAGGATGTGACCAATGTCGAACGCGTCCTCATCGACGGCATCGAGCAAGGCAGCGTCGCCATCCTCCAAATCCTCGTCGTCAGCGCCCTCATGTTCGCCTACAGCCCCCCGCTCACGCTCGCGGCCCTCGCCCCCGTGCCCTTCCTCGCCGCCGGCGCGCTTGCCTACACCCTCACCGCCCGCTCCCGCTACCGCAAGCAGCGCCAGGCCGTCTCCGCATTGAACTCCCTCCTCCACGACAACATCGCCGGCATCCGCCAAATCAAAACCTACACCAGCGAGGCCCGCGAACACGCCCGGTTCGACCAAGCCAGCGACAAGGTCCGCCGCGCCACCCTCACCGTCATGAAAGCCTGGGCCATCTACCACCCCGGCATGGAATTCACCTCCTCCCTCGGCCTCCTCCTCGTCGCCGGCTTCGGCGCGCAGCAAGTCCTCGCCGGCCACATGGAGATCGGCGCCCTCGTCGCCTTCTTCGTCCTCGTCGGCTACCTCTACGAACCCGTCGGCCGCCTCCACCAGCTCAACCAAATCTTCCAATCCGGCCGCGCCGCCGGCGACCGCGTTTTCGAAATCATGGATTCCCCGCCCGAGCCGCAGGAACCCGCCGGGCTCGCATCCAAGCCCATCCGCGGCCATGTCGCATTCCGCGGCGTCTCCTTCTCCTATGACCCCCGCCTCCCCGTGCTCCACGATGTCAACATCGACGCCCCCGCCGGGAAAATGGTCGCCCTCGTCGGCCCCACCGGCGCCGGGAAATCCACCATCGTGAACCTCCTCGTCCGCTTTTACGAAACCACCTCCGGCGAAATCGACATCGACGGCACCCCCCTGCGCGCCATCCCCCGCCACCACCTCCGCGAAAACATCGCCGTCGTCACCCAGGAAAGCTTCCTCTTCAACGGCACCACCGCCGAGAACCTCCGCATCGGCAAGCCCGCCGCCACCGAGGCCGAACTCTGGGAAGCCCTCCGCGCCGCCAATGCCGCCGCCTTC
>JAGWWS010000057.1 GCA_018970255.1 Verrucomicrobiota bacterium | reverse complement strand
GCAACACCGCAAGCATGACCGAGGAAGGCATCAAAACCATCATCGAGCAGTGCGCCGAGAAAATTGACATGTATTTCAAAGCCACCTCCGGCAAAGCCATCAAAGAAGGCGTCACCAGCATCAACGACCTTCTCGCCTACGATTCCTCGCGCCCCATCGACTCCACGAATTCGCCCAAACTCTACATCAGCGAGCGATGCAAAAATCTCATTTTCTCGCTTAAAACCTGGACCGGCGCGGACGGGCAAAAATCCGCCAGCAAAGATTTCATCGACCTTCTCCGGTATGTCGCCATGTCCGATGGCATCGAATACCAAGACCCCGACCACCTCGCCCCGCGCGGCGGCGGCTGCTACTGACCCCTTGACAAACCACCCCCATAATAAATCCCACATGGAACTTCTCCGCGCCCGCGATGTCATGGACCGCCTCGGCATCACCTACCGCCAGCTCAACAAGCTCGTCGCATCCGGCCTCATCAAACCCATCCGCAAGCGGGGCTGCCGCCTCTGGTATCGCGCCCGCGACATCGCCACCCTATGAAAGACTTCACCGGCTCCCTCTCCCGCAACCGCAAAAAAGACACCGAAAAGCACCCGGACCACAAAGGCTCCTGCATCGTCGCCGGAACCAAGTATTGGATTTCCGCCTACATCAACGAAAGCCGCGATGGTGATGGCGGCAAATACTTCAAACTCTACTTCCGCCCCGCCGACTCCGCGACCGCCGAGCAGCCCGCCGAGCCCGCATCCATCGCCCTCGCCGACCAGCCAGACATCCCCTTCTGATGAACGCCGAAGACCTCGCCGCCGCATTTTGCGTCCCCGCCGAAGAGCCCTGGTTCCTTGCCGTCATGGCCAAGCTCGACGATGCGCTCGAAGACGCCGCCGCATTCGTCTCCATGCCCGCCACCGCGCAAAACCCCGGGCTCCTCGCCCACAGCGCAGGCGGCCTCGAAGCTCTCCGCACCCTCCGCGAAGAACTCGCCCGCAGCCGCGAGCAATCCTTTTCTAAAAAATTTAGCCAGGCAGGCGAGCAACACGGATGAGCAATCTTCGGTCCGTAACCGGGGATTGCCACATCGAGGTCGGGGAGCCGTAGGCGGCTCGCAACCTTGGAAACCCGGCGTCTGAAAAGGGGGCATGCACCCGTCCCTGGCTGCTTACTTTCTGCGTCATAGTTCAAGCGTAGGTTGAACTATTCGCCATCCGCGAATCCCGAACGGGAATTTGCATACAATTTTCCGACATTATCGTTCCTTTAATCCCGCTCGGGATTGTTAAAAGCTAACCACAGTTTGCTTAATTCTTACGGCAATTCCGCACCTTCGCGCCCCTGCGGGAGCCAAGAATTATCTACCCGTTTCCTACCGTTTCCCCCCGTTTCTACCCGTTTCTCCCGCTGCCACTAACGCTCCCGCCCCATTCCGGCGAGTAATGCGTGCAAGCGAGGGCTGAACCGGCTCGCCGCGTGTTCGTGGAAAAAGTGCGAACCCGCAACCACCCCCGGTTCTGGAACAGGACTTGGAGACCACACATCCCATGGCACAGACAGACGAAGCAGTCAGCATCGGAGAAGTTCTCGATACGCTGGGCATTAAACTCCCAACCGTCGATGAGCCCACAGCCCCGGACTCAACCCCCGAGGAGCCAATAGACGCCGAAGCCGCAGAAATTGAAAATCCAGAATCCGAGGAATCCCCGGCCCCCGAGGCCGCTGACTCCGAAGATTCCGACGACACCACCGAGGAACCCAAGGAAGACTCCAAGGCCGACGAATCCGATTCGCCCGAAGAGTCCGAGGAAACCGAGGAAGAGACCGACGAGAAAGCCGACCGCTCCCTGGCGAAAATGAACAAGCGCGTGGACAAGCTCACCGCCCGCGCGAAATCCGCCGAGGAACAAGCCGCCGCCCTGCAAGCCGAATTGGCATCCGCCAAGGAAGCCCTCGCAAAAGCCCAGCCCATCATCGTCCAGGATGCCGCCGACCCGCTCGCCGACATCACCTCCCCCGCAGACCTCGACGCCAAAATCGCCTCCGCCAATACCGTGCTCGATGCGGTCCCCGACCTCATCGCCAAAGCCGAAATGGAAGGCGGCGAAATCGAAGTCCCCATGGGAAACGGAGCCACGCAGAAGTTCACTTCCGCCCAACTCCGCGAGCGCCTGCAAGTCGCCAAAAGTATCGTCCTGGGCGAAAGCTCCAAACGCCAATACTTCCAGCAGCGCGAAGCCTACATCGCCGAGGCGCGGCAAACCTACCCGGAAATCTTCCAGGAAGGCACCCCGCTCCGCCAGACGATGCAAGCCACCCTCCGCCAGCTCCCCGCCCTCGCACGCCTCCCAAACCTCGAACTCATCATCGGGGATGCCCTGCGCGGCCAAGCCGCCCGCTTCGCCGAAATCGAAGCCCGCACTAAGACCGCAAAGGCAAAGCCCGCCACGGCCGCCAAGCCCCCCGCCAAACCCGTCGCCGCTCCCAAAGTCGTCGCACCTTCTGCCGCCCCTCGCGCCAAATCCGCACCTGACCCTCTCGCTGCCTTACGAACCCACGGAAACCGGGAAGCCGCCGAATCCTTCGTCGCCGCTTTCCTCAACGAATAACCCAACCTCCAACTCCTAAATTCCTATGGCAACATCCATCCTCACAGTCAAAGGCCAGCACCAAGACCTCTCGGACGCGCTGGTCCTCATCGAACCGGGCGACACGCCCATCTTCTCCATGTGCAAAAAGGGCCAAGAGCCCGCCAATGTGCTTTTCCAGTGGCCCATCGATAGCTACGGCACAGCCAACACCGATGGCGTCCTCGCCAACGCCGCCGTCTCCAGCTTCAGCGACCAGCACGCGAACCGCGAACTCCTCTCGGGCCGCGTCCAGAAAGTCCGCCGCGCCTTCCAAGTGGACGACTTCGTCGAAAATGTCGCCGACCTCGCCGGTGTGGGCAAAAAGCAAGCCTTCAACAAATCGGCCGCGAAAGCCCTCGTCGAACTCAAGATCGACATCGAAGCCACCATGGGCTCGGACAACGATTCCGTCGCCGCATCCGGTTCCCAAACCTCCGGCGGCACCGCGAATAAAACCCGTGGCCTCGGCTCCTGGATCAGCAACTCCGCTCAGGCCGATACCGCCACAGCGGTTCCCGCCGCCTACCGCACGCCCGCCGCGTCCATCAACACCACCGCGCCCGCCAGCCTCACCGAAAGCGCCGTCATCGACCTCATGGAGTCCATCTTCACCGAGCGCCGCCAGCGTCGCAACTACGACCTCGTCTGCGGCACCGCGCTGAAGAAAGCCTTCTCGGGCTTCATCCGCACCCAGGCAGGCAGCACCAATGTCGCCTCCTCGATCCGCACCTTCACCCAATCCCTGGAGTCGAAGAAGATCGTCAATGTCGTCGACATCTATGAGAGCGACTTCGGCACCCTCGCGCTCCACCCGTCCGTCTATCTCGGCGGCGCGAACGCCACCGACAAAGCGGCCCGTGGCTATGTCCTGGACATGGACCTCGTGGAGATCCGCTTCAACCGCAAGCCGAACCTCCAGAAGCTCCCCATCGACGGCTCCGGCCCTCGTGGCTATGTGGACGCCATCTTCGGCGTCGCATGCGCCAACCCCGAGGTCCTCGGCAAGTTCGCTCACGCCTCCTAAGTCAGCTTAGGGCACCGCACCACGCCGGAGGAGGACCTCACACTCCTCCGGCCAGGGACGGCTAAAATTTCATGTCAGACACCCTCAAGGAAATCCTGTCAGACATCCCGGGCGAAATCGCCGCAGGGGCTGCGGAGGAGCTCGCCTCTCAATGGGAGTCCACCGCCATCCATGCCGCCGACCGCCAAGAGGCCATCGCCGCCGCCCGCGCCTCGGAAACCCTCAATGCCGTTGACGGCATCGGCTACCTCGACATGTCCGTGGACGGCCAAATTTACCATTGGTGGAACCACCACCTTCCCGGCTGCTGGCGCGACCCGGATTTCCGCACCTGGTTTAAGCGGAACTTCCCCTCCACCGTCGTCCGCTCCGGCGGCACCGGCAAAACCATGATCCTGATGCCCGGGCTCCGCAAAGCCGCCTGATGAACGAGGACAAGTCCGACCTCAACTACTGGATCCGCGAACTCACCACCGCCGCGATGGATGCCTCCTGGTATTCCACCCGCCGCGCCGAGAATTACGATACCCGCCTCGCCTTCTGGGACGGCCAGTCCTCCGACGGCCGCAAATGGTCCGGCAACTACCGCCGCAAGATTTTCCCCTGGGAGGGAGCCTCGGATGCCCGCATCCGCCTCGCCGACCTCGTCTGCAACCGCGAGGCCCAGCTCTGCCTCACCGCCACCTTCGCCTCCCGCCTGCAAATGCTCCCCGTCGAATCCACCGACGGCCTCCTCCAGCAACGCAGCGAGTCCCTGCTCAAGTGGATGCTTTACACCCACTGCGCCGACGACCTTCGCCGCGAACTCGAACTCGCCCTCAACATCCGCGCCACCTACGGCCTCGCCGTCATGGGCGTCTTCTGGCGCACCACCTCCCGCGTCGAGATCAAAGAATACTCCCTCGACATGCTCCTCGGCATGGCCGCCGAAACGCAGGACCCCGCCTTGCAAGCCTTCATCGGCGCAGTCCTCGATCCCCTCCAAGAAGAAATCGCCGTTGAACTCGCCGAGCAATTCGCCCCCGGCGCAGGCACCGCCGCAAACATCCGCAAGCTCCGCGAAGGCCAGACCGTCGAAGTCCCCACCCCCTACATCTTCGAGTCCCGCCCCGAGTGGTGCGCCCTCGAACCCTTCAACGACATCGTCTTCCCCGCCGCCACCTACGACCTCCAGCGAGCCCCCTGGATCGCCCGCCGCGAGATGGTCACCGTCGAGGAACTCCGTGAGCGCATCGCCCTCGAAGGCTACGACGAAGAATTCGTCGAGAAAGCCGAGCGGCAGAAAGGCTCCTCCCTCTGGCCCATCATCACCCAGGCAAATGCCAACCGCCGCGACCACCTCCTCTTCGAGGAATACCGCGACATGGTCGAACTCTGGCACATCTACTCGAAGGAAGAGGACGAGAAAACCGGCGCCACCCGGCTCATGTGCCGCGTCGTCCACAGCTCCATCACCGACTCCGCCGCCAAGGAAGAAATCCTCACCTACGCCCACGGCCACTACCCATTCATCGAGCTTCCCCGCGAACGCATCACCCGCTGCCTCATCGAATCCCGGGGCATCCCCGAGATCGTCTCCACCATGCAGCAGGAGATCAAATCCCAGCGCGATTACCGCAGTGATCGCGCTTCTGTGTCCATCATGCCCCCCCTCAAAATACCGGCCAACAGGGGAAAATTGGAAGTTGTTCTTGGTCCGGGTATTATGCTCCCCGAGCGCCGCCCGAACGAATTCAGCTGGATGCAGCCGCCCCCCTTCGATCAAGGCACCATCGAAATCGAACGCGCCGTCCGCCGCGATGTGAATGAATACTTCGGCATGTCAGGCGAGGGGGTCGATCCGAACTACTCCCAACTCGTCGTCCAGCACACCGTGGACCGCTGGCTCCGCGACTTCAAAGCCATCGTCACCCAGACCTGGCAACTCATGCAGCAATACCTCCCGCCGGTCCAAATCCTCCGCGTCTCCGGCGGCCAGAACATCCCCTTCGCCGCCACCCGCGAAGACATCCAGGGCAAATTCGACCTCTCCGTCACCTACGACGCCAAGCAGTTCGATTCCGAACTCCTCGGCATGAAGCTCGAATACATCACCAAATCCCTCGTCCCCATGGACAACATGGGAGTCATCGACCGCGCCGGTCTGGTGAAATTCATCATGAGCACCGTCGATCCGAATATCGCCGACCTCATCGTCCGCGACCCCGGCCCCGCCGCTCAGATCGAAGCCGACGAAGAGCAGCTCGCCTACACGAAGATCGCCGCAGGCACCGAGCCCCCGCTCCCGCAGGAAGGCGTCAACTTCCAACTCCGCGCCCAAGTCCTCCAAGGCATCATCCAAGCGAACCCCGCCATCCAGCAGCGCCTCCAGCAGGACGAAATCTTCCGCAACATGATCGAGGCCCGCATGAAAGCCTTCCAGTTTCAGGCGCAGCAACAGCAAAACGCCATCATCGGCCGCCAAGGCGCACTCCCCGCCTTGCAACAACCCATGCCCCCCGCCGCCTGATGAAAGCCGTCACCTACAAATCCGTCCGCGACGGCATCCTCCGCAAGATGGGGCTCGACTCCTCCCTGCCCCCGCTCGCCTCCCAAGCCGCCGCCCTCGCCGACTATGTCCAGGGAGCCCTCGACATCGCCTGGGACTTCTACCCCTGGCCCGATGTCACCCTCACCCAGGAACGCACCCCCACCGGCACCCCAGCCCACGACATCGCCTTCGAGCAGCCGGGCGAAACCCCCATTGGCGACTTCCTTCAAATCTACGACCTCGACCCCGACGACCCCGCCCAGCCCTCCCACTCCCTCCGCTTCAGCACCACCGACACCGGAGCCACCCTCCACGCCACCGACCACACCCCCGGCACCCCCGTCTGGGTCCGTTTCCGCATCCCAGCGCCACTCTTCACTTCCCGCGACTACTCCGCCAGCACCGCCTACCAACCCGGCGATGTCGTCTATCACGACTCCACCGGCGACTGTTTCCTCGCCCTATCCGCCACCACCGGCAACGCCCCCACCGATCCCGCCTTCTGGCGCCGCCAGGAAATCCCCGCATTCCTCAGCGAATACTGCAAAGCCCACGCCTACGCCTCCACCCTCCTCGAAGACGGCCAGTTCGACAAAGCCAACTACATGTTCACCCGCGCCGAAGGAATCCTCGCCGAGAAGCAAGACGACTTCTGGATGAAACGCGAACGCTACCACCACTACACCGCCCGCTTCCAATAACACCCCACTTGACACCCCACACCCATAATAATCCATGAACGCAAACATTCGCTACAAAAACGGCGGCACCTCCGAAGTCGCCACCAGCGCCACCGGCGCA
>JAGWWS010000025.1 GCA_018970255.1 Verrucomicrobiota bacterium | reverse complement strand
TGGAGTTTCTGGCCGATGACGGAGCCGACTCCGCCGATGCCGATGACCATTGCGTTTGCCATAAGAAGGAAATTTTTGAAAGGGTAGCCCCCGGGATGGCGCACGGCAAGCGGCGTTGCGGTTCGATATTCCCGCAGAAGGGCTTCTAATCGACCTGCACGGTTCCCGCGTTGATGGGAATAATGTGGCGGAGGCCGTCGATGCGGAATTCCTCGACCGAGGCGCCGTCGCCCTGCAGGAAGCGGATGCTGTCGGATTCCGCGCCGCGTTCGAGGGCCACGCGGCGGATGCCGGGGCGGTCGGCCACGCGGACGACGGGCAAGCCGTCCTCGGTGGCGAGGGTGGTGCCTTCGGCGTCGGTTTTGGCACGGACTTTCAGGAAGGTCTGCTCGTTCGTAAGGGGGTTGGCTTCGAGTTGGAGTTGGAGGGAATCGCGCTGCGGGGCGGGACCGGCATCGGGGGTGAGGGTGCCGTTGGAGAAACCGAAGTTGTCGGAGTTCGTGATCGTGCGTTCCCAATCGATGGTCCAGGCGCCTTGGGGGTCGCGGGAGAGGATGCGCAGGCGTTGCAGGCCGGGGGCGGATTCGAGGACGCCGAAGGTTTCCGCCACGGGCGAGGCGCGCACGATTTTCGGGCGGGGTTCGCCGGGTTGCTGGACCATCGCGCGTTCGATTTGGCCGGCGAGCGTGGCTTGGCCGACGAGCGGGGTTGCCGAGGGGTCCATGCCGGCCCCGCAAAACCAGAATGTGCCATTGGCGCCGAGCGAGAGGGATTCCACGGTGGCGGGCAGGGTGGCGGGCTCGAACGGTTTTTTCCCCGCCTTCACCCAAATGCCGGCGGGCGATGCCGCGACCGTGGAGTTGCCCCCGGTGGCGAGGCTGGAAAATGCAGCGGGGGCGGGTGTGGCTCCGGCGGGTGCGAGCGAGGGGAGGGCGAATGCGTGGATTTGGTTTTCCGATGCGGCGAGGAGTTGCGAATCGGTGGCGGCGATGGCGGTGGCGTTGCGGACCGGCGGGGTGCCGACCTGGGTTTCGGTGCCGCCGGTTTTGTTCGAAACCACGAGGCAGCCGTCGGAGCCCCAAACGACCGAGCGTTCCGCGCCCGAGGCGAACATGGGCGGGACTTCGGGGAAGGCGCGGCCGGCGGCGCGGGTCCAGGAGAACGAGCCGTCGGGCTTGTGGAGGGCGCAGACGGAGGTGCCGTCGGCCACGGTGCCGAGGAGGGCGATGGAGCCATCGGGCAGGATGGAAAAATCGTCCACGCGGCGCAGGGCGGGTGCGGATTCTCCGGTGATCCAATCGTTGAAATGGATGGCTTCGCCGTGGACGGCGACATCGCCGATGAGGTAGCCGCGGATGTGGTAGGTGCCTGGCGGGACTTTTTCGCCGTGGTTGTCGAGCCCGTCCCACGAGGTGGCGTAGCCGTTGAGGCCGACGCGGAAGGCTTCCTCGCCGTCGAGCGCGTGGATGGTGCGCACGGGTTTCCCTTTTTGGTCGAACGCGGCGAGCGTGATGCGGCCGGGGGCGGGGACCGCGAAAATGATGTCGCGGTTTGTTTCCGCCGGGGCGGAGGCTGCGAGGGCGAGGAGGATGGCGACTGCGGCCGCGGGGTGGGTCACAGGTAGTGCTTCCAGTTGATGTTCGGGAAGAGGTTGTCGCGGTGCTCGCAGGCGGCGAGGAGCGCCTCGTCCTGGGCGCCGGATTCGAGCATGGCGTGGAGGCTGTTGAAGCGCAGGATGTGGTCCTTCGTGCGGCGGGTGGCGTAGTCGACTGCGGTGCCGGTTTTCATGAGGAACGCCCAGTCGCTGGACTGCGCGAGGAGGAGTTCGCGGGCGAGCTGGGCGAGCGTGCGGCGGGTGAACGGGGAACGCGTGGATTTGTGTTCGCGCGCGGCGGCGGTCATCCGGCGGGCAGCGGAGTGAAGGTGCGGGTAGATCCAGGAATTGCAGCGGTCGAGCCAGACCTCCCAGTAGCCTTTGTTCCCCCAACTGGACGGCGAGGGGGAGACCATCTGCAGCGTGGGGTTTTCGCGGAGGTAGTCGCCGGGCGTGGTGAGGCGGAAGGTTTTTTGGTCGTAGGCCGCCTTCCGCAGGAAGAGGTCGAGGAACTCGGGGCCCTCATACCACCAGTGGCCGAAGAGTTCGGCATCGAACGGGCTGAGCACGATGGGCGGCACGGGCAGGATGCCTGCGAGGTGCTCGAACTGGCGCACGCGGCTGTCGAGGAAATCGCCCGCGTGGTGGTCGGCGGCGGCGAGGGCCCAGGGGCGGTTGTAGACCTCCTTGTGGGGCGTGCCGGTGATGCGGTGGTATTTGATGCCGGTGTGGCGGCGGTGGCCGGTTTGAGGCAGGACGGCGTGCAGGTAGTCCTCGGGGAGTTCCATTCCGATGTCGCGGTAGAAATCGCGGTAGGCGGGGTCGCCGGGGTAGCCTTCGCGGGCGCTCCAGACCTGCTTGCTCGACTCGCGGTCGCGCCCGAAAACGGCGGGGCCGGCGGGCGTGAAATACGGCGAGTAGATGGCAAATCGCGGGCGCGGCTCGCCATACATGAGCCCGTGGGCGTCCACGACGAACCAGCGGAGGTTTGCCTCCTGCAGGATGGAATCGATGCGCGGGACATAGCCGCACTCGGGCAGCCAAATTCCCCCCGGGTCGCGGCCGAAGCACTCGCGGTATTGGTCGCAGCCGATGAGGATTTGCGCGCGCATCGCCTCGGGGACGACCTCCATGAGCGGCAGGAACCCGTGTGTGGCGGCGCAGGTGATGATTTCGATGATGCCGTCCTCCTGGAGTTGGGCAAAGGCTCCGACGACATCGCGGCCGATCTCCTTCCGGTAGAAATGCAGGGCGTCGCGGAATGAGGCGTGGTAGTGGCGGGCGACCTCGAGCATGGCGGCGTCCCGCGCGGTGCGGTCGAGTTCCATTTCCGCAAGGGCGAGCCCGCGCTCGAGGTAGCGCTCGGTGCGCGCAACGAGGAGCGGGTCTCGCAACATGGCGCAAACCGTGGGGGTGAGCGTGAAGGTCAGCCTGAGCGGGACTTTTTCCGCCGCCATGCGCCGGAGCATCCGCAGGAGCGGGATGTAGCACTCGGCGACGGCTTCGTAGAGCCAGTCCTCCTCGAGGAAATCCCCGTGCTCGGGGTGCCGGACCCAAGGCAGGTGTGCGTGGAGCAAAATCGCGAGCGAGCCTTGGTGCATACCGGAGGGGAACAGATAAGCTTGCCGGGTTGCCGGGACAAGCCCGCAGAAAATCAACGCGCCCAGCCGGACCACGCCTGCAGCGCGGCGAGTGCGCGCCCGCGGTGGCTCAACGAGTGCTTCGTGGCGGAGTCGAGTTCGGCGAAGGTTTGGCAATAGCCTTCCGGAACGAAGAGGGAATCGTAGCCGAAGCCGCCTACGCCTTTTTCGGCGTTGATAATGGTGCCTTCGACCGTGCCGTGGAAGGCGGCGGATTTCTTCCCGTCCTTCGCGAGGGCGATGGCGCAGCGGAAACGGGCGGAGCGCGCTTTGCCGCGCACCCCGGCGAGTTTTTCCAAAAGCAACGCGCGGTTCGAGGCGTCGGTGGCGCCGGGACCGGAGAAGCGCGCCGAGTAAACGCCAGGCGCACCGCCGAGCGCATCGACCTCGAGCCCCGAGTCGTCCGCGGCGACCCAGGAACCGCAGAGGCGCGAGATGGCGAGGGCTTTCAGAAGGGCGTTTTCCTCGAAGGTCGTGCCGGTTTCCTCGACCTCGGGGGCGTCGGGAACGGCGGTGATGGGCTCGACGAGGAAGCGGGGACCAAGGATTTCGCGGATTTCGGAAACCTTGTGCGCGTTGCGCGTGGCGATGACGAGGCGTTCAACCATCTTGCGGGAGCAGCGGGGCGTTTTCAGTGGCGGCGCGGGCGGCGGAGACTTCCGCGGTGGAAACGCGCGCGGCACCGGGCTGCCAGGTTTCGAGGATGTAATTCAAGACGGCGGCGATTTGGTCGTCGGAGAGTTCGTCGCGCCAGGCGGGCATGATGCCGTTGTAGGTTTCGCCGTTGCGCACGACCTCGCCACGGCGCCCTTGGAGGACGAGGTGGATGAGTTCGGAGGGCTGACCGGCGAGGCGGGGGGAGTTTTGGAATGGCGGGCAATTTCCCGGAATGCCGCCGCCGTCCTGCTGGTGGCAGACAGAGCAGCGCATCGAATAGATGTCGGCGCCGGAGAGCGGGACGACTTCGAGTGGGGATTTCGGTGAGGGTTTGCAGGAAACCGCGGCGAGGGCTGCTGCGATGGCGAGCGGGCGCGTCATGGCTTTTCCAAAACGCGGGCGATGTCCGCGGCGAGGGCGGCGGTTTCGCCGAGTTGGCTGCGTTGGAAAACCGCGCGGAGTTTCCCTGCGGGGTCGATGAGGTAAACATCGGTCGAGTGGTCAATGGCGTGGCTGCCGCGTTCGTCCTTCCGGAAGTAGCCGCCGTAGGATTTCACCACCGAGGCGATGGCTTCGCGCGGACCGGTGAGCCCGGTGAAGGAATTGTCAAAGAGGGGCAGGTATTGCTTGAGGGATTCCGCGGTATCGCGCTCGTCCACGCTGATGAAAACGACATCCACGAGTGCGCGCTGTTCGGGCGGGAGGGCGCGGCGGGCGGCGGCGAGTTCGGAAAGCATCACGGGGCAAATATTCGGGCAGCAAGTGAACCCAAAGGCAACAAGCACGGCTTTTCCGCGGAGGGAGGAGAGTTGGAACGGCGCGCCGTTTTGGTCTTGGAGTTCGATGGGCGGCGCTTCGCGGGCGGGGAGGAGTTCCTTGCCGAGCCACGGGCGGGCTTCGGCGGCAGGCAGCGAAAAGAGGGTCACCGCAAGGAGGATTGCGGCGGGGCGGCGGGGAATCATTCGCCGCGGAGCTTGCGGATTTCGGCGGCGGTGTCGGCGGCTTTGAACACCGAGGTGCCCGCGACAAGGAGGTTCGCGCCGCTTTGGACCGAGGCGGCTGCGGTTTGTTCGTTGATTCCGCCGTCGACCTCGATGTGGAAATCGAAAACGCCCTCCTCGCGCCAGCGCACGGCTTCGGCGACTTTTTCCAGCATCGCCGTGAGGAACGGCTGCCCGCCGAAACCGGGGTTCACTGTCATCACAAGGAGGATGTCGAATTGCCCGAGGAACGGCTTCGCGAGTTCGATGGGCGTGGGCGGACTGACGGCGAGACCCGCGAGGAGCCCGGCGCCGCGGACGGTGGCGAGGGTGCGGGAGATGTCGTGTTGCGCCTCGACATGGGAAGTGATGGACGCGGCGAGCGGCAGGAAACGCGGGATGTAGTGGTCCGGGCGCTCGATCATGAGGTGGACATCGAGCGGAAGCTTTGTGTGGCGCGAGGCGGCTTCGACGAAGGCGGGACCGAACGAGATGTTGTCCACGAAATGACCGTCCATCACATCGCAGTGGATCCAATCGGCGCCTGCGCGGTCCACGCGCTCGACCTCGCTGCCGAGCCGCGAGAAATCGCAGGCGAGGATGGAGGGGGCGACGATGGTTTTGCGCCGGGGCATGGGGATGAGATAGCGTGGGGGCGTGGAATTTTCCAGCGACGAATACTTCATGCGCGAGGCGCTCAAACAGGCGGCGCGCGCGTTCGCTGCGGACGAGGTGCCGGTGGGCGCCGTGGTGGTGCGGGACGGCGAAATCATCGCGCGCGCCTGGAACCAGGTCGAAATGCTCAAGGACGCCACCGCCCATGCCGAGATGCTCGCGATCACGCAGGCGGAGGCGGCGGTGGGGGATTGGCGGCTCAACGACTGCGACCTGTATGTGACGAAAGAACCCTGCCCGATGTGCGCCGGGGCGATCGTGCATGTGAGGCTGCGGCGGGTGGTGTTCGGGTGCCCGGACCCGCGCGGCGGCGGGGCAGGGGGTTTGGTGAACCTCCTGCAAATGCCCGGGCTCAACCACAGTTGCCTCACCACCGGCGGAATCCTCGCTGCGGAATGCGGCGCCATGTTGAAGGATTTTTTCCGCGCGAAACGCGAAGCCTGTTAGGGTGCCGGTATGGGAAAAGCGCTGATTCTGATTTTGGTTTCAACCCTCGCACTTCCGGCGTTGGCGGAGGTCCGCCTGACCGACGCGCAGGCGCTGCAAATCGGGAAACGGATTTGGAAAAACGAGTGCGCCGGCACGGTGTCGGGATTGACCTCTTGGAACAAAGGCGAGGAGTTTCCGTCGCTCGGGATCGCGCATTTCATTTGGTATCCCGCAGGGTTCCGCGGACCGTTTGAGGAGAGTTTCCCCGGCTTGGCGCGTTATTTGAAATCGCTCGGAAAGCCAGTGCCGGACTGGATGCTCGGTCCGTGCCCTTGGGCGACGCGGGCGGAGTTCATGGCGGACATCGATGGTCCGAGGCTTGTGCAAATGCGCGCGCTGCTCGCGGGGACGGTGGCGGAGCAGGCGAGGTTCGCGGCGATGAGGATGGAATCGGCTTTGCCGAAAATGCTCGCCGCCGCACCGGCTTCCGGGCGCGGGCGGGTCGAAGCGAATTTCCGCCGCGTGGCGGCGCAGCCGCTTGGGTTCTACGCGCTCATGGACTATGTGAATTTCAAAGGCGAGGGGACCAATCCCGCCGAGCGCTACAAGGGGCAGGGATGGGGGCTGCTGCAGGTTTTGGAAGCGATGCCCGCTGGCGGCGACCCGATGCGGGAGTTTGCCAAGGCGGGCGACAAGGTGCTCACGCGGCGGATTGAAAATTCCCCGCCCGCGCGCAACGAGGCGAAGTGGCTGCCCGGTTGGCGGAACCGCCTGAAAACCTACACGCAATGAACAAGGACGAAATCGCCGCCATTTTCGAAAACATCGCCCGGCTCTTGGAGCTGAAGGGAGAGAACCCGTTCAAGATCCGCGCCTACACCCACGCGGCGCGGGCGTTGGAGGTGCTCGCCGAGCCGCTCGAGAAGCTCATCGCCGAGGAGCGGCTCACGGGGGTCGAAGGCATCGGCAAGGCGACCGGCGAAAAGATTGCGCAACTCGCCGCGACCGGGCGGTTGGATTACTACGACCACCTGCGGGAGGAATTTCCGCCCGACATCCTGACGCTATTCGAGGTGCAGGGGCTTGGCGGAAAAAAGATCAAGGTCCTGTGGGATTCGCTCAAGGTGCACTCGATCACGAGCCTCGAGCGCGCTTGCAAAAAAGGAGATGTGGCGGCGCTGCCGGGGTTCGGCGAAAAAACCGCCGCGAATATCCTCAAGGCGATCGACCACATGCGGAGCCACGCGGGGGAATTCCGCTACGGCGATGTGGCGGCGCTCGCGGAGGAGTTGTTGGATGACCTGCGCGGGCACCCCGCCGTGAACCTCGCGCAAATCGCGGGCAGCTACCGTCGGAAGAAAGAGATCGTGCGCGACTTGGACTTCCTGGTTTCCACCAAGGATGCGGAGCCGGTGATGGAATTTTTCACGCAGCATCCGCTGGTTGGCAGTGTGCTCGCGCGCGGGGCGACGAAATCCAGTGTGATTCTGAAGAGCGGCATCCAGTGCGACCTGCGGGCTGTCTCCGGGGCGGAATTCCCTTTTGCGCTGAATTATTTCACCGGCAGCAAGGAGCACAATGTCCGGATGCGCTCGCGGGCGCTGGCGCGCGGCTGGTCGCTCAACGAATACCGTTTCAGCGCGGCGGAGGGGCGGGATTTGCGCGAGCCGTTGCCGGAGGTTTTCGAGGAGGTGGACATCTACCGCTCGCTCGGCCTCGATCCGGTGGAGCCCGAGTTGCGCGAGGACCGCGGCGAGATCGAAGCGGCGGAGAAGCACAAGCTCCCGCGGCTCATCGAGTGGACAAACCTGCGCGGCACTTTCCACAACCACACCACTGCCAGCGACGGGCGTTCCACGCTCGAGGACATGGTCGCCGCGGGGAAGGAACTCGGGCTCGAATACCTCGGGATCGCGGACCACTCGAAGGCGTCGTTCCAAGCCAACGGGCTGGATGAAAAGCGGCTCGCGGAGCAGGTGGCGAGGATCGCCGTGCTGAATGCGGAGGACCCCGGTTTCCGGATTTTTGCCGGGACCGAATGCGACATTTTGAAGGACGGCTCGCTGGATTTTCCCGATGGGGTCTTGGCTTCCCTCGACTATGTGGTCGCGAGCATTCACTCGTCCTTCACGATGCCCGCCCCCGAGATGACGAAGCGGATCATCCGCGCGATGGAGAACCCGTTTGTCACGATGTTCGCACACCCCACCGGGCGTTTGTTGCTCGGGCGCGAACCGTATCAGGTCGATATCCCCGCCATCCTCGATGCGGCGGCTGCGACGGGGACTTGGATTGAACTGAATGCCAACCCGCGGCGCCTCGATTTGGACTGGCGCTGGTGGCACCTCGCCAAGGAAAAGGGCGTGAAGTGCGTGATCAACCCCGATGCCCACTCGACGGCGGGGTTGCAGGATTTGGTTTTCGGCGTCGGGATCGCCCGCAAGGGCTGGCTCACGAAGGACGATGTGGTCAACACGATCCCCCTTTCGCGCATCGGCGCGGCGCTGGCCGCCAAGCGCGGGTGCGCGTAGCCATGGTTTCCACTTTATCGCTGGGCGGGATGGAATAGATTCCTGCGCGTCGATGGCCCACTTGCAAAAAATCCGGAATGCGCTCTTGGCGGCTTTTTTTGCAACAGCCACGCCGGTTGTTACCGCCCAACAAACGCAGGTCGAACCGGGATTGCAGCGTGCGGTGAACTGGAAATGGAGCGTCGCGCCTTGGGACAATTACCGCTGGGGACTCGACCCGCGCGAGGTGCCGGTCCTCGCCGCGCAAAGCCCTTCGCAAGGGCCCGTGCAGCCCGAGATGCCGCGCGTCCACACCATCAAGCGGGGGGATTACCTCGTGCGCGTGGCCAAGCGGTATGGGTTGACCGTTGCGCAATTGAAGGAATTCAACGGGCTAGCCGATGACTTTGTGACGATCGGGCAGGAGATCCGGATTCCAAGTCCGGCCGAGCGACTCCTCCTGAAAAGCACGCCCAAGTCTTCGGACAAAAAACAGGAGGCCGGGGTAGAGCCTTCCGAGGTTCTGCTGCTTCGCGTTTTTCTGGCCAACCAAGGATTTTCCACCGGACCGATTCAAGACACGCCAGATGAAAACTTCGGACGAATCCTGAATCTTTTTCAGACGGGTAGGGGAGAGGCCATGGACCACGTGGCACTCGTTGAGGCGGCGCGGAAAGGCTTGCCACACCCGATCGCGGTTTACACGCTCAAGCCGGAGGATTTTAAATTCATCTCCACTCCGAAGGCAGTGGCTGCGCCCGCCGGTGATCTGACATCAGCGGGAAAGGAACCACCGAAAGCGGCGCCGCCCGCCCCGCTCCGTTACGAGGAAATGTTGCTCGAGGGATTCCTGGCCTACCGATCACCTTGGGAATTTGTTGCCGAAAGGTTCCAGTGCGATGAGGCGTTTCTTCGAAAGATGAATCCCGGGCTCGGGCCTTATCCGCCGGCCGGATCGGCTTTCCGCGTTCCGAATGTTCCGCCTTTTGCCGTCGAACTCGTCCCCTCACGCAATTTTCAACCCGCTGCCGATTCCGCCGAGCCTGTCGTTGCCACCGTCAGTGACATGTCGGTTTTTGAAATCCGCCGCGGAGGCAAACTTGTTGCCGCGATGCCGATCTCCCGCGCCCGCCCGTCGCTCAGGGCGAAGGGAACTTGGAGAATACTGAACGCCATGCCCCGACCCCGCCTGCAGACCATTCAGGAACCGCGGGTTCAACGAGTCGATCAGCCGCTGCCATTCTACCGAAATCCCAATCCCACACCCACACCGAGACCCGCCACGCTCGCGCGTCCGCAGACCCTGCAGCCAGGTCCGAATAATCCTGCGGGCGTTGTTTGGATCAACCTCGCACGCGGTGATGAAAAAGAGCCATTGCCTTTCGGATTGCATGGCAGCGCATTTCCCTCGTCGATGTTTTCGAAAGAAGGCATCGGCGGATTTCGGATGGCGAATTGGGACATCGTCCGCGCCGCCAGCCTTCTGCCCGAGGGAAGCATTCTGGAGTGGAAGCCCTGAGCGCCCACGCGGGCGTTGAACTGTTCAAAAACTCACCCCTTCCGCGCGCAAAGTTGGGTGCTATCTTCCCGCACTCCAAAACATCCCCATCAAACGCTTCCCCATTATGCGCCCCATCATCGCCCTCCTTTTGGCTGTAGCTTTTTTGACCAATTCCACCGCGCCGGCCTTGCCGACCGATGCGAATCTCAAACTCGATTCGGTCTACGGCCTCCTCCCGCGCCCGGCCGGCTACCAATACTTCCCCTCCCCGCAAGATTGGCGCGACATCAACATCTACCAACTCTTCACCGACCGCTTCGCCGACGGTGATGCCGCCAACAACACGAGCCAGGCGATGGGCATCGACCGCACCTCGTGGTTCGTCAACAACAGCGGCCGCTCGTTTCCCCACAACCGAAACTTCCACCACGGCGGCGATTGGAAGGGCCTGAAGGACAACCTCGATTACCTCACCGGCATGGGCGTCAACGCCGTGTGGATTTCCGGCGTGCAAATGAACGCCCAAGGCCGCGACGGGCGCTACACCCCCTACCACCAATACCACCCCACCGACTTCTTCAACGTCGATCCCGCCCAAGGCACCTTCCAAGAACTCAAGGACCTCATCGACGCCTGCCACGCCCGGGGCATCTATGTCATCCTCGATGTCGTCATCAACCACACCGCCGACCTCAACGGCCTCTGGGGCAACAACCGCGAGCAGGACAAACAATACTGGCCGAACGGCAACGACTCTTTCGGATGGTGGGACGAGAACCGCAAACACCCCTTCCCCTTCAACGCGCTCAGCTCCTTCCACAACCACGGCACCATCAACAACTGGGACGCCTTCCCCGAGACCCTCCGCGGCCAGTTCCGCGGCACCGACGACCTCGCCACCGATTCCGGCCATGTCACCTACTGGATCACCGAGGCCTTCAAAAACCTCATCGACGCCACCGATTGCGACGGCTTCCGCGTCGATGCCATCAAGCATGTCGAATACAACTGGGTGAAAAAATGGGCCGACGACATCCGCAAACACGCGGCCTCAAAAGGCAAAAACGACTTCATCCTCTTCGGAGAACTTTTCGTTTACGACAACAACGCCTTGGCGAGCTACTGCCGCGAGCCCGGCTACTCCTTCAACTCCGCCCTCTTCTTCCCCATGAGCCAGACGATCAAGAGCGTGTTCGTCGATGGCGCCGGCACCGGCCAACTCACCCAGGCCCTCAATGCCAAGACTCAATACGGCGAAGGCGAGAACCGCCTCGTCACCTTCATCGACAACCACGATGTCAACCGCATCAGCATTCAAAACGGTGGCGATACGGCCAACGACATCTGGAAGCTCCGCCCCGCCCTCTCCTTCCTCTACCTCGCCACCCCCGTGCCCTGCCTCTACTACGGCACCGAACACGCCTTCAACCAAGGCAACCACTTCAACGGTTCGGACGCTTGGCAGCTTTACGAAGGCCAGTCCTACGACGATGCCGATTGGCAACGCGAATGCATGTTCGACCGCGGCTTCCAGCCCGGCCCGGCGCAAGGCAATAAACTCGCCGCTACCGACGCCCCGCTCTACCAGCACATCGCCAAACTCAACGCCGCCCGCAAAGCCCACCCCGCCCTCACTCGCGGCTCCTTCACCGAGCGCTGGCAAAGCGGCTCCGCCGGTCCCTACGCCTTCACCCGCGTGCTCCAGGACCAGGAAGCCCTCGTTGCCTTCAACACCGGGGACAACCAAAGCGCCGCCATCAATCCCCAAGTCGCCAAACCCAACGGCACCGAATTCACCAACGTCCTCAACCCCTCCGAAAAAGTCACCGTCAGCGGCGGCCGCATCAGCTTCTCCCTCGCCGGAAAGGACACCAAAATTTTCGTCGCCGGCTCTCTGTCCAAACCCTCCGAAGCCCGCGCCACCAGCGACGCCTCGAATGTCACCATCACCTACACCCCGAATGACGGCCCTCTGAAAACCGGAACCGCTCCCATCCAAGTCGGAGTCAAAATCGACGGCGGCGCCGAACAATTCCTCAACATGACCGCCGGCCCCAACGGCATCTGGACCTACACCCGCCCCTACGCAGGCATCAACGCCACGCTCGCTGTCGCCTTCCGCGACTCCGCCGCCATCCCCGTCGTGGACCGCACCGGCGGTGCCGCTTGGACCTTCGACGCAACCAAGTTCGGGCAATCCCTCATCCAGTGGGTCGGCAACACCGTCACCTTCCCGCCCCAAGGCAACATCACCGCCTCCGCGGACCTCTGGATCGATGTCGAAGCCTATCCCAAGGATGCCGCTGCCGGTGGAAAAGTCCTCTTCACCACAAACAACGGCACCAACTGGAGCGAAGTCCCTCTCGCCAAAGCCCGCGTCGTTGGCAACAACGACCTCCTCAACGCCAACCTCGGCAAATTCCCCGGCGGCACCACACTCAAATTCGCCGTCCAGGTCGTCGACACCAACGGCGTCGCCCGTTGGGACAACAACAACGGCCAGGACTACACCCGCACCATCCAATTTGGCACGCTCGCCATCGGTTGGTCCGGCCGCGTGAACCATTGGCCGCTTGACGGAGCCATCGAGCCTACCTCCGACTTCTGGATCAACATCGAATCCTGGCCCCAAAACGCCGGCATCGGCGGCGAGGTCGTCTATTCCTCGGACAACGGCACCACTTGGCAATCCAAGCCCCTCGCCTTCCGGATCGCGCAAGACAACAACGATTTTTGGAATTGCAACCTCGGCACCTTCCCCGCCGGCTCCAAACTTAAATACGCCGTCAAACTCACCGACACCACCGGCACCGACCACTGGCACAACAACGGGGGCGCCAATTTCGCCACCACCGTGAACGGCATCGCTTCCAGCCTCACCACCGTCGGCGCACCCCAAGCCCGTGGCCAATCCCCCGCCGAACGACCCAAGGTCGGCCTCCGCTTCACCGGCAACGGTTCGCTCGTGATGGACACCGACAATCGAAACGCCGCGAACACCTACACAATCGAGCAGTCCGAGAACCTCTCTTCGTGGACGACGCTTCGCACGATCCCCGCGGGAAACCAATCGGCCGTTTGGGATTTGCTCAACTCCGGCAACCTCACCGGAAAAGTGAAAGGCTTCTTCCGCGTCCGCGCCGCCGGCGGCGAAAGCGAACAAGTTTTCGAGAACAACCCCGCCCGGATTTCCATCACCGCAAACCAGAACGGCGCGAAATCCGCCAATATCGTTTATACGACTGATGGCGGCGCAACCTGGCTCAACTCCAGCCTCACGAAAACTGGAACCCAAAACGGAACGGACACGTGGAGCGTCGACCTTGCTGGCCTGCCCCGCGGATCCGCGTTCCAATACGCCATCGAACTCGTCGATCAGCAAAACGCCAGCCGCTGGATGAACAACGGTGGCGTGAATTACAACGCCCCGGTTATCCGTCCCGGGCAGACCGATTTCGTGCCGCCCACCGCCTCGCACAGCCCCACCGTCACCACGGTGGCCGCTGCGACGATGAACCTCACGCTCTCAGCGACCGACGCCATCGATCCCTCGCCGAAAATCTACTACACCACCGACGGAAGCGCGCCCTCCACTCTGGGAATCCTCTACAGCGGTCCGATTCCAGTGACGAACACCAGCCCCAACGGTGTGGACATGGTCGTCCGCTACTTTGCCATCGATGTCGAGGGTAACCGCTCGCCGATCCAAACCGTTGAAGTGAATGTCGGCCAAACCCAGAACTTCGGGCAGAACAAACCGTATTCCACCAACCCCACGCTCGGAAAATCCGTTGCCAACAACGGCATCGCCATCGACGGCGCCAACACCGGCAACGAGTGGGGCGATGACAAACTTATCGCGCTCGGCATGGCCAACGACGACCCGCGCAGCCTTGGCTCGAATTGGACGATGCACGAAGCGCCCCTCAACATCACCCACATGTGGGCCGCGTGGGACGACAACAACCTCTACCTCGCCTGGCAATTCGTGGATGTCACCGATGTGATCGATGGCGCGAATGCGGGCGGTGCGGGAAGCGGACGCATCGGCTCGAACGACGGCATCCTCCAATGGATCGCACTCGATACCAAACCCGATGCCGGGGCGACCAAGGACATGTGGGGCAAAAACGCCAACAAGCAAAATGTCGCCCAACCGCTCTGGACCGGTGCGAACAAACCCGACTTCCAAATCTATCTCGCCGGCAGCCTCTGGCAGGGCTTCATCTCCCGCGCCGTCAACAATGCCTTCCCCGTCGATGACAACGGTGTGAATTACTTCAAAATCCTCGGCGGTGGCAGCGCCACCCAACTCGGCTTCCAAGCCGGCAAAGGTGCCCTCTTCGCCGGCACGAGCCTCTGGGGTGTCGATGATGCCGACGCCCGCCGCAACGCGGGAGCGCCCACGAGAAATTTCATGACCCAAGGTCACAACGGCGCGCGCGATTCGTTCTACGAAATCAAAATCCCGCTGAACTTCCTCGGCCTCACCAAAGCCCAACTCGAAAGCCAAGGCCTCGGCGTGATGATCGGCGCCGGCTCGGCCTCCACGGTCGATGCCCTTCCCCAAGACGATGGCGCGACGCTGAACACGCAAGGCGTCGAAGCTTGGAACTCCCCGCTGGAGTGGGGTGATGTGGACAACATCACCGTCCCCTTCGCCCGCGTCGGGGCTTGGTAGGGCGCGACCTCTGGACCTGCCGGGGCTGATTGTGCGGCCCCGCGAAACGCGCGGTGCGCCTTGCCGGCGAGCGATTACGCTGCCGGGACTGCGGTTTCGACTTGGGTGTTTGAGTTGTCGAGCAGGCGGAGGATTTTTTCGACGGCGGCTTCGGGGGTGAGGCCGTGCTTGGCGCGCAGGACGGGGATGGTGCCGTGTTCGATGAACTCGTCGGGCCAGCCAATGCGGGCGACCGGGGTTTTGATTCCGGCGTCGTTCAGGTGCTCGACCACGGCGGCGCCGTAGCCGTTGTGGAGGACATGGTCTTCCATCGTGCACAGCACCTCGCAGCCGCGGGCGAAGAATTCGATGGTGGCGGTGTCGAGCGGCTTGATCCAGCGGGCGTTGACGACGGCGGTGGAGATGCCGCGCTTTTCCAATTCGGCGGCGGCGGCGAGGGCGGGTTCGCACATGTTGCCGAGCGCGAAGATGGCGGCTCGGGTGCCGTGGCGCAGGACCTCGGATTTTCCAACCTCGAGGAGTTTCGGTTTTTTGTCGATGGAAGCGCCGGTGCCTGCGCCGCGCGGGTAGCGGATGGCGGCGGGACCGTCGTGGTGCGCGATGGTCCAGAGCATGTCGACGAATTCGGCTTCGTCCTTCGGCTGCATGTGGATGATGCCGGGGACGGGGCGGAGGTAGCCGATGTCGAAGAGGCCGTGGTGCGTGGGGCCGTCGTCGCCGGAGAGGCCGGCGCGGTCCATGCAGAGGGCGACATTGAGGTTTTGCAGCGCGATGTCGTGGACGAGCATGTCGTAGGCGCGCTGCATGAAGGTGCTGTAGATGGCGAGGAAGGGCTTCATGCCCTGGACGGCGAGGCCGCTGGCGAAGAGGGCGGCGTGTTCCTCGGCGATGCCGACATCGTAGCAGCGGTCCGGGTGGCGCTTGGCGAAATGGATGAGGCCGGTGCCGGTGGGCATGGCGGCGGTGATGGCGACGATCTTGTTGTTGGTGTCCGCGAAGTCGGCGAGCTTTTGCCCGAGGATTTCGGAGTAGGTGGGCGTGGGGGAGGCGACGGTCTCGCCGGTATCGAGGTGGAATTTCCCGAGGCCGTGGAACTTGTCGGGCTTCTCGAGCGCGGGGGCATAGCCTTTGCCCTTCGTGGTGAGGACATGGAGGATGACGGGCTCGTTTTGCGTTTTGAGGAACTCGAAGGTCTGCGCGAGGAGGTTGGTGTCGTGCCCGTCGATGGGGCCGTAGTAGCGGATGCCGAGGTCGTCGAAGATGACGCTGGGGGCGATGAGGCTTTTGAGGCCGGCCTCGGCCTTGTGCGCGAGCTTGCGGGCGGTTTTGCCGCCGATCCATTCGAGGAATTTCGCGGCGTTCTCGTGGAGGTTCGCGTAGGCGGGGTTCGTGACAAGGCGGTTCAGGTAGTCGGCCACGGCGCCGACATTTTTCGAGATGGACCACTCGTTGTCGTTCAGGACGATGATGAGCCGCTTGGTGGTGGAGGCGACATTGTTGAGCGCCTCGAAGGTGACGCCGCAGGTGAAGGCGGCATCGCCGGCGATGCAGACGATGTGCTCGTCGGTGCCGCGCTTGTCGCGGCCGGCGGCCATGCCGAGCGCGGCGGAGAGGGCGGTGCCCGCGTGGCCGGCGCCGTAGCAATCGTGCTCGCTCTCGGAGCGGAGGAGGAAGCCGTTCAAGCCCTGGTATTGGCGGATGGTGGAGAGCCGCCCGGCCCGACCAGTGAGCATTTTGTGGACATACCCCTGGTGGCTCACATCGAAGACGAACTTGTCGCGCGGGGTGTCGAAAACGCGGTGCAGGGCGATGGTGAGTTCCACGACGCCGAGGTTCGGCCCGAGGTGGCCGCCGGTGTTCGAGAGGACGGCGACGAGGTCGTCGCGGATTTCCTGCGCGAGCCGGGGGAGTTCCTCCGCGGGCAGCGCCTTCACATCGGCGGGGGACTGGATGCGGGGCAGGATTTTTTTCGGGGATTTCGCGGCCATGGGGTTGTTCAGGCCTCCTCGTCGAAATCGGAGAGCGTGGCGGCGCCGCCGGCGGTGCGGTTGATGAGCTGGATGCGCTTCTCGGCGGAGTCGAGTTTTTCGCGGCAGGCTTTCACGAGGCCGATGCCTTCCTCGTAGTGGTCGATGAGTTTTTCGAGGGGCAACCCGCCGCCTTCCATCGCGGCGACGATTTCGGAAACGCGGTTCATCGAAGCCTCGAGGCCGGGCTCGGTTTTTTCGGTTTTTTGCGGCATCGCGGGTGGGTGGGAATCTTCAGCCCTGCACGCGGGTTTCGGCAATGCGGAATTCGCGCACGGGGCGGTTCACCAGAAAACCAGTGCGCAGAGGGCAAGGGCGGCGCCATAGGCGAGGCCGCCGAGGCTGGCAAGGCGCCAGCGCAGCGTGGTGGCGGAGGCGATGGCGATGGCGTCGCGGAGCAGGTAGGGCATTCCGACGAGGAAAAGGCCGGCGGCCGCCCAAGCGTAGGCGAGGACGACAAGCAGGAGGCGCGTGGGTTCTTCGCGGAGGACCGCGGATTCGAGGAGCGGTTCGGCTGCAAGGAGGAGGACCATGCCGAGGGCGCGTGCGGCGAGGAATTCGCGCACGAAAAACCACGAGAGGATGGCTCCGGCAACGATGCCGACGAGGATGGTATTGCGAAGCGGGGAGAATTCCCCGAGGTCGATCGAGCGGACGAGGAGGAAGCCCCAAACGGCTGCAATCGCGAGCAGGACAGCCCCGGTGGCGGACGAACGCGGGAAGCCCCGGGCGGCGCGGATGGTTTTTTCGGGATTGAGCAGGCCCGCGGCGTGGGGGGCGGCGAGGAGGATGCCGGCGGCGAGGCCGGTTGTTTGAAGGGAGAGTTGGTAAATCACCGCTTTTTCTTTTTCTTCCGCGGGCGGGGCGTGGCTTCGGGGGCGGCTTGTTCCCACTGGCGCCCGGTGAGCGCGCTTTGCGCCGCCGAGACCTGGGCTTCCTTTTTGCTCGAGCCGCAGCCGCGGCCGAGTTCGATGCCGTTCCAAACCACGCAGCAGATGAAAACCTTCGAATGCTCGGGACCGCTCTGGGAGAGGATTTGGTAGTCGGGGGCGCAGGGGGCGATTGCTTGAAGGATTTCCTGGAGGTAGCCCTTGGGATTGACCTCCTCGGGCTGGTTGGCGATTTCGCGGAACACGCCGTCCATTTGGCGCAGGATGAAAGTGCGGGCGGCGTCGAAGCCGCCATCGAGGTAAATCGCGCCGGCCAGGGATTCGAAGGCGTCGGCGAGTGTGGATGCGCGCTGGCGCCCGCCGCTGGCCTCTTCGCCCCGGCCCATCATGATGAACTCGCCGATTTCGAGGGCGGCGGCGCGGTCGCGGAGGGCGGTGCGCGACACAATGCGTGTGCGGAGTTTCGTCAGCTGGCCCTCGCCGAAATCCGGGAACATGCGGAAGAGGTGCTCGGTGACGGTGAGCTGGATGACGGCGTCACCGAGAAATTCGAGCCGCTGGTTGTCGAAGGGATAGCCCTTCCTTTCGAGCGAAATGCTCGGGTGCGTGAGGGCTTCCGCCAGCAACAGGCCGTTACGGAACTTATAGAGAATCCGCTCCTCGAGCGGGTTCATGATCGAATTCTTCGCCGGTTCCAGCCCGCTCAAGTCGCGAGGGACCGGGGGGGGGCTTTGGTTGGTGTTGGCGCGAAACGCATTGGGATTAAACTATCGCCGATTCCGGAGGGTGCAAGGGTTCAAAACGCAGAGTCGCCCGTGCTGGCGGCGGCCGTGTTTCGCGCGAGGGCGCGGGAGAGGGGTTCGGTGGTCACCAGCACGCGGGCACCGGGACCGATTTGCTCGAAAAGCTCGGCGATGTCGCGCGAACGCATGCGCACGCAGCCGTAGCTGACGGGGCGGCCGATGTTCCTCTCCTCGGGCGTGCCGTGGATGTAAATGAATCGCGAGTGGGCGTTGCGGTTGCGGGGTTCGAGGCCTTCGAGCCAGAGGATGCGGGTGACGATGGGGTCGCGGCCGGGGGCGTTGACGGGGAGGATTTCGCCGGTGGGCTTGCGGCTTTTGAAAACGGTGCCGTGCGGGGTGCCGCCGCCGATTTTCGACTTCACGCGCATGAGGCCGAGCGGCGTGGCGTAGGAACCGGGGGTGTCGCCGAGGCCGAATTTCGAGGTCGAGACCGGGTAGGTGCGGATGGTTTGCCCGTCGCGCACGAGCGCCATGCGCTGGTCGGCGGCGCTCACGAAGAGTTTGTGGCGGTTGTCGGTGGCGCAACCCGCGAGGAGCGCAAGAGCGAGCGCCGCCACGGCAACGGCTGCGGTTTTTGCGGAATTCCAGCGGGCCAGGAGCGACAGGCCGGCGACATAGGCGAAGCCGCCCGCAAAAAGCATGAGGAATGGCACGCTGGTCCAAGCCCCGCTGCGGATGGCGTCCAAGAGGCAAAAAGCGAAGAACGCCGCGAACAACGCCTCGGCGAGCGGGATGAGCGTGCGCTCGGGGCGGTAGGCGGCAGGCGGGCGTGTGGCGCCGCCGCCGGTCTTCGGCGTGCGGGTGAAGCCGGAGTGCTTGCGGGCGATGGCTTCGAGGACGGCCTTGGCGTTGTTCACCGACATGCCGATTGCCAGCGAGAGCAGCCCGGGGATGAGGAGTAGTTTTTTCCACCAACCCTGCGGGTGGAGGTGGAATTGGCCGACGGCGTAGTAGATAACGATCGAAACGGTGGTCGCGAGGAAGATCGGGATATCCACGAGCCAAGTGCGCCAGGGGCCGCCGGGGGCGGCTTGGGACTGCGGGAAGAGGAGCACGCAAAGGAGGATGAGCAGCAGGTAGCAGAAATTCGAAGTGAGGTGGACCGTGGCTTCGAGCTTGAGAGCGGCGGGGATGCGCGAGCGCCAGACGGCGGGGAGGAGCTTGAGGCAGGTTTGGATCGAGCCTTTCGTCCAACGGTGCTGCTGGGATTTGAAGCCATCGATGTCCTCCGGGAGTTCGGCGGGGACGACGACATCGGGGAGGAAAACGAATTTCCAGCCGCGGAGTTGCGCGCGGTAGCTGAGGTCGAGGTCCTCGGTGAGGGTGTCGTGCTGCCAGCCGCCGGCGTCGTCGATGCAGGAGCGCCGCCAGATGCCGGCGGTGCCGTTGAAATTGAAGAAACGGCCGCTGTGGCTGCGCGCGGTTTGTTCAATGAGCAGGTGGCCGTCGAGGAACATCGCCTGCATGCGGGTGAGCAGGGAATTCCCGGCATTCAGGTGGCCCCAGCGCGCCTGGACCATGCCGACCTTGGGGTCCGTGAAATGGTGGACGAGTTTGTGGAGGATATCGGGAGGCGGCAGGAAATCGGCATCAAGGATGAAAACGAGTTCGCCCCGCGCCGCGAGGAGCCCTTCCTGCAGCGCGCCGGCCTTGAAGCCGTGGCGGTCCGAGCGGTGGATGTGGCGGATGTCGAGCCCGGCGGCACGCAATTTTTCCACGTGGCCCCGGGCGAGCGGCAGGGATTCGTCGGTCGAGTCGTCGAGGAGTTGGACCTCGAGGAGTTCGCGCGGGTAGTCGATGCGCGAGACGGCCTCGAGCAGGCGCTCGACCACGAAGAATTCGTTGAAGACGGGGAGTTGGACCGTGACGGCCGGCAGGCGATCGAACTGCGCCGCAGGGACCGGCGTTTTTTTGCGGTTTTTGAGGAACAGCCAGACCATCGCGTAACGGTGGAGTCCGTAAATCGAGAGTCCGAGTAGGACGGCGATGTAGGACAACAACCACGCGGGGTGGGCAAAAATGGATTCCTGCAATGCGGTAGGCACCTGTTTTTCTTGGAAAAAGGACGCAGAAGGAACTTCAGGAGGGCCTTATCGTCAAGAGGTAAATTGTTTGCGAGTTCGATGGCTTTCTTTTCGCAAAAAGACCTTGCCTCAACAGAAAGCGTTATTAGGTTCAAATAAAAGAAAACTAGGGAAATTCCTCACATTCACCCTAAAAAAAGAGGGATAGCACACCATAGAAATCACGCTTCAGCTCGAATCCATCCTGCGAGCGGAAAGGAGGGAGAATCTCCTCCCGAATTTTCAGCGCGAGGGGATCGATGATGCCGTCCTGGGGTATTTGACAGACGGCGACCTTAAGTCCTTGGGAGTCGCGAGAATCGGGGACCGCCGTCGCCTGCTGGCGGCTTTCGCACGCCTCACGAACGAAAGTATCTCGAAGGAGGCATCCGCAATGCCCAAGGCAACGGCTGCACGACCGCACATGAACAGCCTCGAGATGCCATTTGTGCCGATTCCGCGGTTCGGGACATTGGTTTGTGCGTGGCCGACGAGAGTGAAGGAGTTCCAGTTGCATTGTTTGGAGAAGGACATGGATTTTCCCAACCAGACGAACCCGACGGATTGGAATCATCCGGTGGTAAATGTGAATTGGCATGAGGCCATCGATTTTTGCCTTTGGCTGACCGCTAAAGAGCGCGAAGCGGGTTTGATGCCGGAGGATCAGTTTTATCGACTGCTGACGGATCTTGAGTGGAGCGCTGCGGTGGGCCTTCCCAACGAAACGGAAGAAACGCCCGCCGAGCGGAGCAAACAAAAGCCCGGGTATCCTTGGGGGCCGATGTATCCACCTCGAAAGGGGATCGGCAACTACCACCAGTCTCTCAAAGTCGACAACTATGAGTTCACTTCGCCGGTTGATGCCTTTGAACCGAACGAACTCGGAATCTACGACCTGAGCGGAAATGTCTGGGAGTGGTGCATGGACAACTTCAACACCTCACGCACCTACCACACGCTTCGCGGCGGGGCGTGGGATTTTTACGGCAGTGGACTGATGTCCTCGGCGCGGAATGCGAACGATCCGAATGGCAAAGGCGTGAGTGTGGGCTTCCGAATCGCCTGGGCGGAGCAGGACATTTTCAAGGGCGGCAAGGAAAAGAAGCGCTGACGCTTCACGGCCGCAGTTTCTGAAACCGATGCGCGATTTTCCGCCTTAGAGCAGCAGGGCGGCGGGGGATTCGAGCGTTTTGCGGAGCGTGGCGAGGAATTCGGCCCCGGCCGCGCCGTCGACCACCCGGTGGTCGCCGCTCAAGGAAATCGACATGCGGTGGCCCACCACGATCCGGTCCTGGGAATCGACCACCGGTTTTTTCACGATGGCACCCACGGCCAGGATGGCTGCCTGCGGGGGGTTGATGATCGCGTAGAACGAATCGACCCCGTAGGCGCCGAGGTTCGAGACGGTGAGCGTCCCGCCGGCATATTCCTCGGGCTTGAGTTTTTTGCCGCGGGCGCGGGTGGCGAGGTCCTTCACGGCGGCGCTGATGCCGCGCAACGAGAGGTTCTGCGCCTCGCGGACGACTGGCGTCACGAGCCCGTCCTCCACGGAGATGGCCACGGAGAGGTGCACTCCGGAGTATTCGACCACCGAGTCGCCGGCGAAGGCGGAGTTCACTTTCGGGTGCTGGGCGGCGGCGCGGGCGGCGGCGAGCAGCACGAAATCGTTCACGGTGATCTTCGGCGTGCCGGAGGCCTCGGAGGCGGAATTGACTTCCTTGCGCAGGCGCGAGAGCGGCCCGGCGTCGATTTCCATCGCGAGGTAGAAATGCGGGATCTGCGTTTTGCTGGCGAGAAGCCGCTCGGCAATCGTGCGGCGCATCCCGGAGAGGGGGATTTTTTTGTCGGAGCCGGAAAAGGGGACATCGATTCGGGCCGCAGCAGCAGCGGAAGCGGCAGGGCGGGCGGCTGCGGCGGATTGGGGGACATCGGAGGCGACAATGCGGCCGCCGGGACCGGTGCCCTGGATGGCGGAAAGGTCGATGCCGCGCTCGAGGGCGAGTTTCTTGGCAAGCGGGGAGGCTTTTGCCCGGGAACCGTCGGCTGCGACTGCAGGCTTGGGCTTCGGGGTGGCGGGAACGCCGGGAACGGTTGGCGCCGCAGGAGCTTTCGGGGCGGGGGCTGCGGCTGCCGGGGCCGCTTTTTTCGGGGCGGAGGTGCCGCCGTCGAGCATGGCGATGGGTTCGCCGACCTTCACCACGCCGCCTTCCTTCACGACGATGTCCGCGATCACGCCCTCGTCGAACGCTTCCATTTCCATGGTCGCCTTGTCGGTCTCGACCTCGGCAATCACATCGCCGATGGAAATTTTGTCGCCGGGTTTCTTATGCCATTTGATGAGGGTGCCCTCGAGCATGGTGTCGCTCAATTTGGGCATCGTGATGGGTGTCATGGAGTGTCAGGAAATTTGGAGGACCTTGGCGACGATGCGCTCGGCGGTGGGGAGCTGGATCGGCTCGAGGGCGGGCGCGTAGATGGCCGGGGCGTCGAGCGCGCAGACGCGCTGCACCGGCGCGTCGAGTTCGTCGAAGCATTTCTCCATGATCGTGGCGGAAATTTGCGCGGAGACGCCGCAGAACGGCTTGTTCTCGTCCACGAGCACGGCGCGGTGGGTTTTCGAGACGGTCCGAACGATCGCCTCCTCGTCCAGCGGGCGGATCGAACGGAGGTCAAGGACCTCGGCGTGGATGCCGTGTTCGGCAGCGAGGATCTCGGCGGCCTTCAAAGCGGTGATGACGGCACGCCCGTGGGCGATCAGCGAAACATCGGTGCCCTCGCGCTTGGTATCGGCCACGCCGAGTGGGATGAGGTATTCGCCCTCGGGGACTTCCCAGGATTCGCCGTAGAGGAGGGTGTTTTCCATCACGCAAACGGGGTCGTTGTCGCGGATGGCGGTTTTCATGAGGCCCTTGGCGTCGTAGGCGGTGGCTGGGCAGACGACCTTGAGGCCAGGGGTGTTCGCGATGAAATTCTCGGGCGTGTGCGAGTGGGTGGCGCCGACATTGGTGCCGCCGTTGGCGGGCCCGCGGATGACGATCGGGCAATTGATGAGGCCGCCGCTCATGTAGCGGACCTGGCCGGCGTTGTTGATGATCTGGTCCCAGGCCACATACGCGAAACTCCAGAACATGAGTTCCATCACGGGGCGGATGCCAAGCATGGAGGCGCCGATGCCCATGCCAATGAAGCCGGCCTCGCTGATGGGGGTATCGACCAC
Source organism: Verrucomicrobiota bacterium (assembly GCA_018970255.1). GTDB lineage: Bacteria > Verrucomicrobiota > Verrucomicrobiia > Chthoniobacterales > Terrimicrobiaceae > UBA967. The sequence continues at coordinate 13,310 of JAGWWS010000025.1, read as the reverse complement.
GCGTTTGTCGCCGAACCGCTCCCAGAGCCCTTCCGTGACCTTGTAGGCGCCGTTGTATTGGGCGACTTCCTCGCCGATGATGACCACATTCTCGTCGCGGAGGATCTCCTCGGCGAGGGCGTCGTTCAGTGCTTTGCGGTAGGTGGTGAGTGGCATGTGGTGGGCTGGGTTTCCGGCACCGCTCGCTGGACCGCGGCGGCGGGCGCCTTAGTCGCCGAAGAAGTGGCGGCCCGTGGAACCGGCTTCGGTGTTGTTGTCCACTTCCCAGTAGACATCCTCGAAGATGGTTTCGGGTGCGGGGGCTTCGCTCTCGAGGGCGAAGGCGGCTGCGGCATTGGTCTCGGCCTTGACCTCCTCGTCGATCGCCTCGGCATCGGTTTCGGTGAAGACGCCCTCCTCGACCATGCGCTTTTTCCAAAGGCGGATCGGGTCGTGGTGGTTTTTGTAGCGCTCGATCTCGTCGGCGGAGCGGTATTTCTTCGCGTTCGCGTCGGCGACCGAGTGGCCGTAGTAGCGGTAGGTGTCCACCTCGAGGACGGTCGGGAGCGATTCCTCGTGCGCGCGGCGCATGGCGTTGGCGGTCTTTGCGCGGACTTCGTAGAGGTCTTCGCCGTTGGCGATATCCCAAACGATGCCGTAGCCATCGGCGCGCTCGGCGAGGCAATTCCTCATCGCGGAGGAGCGGTCGATCGTGGTGCCCATCGAGTATTTGTTGTTCTCGATGATGTAAATGACCGGGAGCTTCCAGAGGGCTGCGAGGTTGAGCGATTCGTGGTAGGCGCCCTGGTTGACGGCGCCGTCGCCGAGGTAGCAGAGCGCGCAGCCCTTCGCGCCTTTGTATTTCAGCGCGTAGGCGAGCCCGAGGCCGAGCGGGGTTTGGCCGCCGACGATGCCGTGGCCGCCCCAGTAGTTTTTGTCGGGCGCGAAGAAGTGCATCGAGCCGCCCTTGCCGCGCGAGCAGCCTGTGGCTTTGCCGAAAAGTTCCGCCATGCATTCGTTCATGCCCATGCCGACGGCGAGCGCGTGGCCGTGGTCGCGGTAGGCGGTGATGACATGGTCATCCTTCCCGAGGAGGGAAACGGTGCCGACCGCCACGGCTTCCTGCCCGATGTAGAGGTGGAGGAACCCGCCCATCGCGCCCTGGTTGTAGTATTTCAGGGCGACCTGCTCGAACCGGCGGATGCGGAGCATTTCGCGGTAGAAGCCGGTTTTTTGTTCCGCCGTGAGCGGCGCGTTGACCTCGGCGCGGGAGTAGTCGGCCGGGTCGACATAGGCTTCATCCTCGGTGACTGCGGGCATGGTTTTCGAAATTCGGGACATCGTTTTTCGTGGAGCCAACGGATTGCGATGGTCGACGCGGGCGAATGTCATCGATTGGCGGCGGGTTTTGCAATGCCGAAATGCGCGCATCCGCGGAATTTTTTGTTTCCGCGCGGGCGGCCCCCGGTTTTGCTTGGCGGCGTGAAACGGGTGCTGTTCCTCCAGCATGGGGAAGTCGACAAACCGGGGCTGCTCGCCGACTCGCTGGCCGAAGCCGGCGTGGCGCTCCAGGTGCTCCACGCCTATGCCGGCGAACGGGTGCCGGTGTCGCTGGAGGGTTTCGACGGGCTCGCGCTCGGTGGCGGGGCGCAAAGCGCTTGGCAGGACGATGGGTTTCCCTACCTCGCTGCGGAATGCGGCCTCGTGCGGGCGGCGGCTGGGGAGGGCAAGCCGGTGCTCGGCCTCTGCCTGGGCGGGCAATTGATGGCGAGGGCTTGCGGCGCCGTGGTGCGCAGGGCGGAACGGCGGGAGTTGGGATTTTTTCCCGTGACGCTCGCGCCGGGGGCGGCTGGCGACCCTTTGATGCGGCACTTTCCCTTGGAATTCGCAGCCACGCACTGGCATGGGGATGTTTTTGAAATTCCGGCCGGGGGGCAACGCCTCGCCTTCAGCACGATGACGCCGAACCAGGCGTTCTGCATGGGGAGGGGGTTTTACGGGTTCCAATTCCACCCCGAGATGACGGCGGAATTGTTCCGCGAGCTCGTCGGCGACGACCGGGAATTTTTCAGGTCGGAGGGTATCGATGCGAACGGACTTATTCGCGAAGCTGATGCCGCCTTACCAAGGTTAGAAAAAAGTGTGCGCGCGGCGTTTCGGGCTTGGGCGGATTTTTTGTAGGAGCTTCGTTCCCGCTTACAACTCGATGAAGTTTTGCAGCAGTTGTTTGCCGTGCTGGGTGAGGATGGACTCGGGGTGGAATTGGACGCCGTAGACGGGGAGTTCGCGGTGCGCGAGGCCCATGATTTCGCCTTCGGCGGTTTCGGCGGTGATTTCGAGGCAGGCGGGGAGGGTGCCGCGTTCGACAACCAGGGAATGGTAGCGGGTGGCTTCGAACGGGCTCGGCAGCCCGGCGAAGACATTGCGGCCGGTGTGCAGGATGGGCGAGGTTTTGCCGTGCATCAGCCGGGGCGCGCGGATGACCTTGCCTCCATAAACCTGGCCGATGCTCTGGTGGCCGAGGCAGACGCCGAGGATGGGGATCTTGCCGCCGAATTCGCGGATGGTGCCGCAACTGATCCCGGCCTCCGACGGCGTGCAGGGGCCGGGGGAGACGACGATTTTTTCGGGGGCGAGTTTGCGGATGTCGGCGGTGGAAATTTCGTCGTTGCGCTTCACCACAAGCTCCGCGCCCAACTCGCCGAAGTATTGGACGAGGTTGTAGGTGAAGGAATCGTAGTTATCGATGACGAGGATCATGCGAATTGGGAAGAAGGTTAACCACGGAGAGCACGGAGGACACGGAGGTGAAGAAGAGTTTTTGGATGGCAACAGGGTTCATCGCTTGCTTTGCCACAAAGAAATCCACCCCTGCATCCCCTTCGATACCTCCGTGTCCTCCGTGCTCTCCGTGGTGAAAAATCTTTTTCATTACTGTTTCCTGGCGCGGTCGATGGCGCGCATGCCGGCCATGGCTTTGTTGACCGTCTCCTGGTATTCGCCCTCGGGCGTGGAGTCCGCGACGACGCCGCCGCCGGATTGGACATAGGCTTTGCCGCCCTGGAGCAGGACGGTGCGGAGCGCGATGCAGGAGTCGTGGTTGCCGTCGAACCCGAAGTAGCCGACGGCCCCGGAGTAGGAACAGCGTTTGCTTTTCTCGAGTTCGTTGAGGATTTGCATGGCGCGGACCTTCGGGGCTCCGGAGACGGTGCCGGCCGGGAAGGTGGCGCGCATGACATCGAATGCGCTGCGGCCGCCGGCGAGTTTTCCGGAGACATGCGAGACGATGTGCATGACATGGCTGTAGCGCTCGATCGACATGAAGTCGGTGACTTTCACGGAGCCGTATTCGGCGATGCGGCCGACATCGTTGCGGGCGAGGTCGACGAGCATGAGGTGCTCGGCGCGTTCCTTGGGGTCGGCCATGAGGTCTTCGGCGTTCGCGGCGTCCTCTTCGGGGCTGGCCCCGCGCCGGCGGGTGCCTGCGATGGGGCGGATTTCCACGAGGCCGCCGGTGAGGCGCACATGGACTTCCGGCGAACTGCCGACGAGCGAGTAGCCGCCGGGGCAGCGCAGGCAGAACATGTAGGGCGAGGGGTTGACGAAGCGCAGGGCGCGGTAGAGGTCGAGGGCATCGCCGCCGAAAGCGGTTTCGAACCGCTGGGCGAGCACGATTTGGAAAATGTCGCCGGCGCGGATGTATTCCTGCGCGCGCTCGACCATGGCGTGGTATTCGCCGCGGGTGGTGTTCGATGTGGAGGGGGCGGCCGGCGGGGCGGTGTCGGCAAACAACGGTTCGAACGCGAGGGGTTGGCGGAGTTTTTCGAGGGTTTCGCCGATGCGCTGCGCAGCTGCGTCGTAGGCGGCGCCGGGGTCGCCACCGTCCGGGAAAACATTTTCGACGATGCGCAGGCGGCGGCGCCGGTGGTCGAAGACGAGGACGGTTTTCGGGACCATGAAGAACATGTCCGGAATGCCGAGTTCGTCCTTGGGCGGCGGGGGGATGGTGGGCTCGAACCAGCGGATGCAATCGTAGCCGAGGTGGCCGACGGCGCCGCCGTGGAAGGGCGGCATCGAGGCGTCGCGGGCGGTGCGGTAGGGCGCCATCCACTTCTCGAGTTCATCAAGGGGGTCGCGGGGGGCTTCGAACGAGCGCGTGGCGCCGTTTTCGGAAATCGAAAGGGTTTTGCCCGATGCGGTGAATGTGGCGTGGGCGCCGAAGCCGAGGAAGGAATAGCGGCCGGTTTGGTCGTGCTGCTCGGCGGATTCGAGCAGGAAGGCCGGGGCGGAGCCGCAGAGCTTCGCGAAGGCGGATACGGGCGTCTCGGAATCCGCCACGATGTCGCAGGAGACCTCCAGCACGCGTCCGGCGCCCGCCTTCGCGGCGAAGGCGTCGCGGGTCGGGGCGAGGGGGATCATGGAAACGAGACCTTGGGAGCCTCGCGCTCGGCGGGATTTTCGATGCGGAACTGCTCGGCCGGCCCGAACTGGAAGATGCCGGCGACAATGTTGGCGGGGAAAACTTCGCGCTGCGTGTTGTAGGCCATGACGGAGTCGTTGTAGGCCTGGCGTGCGAAGGCGACCTTGTTTTCCGTGGAGGTGAGTTCCTCGGTGAGCTGCATCATGTTCTGGTTCGCCTTGAGGTCGGGGTAGGCTTCGGCAACGGCGAAGAGCCTGCCGATGGCTCCGGTGAGGCCGGCCTCGGCGCCGGCGAGTTCGCGCATGGCGGAGGGGTCGCCGGGGTCCGCCGCGGCGCGGCCGGATGCGCCTTGGGCGGCATTGCGGGCGGCGATGACGGCCTCGAGGGTTTTGCTTTCGTGCTGCAGGTATCCCTTTGCGGTTTCGACGAGGTTCGGGATGAGGTCGTGCCGGCGTTTCAACTGCACATCGATCTGGGCAAACGCGTTTTTATAGCGGTTCCGCAGGCCGATGAGGGTGTTGTATTGCCCGACAACAAAAAGGAGCAGGACGCCGAGGACCGCGGCGATGACGACAAGGGAAAGGAGGAATCCACCCATGCGCCGAACTTTGCCGCCGCCCGCGCGGTGGCGCAACACCAAAGGCTCAGCGGGTATCGATGAGCGAGCGGTTTTTCAAAAGGTAGGCAAGGCCGGACCACACCGAGAGTGCGACGGTGGCCGGGACGAGGAAGTGCGTGCCGAATTTCCAGGCCGCGGGCTGCCACGGCCACGAAATCCATTCGCCCGCCGCGAGCAGGAGCAGGAAGTAGATAATGGTGGCCATTTGCCAGGTGGTCTTGTGTTTTCCCAGCTTGTCGGCGGCGAGGATGGTGCCTTTCGAGGCGGCGAGGGAACGGAGGCCGGTGATGAGGAATTCGCGGCTGATGATGACGATCACCGCCCATGGCGGGATGGCGTGGAAGGCCGTGAGGCCGATGAACGCGGAGGCGGTCAGGATTTTGTCCACGAGCGGGTCCATGAGGGAGCCGAAGTCGGTGACCAATCCGCGGCGGCGGGCGATCTCGCCGTCGAGCCAGTCGGTGGCGGCGGCGAGGGCGAAGATGGCGAGGGCGGCGGTGAAGCGGCCCTGGAATTCGATCGAAAAGCAGGCGACGAAAACGGCCGTGAGGGCGAGGCGGCCGAGGGTCAGCTGGTTCGGGAGGTTCATGCGGCGGCCTGCCGCGCTGCGTGGGCGCGGGCCACGGCGACATACTTGGCGGCGCTCTCCCGGAGCGAGGCGAGTTCGTTTTCCTTCAATGGCCGGACGACCTTGGCGGGGGAACCGAGGACGAGCGAGCGGGGCGGGATTTTTGTGCGCTGGGTGACGAGCGAACCCGCGCCGATGAGGCATTGGTCGCCGATTTCCGCCCCATCGAGGACGACGGCCTGCATGCCGACGAGGCATTCGTCGCCGATGGTGCAGGCGTGGATGATGGCGGCGTGGCCGATGGTGCACCACGCACCGACATGCGCGCCGAGGTCGTCCGCGAGGTGGACGATGCAGCCGTCCTGCACATTCGAGGACTCGCCGATGGTTATGGTTTCGATGTCGCCGCGGAGGACGGCGCCGTAGAAAACGCTGGAATCCTTCCCGAGGCGCACATCGCCGACGAGGGTGGCGGAATTGGCAACGAATGCGGATTCCGAAACCCGCGGCGTGCGCCCGAGGAATTTGGCGAGGCGGTCTTCGATGGTCATTGGGTGGACCGCCCGGCGGGGTGGTTCCTTGCGGTCAGGATTTCCGGCGCTTCAACTCGGCGAGCAGTTGGGCCTCGGCCTCGATCCAATCGCTCGAGGAATCGCCCGGCCAGCCCATCATCTGGCGGCGCTCGCCGATGTAATAGGCGCGGAGGGCAATCTCGTCGCGGCTTACGGTCGGCTGGGCGGGCTTGGCGGCTTTCGACAGGGCTGTGGCGGGCGCGGGTGCCGGTTTCGAGGGTTTCGATGCGGATTTGGGTGCGGCTGCGGCTTTCTTGGCGGGGGCTTTGGCGGCAGCGGGCTTGGTTGCGGGTTTCGCGGATTTCGCAGTTTTCACGGGCTTGGAGGTCGCCGCGGATTTGCTTTTTGGTGTTTTTGCTTTGGCAGGCATATGGGGCACTTTTTGAAGAGCGCTTCCGGGTTTTGCAAAATAAATCTTCAAAAAAATCCGTGCCTTAATACTTTCGCGCCGTGAGTGCGTTCCTCATGCGCTGGATGGTGACAACGGTCGCCGTTTTCGCCGCTGAAAAACTCATCCCCGGAATCCATTGTGCGAGCCTCGGCGCGCTGCTGGGCGCTTCGCTCTTGCTTGGGATCATCAATGCCTTCGTGCGGCCGGTGCTGTTGTTGCTGAGTATCCCATTCATCATCGTAACGATGGGGCTTTTTATTTTCGTGGTGAATGCGCTGCTGCTCCTTTTTGTCTCGGCGGTAATCCCGTCGTTCACGGTGGACGGGTTTTGGAGTGCGTTTTTCGGGGCGGTGGCGGTGGGGGTCGTGAGTTGGTTGTTGAGTTCGTTTTTCCGGACGAGCGATGGGCGGATCCATGCGATCACGCACCATCCCTCGATGAAAAAAGCCGACGCGCGGGTTGTGGAATGAGACTTTTCAAGCCCGGCGCGGTGCGCGTCAAAATTTGCGGGATCACGAACGAGGGGGACGCCCTGATGTGCGCGGATGCCGGCGCCGACGCGCTCGGGTTCAATTTTTTCAATGGATCGAAGCGGCGCATCGACCCGAAGGATTCGCTCGAGTGGATCGGGCGGCTCGAGGGGTTGGCCGACCGCGTGGCGGTGGTGGTGAACCCCGCACCCGACATGCTCGCGATGCTGCTCGATTCGGGGTGCTTCGAAATGGTGCAGTTCCACGGCGACGAAACCCCGGCGCAGTGCGCAGCGGCCGGGTGGCCGTGCTGGATCAAGGCGGTGCGCGTGAAGGACGGGGGGTCCATCGTTTCGGCGCTGGAGTTCGATTCGCCGCAACTCCTGCTCGATGCCTGGGCGGCGAACGCCTACGGCGGCACGGGGCAGACGGCGAATTGGGAATTGATCGCCGCGCAGGATTTCGGCGACCGGAGCGTGGTGTTGGCGGGAGGTTTGACGCCCGAGAATGTTGGCGCGGCCATCCGCACGGTGAAGCCGGACGCCGTGGATGTGGCGGGCGGGGTGGAGAGTGTTCCCCGGCACAAGGACCCCGACCTCGTGGCGGAGTTCCTCTACGCCGTGCGCGCGGCGCATTGAGCGGCCGCCGGAATTAGGCGGCGCGCCGGCTGGCGCTTTCGGCGCGCTCCAAAAGGAATTCCGCGATGGCGCGGGATGCGGGCGGCTTTTGCATTTGCATCAGGTTCCTGCGCCAAGTGCGCCAGAGCGCGGCTTCGTTGGCCATCGCGCCTTTGACGATGTGGAGGATATGGGCAGGGTCCTGCGAGGCCAGGGCGCCGATGCCGGTCTGCTGGATGAGCGCAATGTTCCCTTCTTCCTGGCCGGGGACGATGTGGCTCACGAGGAAGGGGATTTGCGCGGCGATCGCTTCCTGCACCGTGGCACCGCCGGCTTTGCCGATGAAAATGTGGTGGCTGCCCATGAGGTGCGGCATGTTGTCGGTCCAACCGATGAGGTGGCCTTTGCGAGGAAGGCCGGCGCGTTCGAGGGCGGCGCGGGTGTCCTCCCGGCGGCCGGTGACGACGCTGACGGTTGCGTTTTCGAGTTCCGCGAGGAGTTCCAGCGTGCGGATGGCGCGGTCGTGTGTGCCGCCAGGGAAAAAGAGGAGCTTCCAGCGGTTGTCGTTCGGCGCGGGCGAGGGGATGAACTCCTCGAACTCGGGTCCGACCGGGAAGCCGAGCGTGTGGATTTTTTGGCGGTCCACCCCGTCGGCCAGCAGCACGGAAGCCGTGGGTTCGTCCGCCACGATCGAGCCGTCGCTGGGGTAGCGATACCAAGCCTGGTTGATCATCGTGGAGTCGGTGATGACGGTGTAGAAGGGCGCCGAAACCGAGGGGTCCGCGCTTTTGACCCTCGCCATCACGTATCCGAAGACGGGGTAGGTCGAGGCGACCAAGTGGGGCTGGAATTCCCGGACCATCGAATGGACGGCGCCGACGAGCTGGCCGAGCAGCGGGGCCATGGATTCGAGCATCCCTGGTTTGTTGAGGAGGTCGAAAACCGATTTCCAGAGGCGCGGGTAGTTGTTGATCGCCGCAGCGTAGCCTCGCTGCATGAGGCGGTTCACCACGGGGTTTGTGCGGGTGTAGGGGTCCTCGACGCGCACATCCACGGAGTTTCCGGCTTCGCGGAGCATGGCGCTTCGGATGTTCCGCGCGGCGGTGTTGTGGCCTTCGCCCATGCTGGCGGTGAGGATCAATACGCGCAGGCGGGCTTTCGGGGATAGGTTCACTGGGCGGGGATGTTTGCAAAATGCGGCGTGGAATCAAGCGCGGCGGCTTGCCCGCGCAGCGAACCGCCGTTATCCTCTCGGCCAATGCCCAAGCCCTCCGCCGACCGCGAGACGCGTGCCGTTTTGGCCGCTTTCCAATCCGCGGCGGAACGCTGGCTGGACGAAACCTGCGAGTTGTTCCCGGAGCATGCGAGCCGGCTCGGGTTCCACGCTTACGACGGACTCCTCGGCGCCAACACGCCCGCCGAAAGGAAACGCCACATCCGGCTGCTGGAGGAGACGCTTGCGGCGGTAGAGCAACTGCCCGGGCCGGTTTTCACGGGCGACGACCGGTTGGACCGGCGGGGGCTTCTGGCGCGCTTGCGGATGGACCTGCTTTTCGAGCGCGACCTCGGCCGCTGGCGAACGAACCCGCAATCGCACTGCGATGCCGCAGTCGGTTCGGTTTTTGAACTCGTGGCCCGCGGCGGGAAAATCGCCGCCGTGCTGCCCGCCATCGAATCGCGGCTCGCAAAAATCCCCGGCTTCCTGGCCGCCGGCGCCGAATGCCTGCGGCGCCCGGACCCGCTCTGGGCCTCCCTCGCCTGCCAATCCTGCGAAGGCGCAGTCGAATTCCTCGAGGGGCTCTCGGGGGAATTGGAACGCCATTCCCAAAAACCGCGTCGCACGGCCTCGCTGGTCCGCGGCGCTGCGCAGGCTTTCCGCGATTTCGAATCCACGGTCCGGCGCATGCGCACCGGGCCGGAGGGGGGCTTCGCCATCGGGCGGGAGCGTTTCGAATTCCTCATCCGCGAGAACCTCGGGCTCGACCTCTCGCTGCCCGAAGCGAGGGCGTTGGGGGAATTCCAAGTGGCGCGGCAGGAATTCCTCCTCGCGCGCGCCGCAAAAAAATACGGGCGCAAAACCGCGAGGGAACTGATCGGCGAGGCGGCGGATGCCTGGGACCCGGGCATGCCGTTGATCGATGCCTACCGCCGGGCGACCGAATCCGTGAAAGCGCGGCTGCGCAAGGCGGGCACAGCCACCGTGCCGGATGGCGACACCCTGCGGGTCCTGCCCGTGCCGCCTTTCCTGAGGCACCAATTCCCCACGGCGGCCTACAGCGGTCCCGAGCCGTTTGCGCGCCGGCAGTCCGCCATTTTTTGGGTCAATGACCTCAGCCTGCTCGAAACCGACCCCGCGAAGAAGCGCGCCGAGGTCCGCCAGCACCACGGGCTCGAACTCACCTGCGTGCACGAGGCGTGGCCGGGCCACCATTTGCAATTTGTCGTGCAATTCCGCCACCGAAGCCGGCTCCGGCGACTGTTTGCGCACCCGGTTTTCTACGAGGGCTGGACGATGTGGTGCGAGAAGACCGCCATCGAAACCGGCCTCGTCGAAACGCCACGCGCCGAGTTGGTCCAACTCCACGACGCCCTCTGGCGGGCCCACCGGATCGTGGTCGATTGCGGCCTGCAGGACGGATCGCTCCGCCACGCCGCCGCCGCACGGCGCCTGTGCAAAGGCGTTGGCTTCACGCCCGCCCGCGCCCGTGCCGATGTGAATTGGTATACCTCCCAACCCACGGTCCCGATGAGCTACCTGATCGGCCGGCTCGAGGTGGAAAAACTCCACGAGCGCCTCTGCGTGCGCGGCGGCTGGCCGTTGAAGAAATTCAACGACTGGATGCTCTCGCACGGCGCCATCCCCTACAGCTGGTTCGCTGCGGACGCGCGTTGATTTACTTCGGCCAGAGGATGAAGAGATACACGCCGTAGAGCGCGAGGAGGACGGCGCCTTCGATGCGGTGCAGCACCCGGCCGGTGTAGAGCAATGGCAACAACAACAGCGAAAAGGCGATCATGAACCCGTAGTCGACCATCGTCACGCCTGTGGACTCGAGGGGTTTCACCAGGCCGGAAATCCCGAGGATGCCCAGGATGTTGAAGACATTCGACCCCACGACATTTCCCACCGCGATGTCGGCCTGCTTGCGGATGGCCGCAACGACCGAAGTCGCGAGTTCGGGCATGCTGGTGCCTGCGGCGATGATCGTCAGGCCGATCACGGCTTCGCTGATGCCGAGCGTGCGGGCGAGCGAGACCGAATTGTCCACGAGCATCCGCGACCCGAAAACCAGGATTGCTAGGCCGCCCAGGATGAAGAGGAGGTCGAGAGTCCAGTGTTTCAAAATGCCGGTGCCGGGAGTTTCGAAAGATTCGGGTTCGTTCGAACTTTTGCGCGCGAGGTGGATGTTGAAGGCCGTGTAGGCCAGGATTCCCGCGAACAGCAGGCCCGCTTCCCAGCGCGAAAGCACGCCGCCGAGGAGGAGGATGGGCAGCAACACGGCCGCGCCGAGCGCGATCGGGGCGTCGAGTTTGATGATCTGGCGGTGCACGGGCAGCGGGCAAATCAACGCCGTGAGCCCGAGGATCACGCCGATGTTGAAGGAATTCGAGCCAACCACATTCCCAACTGCGATGTCGCCCTGCCCGGCGAGGGCGGATTTGAGGCTCACCACGAGTTCCGGCGAGCTGGTGCCGAAGGCGACCACTGTCAGGCCGACCACAAGCGGGCTGAGGCCGAGGCGGATGGCGGCCGAGGAGCCGCCGCGCACAAGGGCTTCGGCGCCCGCGAAGAGAAGCAGCAGGGACAGGGCGATGAAGGAGAGGTTTTCAACCATGGCGGGCGGAATTAAGCGGTTGGCGGGCCGGCGCCCAAGGAAAATCGGGCCATGGCGGCAGGACGGGCATCCTTACCAAGCCCGCAGTGGTATTCCATTTTTGTGCCCGATGCTCCATCGCCGCATGACCCGAGCCGCTCGGATTGTTAAAAATGCGTCAATACGCGGGACTGACCCTCTCCCTAGCCACGGATGCCTGGAGGCGTGCCGAATTTCAAAGACTCCAAGGCGAAGCGGCCTGACCCTTTGCAGCCCTGTCGCTAAAAACCCTGACCCTGAGCAGCGAGGTAATCATGGCGCTGGAGAGGAGTCGCCAGATGTTGTCGGCCCCACGGTCATATAAGTTCCCGCCACCGATGTCATCGAACTGATCCGAGTCCACCGTCTGCCCGATTCTTAAAATCTGTGCTGCCCCGCTACTGCCAATGCTCCCGCTGCAGTTCAGCTCGCTTTTTTTGAAATATTAACTCCCCGTCTTCAAATGCCTGAACAATATCAACAATTCCCACCCCGCCATAAGTCCGGCCTGAAATGTTTTTCGACAATAATTTTTTGTAGCATTTTCTGGCAACAATCCTTGGGTCAACAATAAATCTTTCAGCTGTGCCAATTGCCCCCAATAAAGCCAACAGACTTGGTGATCCGTCTGCATTTAGCACTTGATAATAACCTTCCAGAGCAATCTGAGCTATACAGAGTCGAGCCTGCCTATCTTCAAGAGAGCCTATTGGCATGGAGAATCTAAAGTTTAAAAAATTCCGGCAAAAGTCGCTTAACTCTTCTGGTTCTGCTTCTCCCAAAGCATTTGTTTTCAAATTAGCTTTAGTATAGATATTGATGATATTATTCATTGTTGATACATCAGTTCTAAACATTTCAAACATATCTTAAAAAAATTAATTATTATTTTTGATTTTATCTAACAGGGTTTTTAATTCATACATGACTATAACATTTTCTTTAGGATCATTGAGAACAATTATTTTCTTGTCCCGGGTAGACTTGTAAAGTCCTCTTAGTTCGTATGGCAACTGGGAGTCCATATCTATTAAATCATCTTGAGAAAAACCATTAATCGAAAAAATATCATTTATTTTTGACTCGGAAATAAGTGAATTACCAGTAGGGCTCGGAATCCTATAAATCGCAGCAATCGCTTTGCCTTCTTCATAACTAATCTGCACATGCAGACCGTTGTAAAGATAGAGGCGCGCAGGCGGGGTGGTTGAGTGCACTTTTATAGGTTCGCCTAAAATTGTTTCACACTCAGTTGTAGATTTGAGCATTTGCCCTATGGCGTAATCACCAAAAAAAGATGTTACGAACAACAAGAGGAGATATTTTTTCATCTGGTTTTAAAATATAAAAAAGGGCCACAGGATTCCTTTCAAGGTGGCAATCACTTCCCCAAAAAAAAGCCAAGCAATGAAGCCATGCTCTTTAGCGTATTGCCAGTTGAAATAAAGAGAGAAAATTGCTGCTGAAAGACCATATAGCCCTCCTATAACAGACAGGAGGGGATTGTTACTGTTCATATACTCTCGTTATCCATGATCAGATATTGTGACGTCGAGCTGATTTTTCGTTTTACTATAAAATCATGGAGGGGGGGTCAGTCCCGCGTTTTATCGCATTTTTGACACTTTGATTCTTTCGCCTTTGTTTGCTCGCGGGGGGATTGGAGGGATGCCGTTTGCCTTGCCCACACCCTGCCCGCCGCGCTGGGCGGCACCGGTTCGGCAAGGCGGGGCGGGGAAAAAACGGTTTTTCCGGAGCCGGCGGGACGGGCATCCTTGCCAAGCCCGCAGTGGTGTTCCATCTTCGCGGCCGATGCTCCA
>JAGWWS010000024.1 GCA_018970255.1 Verrucomicrobiota bacterium | reverse complement strand
GATCCGGAACAGCGGGAGCGGAAACCTGAGTGTCACCGGGATCAGTTATCCGGCGGGTTTCAGCGGAAATTGGAGTGGATCCATCGCGCCCAACGCCACGCAAAATGTGACCGTGTCCTTTAAGCCTACGGCGCCGCAAAGCTATAGCGGGAATCTGACGGTCAACTCCAACGCCACTTCAGGGAATCAGACCATCGCAGTGAGCGGCGTGGGCGAGGGGACTCGGCTTATTTCTGCTTCGGGCAATCTCACCTTCGGCAATCTTGCCATCGGCCAATTTGTGGTGAGGCCAATGCAGGTCGCCAACACCGGTTCGGGGAATTTGACCGTCCAGAGCATTGTCTTCCCGCCCGGGTTTTCGGGGAACTTGTCGGGAAATTTTGTCGTTGCGGCGGGGACTTCGCGAAGCATCGATGTTTACTTTGCGCCTTCTCGGGCGGGCGCGTTCAGTTCCGAGATCCAGATCCTTTCCAACGACTCCCGGGGTGCCGTGGCGAAGCTTCCTGTTTACGGGGCGGCCACCGGAAAAATCCCGGGCCTGGTGGCGCATTACCGCTTCGATGGGAATTCCACAGCCGATGTCTCCGGCAGCGGGCCGAATGCCACGCTTTCAAACGGCGCCACGCTCATCGCTGATGGCTACACGGGCGGGGCCGTTTCGTGTCCGGATGGAGCGAAGCATTTGTCGCTTGATTCGCCGGTCCTTCCCCCGGGTTCGGGAAACTACACGGTTGCCGCATGGATTCGCTTCCCGATTCCATCGATCAATGACTGGCGCACCTTTGCCTGGGGGGCGGGAAGCCGCCACCATGTCATTGCCGACGGTGCAGGGAACCTTGGCGTTTACAACGACGGATTCTTCTCCTCGGGGTTGAATTTGGGCGCGATCGGCGCGGGATGGCGCCACCTCGCTGCGGTCGCTTCGGGCGGGGAGACGAAATTCTATGTGGATGGCTCGCTCATGGGCACGGCGGCGGCCGTGGTGCCGGTGCCGCTGACGAAAATCGGCAACAACGGAGGGAACCAACCTTTCGGCACATTCGACGAAGCCAGGATTTACGACCGCGGGCTTTCCGCATCCGAGGTTGTGGCCCTTTACGATGAATACGCGGCGCCCTCCGCCCCGCCCGGCCTGGACCTCTCCGCGGTGCGGGTGGTGAATGTGGGGGAGGCGTTCAGCTTTTCTCTTAACGCCACGAACGCCCCGCGCTCCTTCTCGATCGAAAATCCCACGGAAATCCCCTCCTGGATCACAATCAATTCCACAACCGGCGCCCTCTCGGGCACGCCGCAGACCGCCGGGAATTTTTCGGTGAACATCACGGCGACAAACTCCATGGGCACTTCGCGCGCGACGCTCCGCATCCAAGGCGTCTTGGACCGGCCCGCCATCACCGGTCCGTCCACGGTTTTCGCATTCGCGGGCGTGCCGTTCAGCTACCGGATTCCCGCCACTTTCCTTCCGTCGTCCTTTGGCGCCAGCGGCCTGCCCGCCTGGCTGGGCCTCAACGCCACCACCGGCGAACTTTCCGGAACCCCGCCCGCCAGCGGCAATGCCACGGTTTCCCTTAACGCCACAAATAGCGTTGGCACCGGGAACGCCACGCTGGGCGTTTCCGTTTTGGCCCCGCTTCGCGATGTGCCTGCCTTCGATCCCGGGCAATATGGATACCCTGCTTTGGGGGGTGGGCAGTTTTACGTCGATGGCGTGTATAACGTGGGAGCGTTGCCGGCATTCCGCTTGGCGAGGGCGGAGACGACTTTCGGCGAATGGCGGGCGGTGCGCGAGTGGGCGATTGCCAATGGCTACGAACTCGCGGTGGGCGAAGGCAGTGCCGATAGCCATCCGGTGCGGGGCGTCAACTTCTTCGATGTGATCAAGTGGTGCAACGCCCGCAGCGAGCGCGAAGGGTTGCAGCCTTTTTATTCGGTGAACTCGCAAGCCTTCCGGTCGGGGCAACCCAGGCCGGATGCGATCGGGGTGAACGCCTCCGCCAACGGCTACCGCTTGCCGACCCGGTATGAATTCTGGTGGGCATCCAAAGGCGGGGCCAACGAGTCCTTCGCCTACAGCGGCGGGAACGATGCCAACCCGGTGGCCGTGCACCTTGGCAATTCGCCCGGTGCCGATCCCGGAATCCTGGACGCCCGCGGAACACGGCCGGTGGGCTCAAAAACGCCCAACAGCCTTGGCTTGTTCGACCTCACCGGCAATGTCGGCGAGTGGGTTTGGGATTACATCACCGGCCCCGATGCCGCAGGGGATTCGGCAAAAGTTTGGGGCGGGAATTGGAACTCCGCGCCTGTCGCGATTGCCTTGGACGACTATGGCGTGCCATCCGCCTCCGCGCTCGAACGCTCGTTCGGGGTCGGATTCCGCGTCGCAAGGAACACGGCACAGATTTCCTTCCAGGGACCGCTTTCGCTGGCCGCCTCGCTAGGGAGCCCGCTGTCGTTCTCCATCAATGCCACGAACCAACCGACCGCCTACAGCGTGAACGCCACCCAGTTGCCGCCGGGTGTTTCCTTGAATGCCACGACAGGCGTTTTCTCCGGAAGCCCGACGGCGGCGGGAAACTTCAATGCCACTGTCACGGCCTCGAACGCGGACTCCGCCGCGAGCGCCAATTTCACTTTCACCATCAGGGAACCCATGGTCGCCGTGCGTGGCGTGAACAACACTTGGGACGATCCCGCCGGTCGCAAGGTTGCCGGGTTCGAGATCGCCAGGACCGAAGTGCGCTGGGACGAATGGCAGAGGGTCCGGACCTGGGCGCTCGCCGGGAACAGAACCTACGATTTTGCTGTGGGCAACGGCAGCGCCGCCGACAACCCGGTGCGGAACATCAATTGGTATGACGCCGCGAAGTGGTGCAATGCCAAGTCCGAGATGGAAGGGCTATTGCCCGCCTACATCCTCAATGGCGCCACCTACACCTCGGGCGAGGCCGCGCCCGCGATCGACCCGCTGGCCAATGGCTACCGCCTGCCCACGGCGGCCGAGTGGGATTGGGCCGCGCGGGGCGGATTGGCGGGCCTTGGATACACCTACAGCGGAAGCAACGACGCAAACGCGGCGGGATGGTATCGCCAAAACTCCCACGCCGCCCCCGTGAAACTCGACAATCTTTACAACCAAGGCAGTGCCAATTTCCCGAATTGGGTGCGCGGCGGCACGCTGCCGGTCGGGGGCAAGGCAGCCAACGAACTCGGTGTTTTCGACATGACCGGAAATGTTTGGGAACTCCTTCAGGAGACCGGTCAAATCCGCGGCGGCAGTTACGTGGATGTCGACCCGCTCTTGTCCACCAACGGAACGGCCAATCCCGGCGACCGCACGAACAACCTTGGCTTCCGCCCGGCCCGGAACATTGCCCTGCCGTTCCTCGCGGCCAACCTGTCCGCCACCGGCATGCAAGGTTATCCATTGGCGTTCGCCTTGCTGGTGCCCGCCGAAAACCCTGCGGTAATCTCCATCAGCGGCTTGCCCGGCGGCCTGTCCTACGATGCCGCCACGGGCCTTGTCTCCGGCACCCCGTCGGTAAACGGAACCTTCACCGCGAATATCACCGCCAGCAACGCCTCCGGCAATTTCACCACCCGGTTGAAAATCGCAGTCGCCGCCCAGCCGCCCGCGCCCGCCATCAATGGCCCCCTCGGCGCGACCAGCATGTCCGGCGCCGGATTCCGCTACACGGTCAATGCCACCACTTGGAACTCCACCACCACCTACACGGCCAGCGGACTGCCCGCCGGGCTTACCATCAATTCCACCACGGGTGTGATCTCGGGAACGCCCGCCACGGCCGGGAATTTCACCGTCACCCTCACCGCCGCGAACCAAAACCTCCAACAAAACGCCACGGCCACACTGTCCCTCTCGTTCCTCGAACCGTTCGTCGATGTCGCCGGCGGCAGCCGTTACGGCACGCGTGTGCCGCCATTCCGCATCGCCCGCACCGAAACCACCGGGGCGGATTGGGACGAAGTGCGCGATTGGGCGTTGAAGAACGGCTACTCGATCGGCAATGCCACCGCCACCGGCCCCTTGAATCCCGCAACCAGTGTTTCATGGATCAATGTGGTGAAATGGTGCAACGCCAAGAGCGAGCGCGACGGGTTGGAGCCGGTTTACAAGGTCAACGGCGCCGTGTTGCGGACGGGAAGTTCGTCGCCTTCCGCCGATCCCGCAGCCAACGGATACCGCTTGCCGAACGAGGCGGAGTGGGCATGGGCGGCCCGCGGCGGCCTGCAAGGCGGCAACTTCACCTACAGCGGTGGCAACTCGCTGGACGCCGTTGCCTGGTTTGCGGCCAACAGCGGCGGCCAATCACGCCCCGTTGCGGGCAAGACCCCGAACGAGCTCGGACTTTACGACATGAATGGCAATGCGTGGGAACTCACCGGCCCATCCACCGCCATGGGGGGCGGTTGGTCCACCCAGGACAGCTCCCTTTCCATCGCCGGGACCACCGGGGCATCCATCCACCCGACCATCGGCTTCCGGCTGGCCCGCAATTCCGAACTCCCTTGGATCACCACGGCCCTCTCGGCCAATGCCACCAGGGGCGTGCCATTCATCTACGCGATTGGTGGAAGAAACTTTGAAACCTCGAATGCCACCGGGCTTCCCGCAGGGCTCTCGTTTGCCGATGGACGGATTACCGGCACGCCGACCACGCGCGGCACCACAAATGCGACGATCCGCGTTTCCAACAGCCAAAGCGCCAACAATACCGAAACGCTCGCCATCCGCGTCGTGGAGCCGGTGCCCGTGTTCAGCAATTTCCCCACATCCCTCGAAGTCCAACTGCCCGCAGCCACGGTCAACCAAACCTTCACCGCCACGGATGCGGTTTCCTACAATGCCACCGGCCTGCCTGCCGGCCTGACCTTCAATTCCACCACGGGTCGCCTCTCCGGCAACGCCACCACCGCCGGCAGCTATCCCGCCACCATCCAAGCCATCAATGCCGACCACTCCGTTGCGGCAGACCTGATCATTGTCGTCCAGCCTGCGGGCCCGCTCATCACCAGCGCATCCACGGCCAATGGCACCGCCGGTCTCTCCTTCGCCGCTAACCTCTCCGCCAGCGGCGGCACGCCCACCTACAGCGCCAGCGGCCTTCCGACCGGCCTCACCCTCAACGCCACCACCGGAGCCATCACCGGCACGCCCGCCTTCGCCGGGAATTACTCGGTCGCCATTTCCGCCACCACTGCGAACGGCACCGCCACCGGCACGCTCAACCTCTCGCTTAGGGACGAGCTTGCCTTTGTCCAAGGCGGCACATTGCCGCCGGCCTCGGGGCTTTCGGGCAACGCCGTGGCCGGCTTCCGCATCGGCACCACCGAAGTCACTTGGGCCGGGTGGCAGGATGTCAGGAACTGGGCGGTCTCCAACGGCTACGCGGACCTCGCGAACAGCGGCGCCGGCACCGCCGCCGAGCACCCTGTGCGGAATGTGAACTGGTTCGAGGTGGTCAAATGGTGCAATGCCCGCAGCGAGCGCGAGGGCCTTGTCCCCGTCTACCTCAATGGCAACGCCACCTACAAAACCGGCAATGTCACCACGGTCTCGCTCCGCGGTGGTGCCAACGGCTACCGTCTCCCCACCGAGGCCGAGTGGGACTTCGCCGCCCGCGGCGGACTCCTCACGAAAAACTACACCTACAGCGGCGGCAACAACCCGGCCGATGTCGCATGGACCTTCGACAATTCGCCGGGATTCCTAATCTATAATTCCGCGTTCAACAGGTGGGTCGGCACCCAGGCCGTCGCCACCAAACTTGCCAACGAACTTGGCATCCACGACATGAGCGGAAATGTCTGGGAGTGGTGCTGGGATCTACTCAATGGCGGGCGGCGGCTCCGCGGCGGCGGCTTCAATACCTGGAGGGATCCTTTCGCCATGCTCTCCTACCGCGGCGGCGGTGCTTTTAATATAGATCAGTGGCCGCACGAATGGAAGGACACGATGGTCGGCTTCCGCGTGGCCCGCAGCATCACGGAACTCGTCCCCGTGGGCAATGGCTCCGTCGATTTAAGTAGCTATGGCGGGAATGTCACCGCCGTGGCGGATTTCCAAATCGGCCGCACCGAGGTGACTTGGGACGAGTGGAAATATGTCGCCGATTGGGCTGCATCGAATGGATATACCGATTTGGCGGCGGTAGCGGGAAGCGGCGGCCGTCCGGTGC
This sequence comes from Verrucomicrobiota bacterium, assembly GCA_018970255.1. Taxonomy (GTDB): domain Bacteria; phylum Verrucomicrobiota; class Verrucomicrobiia; order Chthoniobacterales; family Terrimicrobiaceae; genus UBA967. Next base: position 30,975 of record JAGWWS010000024.1, on the reverse strand, counting down.
AATCTGTGGACATTCTCACCGCCATGAAATGGTGCAATGCCAAGAGCCAGATGGAAGGCCTCACGCCGGTTTACACCCGCAATGCCACCGGCACTCCGGTTTTCAAAACGGGGACTCAACTCGTGCCTTGGGATTTTGCCGGATATTCCATGTATGATTTAACGCAACCGGCCGCCAACGGCTATCGCCTCCCCATGCGCAGCGAGTGGGAATGGGCCATGCGCGGCGGACAGCTCTCAAAAAACTTCGCCTACAGCGGCAGCAACAATGCCTCGGAGGTGGCGTGGCACGCCGGCAACAGCAACAACCAACCCCAGCCCGTCGGCTCAAAGGCCGCCAATGAACTCGGCATCCACGACATGAATGGAAATGTCTGGGAATTGTTGGACTATGTCCGCGGGTGGTGGTCTTGGACGGGCGGAGGGGCCACTTCTCCTATTTACGAGGGTGGAACCGTCGATTTCCGGGATAGCTCCAGCTGGTCGGAAGCCGGCACCGGCATCCGTTTGGCGCGCAACCTCTCCCTCGCGTTCACGGGCACGGCTTCGTTCAATGCCACGCTGAACCAACCTTTCACCGCCACAATAGCCACCAACACCACGGGGGTGGTTTTCAGGGCCAGGTCGCTGCCGGCCGGGCTCTCCATGAACGCCACCAGCGGGATCATCAGCGGCACACCGACATTCGAGGCTGCCCACACGGTGGTGGTCGAGGCTTCGAAAGGTGGTGCAACCATTTCCCGCCCGCTCACCATCACCGTCATCGGCCAGGAGCCCCCCGTCATCACCGGCAACCTCTCGGCCTCCGCCAAACAGGGCCAGACTTTCCAATACCAGATCACTGCGGCGAACAGCCCCACCTCCTACAAAGCCACTGGCCTGCCACGCGGTCTCTCGCTCAACGCCGCCACCGGCCTCATCTCCGCCACCCCGCTCGTGGCCGGCAACTACCCCGTCACGCTGGAAGCGTCCAATGCCAAAAAAGCCACAGCCACGCTTACCCTTGCCATCGCCTCCGGGGTGCCCGATTTTTCCCTGCCCGGCGGCGTGTTCACCGGCGCTTTCGGCTACGCGTTCAGCCGCAATGTCACCTCGGCCTCACCCGCCACCTTCAGCGCCCAAGGCCTGCCGGTCGGCCTCGAAATCGATCCGCAAACCGGCACCATTTCGGGCATCCCCACCCAGTCTGGAAACATCAGCGCCATCCTCGCCGCCTCGAACGAGTTCGGATCGAAAACCGCCGATGTGGTCTTCACGATCGCGCCAAAGCCCGCCCCGCCGGTTGTGGCGGCCACCGCACCCCAACCGGGCAATGCCAATGTGGCGACCAGCTATACGATCAACGCCACCAACAATCCCCAGCGCTACTCCACATCCGCGCTGCCCGAAGGGCTTGTGCTCGATCCTGCCACGGGGGTCATCTCCGGCACGCCCGCCGCGCCGGGCAATTTCTCCGTCACCCTCTTTGCCACCAATCCCGGCGGCACGGGCAATGCCACTGTGGCCTTCAATTTCGGCTCCCTCGTGCCACTGCCCGCTTTCACCGGCAACCTCTCCGCCACCGCCCACCAGGAAATCCCCTTCAGCCTCACGCTCAATGCCACCAACGGCGACACGGTCCCGCTGGCGTTCGGAAATTCCACGGCCCTCCCGGCCGGCCTCACGCTCAACTCCACCACCGGCGCCATTTCTGGCACGCCCTCTGCGCCTGGCAACTTCACCGTGCGCGTTACCGCCGCCAACCGCGCCGGCACCACCTCGGCCAATCTCACACTGTCCATCCTCTCCGCGTTCGTGGAAGTCCCGGCCGGGAACAATACCGCCGCCTTCCGCATCGGCCGCCTCGAGCTATCCGGTGCCCAGTGGGATGCGGTCCGCTCCTGGGCGGGTTCCCGGGGCTACACCGACCTGCCCCAGAGCAGCCAGGTCAACCGCGCCGCCCGGAATGTTTCTTGGAACGACGCCATCAAATGGTGCAACGCCCGCAGCGAGATGGAAGGCTTGGTGCCCGCCTACCGCAAACAGGATGGCAGTGTTTGGAAGACCGGCGGGATCGGCTACAGGCAAATCAGCGTTTATGAATCGTATTTCGTCGAAGGCTTCGTCGCCCTTCCCGGCGCCAATGGCTACCGCCTGCCCGACCACCGCGAATGGTTCTGGGCCGCCCGCGGCGCGAGCACCACATCGAACTTCACCTACAGCGGCGGCAACACCATGGCCGATGTGGCCTGGTTCAATGTGGACTTGAAAACCACCGAGGGCCGCGCCCAACCCGGCGGCCTGAAGCTCCCGAACGCCCTCGGCATTTTCGACATGAGCGGAAATGTGCGGGAATGGGTCACCAAAAACGGCTCGTTCCCTGAGGGTGGCTCGGTTGGCGGCGCGCTGAATGGTTCCGGGGAAACACTGGCCCAAGGCGAGCAACGAACCTTCTCGGCGTTAACTCCCGAATCCCGCGACGACTTCGTCGGCTTGCGCTTCGCCCTCCCATCCGCCGCTGCCGCCCCGGCCTTCGCTGCCAACATCACCGCCTCGGTAACGGTCGGCCAACCGATCACATTCGCCGTCCCCGTTTTCAATTCCAACAACCTCACCGCCACCACCGGCCTGCCCGCCGGGCTCAGCCTCAACGCCACAACCGGCCTGCTCTCCGGCACCCCCTCCCAAGTCGGGAACTTCACGGCCAACCTCACCGCCTCGAATTCGATCGGTTCCGCGCAAGGGTCGCTGCTCATCCGTGTCCTCCCGCTCAACCCGATCTTCACCAATCCTTCGGTCACTACCGCCTACCGCGGCGCAAATTTCACTTTCACCCTCAATGCCACCAACTCACCGTCCAGCTACTCCGCCACCGGCTTGCCCGCCGGCCTCTCGCTGAACGTCACCACAGGGGTCGTCTCGGGAATCGTTGCAGGTTCCGCCGACGCCCCGTCCGAAACCACCATAGCCAACCTCACCGCCTCGAATGGCTCCACCGGCTTCGGCACCCTCTCGATCACCATCCTCGGCCGCCCCGTGGTTTCCGCCCCGCCCCCGCTCACCACCACGGTCGGGACTGCGTTTTCACACCAGATCCAAGCCACGAATGCCACCGGCTACGGGAATTCCACCGCCCTGCCATCCTGGCTCTCGCTCAATACCGCCACAGGCCTGCTCTCCGGCACCGCTCCCGCCCAGATCGGCAACTTCACGGTGAACGCCACCGCCTCGAACCCCGCTGGAACATCCATTCCCGCGACAATCCAAATCCGCGTCCTGCCCGTGGCCCCCGCCTTCACCTCGAATGCCACAGCCATCGGTTACGCCGGACAACCCTTCACCCACATCCTCGCCGCCACGAACAACCAGTCCGTTTCCCTCACCCCCCTCGCATTTGGAAATTCCACCGCACTGCCATCCTGGCTCTCGCTGAACGTCACCACCGGCGCGCTCACCGGCACCGCCCAAGCGGGCAATTACTCGATCGGCACCACCGCCTCGAACGGGGCCACCACCGCTTCCACGCTCTCCATCGCCGTTTTCGACAAGCCCGCCATCACCAGTCCGACCTCGATCGCCACCCACCCGGCCCTCGCCTACCAAATCACAGCCACCAACTCCCCGACCGGCTACTCCGCCTCCGGCCTGCCCGCCGCCGTCTCCCTCAACGCCACCTCCGGCCTCCTCTCGGGAATGCCCGCGCCGGGGAATTACACTTTCACCGTCACCGCCTCGAACCCCGCCGGCTCGGGCAACGCCACGGTGAACCTCTCGGTCTCCTCCGGCTTCGTGGAAGTCGAGAACGGCACCCTCCGCACCTCGAACACACTCAATGGCACAGGTGTCGGCCGCTTCCAAATCTCCAAATTCGAAACCACCTGGGTCGAGTGGAACGCCATCCGTTCCTGGGGCGACGCAAACGGCTACGATTTCTCGGACAACTCCACGACCGTGGCCCGGAACGCCGCCACCGCCCCCCTCCAACCCGCCAACAACTTCACCTGGTATGACGCCGCCAAATGGTGCAACGCCCGCAGCCAGAAGGAGGGTCTTGCCCCGGTTTATTACTTGGATGGCGCCGTGTTCAAAACCGGCTCCGGCAACCTGTCGCGCACCGACGGCGAGCCCGTGGCCGACCCCGCCGCCAACGGCTACCGCCTGCCCACCGAGGCCGAGTGGGAATGGGCCGCGCGCGGCGGCACCCTCTCGCAAAATTCCACCTACAGCGGCGGCAACAACCTGAACGCCGTGGCGTGGTATCATGGCAACTCTTGGGGGGCCAAAAACCCGGTCGGGCTGAAACTCCCGAATGAACTCGGCCTCTACGATTTTTCGGGCGGAGTCTCCGAGTGGTGCTTCGATTTCTACGCCGACACCGATGGCTTTCTGCGCTACCGCCGCGAGCGCGGCGGCCACTACCGCTCCGGCGAGCAGGTGACGCTGGTGCCGAACGCCCCGTGGCAATCCGGACTCCTCCGCGTGGACAACCGCAACGACATGCTAGGAAAAAACCTCGGCGGCATTTCCCACCTAACTTTCGGGAGCCGCGTCGGCTGCGATCACCGCGGCATGCGCCCCGCCCGCAACACTGCCGCCGCCGTGGTTTCCGGTGACTTGGCACCCTCCATCGGCTACGCCACGAAACCTGTCTCCTACCAACTCGCCGCCACGAATTCCCCGACCTCCTATTCCGCCACCGGCCTCCCGCAGGGCCTCTCGCTCTCCTCCACGGGACTCCTCACCGGCACCAGTTCCACGGCCGGAAATTTCACGGTGAACATCACGGTGGCGAACGCCTTCGGCAACGCCACCACACCCATCCTCCTCCGCATCCTCCCGCTGCCGCCCGCGCCCGTGATCGCCCCGGCCAGCCCCGTTGGCTTCACGGGCATTTTCCTCTCCCACCAAATCAACGCGACCAACTCCCCGACGGGCTACTCCGCCAGCGGCCTGCCGCCCGGCCTCACCCTCAATGCCTCCACCGGTGTGGTTTCGGGCATTCCGACCGCCGCAGGCAACTTCACGGCCACCCTCTCCGCAACCAATCCCACCGCGACGGCAAACTCCACCGCCACATTCGCCATCTGGGACCGCTCGCTCGTTTCCGTCCCCGCATCCAGCACCATCGACCCCTTCTCCATCGGAAAATACGAGGTCACCCGCGCCGAGTGGGACTATGCCGTGGATGCCGCCAGGCGCCGCAACCTCGATTACGATTTCGATGAAGCCTTGCAGGGCAGGCCGCTCGTCTTCAGTTCGAACGGCAGCAGCATCCCCGGGTGGCCGAAAGTCTGGATCATGCCCGAGCCCACCCCGGGCAGGAACCCCTACGACCTCGGCCAAGCCACCACCAACTCCACGGTCTCCCGGAACTTCACCATCACGAACCTCTCCGGCCAGAACCTCTCTTTCTCTTTCAGCTCGGACGGCAAGCCGGACTTCGCCGTATTCGGACAGCCCGCCATCGGCGTCTCCATCAACGGCAGCACCAACGCCCCCACCGCCTCGATCAACACGGTCCACAACACCGCCTTCACCCTCACCGTGAGTTTCCGCCCGCCCTATGCCGATCCCGCCTGGTATCGCGCTAAAATCCAACTCCTCGCCCGCGACGCCAACAACACCATCTCGGTGAACCAAACGCTCGAGTTCTTCGGCCAAGGCACCGGCAGCCAGCCAAACACGGCCGCCACCGCCGACCTGCCGATGCACTCGCTCAGCTACTCGGACGCCGCGAAATACTGCAACGCCCTCAGCGAACTCAACGGCCTCACCCCGGTTTACAGGTGGCCCGTCCTGCAGGCCCAAAACAACAAACTCCTCACCCGGTTCCAGGAAGGGGTGGCATCCAATTCGCGGAGCCCCTACCGCTCGGGCCTGTGGAAAGGCGAGTCCCATGTCACCGGCGATGCCGACCCCGTGCCCGATCTCGTCAATGCCAACGGCTACCGCCTCCCCACCAAGGAGGAATGGGAGTGGGCCATGCGCGGCGGCAACTCCTCCAGCACCACCTACAGCGGAAGCAACAATGCCACCGAGGTCGCTGTTTTCCGCGACAACTCCTCGGGCTCCACCCTCCCGCTCTTCAACACCCTGGCCGGGGGCAGCGGGTTGCTGTTCGATGGCGATTCGCTTTCAACGACGCTCCGCGTCGCCGCCGGGGGAACCTTCCCGGTCGGCTCGAAAGCCGCCAACGCGCTCGGCATTTTCGATATGAACGGAAATGTCGCCGAAATCGTGCAGGGTGAAAATTCCACCAAGGCGATCGCAGCCCTCGGCGGGGCATGGGGCTCGGATGCCGCTGCCCTCAACCAGCCGCAAAACATCGCCCAGTTCTCGAACACTGTTGGCCTCCGTATCGTCCGCAGCGGCCCGCCCGTCATCCGTGGATTCACCTTCACCGCGAACGGCACGGCCGCCACATCCGCATCCGGCCAAGTCGGAGCCGCCTTCGCAACCATCCAACCCATCGCCAAAAATGTCCGCAGCTACGCCGCCACCGGCCTGCCCGACGGCCTCTCGATCAATGCCACCACGGGCCTCATCACCGGCACGCCGTTGAACACCGGATTCAACGGCCTCACCCGCAATTTCACCGCCAACATCACGGTGGAGAACGCCTCCGGCACCAGCGCCGCCGTCCCACTCCCGATCTCGATCAAACCCGCCCCGCCCGTGCTCACTCCGCCAGCCACCCCGGTCAATTACATCCTCAACTCGGCCCAAAACTACACCCCGCCCGCCAGCAACTCGCCAACCAGTTACTCCGCCAGCGGCCTCCCGCCCGGCCTCTCGATCAATGCCACCACCGGCCTCATCACCGGCACGCCCACGGCTTCCGGCACTTTCTCCGTCATCCTCACCCTGCAAAACGACGGAGGCACCGCCACGGCCACGCTCCCGCTCAAGGTTTGGAAAACCCCCACCTCATTCAACCAACCGGAATTCACCTTCTGGAACATCCAGCCCGTGCCATTCATGAGAGTCCTGGAACGCCTGGCCATCTCCGCCGATACCGATGCCACCCACTCCGCCAGCCTCCTCGCGGGCGGCATCAATGCCACGGTCAATGCCACTATCACCACCAACGCCTCCATTGAGGGCATCCCCTCGCTCCGTTTCCAAGGCGCCAACGCCACCTATCGCGCCATGGCCACCAACCCCGCCGGCAACCTCACCTCGAACTTCACCATCTTCATCGAAGACGGCGGCTTCACGGCCTTCCAGCAATCCAGCCAAACAATTTCCGGAACCGCCTACAACAATCGCCTGCAGACCTTCCTGAACGAGTTTTATCAAGCCCAGTCGGCGGACTTGCTCACACGCCTGGCCATGGGCATCGGAGGCGCGCTTTTCGGCGGCTCCACCAATCCGCCGCCTGCCACCACCCCCGCCTTCCTCATCAGCCAGACCGAGGTCACCGCCGGCGAGTGGGTGGAGGTCGCCAACAACCTCCCGGCCGGCTACGCCCTCGGCAATGCGACCTATTACGGCGGCACGAACTGGCAATCCCGCCCGATCGTCGGCGTAAGCTGGTTCGACGCCCTGAAATTCTGCAACGCCAAGAGCGAACTCGCCGGCCTCGCCCCCGCCTACAAACTCAGCGGCCAAACCTACAAGCAGGGCTACCCGGCTGGAAACCGCACCGATTCCGTCACGCTCGATTCCAACGCCAACGGCTACCGCCTCCCCACCGCCGCCGAGTGGCTCCGCGCCGGGACAAGCAACGGAACGCTCTCCCACGGCGGGGCGTTTTCCAACAACGCCACGCTCAACACCGCCTCCTACAACGCCACTTGGAACATGGATGCGCCCGAACACACCGTTCGCCAGCTTCCATCGAACGCCAATGGGATTTTCGATATGGCCGGCAGCGTCTGGGAATGGATTTGGGACAGCCAATACCACGACAACACCTTCGGCGCGGACACGCACTACCCCGCGCTCATGGGTGGCAGCTATAAAACCCCGCCCGCCACCAACAAACTCGACACCTTCATCAATGTGAAAGCCAAGCTCACCGCAGCTGGCGGCGGATACAACGACGCGGGCTTCCGCACCGTGAGGAATTTCCCCGCCCCTGCATTCGTCTCCCGCCCCACCGCCACCGGCCGCGCCGGCCAGCCCTTCAGCCACCATGTAGCCGCCTCAAACAGCAGCGGCCCCCTGGCTGCCCTCGCCACCATCAGCGCCACCGGCCTGCCTGCCGGCCTCACCTTCAACGCCACCACCCGCTTCATCACCGGCACGCCCACAGCCGGCGGCAACTTCACCGCCAACCTCACCGCCACCACCCCCGGCGGCAACGCCACCCAGTCCCTCACCATCCAAATCGCCCCCTGATCCGACACCGCCACCTCCGTGACTTTTCCATTCTCCATTATGCCCGAGCTGATCACTGCCGAAGGGCTGACCAAATCGTAGGCGCAGGCTTTGGAGGGACGACCTCCGTGTCGTCCGATTCTCACACTGTAAAGCCGGGTTTCACGGGGCTCTTTCCAGTCGGTGGGAAACAGGTGCGGGTCCGCCGCCGAAGCGGTGATGATACGAAACGCCGTTTCATCCAGTTTCAACGAGCGCTTCGATGACTCCCTGTGTGACGAAATTGTTTCAAAACTTCGTTTGCCCGAACGGACGTTCGATGGTTTGTTTGTCGCCGTTCAACCAATGGGGGGTTGGACATCGCGGGCCGGAGGTTGGGGAACCTTCGGCCCGCATCTTTTTTGAGGGACTCGTTACCGTCGGCGGCGGCTTGCGCCGAAGCGCATGCCTTTGTGCGTGCGGACGCCTTTGGCGCCCTTGAGCGAGGACATCACGCTCTCCTCGTTGAAGAGCGCGGTGTAGACGTAATTGAAGTCCTCGATTTTTTTCCGGGGGACTTTTTGGCCGATGAAGCGCTCGATATCGAGGACATGGGGGAGTTCCTCGGCAGTCATGATGGTGAAGGCGTCGCCGACGGTTTGGGCGCGGCCGGTGCGGCCGATGCGGTGGACATAGTCCTCCGGGTGCTGGGGGACATCGTAGTTGATGACATGGCTGACGCCGGCGATGTCGATGCCGCGTGCGGCGATGTCGGTGGCGACCATGACTTCGTAGCGGCCGGCCTTGAAGCCCTCGAGGGCGTCCACGCGTTCGTTCTGCGTGCGGTTCGAGTGGAGCGTGGCGACGGAGTGGTTGTTTTTTTTGAGCTGCCGGGAGATGCGGTCGGCGCCGTCCTTGGTGCGGGTGAAAATCAGGACGCTATCGTAGTTCGTGCGCTCGAGGAGTGTGAGGAGGAGGTCGAATTTCTGGTCGAGGGCGACGGGGTAGAGCGCGTGCGTGACGGTTTCGGCCGGGGAGCGGCGGGCGCCGATCTCGATGCGCTCGGGGTCGCGGAGGCACCAGGCCGAGAGGCGCTGGATTTCCTCGGGGATGGTGGCCGAGAACAGCAGCGTTTGGCGTTCCTTCGGGCACTTTTCCACGATGCGGCGGACATCGGGGAGGAAGCCCATGTCGAGCATGCGGTCCACCTCGTCGAGGACGAGGAACTGGAGGCCGCCGAGGTCCACGGCGCTTTGTTGCATGAGGTCGAGGAGGCGGCCGGGGGTGGCGACGACGACATCGCACTGGCGCTTGAGGTCCTCGCGCTGGCGGCCGTAGCCCACGCCGCCGTGGATGAGGGTGACCTCGGTGTGCATGAAGCGCATGTAGTCGCGGAAGGCGGTCTCGACCTGCATGGCGAGTTCTCGGGTGGGCTCGAGGACGAGGCAGCGGATGCGCGGCTCGTGGTGGTCGAGCTTTGAAAGGATGGGCAGGGCGAAGGCGGCGGTTTTCCCGGTGCCCGTTTGGGCGGAGGCGATGAGGTCGCGGCCGGCGAGGATGACAGGGGCTGCGCGGAGTTGGATGGGTGTGGGGTCCGAATAACCCATCCGCTGCGCGCCGTGGACGACGGGCTCCGATAGCCCGAGATTTTGGAATGACATGTCGGCGGGTGTTGTGGGGCTTCGGGGGCTCGGAGGCAACAAAATGTCTGCGCCGCCGCCGGGCGCTACCAGGAGTAGTCCACCGTGTAGGAGATTTTTTCCTCGGCGCCGGCGGGGACGGGGATGCGGAATTCGATTTCGCTGGCGGAGAGTTTTTCGAAGGGGGCGGAGTTTTTCGAAACCTGCCAATTCGCGCTGCGGTAGAGCTGTTCGCGGACGAGGATGGTGACGGGTTCCTTTTTGCGGTTGCGGAGGGTGATTTGGAATTCCTCGGTGGTGCGGCGGTTCGCGTTGTCCACGCGAAAGAGGGTGCGCTTGCGCTCGCCGACGAGGTCGAAGGCGTCGCCGGTGCGGAGCTTGATGGTTTCGTCGGCCGGCGTGTGGCCGATGAAATTCTCGCCGGTGAATTCGAGTTGGTCCCCATCGGCGCGGTAGAAGCGGACGCGACCCTTCGGCAGGGGGATGCCGAGGTTGTTTTCCTTCGAGTTTTTGATTTCGCGGACGACGGCGATTTTGTTTTGCGAATCGGAACCCATTTCCTCGGCGGCGGCGCGGAAGCGGGCGTCGGCGCCTCCGTAGCGGCCGAGCGAATCGCCGAGGGCGTCGTAGATGTAGAGGACTTCGGATTGGACCCCCGAGGCGCGGGCGAATTCGACCTGCTTGGTCTCGCGGTCGCGGAGTGTGACGGGGCGGGGGAGCGTGTAGAGGTGGAATTCGTCGAAGGCTTTTTCGGTGACGGCATCGGCCTCCGGGGCGGCGGCCATGGCCATCATGCGGCGGGGCATGGCGCTGTCCATGGCGGGGGTGAATTTCGAAACATCGCCGGCCATGAGCTTCGTGCGGGCACCGGTGAAATCGCGGCCGGAATTGTTTTGCATGGTGATCCAGCCGGAGAGGTCGATGGTGCCGCTTTTTTCGGGGGAGACGAGGTTGTAGCTCGCGAGCCACGAGAGGCCGCCGGTGATGTAGCCGAGTTCGGCCGTGCCTTTGAACGGTTCGGTGGCGGCGATTTTCCAGGCGAGGCGGGGCTTCAGGATGGTGCCGTCCCCAAGCGACGGGAAGATAGGCTGGCCGGGGAGGCCGAATTGGATTTTGCCGTCCACTTCCACGACGGGCTCGGTGTTGGTTCCGTAGCCCGAGCGGATGATTTTTGCGGAGATGGTGCGGTCGGGCTTTTGGGGTTCGCGCACGGTGAAATCGATGTTCTGTCCCTCGAACAGCGAGAGCAGGTAGGGCTGGGTAAGGGCGTCGTTGCGGTAATTTTGTTCCAGGATGCGGAGCGGTGCGCCCGTGGTGCTGCGGAAAACGACGGAGTCGGGTTCAAGCAGGATGGTGGCGCCTTCGTAGATGACTTCGTTGTCGCCCGCCTTGAGGTCCAGCGGAACGGAATCGCGGACCACGGCGAAGTCGGCGTTGTAGATGGTGAGCCCCGGCGAGGCGAGAGCGGTGGAGGCGGCGAGAAGGAGGAGTGCGAGTGGCTTTGGCATGGCGGTAGGATTGGCGCGGGAAGGCACAGGGGCAAGATTTTGGGGGGCTATTGCGTGGAGGGAGTGTTAGGCCTTTTAGAGGCTTTCGGTTTTCAGGAGCGACTTGGGAATGGAATCGAAGTGGCGGTCCCGGTGCACCAACTTTGCTTTTTGGGAACAGGCCACTGCGGCGATGATGGAATCCACCAAGGGAATGCGTTTGGTGGCATGCGCAGCCAGTGACAGCGCTCGCATGGAAATCTCCTCATCGATCGGAACGACTCCATCGAGGAGATGCCTGTAATCCGCCAGGATTCTTTGGATTTCCTCCGGGCCTGCTCCCAGTTCCAACATCCGTCTGCCGAACTCCGTGAGCGTGATGCTGGCGATCAGCAACCGGATGTTGTCATTCTCAAAAAGGGATTGCACACGATTCGCGCCCTCCTCGTCGCGGTGATGTGCCAAGAGAGCGGAGGTATCCAGGACAATCGTCATGCCATTTCTTTAACGCGCTCTTTGATGAGTTCGTCCACCGCATTCCTTTTTGGAGAGTAGGATTTTCCGGCGCCTTTTAGTCTCCGTGACAACTCCTTGCGATCTGGAATCACACGAATTGCGATTTCGTCAGGTTTTCCCGTAGCAAACCAATTGAAGGAAAACCCAGGTTTGATCTCAAACATTCTTGCGATTTCCATTGGTATGGTAACCATGTTTTTCGAGGTGACGGTTGTTGTCATGGATAAATACTAAATGCATGGGTTTTTTTGACAACCTGGTTTTCTGCGTAAACCCAGCTTCAAAGTGCACCTTCAAGCCAAACTCGCCATGGCAGATTGTATTCATACCAAAATCCGTTTCCTTTTGGTCTTCTGCGATGTAGTGCGGGCGTCCCGCCTGCGGTCGTAAAAATTCCCATGGCAGGCGGGACGCTGCCCTACATTTGGGAACGTGGAAATCCGGTCATTTTGTGGCTTTGGTATCCGGCGGATGACCCAAAAATCGGCGCAGACGGAGCTGCGCCCTCCAGGCTAGTTCTTTTTCTTTTTGGGGACTGGGGTGGGGCTGGGGGACGGGGAGGGAGATGGGGTCGGGGTTGGGGCGGGGGCGGCGAGGAGTTGGTCGCGGGGTTTGAGGGCGGCTTCGATGGGTTGGACCGGGAGGAGGAAGATGCGACCGGCGAATTTTTTGGTCCCTTCCAGGTCGGCTTTGAGTTTTGAGAGTTTGTCCTGGAATTCTTTTTCGAGGCGGTCCTTGTCTTCGGGGTTTTCGTCGGCGGCGGGGGTGCGTTGGGTGGGGAGGCTGGCGGCTACGGCGACTTTGGCGGGGTAGGACTCGCCGGCGCGGGCGCCGATCGTGTAGGTGGCGGTGAAGCCGTCGAAGTTTTCCAGCGTGAGCGTGGATGGGGCGGAGAAGGCGGTGTCGGCTGTGGATTTGGGGGCGATGTCGTTGAACGAGGGCGATGCCATCATGGATGCGATGGGGTCGATTTTCGTGCTGTCGGCGGATTCGTTCGGGGTGGCACCGTCGAGTTTCCATGGGGTGGCGGGGGCGTCGCGGAAGACGCGCCATTTTTTGTCGGGGGAATCGAGGGCGATGGATTTGATGTCGCCGAGTTTTACGAAATCGCGGTCGAGCCACATTTCGGGTTTGTCGCGGACGAGGTCGAAGCCTTCGGCGGCGATGCCCACGGGGCCTTCGGAACCGGCGGCAACGATGAAGCGGCCGTTCGGCGCGGGCGGGAAGGGGGAGTCGGGTTCGGGCTGGCCGAAGGATTGTTTGCCGACGACGACGGCGGCGAGGCGTTTGCCGTCCTTGTCCTTGAGGTCGATGAGGGTGCCGGCGCCTTCGGCTTTTCCATCTGGTTCCACGATTTCGAGGCGGGCGAATTGCGAGGGGCCGGCGATGACATCCTGGGCGGGTTTGAAGTCCCAGAGGCGCTGGACGGTTTCGCCCACGGCGGCGAAGTCGGCCGGGTAGCTTTCGCGTTCGGCGACGGTCCAGCCGGTTTCGGTTTTTTTGAGGGTGGCGGTGGAGTTGTTGGTTTTGACGGTGATTTCGGCGACGGAGTTGAGGTCGAATTCGGGCAGGAAGCGTTCGGCTTGCGCGGTTTCCTTTTTGAATTGTTCGAGGTCGTAGTAGCGGAGGCCGATGCCGCCGATGACGAGGGCGGCGGCGAGGAGGAGGAGTGCGGTGCGGAGGTTCATTGGGTGTTATTTCGCGGCGGAGCGTTTTTTGCGGTGGAGGGCGAGGCCGGTGCCGAAGAGGGCGACGATGGCGGGGACGGCGGCGATGTTGAGCCACTTCAGCCGCGTCTCAAGCGCGTCGATTTCGGTGCGGAGGTTCCGGCGGACGAGTTTGAGTTCCTTGCGGGCCTCGGCTTCCTTTTTGCGGAAGTTTTCGAGTTCCTTTTGTTGTTCGGGCGAGAGGATGAATTGTTGCGAGGCGCCTTCCTTGCGGGACTGGAGTTCGTTGAGGCGCCGCTCGGTTTCGGCGAGGCCTTGTTCGAGTTGGGCGATTTTGTCGCGGAATTTGGATTCGGCTTTTGCCTGGAGTTCGCGCACGACGGTGAACGGGCGGTCGCGGCTGGCGCGGCTGCGGATGGAGATGAGGCTGGTATCGCCGGTGAGGTTTTCGATGGCGGCCTGGACGACGCCGAGGTTGCCGTTGGCGGGCATGACGAGGCGCTGGCCGAAGGGGCCGGGGAATTCCTGCACGGCGATGGCGTCCTGCATGAAATCGCTGTCGCCGAAAAGAATCACGCTTGCCTCGGCGGTGGCTTCCTTGAGTGCGGTGGCGTCCTTGTTTTCCGCCGGGGTGGGGGATGGCTGGGGCTGGGCGGTGGCGGGCTCGGGCTTGCCATTCGGGAACGCGGTTTTGAATTTTCCGGTGAGGCGGATGGCGAGGTCGTATTCGATGCCCGAGGGCTTGAAACTGCGGACGATCGCTTCGCCGCCCATCTGCGCCATCATGGGATCGATGAGTTCGGATTCCTTCGAGGATTTCGCGAGGACGGTTTTCTTAAGGCCCTCTGCGGGCTGGCCGGTGAAGGCGCCGCCGAGGATGAGGACCATGTTGCCGGCATCGGCGGTGACGACATCCTCGGGGGAGAGCGCGTTTTCCGAAAGAACGAGGTAGGTGGGTTGGCGGCCTTCGCGCGTCTCGGCGAGGTATGTCATGTCGGCAACGACTTTGCTTGTGTCGAAATTGAGGCCCCAGGCGGGGAGGAGCTTGTCGAGCGTGGAGCCCGGCATGGTGCCCGGGGTCATCATGGGGTTCGGGGATTGCAGCGGGCTGGCGGGGTCGAGGAATGCGACCATTTTTCCGCCCTTGAGAAGGAATTGGTCGATGGCGAACTGGGCTTGCTCGGAGATGTTTTGCGGGTGGATGACGACGAGCACGGCGAGGTCCTGCGGGATTTCCGTGGAGGCCATCGGGATGTTGCGGACATCGTAGTCGCCCTTGAGTTCGTTGTAGATGATCCACGGGCGGGAGGATTGCGGGGCCATCATCATCGGGCTGCCCATGCCGGAGACGGGGAGCGGGGTCATGATGCCGACGACGGGTTTTTTCGGGGTGGCGACGCGGGAGATGGCGCGGGTGATTTCGTATTCGAGGAGGCGCTCGCGGTTCGGCGCGAGGAAGGGGATGGATTGCTTCTGGTCCAGCATGGCGACGCTGAGGCCGAGGAAGATTCGGTCGCCATTCGGGAGTTGCTCGCCGTCGATGCCGTCCAGGCGCGCGGAGTCCTCGGCTTCGGAATCGGGTTCGGGGTCGAGTTTTTGGATGGTGACGAGGCCTTTCGAGGCTTGCTGGTATTCGGAGAGGAGGTCTTCGACCTGCCGCGCATAGTTTTTCAGGATGACCGGCATGTCTGGGTTGGCGAGGCTCGCGTAGAGGCGGATTTTGACGGGTGTGTCGAGTTTGCCGAGGATCTCGCGGGTGCCTTGCGAGAGCGTGAAGGCTTTTTCCCCGGTGAGGTCGATGCGTTGCTTGAAGATCCCGGCGAGGAAATTCAGTGCGACAACGAGTGCGAGCACGGCGGCGATGCCGATGCCCGAATAGAGGATGGTGTGGAGTGGTTTCTTCATACGGCGGGAAATCTCAGCCGCGGTGGGTGCGGAGGACGACGCTGGTGGCGAAGAGGCAGAACACGATCGCGCTCGCGAAATAGAGGAGGTCGCGCGAGTCGAGCACGCCCTTGGATATGGAATTGAAATGGGCCATGACGCTGAAGGACGCGACGGCATCGACCACGGCGGGGTTCGCCCATTGGACGAGGAGGTTCGTCACGGGCGGCCAGCCGCAGAGGATGAGGAAAAGGCAAACGACGACCGAGAGGATGAAGCTCACGACCTGGTTGCGCGTGGCGGCCGAGGTCATGCACGCAATGGCGAGGTATGCCCCCGCCATGAGCAGGCTGCCAAGGTAGCCGGCGAGGATGACACCATTGTCCGGGCGGCCGAGGTAGTTCACCGTGAAAACCAGCGGGAAGGTGAGGAGCAAGGCCAGGGCGAGGACTGCCCATGCTGCGAGGAATTTCCCGATGATCGCCTGCCACGGGGAGACGGGCATGGTGAAGAGGAGTTCCAGCGTTCCCATGCGGCGCTCCTCGCTCCAGACGCGCATGCCGACGGCCGGCACGAGGAACAGGTAGAGCCAGGGCTGCCAGACGAAGAACGAATCCAGTGTGGCGGCGCCCCGCTCGAAAAAACCGCCGACCATGAAGGTGAAGAAGCCGGCGAGGAGGAGGTAGATCACGAGGAAAACATAGGCGACCGGCGAGGCGAAGTAGCCGCCGAGTTCGCGCTTGGCGATGACGAGGATCGGGTTCATTTCCGGGATTCCTTGGTTGTGTCGGGGAGGGTGATGGAGCGGAAGACATCGTCGAGGCGGCCCTCCTCGATGCGGAGGTCCTCGATTTGCCAGGCGTGGGCGGAGGCGGCTTGCAGGACGGCGCGGGCGAGGTCCGCGGAGGGTGTGTTTTTCGCGGGGTAGAGGCGCACGCGGAGGGGGTTTTCACCAAGGGTCGCGATGCGCTCCACGCCGGCGAGGGCGCGGAGTTTTTTCCCGGCGCCTTCGCCCGGCGAGCCGCCGAGGTGGATGGTGAGGGCGCCGGACTCGGGCGAGCGGGCCTTGAGTTCGGCCGGGGTGCCGTTGGCCACGATGCGGCCGCGGTCGATGATGATGGCGCGCGAGCAGGCGGCTTCGACTTCCTCGAGGATGTGGGTCGAGAAGATGATGGCTTTGTTTTTTCCCATGTCCCGGATGAGCGAGCGGACTTCGTGCTTTTGGTTCGGGTCGAGGCCGTCGGTGGGTTCGTCGAGGATGAGGATTTCGGGGTCGTGGATGATCGACTGTGCGAAACAGATGCGGTGGCGGTAGCCTTTCGAGAGCGTGTCGATGCCCTGCTGGAGGACGGGGCCGAGGAAACACATCTCCGCCACGCGGTGGATGGCGCGTTTTTTCGAATCGCCCGAGAGGCCGCGCATTTCTGCGGCGAAGCCGAGGAAGCCGGTGACCGTCATGTCGCTGTAGGACGGGGCGTTCTCGGGCAGGTAGCCGAGGAGGCGGCGGGCTGCGATGGGTTCGCGGGCGATGTCGTGGCCGCCGACGGAGATTTCGCCGGAAGTGGGCGGGATGAAGCCTGTCACCATTCGCATGGTGGTGGACTTGCCCGCGCCGTTGGGGCCGAGGAAACCGAGGACCTCGCCCTTTTCCAGCGTAAACGAAATGCCGTCGACCGCGACCTTGGGACCGAAGTGTTTTGTCAGGTTGCGTGCTTGGATCATGGGATTTTTTCGGGTTGAGACGGAGCCATCCTTTCTCGAAAAAACTGTGGCGGCGGGGTTAGATATCCAAGCTTTGAAAATGTTCAAAAAAAATTTGCGGGAGGGTGCGGCGGCGCGGGATTTTTTCTCGGGGACGCCCGTGGAGTGTGCGCGGGGGCTGCTCGGGTGCGAGCTGGTGTGGAACGGTTGCGGCGGGTTGGTGGTGGAGACCGAGGCGTATTCGGTGGAGGGCGACGAGGCGTGCCACACCTTCGCGCGGCCGTCGTCGCGGAAATTCGCCGGGGAACTGCCGGCGGGGAGCGCGTATGTGTATTTGAACTACGGGGTGCACTGGCTGCTGAATTTTCTGGTGAAGGGCGGCGGGGAGGATGGGTTCGTGCTGGTGAGGGCGCTGCAGCCGACGCGTGGAATCGGGGAAATGAAGCGGCGGACCGGCAAGGCGGATTTGGAGGCGCTTTGCTCGGGACCGGGGAAACTCACGCGGGCGCTGGGTATGGACGGAGAGGTGCACGGGTGCGATGCGTTTTCGCAGGGGAGCGGGTTTTTACTCCGGCATGGGGTGGGGGATTTTGAAGTTGTGAGCGGTCCGCGGGTGGGGATCACGAAGTCCGTGGATTTGCCGTGGAGGTTTTTTGCGGCGGGGAATCCCTGTGTGAGCGGCGGGGCGGGCGGGCGCCAACGCAATCTTGCGGGGCGTGCGGGTGGAAGTTAGGGGTAAGCCGTGGCACGCAGGAAAAAGTCATCGTTCGCACCCGGGATGGTTGTTGCGCTCGCGCTTGTGTTTCTTGGGCTGGTTTTGGCGTGGTGGTTCTCGGCAGGCAATGCCGACCCGCACCGCACCCTGCCCGAGCTGGTGGTGGCGGATTATTTGGGGGATTCGAACACGCTGCGCGGAAACACCTACAAAATCACGGGCACGGTTGAGGAATCGCTCGCATGGTCGCCGGATGGCGGCCGGTTGATTGCCGTGGCGACCGATGGGGGGATTCTTCCGGTGCTGGTGACGGCGGATTTCAACGGAATGAACATACAGAAGGAGCAGAAGCTGGTTTTGGTGGTCGAAGTGGATGAAAAGGGAATCCTCCGCACCCGGGGGGTCGACAAGGCATGACGCGGGTTGCACTTTGGCTGGCGGCGCCGTTGGCGGGGAT
Organism: Verrucomicrobiota bacterium; assembly: GCA_018970255.1. Lineage (GTDB taxonomy): Bacteria > Verrucomicrobiota > Verrucomicrobiia > Chthoniobacterales > Terrimicrobiaceae > UBA967. The sequence continues at coordinate 12,629 of JAGWWS010000024.1, read as the reverse complement.
TTTATCCGCGTCCGCGCAGGGCGGGATTGGCGATTCGAAGGCTGCGACGGGCGGGGCGCGACCGCCACAGATGAACGAGGGTTTTATCGGGCGGGATCTTCCGGCATTCGACCCGGGCAGCGAGGTTGTCTCGTATGACGGGAAAATTTGGAACATCAACAACAACCGCGTTTTTCGGGCGAGGTTCGAAAAATACCTGAATGCGCCACCTGCCACGGGCGAGCAGGATGTGGCATATCGGCAGACGATTGATCGTATCCTTGAGCTCCTCGCTCCCGGGAGCGCGAACAAGCAGAATATCGATGCCGCTTTTGGATTGTTGAAGAAGGCTTCGGCCTACCGCGACGACGCGAACCTCTGTCGGACGATGTCCGATGCGATCCACGCGGCGCGGACGAGTTTGCAGACCATCGAGCGGATCAAGCGCGAAAATGTGGCACTCGAGAAGGAGCGCAAGACTGCTGAATGGAACAACCAGATGGCGGCCCGTTTCAACACGCTCGGGCTCGGCAGCGGCGATGGCAATGCCTCTGCGGTTCGCGAGGAAAATATGAGAATCGAGCGTGATGCGAAACTCGCCACGGCGCGCCGCCAACTGGCGGATGTGGGCCAGACCATCGAGAACAACAAGCTTCGGATTGCGATGCTGGAGATGACGACGAAGGGGCACCTGCAGGCTTTGATCATGCAGTATTTCGCGACGCGGCGGTTCGAACACGTGATCATCGCCAACCGCTTCTACCGCGCGATCTACACCGACGGGGACAACTCGATCGACGTTTACAAGAAGATGGTGGAATCGTTGCCAGTCAACAAAGACGCCGGGCAGGCCAAGATCAACGCGGAGTTCGATCCGAGGGTCTCTGCGGCGCAGGGCATGCCGTCACAGGATGTGGGAGCGGGCGCCGGTGCGGGCGGCAACGGGACGAATGTGAATGTTTACAACAATGTCTCACCGGCTGCGGCGGGGAGTTCGTTCTCGGCACGGGGGGTTAAAATGGGGCTCGAAAATTTCGGTGTGGAAAGCCTCACGGGCGGCGCGGCGGTGGCGGCGCAGACGATCAGCCGTTTGGTCAGTTCCCTAAGCCAGATCGACAGCCTCGCCAACGAGGCGATTCGAGATGTGAACGAGGGCGTCGAAGCCTACAAATTCCTACTCGAGCAGGGCGAATTGCAAAGCGCGACTGAGCGGTTGCAGGAGACTTTTGCCCTCGGCGAATACATGCCGAGCGTGCGCTTGTTGCCGCGTGAGGACAAGCGGCGTGCGCTTGAGTTCACGCAGAAGAGCAATGAACTTTTGGCCGCCCTCGAGGTGAATGACCTTACGCGAGCCGAGAAGTTGGTGGATGAAATCCAGGGAATCGCGAAGGATTTCGATACGAGCAAGCCGCTCGCAAAAATTGAAACCGCAAAAACGATGAGTGCGATGCATCTCGCCAAGGCCAGGAATGCGGCAGTCTCCGGCGACAAGGCAGCGATGGAATCTGAACTTCGGGCTGCGGCGGAGATTTGGCCCAGGAACCCGGCACTCTCGGAAATGGGAACGGCAATTTTTCAACAGGCCGATGTGCAGCAAGGCGCGATCAATGATTTCGACGCCTTGCTCGGGCAAAAAAACTACCGCGGGATTTTCGATGACAAGGAACGCTTCATTGCAGCGGCGGCGATGTTCCCCGAGAAACAGGAGGAGTTGAAGGGTGTGCTGGAGCGGATGTCGAAAGTCGAGGCGGCGATCATGAAGGCCCAGGAGATTGCATCCCGCGGCGATACGGCGGGGGCTTGGGAAAGCGCGGAGGCCGCCTACAAGGAATTCCCGGAGGACAACAAGCTGAACCAACTGCGCGCCGACCTCACCACGCAGGCCTCGGATTTTGTTTATGCGGTCAACAAGGCCGGCGAGATGGAGAAGCGCGGGCGGTCGGGGTCGTCGCTTGCGTGGTATTTGAAAGCGCGGGAGAAATATCCAGCGAGCCGGTTCGCGCGGGACGGGATCGAGCGGGTGAGTGCGCAGGTCCTGCCGGATGCGAAATAGCCCTCCGCGATGAAGGGGCGGATTTTGTTGGTGGACGGGCACAGCATGGTTTTCCAATGGGCCGACCTTGCGGAGCGGCATGGGAGGAACACGGCGGCGGCGAGGGGGGAGTTGGTCAGGATGCTCACGGGGGTGCAGGATTTTTCGGATTGGACGGTGGCGGTGGTATTCGATGGGAAGGGCGCCAAGGCGAGCAGCGAAGGGGGCGAGGGCGGGGTGGCGGTGTTTTATTCGGCGAGCGGGCAGAGCGCGGACTCTGTGATCGAGCGGCTTGCAGCGAAGTATTCGAGGACGCACGAGGTGACGGTGGCGACGGAGGATTCGCTCGAGCGGACGACAGTCGAGGCGTTCGGGTGCCTGACCATCGGGGCGGCGCGGCTGCGCGAGGAGGTCGATGCGGCGGGGCGGGATTTGAGGGAGAAGTTTTCGCGGCGGGGAAGGTGAGGGGTCTTTTGCTTCCACGGCGAGGGGCGGGCGGGTATTTTTTCCGCGATGGTCAAAGTTGAAAAGCTCACGCGGCGCTTCGGGAGTGTCACGGCGGTGGATTCCGTGGACTTCGAGGTGGGCAAGGGCGAGATCGTTGGGTTCCTGGGGCCGAACGGGGCGGGCAAGACCACGACGATGCGGATGCTCGCGGGGTTTTTGCCGCCAACGAGCGGGCGCGCCGAGGTGGCGGGCTATGATGTTTTTTCCCAATCGCTGCGGGCGCGGGAGCACATCGGCTACATGCCCGAGAATGTGCCGCTCTACACGGATATGCGGGTGGAGGAATACCTGCGCTACCGTGCGGCGTTGAAAGGTGTGCCCCGGCGGAGGCTGGCGGAGAGGATCGGGGATGTGGTGGAGCTTTGCGGGTTGGTGGAAGTGCGGCGGAAAATGATCGCGCACCTTTCCAAGGGCTACCGGCAGCGGGTGGGCTTGGCGGATGCGATGGTGCACGAGCCGGGGCTTTTGATTTTGGACGAACCGACCATCGGGCTGGATCCGAACCAGGTGCGGGTGGTGAGGAGCCTGATCCGCAATTTGCGCCGGCACCACACGATCCTCCTTTCGACGCATATCCTTACCGAGGTCGAGATGCTCTGCTCGCGGGTGATCATTATCAACAAGGGTCGGATCGAGGCGCTCGACACTCCGCAAAACCTGCGCCAGCGGCTCGGGCGGGCGGGGAAGATTTTGTTCGATGCCGTGGTTCCCGATGCGCGGGCGGCGGCTGCGACGCTGAGGGAATTGGGAGGGGTGAAGAGTGTGGAGTTTCGGGCGGACGGGGATTGGACGGTTTTCGAGGTGCAGGCGGAGACCGACCATGATCCGCGCGAGGCGCTTTACAATCATGCGATGGAGAACCGCTGGCGGGTGCGGGAGATCAGCCGTCCGCCCGTGACTCTCGAAGAGGTTTTCGCTGAAGTGACGAGCGGGGAGGAGGGGCGGTGAGGAAGTTTTTCATTCTATTCGGGCGCGAGGTCGCGTGTGCCTTCCGGCAGCCGCTGGCTTATGTGGTGCTGTTTTTCTTCCTGCTCGTGACGGGATTCAATTTCCAAGCCGGCGTCACGCTTCTGAACCAAGGCGATTCCACGACCACGATGGTCGAGGCGTTTTTCAACACGGTCTATTTTTGGTTTCCGTTCACGCTGGCGTTTCCGTTGATCACGATGCGGGTCTTCGCGGAGGAGGCGAGGTCGGGGACAATCGAAATGCTGATGACGGCGCCGGTTCGGGATTACCAGGTGGTGCTGGCGAAGTATGCCGGCTGCGTCTTTTTCTTCGCGGTGCTGTGGGCGCCGAGTGCGATTTACTTCGTGATGTTCCGGCAAATCGTCGGGATCGACCCGGGCACAGCTGTTGGCAGCTATGTCGGCGCGTATTCGATGCTGGTGCTGATGGGGATGTTTTTTCTGGCAATCGGTTGCCTCGCCTCGGCGCTTACGGACAACCAAATCGTTGCGGCAATCATGACTTTTGCGGCGATCCTCTTTTTGTTTTTCATCGGGTTGCTGTCGTTTCTTTTGCCCGCAACGGGGAGTTTCCTGCGGGAGGCGACCTACTATTTTTCGCCGATTGAACACATGATGGATTTTTCGCGGGGCATTTTCGACACGCGCCCCGTGGTGTTTTATCTCTCGTCCACACTGGCGGTGCTTTTTGCGCTGTTCCATGTCTTCCAACACCGCCGATGGAAAGCGTGAAGCCGCCGCGCGCAGAAATCCGGATCGGAATCGGGCTGCAGGTGCTGTCCGTCCTAGCGATTTACGCGATGGTCAATTACCTCGGGTTTTTCCACTACGAGCGTCGGGATTTTTCGAGGTCGCAGAGGTTCGCGCTCGCCGGTCAGACGAAGGCTGTTTTGCGGGAGTTCAAGAAACCGGTGGAGCTGATTGTGGTGGCTTCGCCGACATTCGCCTCGCCGGTGGCGGCGATTCTGGGCGACTTGCGGGGGCTGCTGAACGAGGTCGTGTTTTTCAAGCGCGAGGGCGTGCGGGTTGAGTATGTCGACCCGGTGAGGAATCCGACGCGGATGCAGGATTTGAAGGCGAAATACAACCTCGCGGCTTTTGACAATCTCTTGATCATCGAGTTCGACGGTCGGCACCGGTTGCTTGAAATCGCGGAGATGGGCGAGTTCGACATGTCGCCGGTGGCGAATGGCGGGGCGCCGGTCCTGGAAGCCTTTCGGGGCGAGCAGGCGCTCACGGCGGCGCTGATTGGTTTGCTGAAGCCCGAGCGCGAGAAGGTTTATTTTTTGGAGGGACATGGCGAGGCATCGGCGCGCGGGGAGTTGTCGAACTTTGTCGACTTCATCGAGCGGCAGAATGCGGATGTGGAGGGGCTGTCGCTTGCCGCGCGGGATACGGTTCCGGACGATGCCTCCGCGATTGTGGTAGCGGCGGCGAGGACGGATTTGGACGAGCGCGAGGCGGCTGTGCTGGCAGCTTGGCTGCGGCAGGGCGGGCGGATGCTGCTTTTGCTCGATCCGAACAGCGACACACCCAGGTTGCGGGGATTGGCGGCATCCTCTGGAATTTTGCCAAAGAATGATCGGGTGCTGAGGTTGATCGAACTTCCTTTTGCGACCGGGATTTTGCGCGATGTGACAGGGCAGGTTCTGACAAACACCGAGGTGGTTCGGCGTCTCGACCAGATGAACATTTTGTTTCCGGGCGCCACGCAATCGCTTGGCGTGGATGCCAAGCTGGCGGAGGCGGAGAAGATTCTGGTTCGCCCGCTCGTTCAGGCGGCGGAGGAGTTTTGGGGCGAGACCGAATACGCGCCGAACCAGCCCGACGGCGTGGCTTACCAGGACGGCATCGACAATGGTCAGCCTATCATTATCGCCGCTGCGGCGGACCGCGGTGGCGTGGAGGATGACCGTCTGGATATCCAGTCTTCGCGGTTGATTGTTGTTGGAACGGCGCAATTCGCGATGAATGCCTCCCTGAGCCGGCAGGGGTTGGACTTTCTGATTGGTTGCGTGAATTCGCTCATCGACCGCGGGGCGGTGACCGGGGTGATGCCGAAATCGGTTTCCCGGTTTTCACTCAATCTGACGCAGGAGCAGCTTTCGCAGTTGGCGCTGGTGGTGATGGTGGCGGTTCCAGCGGGTGCGGCGCTCTTCGGTTTTCTGGTTTGGTTGAAGCGGCGGAAATGAACCGCGCGGCGACTCTTTTGCTTCTGCTCGCTGCCACAGTGGCGGTGGTGCTGGTGCTGACGACCGAGCAATTCCGGACTTCGCCGGAGTGGAAGCTGCAACCCGGCTCGCAGATGTTTGATCCGGACGAGGAGAAAATCAGCGAAATCCGGCTTCAGAATGGCGAGCGCTCGGTCGTGCTCGTGAAACGGGGCGACAAGTGGGTTTTTGCAGGAGCGGTGGAGGACGATGCCTCGCCGGAAGCGGTGAGGGCTATTTTTCGCGCGGCAGCGGAGACGATGGTTTTCGACCGCATCGATGGGGAGGAATTGTCGGACGAGAAGAGCCGGGCGGCTTATGGCGTTTTGAAGAGCGGGGTGATGTTCGATTTCAACAATGACCGCCCGAACAGGTTGTTTTTTGGAAAAACCGCCGCGGATCCTTCGCGGGTTTATGCGTCATTCCAAGGTTCCGACACGGTTTATTTGGTTAGTGACGGGTTACTGAGGTTTGCGATGCTCCCGCCAGACAACTTCCGCGACCGGCGCCTTGCGCCCAATGACCCGGAGGGTGTTCGCCGCATCGAAATTCGGCAAGGGACCACTGCGCTGGAACTTGAAAACAACGGGCGGGGCTGGCGCATCACCAAGCCTCTCAATGCGCCTGCCGACAACGAAGCCGTGGCCGACCTGCTGAAAAAGTTGGCCGACCTGCGCCTCGCCTCTTTCGACACACCCAGCAACGGGGGCGACCGTTCCGGCGATCCGTTCGAGCAGACTTCCGAAATCCGGATTTTCGGCGGGGATAGTGAAACCCCGGCAACCATTTCCATCGGCAAGCCCGCCTCCGATGGCTTCGTGCCCGTGCGGCTGCAACCCCGCAACATCAGCGGCACCGCCCCCCCCGCGCTCGCCGAAGCCGCAGCAATCCAGCTCGACAGACTCCGCGACCGCTCGCTCGCCCGACTAAACCCCGACCTCGTTGACCTCATCCGCTGGCACGATGGCGGCATCAAAACCGACATCTGTCGCGTCGAGGGAAGCTGGAGTGGCGCAATGGAAGGGTTTTTCAAAAGCCTCTCCGAAACGAAGGCCTCGCGCTATGCAGCCGCCACCCCTGCCGGTCTCGCCGCCGCATCGCTCGACCCGCCGGTATCCCGCCTGGAATTCCTTTCCGTCCTTTCCGAAAACACCCCCGAAGCCCTCGCTGGCGAGCACCCTGTCCTTTCCCTGGCCATCGGCGCGACGCAACCCGATGGCACCCTGCCGGTCCACATCGGGGGCGCACCCGAGATCGCGTTCGTCCCGGGATCCTTTTTAAACCGCCTCCCCGCCGAGTGATCGCCATTGCCAAGCCGCGCGCACTCGTTTTTCCTTCCGCCACATTTTTCCAGCCATGACCTCAGCCCAAATCCGCCAGTCGTTCCTCGATTTTTTCCGCGAGAAAGCCCACACGGTCGTGCCTTCGTCGAGCCTCATGCCCGATTCGCCGAACCTGCTTTTCACGAATGCCGGGATGAACCAGTTCGTGCCGATTTTCCTCGGGCAAAAGGCGGCGGATGTTTCCAAGTGGGCGGGCGCGATTCCCGGCAGCGACCGGCGCGCGGCGGATACCCAGAAGTGCATCCGCGCCGGAGGCAAGCACAACGACCTCGAGGATGTGGGGCTCGACACCTACCACCACACCTTTTTCGAAATGCTCGGGAACTGGTCGTTCGGCGACTATTTCAAAAAAGAGGCGATTGATTGGGCGTGGGAACTGGTGGTCGGGCGGTGGAAATTCCCGCCGCAGCGGCTCTATGCCACGATTTACAATCCTGCGCCCGGCGACCCTGCGGAGCGCGACGAGGAGGCTTGGGGTTTCTGGGCGGAGAAGTTCCGGGCGGCGGGTCTCGACCCCGCGGTGCACATCGTCAATGGCAACAAGAAGGACAATTTTTGGATGATGGGCGAGACGGGGCCTTGCGGTCCGTGTTCCGAGCTGCATGTGGACCTGACGCCTGCCGGCGACACCCGTGGGGCGTTGGTGAATTCCGGAGATGCGCGCTGCATGGAGATTTGGAATCTGGTGTTTATCCAATTCAACGCGAATGCGGACGGGAGCTTCTCGCCACTGCCCGCCCGGCATGTGGATACCGGGATGGGATTCGAGCGCGTGGCTTCGATCATCCAGGGGACGAAAAACCTTACCGACTTCGCGAACGCGCGCATCTCGAACTACGAGACCGATGTTTTCCGCCCGATCTTCGATGCGTTGGAAAAACTCAGCGGCAAGGCCTATGGCTCCACGCTGCCGAATGCGGGGTCGACCGGCGACACCGAGCAGGAGCGGAATGATGTGGCGTTTCGCGTTATCGCAGACCATGTGCGGACGCTTTCCTTCGCGGTCGCTGACGGCATCCAGCCCGGCAACACCGACAGGAATTATGTGCTGCGCCGAATCCTGCGGCGGGCGGTGAGGTATGGGCGTTCGCTGGGATTCCGGGAGCCGTTCTTCCACAAACTCGCCGAGGTGCTCGCGCGCACGATGGGGGATGTTTTTCCCGAGCTTCGGGCGAGGCAGAAACACATCGAGCAGGTTTTGAAAACCGAGGAGGAGTCGTTCAACCGCACGCTCGACAAGGGCATCGCGATGTTCAACGAAGAGGCGGCGAAGGGCGACATCTCCGGCGCGGTGGCTTTCAAGCTCTACGACGAGCAGGGGTTCCCTCTCGACCTGACCGAGTTGATGGCGAGGGAGCGCGGAATCCGCGTGGACTCGGCGGGGTTCGAGAAGTTGATGGAAGCGCAGAGGGCGCGGGCGCGGGCAGCGCAGAAGAAGGAGGTCATCGAGTTGTCGGAGGTCGGCGGCGGTGCGGCGACGGTTTTCTCGGGATACGACCGGCTCTCGTCGAATGCCAAGGTGGTTGATGTCGTCGGCATCAAGGGGCGCACGGCGGTGGTTTTGGATGCGACGGCTTGCTATGCCGAAATGGGCGGGCAGGTCGGGGACACTGGTGAAATCCGATGCGGCGGGCATTCGTGGCGCGTGGCGGATACGCGGAAGACCGGGAACACGGTTTTGCATTTCCTGGACTCGGCCGATGCACCGATTGTGGGGTGCGAAGTCGAGGTGGTGGTCGATGCCGCCCGTCGCGGGGCTATCCAACGGCACCATTCGGTGACCCATCTTTTGCATTGGGCGCTACATGAAGTGGTCTCGAAGGAAGCGACGCAGAAGGGTTCCTCCGTGGCGCCCGAGAAATTGACTTTCGACTTTAACAGCGCGGCGCTCACGCCCGAGCAGGTTTCCGCCATCGAGGCGCTGGTGAACGAGCGGATTGTTTTGAACGACCCCGTCGGCTGGACCGAAGTCCCGTATGCCGATGTGAAGGGGCGCGGCGACATCATGCAATTCTTCGGGGACAAATACGGCGAAACGGTGCGCGTGGTCCAAATCGGGGGGCATTCCGGCGCGCTCGACGGCTATTCGATGGAACTTTGTGCCGGCACGCATGTGCGTTCGACCGGCGAGATTGGTTTGTTCCGGATTCTTGGCGAATCTGCGATTGCAGCTGGCGTCCGGCGCATCGAGGCGGTTGCGGGTTTAGAAGCTTATCAGGCTGCGGCACGAGACGCCGCGAGGTTGAAGGGTTTGGCTGGAATGCTCAATTCGCCGGAGGCGGAAATCGAACGGAAGCTCGAGGCCTTGCTGGCCCGCGAGAAGGAATTGGAAAAAACGCTGAAAGCCGCCCGGGCGCGCGAGGCGGCAGGACGGGCGAAGGAGTTGCTCGGCGGTGCGGAAAATGTGAATGGGGTTCCTTTTGTCTCTGCGAACCTCGGCGCGGTCGATGGGGATTCCATCCAAGCGGTGCTGGAAGCTCTAAAGGGGGACTTCGACGGAGTGGTTGTTTTGGCGGGTGCTGCAAATGGAGCCGTTTCGCTCGGGGCATCTGTGTCGCCGTCTTTTGTTTCAAAAATCCAAGCTGGGAAAATCATCCAAGCGGTTGCGCCGGTTGTCGGCGGCAAAGGCGGTGGAAAACCCGACATGGCTCGCGGCGGTGGCAAGGACGCTTCGAAAATTGCGGAGGCCCTGCAGGCCGCCAAAGCTCTTGTTTCCTAATCGAAGCTGAGACCGGGGGGAGGGGATTCGCCGAGGAGGCCGGTTTGGTCTGCGGCGGCGGGGGGGACGGTTTCGTGCAGGGAGCGGCGGCGGGGCTCGGGGATTTCCCAACCTTTCAGGAGGGAGTCGATTTGCTGGCGCGTGTGTTTTGGCAGGTCCGCGGCGCGCAGGCCGGTGAGGCGGGCGGCGCGCAGCCAGCAGGCGGCGGCCTCGGGGCGGATGGAGGGGCCGGGGTCGCATTCGGAGAGTTGGGCCCATGCGGATTCGGCGCAGGCGGGCGGGAGGATTTGCTCGGCGCCTGCGTGGAAAAGCACCCGCGAGAGCAGGCGGCCGAGCCCTTTCCAATACGCAGGGTTCGAGGGCTGGCGGAGGATGGCTTCGGCCAGGCGCGATGCGGTGGCGGCGCGGAGTTCGGCCGGGAGGAATTCGAGGGCGCCTGCGAGCAGGGCGGTTTCGGCGGATGGGTTGGAGCCCGTCTTCCAATCAGCCCCGGCGGCCGACCAGATTCCAAGGGCGGTTTGGGGGTCGAGGCCGGCGGCAATCCTTCGGGCGCAAATCCAGCGTTGGATTTTGACGGCGCCCGAACTGTGGATGAGCGGCTGGGAGAGGATTTCCGCGAGGGCTGCGGCGCGTTCGGGGTCGCCGGTCATCCCGCAACCGGGGCGCAACAGCCAACCGGCCGCGTGGAGCCAGGTCTCCTCGTGGTCGGGCGAGAGTCGGCGGCTTTCGGCCAGGGGGAGGATTTCATCGAAAATGCGGCGGACGATTCCTGCGGTCCATGCGGACTTCTGCGTGCCGAGGGCTTTTTCGCCGACCGTGAAAAAGGTGTTCGCGGTGAGTCTTTGGCGGGACTTGCGGCCGGGATCGAAGAGGAGGGCGAGTTGGCGCGCGGCTTGGGAGACGGTGTCGGAGGTGTCGGCGGATTTTTTTTCGCCGGTGGCTGCGGCGCGGAGCTGGAAATCCAGCGGCCAGGCGGTTTTCCAGTCCAGTGCGGGGTCGGCGGCGAGGAGTTCGATGCGGAGGAGGCCGGTCGAGCGAAGCGTGGTTTGGATTTCCACGCGGATGGAGGGGTTCCGCGGCGGCCGCTTGCCTGCGGGCGGGGCGAGGATGGTTTCGACGGCCGGGATTTCGAAAAACCCCTCGCCGCCGGTGGGAACGATGGCGCCGGTTTGGTCGGACGGGCGGCGGGCGTTGCGGAAAAGGCGGAACGAGACCGGTTGCCCCACGGTGGCGCGGAGGTTCGGTGGCGAAGCGGTTTGGGGCTGCTCGGCGGCGGCGTTTTGCGGGAGCACGCAAACGGCGGAATTTTCCCCGGCTGCAATGTAGTAGGCGTGGGACGCGCCGGCTTCGATGCAGGCCGGGCCGCCCGATGCCCGCAGCCAAAGGAAGCGTGCCGCCCCGCGCGCAACGGCAAGGTCGGGATCGGTGTTTTCGAGGATTTTTGCGGGATGGCCGGGCTGCCAGCGGGCGATGTTGTCGGCGAGGCGGGCGCGGATGGCGGGGGATTTTGTGACGCCGCCGTTGAACAGGATGAAATCCACGGGCGGGCGGTTCCGCAGGAAATCCGAGATGTGGCGGGTGATGGCGGCATCCTTCGCATACGGCAGCCCCATCTCGCGCAGGCCCGGCGCGGCGCGGAGGGGCTGCTCGCCCGCTTGGACATCCGGGAAGAATCCATCCAGCAGGAGCGAGCGGACGGTGGACGATGCGATTTCGGTTTGGAGCGTGCCCGCGAGGAGCGAGGCACCGGGCTTCGCCACGGCAACCGGCCAGGTTTTTTCCTCCCCTGCCGGCGGGGAGAGGGCGGCTTCCTTGAGTTCGCGGGCGCGGGCGGCGAGTTGGGCGAAAGTGGTTGGGTGGAGTTGGGAGCCGGGTGCGAGCTTTTCCTCGAGGTGGTGGGCGAGGGCGAGGTCGAGGTTGTCGCCGCCGAGGAGGATGTGGTCGCTGACCGCCATACGCTGCAGGTGCGGGAGCGGGCTGTCGGGTTTCCATTCCGCCGAGAAGAGGCTGAGGTCGGTCGTTCCGCCGCCGATGTCGATAACGAGAATGTGGCTCGTTTTTCCCGGGGCGAGGGCGGCGGTTGTTTCGCTGGACGATTCGAGCCAGGCGTAGAAGGCGGCCTGGGGTTCCTCGATGAGGATCGTGGAGGGCGGGAAGCCCGCTTCGCGTGTGGCGCGGAGGGTGAGTTCCTGCGCGGCGGGGTCGAACGAGGCCGGGACGGTGATGGCGATGTCCTGCCCTGCGAGCGGGGCATCGGGGTGTGCGGAGTCCCATGCGGCGGCGAGGGTGGCGAGAATTTTGGCGAGGGCATCGACCGGGCTGATGCGCGAGCCGGCGGGGATGTCGCTGGAACCGAAGGGCAGGAATTTCGTCGTGCGGTCGGCGGCGTGGTGGACGAGCCAGGACTTGGCGGATTGCACCACGCGGCCGGGGACTTCGGCCGAACGCTGGCGGGCAAAGCGGCCGACAACCCAGTCTGGACCCTCGTTTGCAGGCGGGAGGAGGAGGAACGAGGGTAACATTTCCGCGGCGATGGACGAATGCGCGGTCTCGGGCTGCGGGATGGGGAGAACTTTTGGGATGCCATCAGCCGAAGCGGATGGGACGAACGCGAGTGCCGAGTTCGTGGTGCCGAGGTCAATGCCGATGCGGTAGGCGGGCATGGCGTTTATTCATACCGAAATTGTCGAAGTTGACCACAGGGGGTGGCGGCGGGGCGGTTGTTTCGCTTGCCAGTGAAAATTTCTGCACTGTGAGCACTCCCGAAATGCGACAAAACGCGGGACTGACCCCTTTGTCGAAGGCGCCGGTGTCGAGGAGTTCGAACTCGGGGTCGGCCGGGCCGCGGCGGCGGTTTTCCTCGATGAGGCG
>JAGWWS010000056.1 GCA_018970255.1 Verrucomicrobiota bacterium | reverse complement strand
CCGCTGCCGAAGTAAACGCGGTTCAGGTAGGCCTGCATGATTTCCTTTTTCGAAAAGTGCCGCTCGATGCGCCAGGCGAGATACATTTCGATGAGCTTGCGCTCGTAGGTGCGCTCGCGGAGTTCAAAGGAATTCCGGGCGAGCTGCTGGGTGACGGTGCTGGCGCCCTGGGCGATTTTGCCGCGCTTGTAGTTCGTGAGGGCGGCGCGGGCGATGCCCATGTAGTCGACGCCGTTGTGGTCGTAGAAGCGGTTGTCCTCGGCGGCAACGACGGCTTTGACGAGGGACTCGGGGAGCCTTTCCCACGGGACGGGCTGGCGGTTTTGGATGAAAAGCTTCCCGAATTCCCGGCCCTTGCGGTCGTAGATGATGGAGGCCGATTCCATCTTGGTGACCTGCTCGAGGTCGAATTCCCCGGCGCGCTCCTGGAAGCGCGAGGTGAGCACGCCGAAGGCCACCCAGGCGCTGAAACCGAGCACCGCGAGCGAGAGCAGCGGGACCCAGACGATTTTGCGCGTGTAGAACGGCCCGCCATGGCCGCCTTCGGGCTTTTCCCAACTGTAATATTCCTTGCTGATGGGCGCGAATCTTCCACGCGCCCCGCCCGATATCAAGACCCGCGGGAGGCGAGGGATTCGAGGAAACGGAGGAAAAATGCGGCACCGGCTTCGAGGTCGGCCAGGGCGATGGATTCGTCGGCCGTGTGGGCCTGCGCGATGGAGCCGGGGCCGATGGCCACCGATGGAATCCCGTGCGAGGCGAAGACGGCGGCATCGCAAAACCACGGCGCCGTGGCCGGGGGTGCGCCGAGTTCCGCGAGCTTGCGGATGAGCGGATGGGAGGGGTCCGTGAAAAGGGGTTCGGATTTTTTCGACTCGATGGAAATCCCGGGCACGCGGGCGCGGAGGAGGTCGATGGCGGCTTCGGGCCGGCTGCCGGGGACGGTGCGGATGTCCACATGGGCCTCGCAGGAATCGGGGACGATGTTGACCTTCGAGCCGCCGTGGACGGTGCCGACGCTTAGGGTGGGGGAGCCAAGGACGGGGTCGCGTGTTTTTTCCAATTCCGGCAACACTTCGCGGAGCAGGCAGTCGATGGCGCTGCACATTTTATAGATGGCATTCTCGCCGTCGGCCGGGCGCGAGGCGTGGACGGCGCGGCCGCGGGTTTCGAGCTTGAGCCAGCAGGAGCCTTTGTGCGCGTGGACGGTTTCTAGCGAGGTCGGTTCCCCGGCGAGGACGAAATCGAAGCGTTCCTGGGCGGCGAGTGCCTTGGCGCCGTGTTGGCCGGCCTCCTCGCCGACGAGGCCCGCGAACCAAATTTCGTAGGGAAGGTCCGCGAGGAATCCCTTCGCTTCCCGCAAGGCCCAGAGCATCGCTGCGGCAGGGCCCTTCGTGTCCGAGGCGCCGCGGCCCCAAAGGCGCCCATCGCGGATTTCGCCCGAGAACGGCGCGATCGTCATGCCCGCCACGCTGACGGTGTCCAAATGCGGCGCGAAAAGGATCCGAGGCGCACCGGGGGTTTTGTTTGGGAAAAATCCCACGGCATTCGGCCGGCCGGGCAGGACTTCGCGCAGCGAAACTTCGGCCCCGCAATCTTCGAGGAAACCGGCGACGAGTTCAGCGCAGCGGGCCTCGCCGGTGTGTTCGGTGCCCGGGTCGCCTCCATCGGGGTTCACGCTGGGCGTGCGGATGAGTTCGGCGGCGAGTTCGGCGGCGCCGCTCATCGGTTCGAGAGATACCATTCCACGAATTTCGGGATGCCTTCGCGGATTTGGGTGCGGGGATTGTAGCCGAGGAGCTTGCGGGCTTTCGTGATGTCGGCGGCGGTGAGCGGCATGTCGCCCTGCTGCTCGGGCAGGCGCTCGATGGCGGCCTTTTTGCCGAGCGCGCGTTCGATTTCGGCGATCAACTCCGAGAGCGTGGTGGTCTGGTTTTCGCCGAGGTTGAAGATGTCGAAGGCCGGCCCTTCGTAGCGCAGCGCGCCGGCCACGCCCTGCACGATGTCGTCGATGTAGGTGTAGTCGCGCCGGGTGGAGCCGTCGCCGAATTGGGGGATGGATTCGCCCCGGTCGATGGCGCGTGTGAATTTGTGGATCGCCAGGTCCGGGCGTTGGCCGGGTCCGTAAACGGTGAAAAGCCTGAGACAAACCACGCGCATCCCGTAAAGGTGAGCGTAGTTCCCGCAAAGGTGCTCGCCGGCGATCTTCGTGGCGGCGTAGGGGCTAAGTGTCTGGGGCAGAGGCATGTCCTCGGTGAAGGGGGTTTTTTTTGCCAATCCGTAAACGGACGAACTCGACGCAAACACAAAGCGCCCGATTCCCGCGCGGTGGGCGGCCGCGAGGAGGTTCTGCGTGCCGGTGATATTTGTGTCGATGTAGAGCTGGGGGTCTTTGAGCGACGGGCGCACGCCGGCCCTCGCCGCCGCATGGATGATCGCATCGAACTTTCCGGCACCGACGGTTTTTTCCACGAACCCCGCATCGCGGATGTCGCCTTCCAATACCTCCACATCGGGCAGGGCGCGGAGGTTGGCGCGCTTGATGGCGGGGTCGTAGAAATCGTTGAAGTCGTCGACGGCGGCCACGGCATGGCCCTGCCGCAACAGCTGGGCGCAGGCATGCGAGCCGATGAAGCCCGCGCCGCCGGTGACGAGGATACGCATTCGGCGACCCTATCGATCCCGCAAGCGCCCCATCAAGAGCTTTTGCCCCTTGACCAAACGAACCGGCCCGTCTCTGATGACCTCTTCAAAAACCATGCAATTCTCACTCGCCTCCATTGCCAGCTGCGGGCTCGCGTTGTTGCTCAGCCTTTGGTTCCTCGTTGGGAACTGGAGCAACCAAAGCCACCAGCGCGGCCTCCAAAAACAACAGGACGACATCCAAGCCCGGCAGCTGACCATCCAAAACCAGCAGCAGCAGCTCCAGGGGCAACAGCAGCAAATCGACTCCGGCGCCCAGCTCGCCAACCAAGTCGGCCCCGCGATGATCCGCGACCTCGCCGCCCTGCAGCTTGAGAACAAAAACCAGGACATTGCGGATCTTCTGAAGAAATACGGCATCGAGGCCCGCTCCGAACAGCCCGCCACCCAACCCAGAAAAGACTGACCATGGACGAATACCTCAACAAAACAGAATCGACGGTCCCCGCCTCCAAGGCGCTGCTCTCCGATATCAACCTTCCGATCACCCTGCTCGCTCTTGCATTCAGCGTCTTCATCTTTGCGCAAATCAGCAACCTCGGCCAGGCCGCGCGCTCGATGAAGTGGCAGTCCGACAACCTCGACCGCCAAATCGCCTCGCTCACCGAGTCCGAGAAGCGCTTCAACGACCTCATCCAGCAGCGTGAAGCCCTCGTGCAGCAATCCCAGCAGGTCCAGGGCCGCTACACCGAGATGCTCACCGACCTCATTGAGTTGGCCGAGGACGATGCCGACGCACGCGCCATCGTGGAAAAATACCGCATCCAGCGCCAGCAAAGGCAGGATCAAAACGCCGGTGCCGCCGGCGCTGCGGGTGCCGCCGAACCAACTCCCAGCCCCACGCCCTGACCCGGCGCGCGGCGCTTGATGGAATCCCTTCTCGTCACCGGCGCCACGGGGTTCGTCGGCCGCAACCTCGTCCTCCGCGAAATCCCCTCGGGCATGCGCCTGCTCGCGCCCGTCCGCGATGCAGCTAAACTCCGCTCCCAACTGGAATCCGAGGGAGTTGACCCGGCAGCCGTCGAAGCCCTGCCGGCCGACCCGGCCGCTTGGAATGGAATCCGCCCGACCCGTGCCGTCCTCTCCGCAGGGGTCCTCTTCGCGCGAAATCGCGAGGAATATTTCCGCACGAACATCGACTGGACGCTCCAGTGCATCGAGGCCCTGCCCGACTCCTGCCGCATCACGGTCATTTCCTCGCAATCCGCCGGCGGTCCCACGCCCCACGGCATCACCGCCCGCTCGGAATCCCACGCCGACGCCCCTTTGACCTGGTATGGAGAATCGAAACTCGAACTCGAGCGCGCGCTCATCAAAAAATTCCCCGAGCGTCGTATCGCAATCCTCCGGCCGCCGATGATCCTCGGGCCCCGCGATTCCGCCACGCTGCCGCTTTTCAAAATGGCGTCTGGCCTCCTCCGCACGAAACCGGGTCTCCGAAAAAAACAATTCAGCTTCCTCTCGGTCCAAGACACCGTCGAAGCCATCCGCGCATCGTGGAACGCCCCCGCCGGCCGCCCGTTTTACATCGCGGCAAAAAAAACCATCACCGATACCGAACTCATCGCCTCCGCCGCCAAGGCCGCCCGGACCCGCGGCGCCACGCTTCCCGTCCCGCTCGCGCTGGTGAAAGCCATGTCGCTGGTCGTCGATTCGGTCCCATCCCTCCGCAAAGCCGCACCCAGCCTCACGCGCGACCGCGCCCGCGAAATCTGGCCGGACCGCTGGGTTGTCGATTCCTCCTCCTTCCGCGCCGCCACCGGCTGGGACTGCACGCAATCCCTCGACGAAGCCCTTGCCGCCGCCCACGCCCACTATGTGCGCGAAGGTTCGCTCCCCGCTTCCGAAAAAAAAACCACCCCGCTTGCCCCCGGCGCACCCGCTTGATACCAAGCCCCACCCGATGCCCGCAAAAACCCGCCAGAATTCCACAGACGCCGAACCGGGCGCGCTCCACGCCATCGACCCCGAGAAAGCCCTGCGCGTGCGGAAACGCCGCCGCCGCTCCACCGACCCCGCCGGCGAACAACCCGCAAACCCGCTCCCAGAGCCTATCGCAGACCCGAGGGTGCCGAACCAACCCATCCAGGTTTTCTTCGAAGACCCCTCGAAACGCCGCCGAAACATCCTCCTCGTAGCCGGCGCCGTTGCAGCCGCCTTCGCCGCGGCCAGCTGGCTCGTCGGCGGGTTTTTCTACGAGTCCGGCCTCAGCGAGGGCATGCGCCGCGGGCTCGACGCCTCCAGCATCGATTCCCAATCCGCCGCCGGCGAAAACAACGACCCCGTCTTCTCCGCCCTCCTGAACATCCGCCCCTCGAAGCTCGACCGCCCCACCACCGAACTCCTCGCCACGCTCGTCCTCGACAAGCTCCGCGACACCACCAAGGAGCGCCTCCCAGGCTACCTGAAGCCCGGCCACAGCACCGTCGAGGACTTCGCCGACGCCTATGTCGCCATGCGCCTCGGCGATTTTGGCCAGGCCGCCGCCATCCTCCGCGAGACCGAACCGAAAATCCCCCCCGACCTCTTCAAATACCTCATGAACGAGCCCGCCATGCGCGAATTCGCCCGCGAGCCCCGCGTCATGGGTTTCTACTGACGGGAAATTCCTTGATCCCAGCCCCCCAGGGCATTCCCATCGGGCCCGCATGAACCCAATCACCACCGACCAACTCCTCGCGGCGCAAAACTGGCGCTATGCCACCAAGCAATTCGACCCCGCGAAAAAAATCGCACCTGCCGCGTGGCAGGCCCTCGAGGATTCCCTCGTCCTTTCGCCCTCCTCCTACGGCCTCCAGCCCTGGCAATTCTTCGTCGTCGACGACCCCGCCCTCCGCGCCGAACTCCGCCCCCACTCCTGGAACCAGCCCCAAATCACCGACGCCTCCCACCTCGTCGTCTTCGCCGTGCCGGACAAGGTCGATGTCCCCTACATGGAAAAATACCTCGCCCGCATCGCATCCGTCCGCGGCGTCACGCTGGAATCCCTCGCCTTCTACCGCGACATGATGGTCTCCGATGTCATCGCCGGCCCGCGCCAGGCTTGGGTCCGCGAGTGGGCCGCCCGCCAGCTCTACATCGCGCTCGGGAACTTCATGGCATCCGCCGCGCTCCTCGGCATAGACACCTGCCCGCTCGAGGGCCTCGACCCCGCGAAATACGACGAAATCCTCGGCCTGCCCGCGAAAGGCTTCCACACCGTCGTCGCCTGCGCCGCAGGCTACCGCGCCGAATCCGACAAATACGCCACACTCCCGAAAGTCCGCTTCGAAAAACCCGACCTCATTCAGCACCTATAAGTTCAAATACTCGCCCGGTCCCACCAGGAGGGCGCTGCCCGTCAGCGCCGGACCAGCGTGTTCCAGCATGCCACCCCCGCCCCAAGCGCCGCCCCTGAAAACTTAAAACTTAATTCTTAAAACTCTTATGACCTCGACTTCGCCCCACGACCCCGCCACCCACCGCCTAGAGTCCGACTCCATGGGCGAAATCCCCGTTCCGCACTCCGCCTATTGGGGCGCGCAGACCGCCCGTTCGCTCATCCACTTCGACATCGGCGAGGACACCCTCCCGCCCGAAATGGTCCGCGCCCTCGGCACCCTGAAAAAAGCCTGCGCCCTCGCCAACGCCGACCTCGGCAAACTCCCCGCCGAAAAGTGCGGCCTCATCGTCCGCGCCGCCGACGAAGTCATCGCCGGCAAGCTCGACGCCCACTTCCCGCTGCGCATCTGGCAGACCGGCTCCGGCACCCAGAGCAACATGAACGCCAACGAGGTCATCTCGAACCGCGCCATCGAACTCGCCGGCGGCGCCATGGGTTCCAAAAAACCCGTCCACCCGAACGACGATGTGAACATGTCGCAATCGTCGAACGACACCTTCCCCACCGCGATGTCCATCGCCTCCGCCAGCGTTGTCGTCCACGCCCTCATCCCCGCCGTGGAAAAACTCCGCGATACCCTCGATGCGAAAGCCCGCTCGTTCGCCGACATCGTGAAAATCGGCCGCACCCACCTCCAGGACGCCACCCCGCTCACGCTCGGACAGGAGTTTTCCGGCTATGTCGCCCTCCTCGGCCAGGCGCTCCGCGACATCGAATTCTCGCTCGGCGGCCTCCACCAGCTCGCCATCGGCGGCACCGCCGTCGGCACCGGCCTCAACGCCCACCCCGAATTCGGCGACCGCGCCGCCGCCCACATCGCGAAGCTCACCGGCCTCCCCTTCGCCTCCGCGCCCAACAAATTCGCCGCCCTCTCCGGCCACAACGAATTCGTCATCGCCAGCGGCGCCGTGAAATCCCTCGCCTGCGCCCTCATGAAAATCGCCAACGACATCCGTTGGCTCGCCAGCGGGCCCCGCTGCGGACTCGGCGAACTCACCATCCCCGAGAACGAGCCCGGCTCCTCCATCATGCCCGGCAAGGTGAACCCCACCCAGTCCGAAGCCCTCACCATGGTCGCCATCCAGGTCATGGGCAACGACACCGCCATCGGCATCGC
>JAGWWS010000002.1 GCA_018970255.1 Verrucomicrobiota bacterium | reverse complement strand
CGGGGACTTCGATGGTGCGCTTCACCTTGCGGCGGGTGGGCGGCAGGGCGGCAAATGGTGGCGCGAACACGGCATCGCGGCCCGTGGTGGCGATGCTCCAGAGGCGGGCGGCGGCGAGTTTGCCCCAGGCTTCCGCAATGCTGCCATCGACCCATGTGCGCACGCTCTCGAGGTCGATTCGCGTGATGCCCCAGGTCTCGAACTTCTCATATTCCTTCGAGAGTTCGCGGTAGTGCTCCGCAAGGGGTTCGAAAACCAGATTCGGGTTAGAAGCAAGGGAGTGGCGAAGTGTGGAGCGGATTTTGCTTTCGAGGCGCCGCATGCCATTGCTGCAAACCAGGCGGAACCAGCCGAGGTTGGCACACATGGAGCCGCTGCCGTCCACAGTGTTGGTGCAATGCAGGCGCAGGGAGAGCGGATGGCCGTCCGGTTTGCAAAGGTGGGAGTCGCCGAGGTCTATGGAGGCGAGGATGCGCTCGCCGTTGCGTGTCATTTCAAATCCCACGGGACCCGAGGGCGTGCACTCGATTTGCTTTAGGAATGCTTTGGCTGCCTCAAGGATTTCGTGGTGCTGGACGAGGTGGTAGGTCGGGGAAACCATGGCGATGAGGTTTGGTCGGTCGCCCTTTTGTGGATCAGCAACAACCAATTTCCTGTGCGGGGATGCCTCGAAGCCCATCGATTCCAAGGAGGCCGTGGAAAACCTCGGGAGATTCGAGATGGCATCGTCGAGTGAGGGGAACTCGACACGGACGACCGGCATGCCGCCCCAGCGGTGGGTATTGTGGAATGGCGGATGAAGGGTCTGGGGCACCATGAATGCGCCCATACGCCCGGGGGTCTCGCCGGTAAACCGGAATCTTGTTTGGGTGTTCATTTGGCCCCCTGTTTGATGGTTTCGAACTTGTGCGGATCGAGTTCGGTTTCGCCGTCCCAGCGGTAGGCGCAGAGGAAGCCGCCTTTTCCGAGGCCGTAGTCGAGGCAGGCCAGCCGCGGGGTGACGGGGGCGGGGCGGTCCTCTTCGACCGCGTAGTGGCCGAAGAAGGTGATGGGTGCCTCGGCGGGGTAGTCGATCTCGGGCACGCCGGTCAACGGCGCATCCGGAATGTCGGCGGTCTCGGGGAACCCGGCTTCCCGTGCGGTGAGGCCGCGCAAATTTTTCCACCACTTGAGCCGCACATCGCGGCGGAGTGTGCCGTCGGCGGTGCGGTGCTTGATGCCTCGCGGCAGCTTTGCCTCCGGGCCGTTCACGAGCCATGAGATCGTGTCGTAGCCCCGCGTGCATGGCATGCTGTATTTGATGAGCGTGTGGCCTTCGAGGGGGCCGGCTTGGGCGAGTTCGCTCGCGGCGCGGTCGCTCCAAGCCGCGTGGACGGCCCGGAGCGGACCGAGATCGAGGGTAAGGGGAAGTTTGGCCAACCAGTCGATCCACTGGCGGATTCCGGCGGTGTCGATCTGGTTGAGGGTGGCTTGGTGCTGGGCGGTTTTGGTGTCTTCGTGCGGGCGCAGGGGAAGGCCATCCGGGCCGGGTGTGTGGTAGCGCATGGCGTTGACCTCGTGGTTGCCGAGGATCGCAAGGGCGTTGCCGCCATCGACCATGGCCCGCACGGTTTCGAGCACTTCGCGGATCTTCGGCCCACGGTCGACGTAGTCGCCGAGGAAGACGACTTTGCGTCCGGCGGGGTGGGCGTGCGTGCATCCGGTCTTTTCGTAGCCGAGTTTGGCAAGCATGGCGTGGAGTTCGTCTGCGTGGCCGTGGATGTCTCCGATGAGGTCGTAGGCTTGGGTGTTCATTTCTGGTCTCCGGGGTTTGGCTGGGCGATCCGTTCCGCCAAGCCCTCAAGGAGCCTGGCGAGAACCGGGTCGCCGAGGTTGATTGTGCCGAGGTTCAGGTTTTTGGCGATCGCGGGGAGGTTTGCCGCAATCAGGCGCAGGGGGTTGGCCGTGTTGGCGGTTTCGATCGCGAGGCGTTCTGTGGCATCGGCGATTTTGGCGGCCTCGGCGGCATTGAGGTGGCGCTGGCGTTCGTTGCCGAAGCGTTCGGCCTCGAGCGTCCTCTCGATTTCGAGGATTTCGGCATCGGCGCGGGCGATCCGGCGCTGGCGTTCTGCGGCGCCTTCCCGCAAGGCGACCGTGGCGTTGAGCTTGGCGAGTTCCGTCTCGGTCTTGCTTTCGGCGCGCAGGCGTTCGATGTCGGCGTCCTGGGCAACCTCGTTTTTCTTGAGCCCGGTTTGGCGCGCGGCCTCGGCGGCTTGAAACTCGGCCTTGCGTTTGGCATCCCGTTCCTTCATCGCGGCGTTCTCCTTGGCGATGATCTCATCGGTTTCGAGTCGGCTGCGTTCGCTCTGGAGGCGGATATTGTTGCGGTAGGGTGCCTGCATGTTCAGGAAGAGTTCGTCAGACATGATCGTGACCGTCTTGATCTCGACCGTGGCGATTTCGAGCCCGAGCCGTTCAGCCACATCGGCGAGTTCGGCCTTCATGCGCTGGATGATCGCGCCGCGTTTGCGCAGGGCGTCGTCGAGGCTGAGGTTGGCAAGCTCGCTGCGGATGGCCGATTCGACCACCTGCCGGAGGTGGCTGGCGATCGTGTCGAGTGCGAGTTCGGGGTTGGTGAAGTCGATCGCCGCAATCGCCTTTTCGGGCTTTGTAATCGCGTAGATCGCAAATCCCGCGATTTCCACGCCCTGGTTCTCGGCGGTGATCTGGTCGGCTTGGAAAGCCACAGACTGCATGGTTGAAGGGATCAGGTAGGCGCGGTCGATGCCGGGCAGGATGAATGCGGCGCGTCCCCTCCCGGCGAAGAGGGTTTTGCCGAGCCGCTGGTGGATGAGGAACTCGGCGGGGCTGGCCGCAATGAGTCCGATTCTTTTTCCGGTGGTGTTGGGTTTTGTCGTTTTCACGGGGGCAAGGTATGCAGGGCTGCGGAAAACGACTATCCGTGGAGATTTCATATGGTATGATCAAAGAGTCATGTATCAAAAGCTCCTCTCGCGAACCGGGCTTTCGCTCGACCGTCTGGCGAACTTCTGCCAGTTCGCAGACGAGGGATCGATCGCAAAGGCGGCCAAGGGCGACGCGATCAGGCAATCGCTTATCAGCCGGCAAATCCGTGATCTCTCGGAATACTTCGGTGTGGAACTCGTGTGGCGGAAGGGCAGGGGACTCGAACTGACGGCGGCCGGGCGCGAATTGGCTGCAATCGGCAGGAGCCACTTCACCGGATTGAACGATTTTCTCTCGCGCTGCCAGGGATCCGAGTGGACGGCGAGGATCGTTGCCTCGAACAGCGTCGGATTTTGGCTCGTCCTGCCCGCAATCGAGAAAGTCCGCACCCGCATGCCGAATGTGAGGATCGAAATCCACCATGAGCAGACCCGCGAGATGGCCACGGCTACCCGGGAGGGAACCTATGACATTGCGTTCATCCGGCAGGATGCCCTCTTGCCCGGTCTCAAAAGCAAGGTGCTTCGCAAGGTCGGGCACACATTTCTGGTCCCGAAGGCGCTCTCGCCAAAACCGCCGAGGGAGTTGGCAAGGGCATTGGAATCGTTCCCGGCCGCGCTGCCGATCGGCGGACGGATGCGCGAGGCCCTTGCACGGATCGCGGCCAAGAGGGGGCGCGAATTGCACGTGTCAGTTGCCTGCACATCCTACCTGCACGCTGCCAAGGTTCTGGAATCGGGAACCGCCGCTGCCGTCCTGCCCGACCTCGCACTGCCATTTATCGACCGCCGCAAATACCATGCACTCGCACTGCCCGAGAAGTTCACGCTCTGCCTTGTGTGGAGCGGGCGGAATGTGGCGACAAGGCCCGCGCTCGCCGAGTTGGTGGAGGTTTTCTCGGAAACGCTGACTGGCGCTTGAGTAAGCCTACCTCGCTCCCGGAATCACAATCACCCTCGTCGCCTTGCCGTCGTCTTTCTTCGCGGCATTGGAATTGCCTCGGGTGACGAGCGAGGAACCGAGAGGCGCGGTGGACCAGGAGGCACCAGAGTTGCCGCGTGTCTGGAGGGAGTTGCCGAGCGGGGAGGTGGTGAGCGTGGCGCCGGTCTTGCTGTCGCGGGTGACGAAGGAATTGCCGAGCTTCGTTGTCGTCTGCTGCTGACCACCCGGGCCGCGAGTGACAAAGCTGTTGCCGACCTTGCTGGTCGTCCATGTGTTGCCCTTCGAGTCGCGGGTGACGAGCGAGGAGCCAAGCTGGCTTGTGGTGAACGATTGGCCGCCGGGGGAGCGGGTGATGTAGGAGTTGCCGAGCTTGGTTGTGGTGGATTGTCCAGAGCCGGTGAGCGGAATGACGAGTGGCGCTGCTTGCTTCTTGGTGGCTGTATCCTTGTCTTTCGCATGGAGGAATGGCGCCCATGCGAGTGCGGCGGAAAGGAAAACTGCTGATTGCGACAGGGTGGGGGAGACTTTCATGGCGTTAGGCTGGCCGTCATGAGCCTTAAGGGCGAAGCGAAAAAAACTTCTTCGCAGCGTCAGGCCGGACCAGTTCCTTGTAGTGGGCGTGCAGAACATCTTGCGAGTGACCGGACTCGAGAGCGGTTTTAGCGGCATCGCATGTTTCAGCGAGCCGATAACTAACAAAAGAGTGTCTCAGCCCGTTTGCCGGCCACGGAATGAGTTTTCTTTTTCTCAAACCTGTTCCTTCGATCTCCGGTGTGAAGCCGGCCTTGTTACGGGCGGCTTCCTGTCTTTTCCTGAAATCCTCCCCGATGATTGGTCCAGATGCTTTGGCAACTGGCTTAAGCCACGCCTTGAGCGCGGCCAGAACAGGAACAAGGCGGCGGCTACGCGTTTTAGACTTTGCTGCTGCAACGGTGATCCAACCGCCATTCAAGTCGATGTCACTCCAGTCAAGCCGGTGAATTTCAGAAACCCGCAGGCCCGCAAAAAGTCCCAGTGCATGGAACGCTCGAACGTCATCCGAACTGCACGATAAAAGATTCATGGCTTGGTCAGGCGTTAAAATTTCAGGGTCAGATTGAGCTACGCGTGCCTTGCCGGTTGCCCTAGCGACACGCGCGTGTGCCCAATTCCGCTTTTCCGCAAAACTCCAAAGAGTCCTGATATCCCGGCGAAATGTGTTTTTGGTTCCGGGTGCAACAACAAGATCGTTCAGAAAACCGTCGAGATCCTCGGTTGTAATGGAAGAAATCCCCCTGTCTGGCATCGCATCAGACAACCTCGTGAGCCTATTCTTCAGGTCTTTTCTATAAACATCTGAAGTGCCTTCTGCCTTTTTCTGTGCAAGGAGGGCTTTGATTGCATCGGAAATTTTTATTCCGTTTTCCTGAGCCTTGAGATGCTCAATCGCAAAGCGGATAGCTTTCTGGACTGTCCATCCGTATTTGGAAAGTTCGCGTGTATCGAATGCCGAGTTCCCTTCATTGATTCGATTTGTCCTGGCTGTAGAAGCTTCTATTTCGGCAAGCGCTTTCGTCTCATGAAATGTCCTCTGTCCTCCTCTGGAAGTTCGCGCATCAACCATCCATCTTTGGCGCGATTCAATCCATCGAATGAAGGGCCATGATGCCGTTTCGTTGGTCTTGTTTTTTCTGCTCATCGTTAGGCTCCAATTGGCACTGAAATGAGTTTATTGGCACTTTATTGGCACTTTGTCAAATTTTTACGAGGGAACAATACCCTTTTAAGGCGTTGGTTCTGGGTTCGAGTCCCAGCCAACCCACTTCCTCCTTGACCGCAATTAGGGCACGCGGGAGGTTTTATGTCCCTCTCCATGATCTCCCCGACGATTCTTTGCGTGGACGATAGTCCTCTGGTTCACAGCCTCGTTTCCCGCTCTTTGGAGCCCTACGACGTGCGTTTGGTTCACGCGGAGGACGGCATGATGGGATTTCATTTCGCGCTCAACGAAAACCCGGAACTGGTCCTCTTGGATGTGAAGATGCCGGGTCTCAACGGGTATGAAGTTCTCGAGAAGTTGCGAAATGACTCCCGCACACGAGAGGTCTCGGTGCTGGTGATCACCTCCGAGACCGTCAGGGAAAATGTTCTGCGTCTGCTCAAATTCGGAATTCAGGACTACATCGTGAAGCCGTTTGATGAGTCCACGCTTGTGGACCGGATTTCTCGCCACATCAGGCTTCATCGACGCGGAATTTCTCCCAAGCCCGCAGTTCCTCGCGCAGCCGAGGCCTCCGCTTCATCCAAATTGCGAAACCAAAAACTCACGGCTGCATCCCTTATGCCCAAGGCGCGCCCAACCGCAATGACCACCAAGTTGCGCCTTCAAAAGTTTAACATCACAGATGGCCAACCGGTCGATGGAATCCAAGAGACGACTCTAGCTGCGAAAATCGATGACTACGTTCTTCTGCTTGGGTCGATGAATGCGTTTCTTGTCGGCATTTTCATGAAGCTTTTGGAGGTCGGAAAAGTTCGTGTCGAATTCCGCGACCGCTGTGAACGCCTCACTCTCGCCGAAGGGCAGGAACCCATGGACAAACAACAAGCGATGCAGCTCATCGAGGGCCACATGACCCGCAAGGGGTGGTCATCCTCCATCGATCAACCCGCCGGCGTTACCCAGCAAATCAATCTCCGCAGCGAGGATTTGGTAAGGTCACGTCGTTAGCGCACGCAGGCAGGTTCTAGGTTCTATAGTAACAGAGCGTTTTTCCAGACGGAGGTTTATGTGCTTGCGCCTCCAATCAAGCACCGCACGGAATCGCCTTTTCCGCACTCGGGGCTGGAATTTTATCATTGCCAAGGCGAGGCCTCATCCGCACAAGGGAGCGGAGCGCGCGGGGAGTCCGTGCCCCAAAAATCCACCACTTTTTCCACATGAGCGAACGAAGAGTTGTAGTCACCGGAATCGGAGTCATCAGCCCCGTCGGGAACGATTTGGCATCGTTCTGGGATTCGGTGGTGCACGGGCGGAGCGGGATCCGGAAGTTCGAGGCGTTCGATTCCACGAATTTCGACTGCAAGATCGCGGGGGAGGTGACCGGCTTCGAGGCTGCGAAGTATTTCAAGAATCCCAAGACCGCCAAGCGCACGGACCGCTTCACGCAATTCGCGATGGCCGGGACGAAGATGGCGCTCGAGGATTCAGGGGTCGACCTCGACAAAGTGGACCGCACCCGTTTCGGCGTGATGATCGGCAGCGGCATTGGCGGGCTCTACAGCATGGAGGAGGAGGCGCACCGGTTGGCGGACCGCGGGCCATCGCGCGTTTCGCCGTTCACCATTGCGATGATGATTTCGAATATGGCGAGCGGCATGGTTTCGATGGAATACGACCTGCGCGGGCCGAACATGTGCATCGTCACCGCCTGCGCCACGGCGAACAATTCGATTGGAGAGGCTTGGCGCATTATCAAATTCGGCGATGCGGATGCGTTCATCGCCGGCGGGGCGGAGGCGACCATCACGCCGCTGGGCATTGCCGGTTTCGCCTCGATGAAGGCGCTGAGCTGCCGCAATGACGACCCCACCAAGGCCTGCCGCCCGTTCGACAAGGACCGCGACGGCTTTGTAATGAGCGAGGGCGCCGGGATCGTGGTGCTCGAGGAATACGAACACGCCCGCCAGCGCGGGGCGCGGATTTATTGCGAACTCGCCGGCTATGGCTGCACGGCCGATGCCTACCACATGACGGCCCCGATGCCCGAAGGCGAGGGGGCGGCGCGCGCAATGACGATCGCCATGCGCCACGGCAAGGTCAACGCAACCGACATCGGCTACATCAACGCCCACGCCACTTCGACCGGCCTCGGCGACATTTGCGAAACCAAGGCGATCAAGCTCGCCCTCGGCGACCATGCTAAAAAGGTCGCCGTGAGCGCCACGAAGTCCACCACCGGGCACCTGCTCGGGGCGGCCGGCGGCGTGGAACTCGCCGCCAGTGCCATGGCGCTCCAGACCGGCACCATTCCGCCCACCATCAACCTCGACAACCCGGACCCCGAGTGCGACCTCGATTGCGTGCCGAACACGGCGCGCCAGGCGCAACTGCGCTGCGTGATGAGCAATTCCTTCGGGTTCGGCGGGCACAACGCCACACTGCTCCTCAAGGCGCTCGATTAAGCACGGCGCGCCGAAGCGGCGGTCGATTCCATGGACGAAGAACCGGACATCGAGGTGAGGACCTATTTTGCGCGCGGAAAGAACGCGCTCGTCGCCCGCGGGGATTTCTCGGAGCTGTTTGCGGCCTGGTATCTGCATTGCATGGACCACGGGCTGCAGGTGGACGGCGCGGCGGCCGATGTGGCGAAGGACGCGCTGGCCGCGATCACGCTGCATTGCGCCGGGAGGCCTTGGAAGGAGTCCTGCGCCTGGACGGTGAAATTCCCGGACCCCCGGATCAATGTCTTTGCCGCCGGCGACAACAACAGCGGCACCGTGGTGGCGCATGTGCCGAACGAGGCCCCCGAGCAAATCGCCAAGGGGGTCTTCTACGCCGATGTGATCGAGCCACCCCGACCGGCGAGGCGGAGCGTGGTGGATTTCGAGCCGGTGCCGTTTTTCCGCGCCGTGGAGTATTTCTACGAGCGCAGCGAGCAACGGCCGGTCCGCCTCTTCTGCCACGGCGAGGAGGATTTCGTGATGGTCTCCGCGCAACCCGATTGCGACCTCGGGTGGCTCGCGGGGCTCGACGACGAGGCGATCCGCCGCCTTGACCGCGATGTGGACCTCTCGCTGCTCGAAAAGCGGTCCTTCAATTTCCAATGCGGCTGCAACCACGCACGCATGCTCGAGTTCATGCTGCCGGTCTTCCGGAGCCAGGGGGACGGCCTTTTCCTGGGTGACCCGTCGGTGACGGTGGTTTGCCCGCGCTGCGGGGCGCGCCATGTCATCACGCGCGAGGCGTTGGAGGCGATGGCTTCCGGCGGCTCCTGAGGCACTCCGTGCTTGGAATCGCGGTCGGCGGAGCGTATCTACTCCCCGAATTTCCCATGAAAACCGCCCACGAGTTCCTCTCCCCCGACAACAAAATCGCCGGAATCCTGACGCCCGTCAGCGCCATCCGCGGCAAAAACGACATTGGCATCGGCGACACCGAGTCCCTCGTGGAACTCGCCGCCTGGGCTGCGAAAAAAGGCTTCGGGTTGATCCAAATCCTCCCCGTGAACGAGACCGGTGCGGACCACAGCCCCTACAATATCCTCAGCTCGATCGCCTACGAGCCGGTCACGCTTTCCATACGGCCCGAATGGCTGCCCGACATCGACGATGCGGAGTTCGCGGCGATCACGAAAAAACACAATGCGGCCTCGCTCAAAGACGGCCCCGTGCGCTACGCCGCCGTGAAGGCGATGAAACGCGAGGCCCTGCGCACGGGCTTCCAAAACCTGCGCGAATCGAAGACTGCCCGCGGCCGCGTGAGGGATTTCGAAAAATTCCTTTCCGAGGAGCAGGAGTGGATCGCCGACTATGCCCTTTTCCGCGCCCTCTCCGTTTGGAACGGCGGGGACGAGGTGGTGGACAACTGGCCCGAGGAGCACCGCTCCGCCGCATCCGCACGCGAGTGGAAGGAATCGCTCGACAAAAGGCAGCGCGCCCGCCTCGAGGAGGAGGAGGCGTTTTTCGGCTATGTCCAATGGGTCGCCATCTCCCAATGGCGGGCGGTCCGCGCCGCCTTCGACAAACTCGGCATCGCGCTCATGGGCGACATCCCGGTCGGCGTGAGTATCTACAGCGCCGATGTGTGGGCCGAGCCCGGGATTTTCGACAAGACCCGCTCGAGCGGCGCCCCGCCGGAGAAGGTTTTCAAGTCCGACCCCTTCACCGAGAACTGGGGTCAAAACTGGGGCTTCCCGCTCTACAATTGGCAGGCGATGTCCCGCGACAATTTCCGCTGGTGGCGGCGCAGGCTGCAGGCCTCGCGTTCGGTTTTCCACCTCCTGCGCGTCGACCACGCGCTCGGTTTTTTCCGCATTTGGAATTTCCCGTGGCGGCCGGACCAGAACGCGCGCTTCACCTACCTCTCGCCCGATCAGGCGAAGGCGCTCACCGGCGGGCGACTGCCGGGTTTCGCCGAGTGCGACGACAGCACGCCCGAGAACCGCGAACACAACCGCCGCCAGGGCGACATGCTCTTCCGCGTCCTGCTCGAGGAAACCGGGCCCCACCGACTCATCGCCGAGGACCTCGGGGAAATGTCGCCTTATGTGCGGCCCACGCTCGAGTCCCTCGACATCCCCGGCTTCAAGATTCCGATGTGGGAGCGCGAAGAAACCGGCGCGATGACGCCCGGTTCCGGATACCAGCGCCTGAGCCTCGCCACATTCGCCACGCACGACCACCCGCCCATCCGCAAATTCTGGGAGGATTGGTTCCAGGAATCCCAAAACCCCGGCACCCGCGCGAAAGCGCTCAAGGAAATGCGCGAGATCCTGGATTTCTGCGGCGCGCGCGAACTCTCCGTCCCGCAGGAATTCACCGCCGAGGTCCACGAGGCCTTCATCCGCGGGCTCTTCGAGTCGAACTCCTGGCTCGCCGTCCACCAGATCACCGACCTCTTCGGCCTCGCCGAGCGGTTCAATGTCC
The DNA here is from genome assembly GCA_018970255.1 of Verrucomicrobiota bacterium. Classification (GTDB taxonomy): domain Bacteria; phylum Verrucomicrobiota; class Verrucomicrobiia; order Chthoniobacterales; family Terrimicrobiaceae; genus UBA967. Next base: position 108,203 of record JAGWWS010000002.1, on the reverse strand, counting down.
CCGGCGCGATTGGCGACCAGAATTGGACCACGCGCGTTGAAGGCTTCGTTTCCGATTGGGACAAGGTTTACAAAAACCAGCTCCTGATGGTTTCGCTCGCGCTGCAGACCACGGGCCGCCGACTCGCCCAGCGCCCGCCTGCGCGCACCCGGGCCGCCCGTTGATTTCCGTGGGCGCGCCTTTGATATTGGTCCCATGACCGAAGAGCCCCAGGCCCAGCTTCCCGACGCCAACGGGCATTTTGGCCCCTATGGCGGGATGTTCGTGCCCGAGACGCTCATGACCGCGTTGCAGGACCTCGAGCGCGAATACCGCGCCGCCCGCAAGGACCCTGCATTCCGGAAGGAACTCGCCGCGCTGCTCGGCGATTTCTGCGGCCGCCCGACCTCGCTCTACCTCGCCGAGAGGCTCACCGAAAAACTCGGCGGCGCGAAAATCTACCTCAAGCGCGAGGACCTGCTCCACACCGGCGCCCACAAAATCAACAACGCCATCGGCCAGATCCTGCTCGCGCGGCGGATGGGGAAAACCCGCATCATCGCGGAGACCGGCGCCGGCCAGCACGGGGTGGCCACCGCCACCGCCGCCGCCCGCTTCGGGTTCGAGTGCGTGATTTACATGGGGGCCGTGGACATGGAGCGGCAGGCGCTCAATGTCGCCCGCATGCGGTTCCTCGGCGCCAAGGTTGTCGGCGTCACCGCCGGCCAGGCCACGCTCAAGGAAGCCATCAACGAAGCCATGCGCGATTGGGTCACGAATGTGCGCAGCACCCACTACATCCTCGGCAGCGCCCTCGGCTCGCACCCGTATCCGATGATCGTCCGCGATTTCCACCGCGTGATCGGCGACGAGACCCGCCGCCAAATCCTGCAGCGCGAGGAACGCCTGCCCGACCGCCTCGTCGCCTGCGTGGGCGGCGGCAGCAATGCGATTGGTTTCTTCTACCCGTTCCTCGGCGACGAATCGGTGAAAATGACCGGCGTCGAAGCGGGCGGCGATGGAATCGTCCGCGGCCGCCACGCCGCAAGGTTCCAAGGCGGGAAGCTCGGCGTTTTGCAGGGGACGAAAACCTGGCTCCTCGCCGATGCCGACGGGCAGATCGAGTTGACCCACTCCGTTTCCGCCGGCCTGGACTACGCCGCCGTGGGCCCCGAGCACAGCTACTACCGCGACCGCGGCCGCATCGAATACGATTTCGCCACCGACTCCGAAGCCCTCGCCGCCTTCCGCCTGCTGGCCGAGGTGGAAGGGATCATCCCCGCGCTGGAAACCGCCCACGCGGTGGCCCACATCATCAAAGTGGCGCCCGGCATGCCGAAGGACGCAATCCTCATTGCCAACCTCAGCGGCCGCGGCGACAAGGATGTGAGCCAAGCTGCGGAGATTTTGCTCAAAGACGCCACGAAGTAAAAAATCGCGACGCATTTCCCGATCGACGCCTGTTGATTTCGGGGCGGAAGGCTGGTGTATTGCGCGGCCGTGCTCACGATCCGCGACCTCAAGAAATCCCATGGCGGCCGGCTTCTTTTCGAATCCGCCGACCTTCAGGTGAACTACGGCGAGCGCATTGCGCTCACCGGCCCCAACGGCGCGGGAAAATCCACGCTCTTCTCCCTTATCCTGAAACGCGACGAGCCGGATGGCGGGACGGTCCAGCGCGACGAGTGGACCACCCTGGGCTACCTGCCGCAGGAGGCGGAGGCGGTGGGTGCCGAGTCGGCGCTCGACATCGCCACCGGGCGCGCAGGCGAACTCGAGTCGCTCGAAAAACAACTCGCCGCCTGCGAGGCCGCGGGCGATGTCTCCAGCGCCGCCTACCTCGAGGCGCACGCGAAGCACGAGGCGTTGAGCAACCCGCATGTCGAGGCGCGGGCAAAAAAAATGCTGACCGGGCTCGGCTACCGCGAATCCGATTGGAACCGCCCCGCGAAGGAACTCAGCGGCGGCTGGGTGATGCGGGCGCACCTCGCGCGGTTGCTGGTGATGGAGCCCGACCTCCTCCTCCTCGACGAGCCGACGAACCACCTCGACCTGCTTTCGCTGCTTTGGCTCCAGCAATACCTGAAAAATTGCCCCAGCGCGCTGCTGCTCATCTCGCACGACCTTGAGTTCATGGACGCGCTCATCGACGGCGTTTACGAAATCTCGAACCGCAAGCTCGTCCGCTACGCCGGCAACTACTCCGCCGCCATCGAACAGCGCGAGCGCAACTACGAAACCCAGCTCGCCGCCTGGAAAAACCAGCAAAAGGAAATCACCGCGCTGCAGGAGTTCGCAGACCGCTTCCGTTCGGTCTCCTCGAAAGCCGCCCAGGCCCAGAGCAAGCTGAAGCAAATCGAGCGGATGGAAAAAATCGAGCGCCCCGAGCCGCCGAAAAAACCATTCCGGTTCCGCATCCCGCAGCCCGAACGCGGCGGCCAGCGGGCGGCCCTGCTCGAAGGGGTCGACATGTCCTACGGCAACACGGCCGTCTACCGCGGGCTCGACCTGCTCATCGAACGCGGCGAGCGGGTCGCACTCGTCGGCCCCAACGGCGCGGGCAAGTCCACGCTTTTGAAAATCCTCGCCGGCGCCGTTGAGTTCCAGAAGGGCAAATGCACCTACGGCAGCAATTCGAAGATCGGCTACTTCAGCCAGCACCGCGCCGCCACGCTCGACCCCGCGAATTCCCTGCTCGACGAAATCCTCGGCTCGAACGGCACGCTCCGCGAGGACGAGGCGCGCAGCATCCTCGGCTCGTTCCTTTTCAAGCGTGACGACATCCACAAGAAAACCGCCGTGCTCAGCGGGGGCGAAAAAACACGGCTCAACCTCGTGAAATTCCTCGTGAACCCGCCGAACCTCCTGCTCATGGACGAACCCACCACGCACCTCGACATCGTCACCGTCGAATCGCTGGTGCTCGCCCTGGAAGCCTACGAGGGCACGCTCGTGTTCATTTCCCACGATGTGCATTTCATCCGGAATCTCGCGAACCGCGTCCTGCACATCAACGGCGGCCAAGTGGCATCCTACCCCGGCGGCTACGATTATTTCCTCGAGAAGTCCGGCCTGCTCGGCTCCGAGCGGTTCGCGCTCACGGCCGCCTGACCTTTTGCCTCGCCATCGGCGCTGGGGGGCGGGGATAGTTCCGCCATGAAAACGGAAATCCTATCCAGCGCCGACGAAGTTGCGGCGCGTGCAGCGCAGGTCATTGCCGCCGATGCCCGCCAGGCGGTTGCGGCGAGGGGGCGGTTCGTGATGGCGGTGAGCGGCGGGCGCACGCCTTGGCAAATGCTCCGCGCGCTCGCGAACGAGGAGGTCCCGTGGGCTTCCGTGCATGTCGTGCAAGTGGATGAACGCATCGCCCCCGCCGGCGACCCGGACCGCAACCTCACGCACCTGCGCGAGAGCCTGCTTTCCCATGCACCGATTCCGCCGGGGCAAATCCACGCCATGCCCGTCGAGGCGGCCGACCCGCAGGCGGCTTGCAGCGAATACACGAAACTCCTGAATTCGATTTGCGGCGACCCTCCCGTCCTTGATCTCGCGCACCTGGGGCTCGGACCCGACGGGCACACAGCCTCGTTGATTCCGGGCGATCCGGTTTTGGGTGTCCACAACGCCGAGGTGGCGCTCACGGGCCTTTACCAAAACCGCCGCCGCATGACGCTGACCTACCCGGTCCTCAACCGCGCACGCCACATCCTCTGGGTGGTGACGGGTGCGGAGAAGGCGCCAATGGTGCCGCGCCTGCTCGCGGGCGACCCCGGGATTCCGGCGGGACCTGTTTCGCAAGCCAATGCCACGCTGCTGGCAGACGCCCCGGCGGCGGCTGGCTTGAAGAAAAACTGACCTGGCGCCCTCCTGTCCAACCTTCCCTTTTTATTCCGCAGGGATTTCCGCGAGCAGGCTTTCGCATAGCCCGATGAGCCTTTGCCGGAGCGGGGCGGCGCGTTCGGCGAAGCGGCGCTGGTGTTGTTCGTAATCCGAGCGCCCGGCGGGGATTTCGATGCGTATGGGCTCGTAGCCGAGCGCCGAGAAGTCGTAGGGGCTTGCGCGCATGTCGATGGCGCGGATGTCGCGGGCCAGTTCGAACGAATCGGCGGTGAGTTCGGACGGGCACCAGGGCGCGAGTTTGTAGCACCACTTGTAGAGGTCCATGTTCGCGTGCAGGCAACCGGGTTGTTCGAGCTCGGGCGTGGTTTCGCGTGACGGGCACAAGCGGTTCAGAGGGCGGGCTGGGGGAGTGAAAAAACGGTAGGCGTCGTAATGCGAGCAGCGCACGGGGAGGGATTCGACGGCTTTTGCGATCTCCTCCGGCTCCAGGCGCAATGGGTGGCCCGTATGCCGAACCCAATCTGTGCGGTAAACCATCGCCCATTCGTGGAGCCCGTGGCAGCCGAAGAAAGGGGGGCGTGCCGCAGTGGCCGCGAGCATTGCGCGGAGCCATTCGAGGAATTCCCGCCGGGCGGGTGGGGGAGCTGCTACGGCAATCCCTGCAGGCGTCTCGGTGTAGCCGCGGAAGGCGAGGTATTCCCGCGCCGAGGGGCCTTCGAGGGTGGTGCCGAATCCCGGGTGCCAACGCCGCAAGTGTGCCGGGCGGTGGGGGTAGTAGGTGAACAGGAAATCCTCGACCGGGTGGCTCTCCTGCCGCGACATGCGGGCGAGGCGGGGTGCGATCCAAGGTTCCACGCGCGCTTCGTGCGATGCACGCCGCGCATGCCATTCGCCCTCGCCAAGGTTTTTTTGGAAATTGGTTTTGATCGCCCGAGTTTATGTGCGCGGCGCGAATAGTCGAACCGCCGCCGAGCCGCGAAGGTTTTTTTGATGGGGGCGGCTGCGCCGCTGAAAGTGGGACGACACGGAGGTCGTCCCTCCAAGGTTTCGAGAGGTGCCGCCCGTCGCCACATGTAGGGACGGGCTCTGTCTCGTCCCAAGCTCCAGGCGCGGAGCGCCGTTGCGGCTATTTGACCCGTTTTTCGAATTCGTCGGGGAACTTGGCGAGGAAGCTTTGGGTGGGCCAGGAGCAGGCTTCGCCGAAGGCGCAGACGGTGCGGCCGGCGATGTTGTCGGCGATGCCTTTGAGGTTTTTCGCGTCGTCCGGGCGGGCGCCCTCGTCGAGGATGCGGGTGGTGACCTTCGACATCCAGAGGCTGCCTTCGCGGCAGGGGGTGCATTGGCCGCAGCTCTCGTGGGCGTAAAATTGGTTGAGGTTGTTGAGCGCCCAAACCATGTCGCGGGAGTCGTCCATGACCATGACGCCGGCGCTGCCGATCATGCTGCCGGCTGCCATGAGGCTGGAGGCGTCCATGACGAGGTCGAGGAGGGGGACATCCTTTTCGGCCATCTGGCCGTCGGGGCCCTTGGTTTTCATTTTGAAAACCTCGCCGGCGCGGAGGACCTTGGCGGAGCTGCCGCCGGGGATGACGGCCTTCAACTGGCGGCCGGGCTTCATGCCGCCGCAGACATCGTGGATGAGTTCGCCGAGGGTGACGCCGCCGCAGGGGATTTCGTAGAAGCCTGGGCGCCTCACATCGCCGCTCACGCACATGGTGCGGGTGCCGCCGTCGCCGGGGCTGCCCATTTTTGCGAACTCCTCCGGGCCCATGGAAATGATGTGCTTCACATGGCAGAGGGTCTCGACGTTGTTCACGATGGTCGGCTTCATGTAGAGGCCGAGGACGGCGGGGAAATAGGGGGGCTTGATGCGGGGGTAGGGGCGCTTGCCTTCGAGGGATTCGATGAGGCTGGTTTCCTCGCCGCAAATGTAGGCGCCGGCTCCCTGGTGGACGAAGATGTCGAGGTCGAAGCCGGAGCCGAGGATGTTTTTACCGAGGTAGCCGCGGGCTTTGGCCTCCTTGATGGCTTCCCAGACGATTTTCGCGGCTTTCGGGAACTCGCACCGGATGTAGATGTAGGCGAGGTGGACATTCGTGGCGAAGGCGGAGATGGCGAGGCCTTCGATGAGCTGGTGGGGGTCCTGGTGGAGGATGTAGCGGTCCTTGAAAGTGCCGGGCTCGGATTCGTCGCCGTTGACGACGATGTAGTGGGGCTTGCCGTCGTCGTGGCGGATGAAGCCCCATTTGACGCCGGTGGGGAAGGCGGCGCCGCCGCGGCCGCGGAGGTTCGAGGCCTTCACGGCGTCGATGATCTCGGCGGGTTTCATCCCGAGGGCTTTTTTGAGGGCTTCGTAGCCGCCGTGGGCGAGGTAGTTCTCGATATCGGGCGCGTAGCCGGGTTTCGAGATGTTGGCAAAAATCAACCGGCGTTCCTTGGGGTGCGGAGTGGGAAGGAGCGAGACCATGTTATTTGTAGGAGTCCACGATGGATTGCACATCGCCGGGGGAGATGTTTTCGACGAGGTCGTCGTTGATGAGGGCGACGGGTGCGGAGCCACAGCTGGCGAGGCACTCGACGAATTCGACGCTGAAATTCCCGTCCGCGGTGGTGGGCGGGGCGTGGCCGTAGCCGTGGTGTTCGCAATGGGGGTCGAGGCCGACGGCCTGGCAGAATTTTTCCTTCACCTCGTAGCCGCCGGCGAGGGCGCAGGCGAGGGTGCGGCAGACGCGGATGATGGTCTTGCCCGCCTGCTCGCGGCGGAACCAGGGGTAGAAGGTGACGAGCTCGAGGATGTTGACGGGCGTGAGGTCGAGGCGGGCGGCGATCCATTCCACGCCGGAGTCGTCGATGAAGCCGAAGTGGTTTTGCCAAAGGTGGAGGAGCGGGAGGGAGGCGCTGCGCTTCGAGACCGGGTAGTGCGAGACGAGTTCGTCGGCTTCCGAGATGAAGCCGGGCGTGAGGGAGTCCGCCTGGCGCGTGGTGGTCGCAATCATTACGCGGGGTGTTATCCCCCTTCGCCCAGCGCGCTTCAAGAAAAAGGATGGAGGCGTTGCCTAATCCTTCCGGAAAATCCGGCGGAGAGGGTGCTCGTCGAGGACATTCGCGCGGATGCCGCCGAGCTTGGCGGGGTCGTAGAGCTGGATGCCGACATAGTAGTAGATGGGGCAGACGGGCGCGGCGCCGCGCACGAGCAGGTCCTCGGCGCGGCGGAGGGTTTCGAAGCGGCGCTGCGGGTCGAGTTCGCGGGCGGCTTCGGCGATGAGGGCGTCGTATGCGGGGCTGGACCAGCCGGTGCGGTTGTTGCCGCCGCCGGCGAGGAACATGTCGAGGAAGGTGTTCGGGTCCGGGTAGTCGCCGACCCAGCTCGAGCGGGCGATGTCGTAGTCGAGTAGCGAGAGGGAATTCAGGTAAACCTTCCACTCCTGGCGGACGAGGTTGACTTCGACGCCGAGGGCTTCGCGCCACATGTTTTGAAGCTCGATGGCGATGGCTTCGTTGAGTTCGCTTTTGCTGTAGAGGTAGGTGGCGTTCGGGAACCCTTTGCCGCCGGGGAAGCCGGCCTCGGCGAGCAGGCGTGCGGCTTCGGCGGGATCGTGGGGCAAGCCGTCCGTGCCCGTGTAGCCGGGGATGCCTGGGGGGACGAAGCCCGGCGCGGGGAGTTCGCCGGCGCGGGTGATTTTTTCGACGATGCGCTTTTTGTCCACGGCGAGCGAGAAGGCGCGGCGGACGCGTTCGTCGGCGAAGGGGCCGCGGGCGCAGTTGTAGCGTAGGAAGTAAATCCCGAGGAACGGCGCGGCGTGGAAGTCGGGGCGTTTTTTGAGGTCGTCGAGCAGGGCGGGCGGGGCGAGGCCCTTGTCCATGACGAGGTCGGCGAGCCCGCTGGCGTAGAAATTGAAGGCGACATTCGCATCCGAGATCGGGAGGACATCGATGGTTTCGAGCGCGACATTGTGGCGGTCCCAGTAGTGGGGGTTTTTCCGCAAGCGGATTTTGTCGTTGATGCGCCAGCTTTCGAGGGCGTAGGCGCCGTTGTTCACGATGCGGCCGGGTTTGATCCAATCGTCGCCGGTGCGCGCGATGAGGTCCACCGGCAGCGGGTGCAGGGTGGGGAAGGCGCAAAGTTGGAGGAAGTAGGGGGTGGGGTTTTCGAGTTCGACCACGAGGGTGCGGCCGTCCAAGGCGCGGACGCCGACCTGCGAGAAGTCCGCGAGTTTCCCCTCGGCGAAGGCCTGGGCGTTTTTGATGGGGAAGAGCTGGTAGTTGTATTGCGAGCCGGTCGAGGGCGTGAGCGTGTGGCGCCAGCTTTCCGCGAAATCGTGCGCGGTGAGCGGCGAGCCGTCGCTCCACTTCGCATCGGGGCGGATGCGGAAGGTGTAGGTTTTTCCATCGGGCGAAATGTCCCAGGATTCTGCGGCGCCCGGCACGGCTTGCCCGTTTTCGTCGTAGGCGCAGAGCCCCTCGAACAGCGCGTTCGCGATGCGCCCCTCGGGCTGGCCGGTGATGAGCGAGGGGTCGAGTGTCTCGGGCTCGGCGCCGTTTATAAAAACGAGGTCCGCGCGCTGGGAGGGCTTCCCGCAGGCGGCGAGCAGGGCAAGAATTGCGATGCAAATGGTCCGGACTGCGCGTAATCTCACGGTTGCCATGAAAGCGGGATTCCGCGCCACTTCAATGCTGATCGGGCTCGCGCTCGCGGGCTGCGCCGCCCGCCCGCCGCTTGCCACAGTGGATTCCGTGGACCTCGCGCGCTATGCCGGCACCTGGCACGAAATCGCGAAATACCCGAACTGGTTCCAGCGTTCCTGCGCCTCCGATACCACCGCCGAATACACGCTGCAGCCGGACGGGGCGGTGCGCGTGACCAACCGCTGCCGCATGGCGAACGGCAAAATGCGCGAAGCCGGCGGCACGGCCACCGCCGTCCCGGGGTCGAACAATGCGAAGCTGCGAGTGAGGTTCGCCGGCAGCCCGTTCGCGGGCGACTACTGGATCATCGGGTTGGACGAAAAAAACTATTCGTGGTCCTTGGTCGGGCACCCCTCCCGGAAATTCCTTTGGATCCTCGCGCGCTCGCCGCAAATGGATCCCGCGACCTACGGCAAGATCGCCGGAATCGCCCAGGGCAAGGGTTTCCCGCCGGAAAAACTCGAGCGGACCGTGCAAACGGGGGCGGCCGGGCAATGAAAACCGATTGGCGGCGTGCGTGGCTGTATTTCCGGCGGGCGGTGGCGCTGAAGTGCCCCGAGTGCGGCACGAAGCCGGTCTTCCTCCCTCTCCACAAAATCCGGTGCCTGCGCGACTACTTTGCACCGCTCGATGGCTGCCCGCGCTGCGGCTACGCCTACGAACGCGAGACCGGGTATTTCCTGCTCTCGATCTGGGCGATCAACTACGGCTGCGGGAGCCTGCTCGGCATTGCGATTTATGTCGCCCTGGAAATGGCCGCGCACCTTCCCTTGCCCGACCTGCTCGCATCCGTGCTCGTGCCCGTCGTCATTTTCAACCTCCTCTTCGCGCGGCATTCGAAATCGCTCTTTCTCGCCCTCGACCACTTCTTCGACCCGCACCGCAAGGACGGCCCCGGCGACGGCGGGTGCGAAACCAAGGAAATCCCGAAGGACCCTGTGCCGCGCCAGCCCGTGCGCACGCCCGAGCCGGCGGGGGTTGCCTGAAAATGGTCCACCGGTTCGACCTCCACACCCATTCGTTCTTTTCCGCCGACGCCTGCAACAGCCCGGAAGAACTCATCGCGGCCGCGCAGGCGAGGGGGCTCTCGGGGATTGCCATCACGGACCACGATTCCACCGAAGCCCACGAATACATGCGTTCCCGGCCGTTGCCGCCGGGTTTCCTTTTGGTGCCCGGCGTGGAGGTCGGCACCGCCGAAGGGCACCTGCTTTGCATCGGGGCGATCATCCCGCGAATGAAGGGCAAACCTGCGTCCCAAGTGTGCGAGGCCATCCACCGCGCCGGCGGGCTCGCGATTCCCGCGCACCCGTTCGATGTTTGGCGGGCCGGCATTCGCCCGCCGATACTCGATCCTTTGCCCATCGACGCCCTCGAGGTTTTCAACGCCGCATCGTCCCCCCGCTGCAACGCCCGCGCCCTCGAATACGCCCGGCGCCGGGGATTGCCCAACACGGCCGCCAGCGATGCCCACCACGATTCCGCTGTCGGCGTTTCCTGCACCGCCTTCGAACTGGACGAATTGACCCTCCCCGCGCTGCTCGCCGCGATCCGCAGTGGCGGCGCGCCCGACGGCAACTACCTCACTTTCCGCGAATCCTTGAAAAAGAATTTCGCGAATTGGTTCCGCATACTGAATCCGCGCATAAAACCAACCCTTCCGGCCTGAGCCGCCGGCGAGTTTTTTCGAGTGGTTGCTTGACTTGGAGCGGTCCGGTGCTATCCAGACCCTCCGCGCAAACGAAAAACGCGCCGTTGGTCCTGTGGACAGACCCTTCGGGTTCGTCCGATTGCGCGCAGGGAAACCCGGCGAAAATTGAAAGAAAAACACCATGCCAGTCCGCCTCGGTCGGTTTGAAATGCCGAAATCACTCGCGAAAGACGAGTCCACAGCCACAGACAAATACGCACTCTTCGTTGCCGAGCCCTTTGAAGCCGGCTACGGCCACACCGTGGGCAACTCGCTCCGCCGCGTGCTCCTCAGCTCTCTCGAGGGCGCCGCGATCACCTCGGTCAAAATCGAAGGTGCGCAACACGAATTCAGCACGCTCCCGGGCGTGGTCGAGGACGTCGTCGACATCGTTCTCAATCTCAAAAAAATCAAATTCAAGGCCCACGACCACGATGTCCGCACACTGAAGATTTCGGTCAACAAGGAAGGTCCCGTCACCGCCGCCGACATCCAGGCCTCGAATCAATGCGAGGTTCTCAATCCCGGCCAACTCATCTGCACGCTCGACAAGAAGCAAAAGTTCGAAGCCGAACTCGAAGTCAAAGTCGGCCGTGGTTTCGCCAGTGGCGATGAAAACAAGCGCGCCGACCAACCGATCGGCGTCATCGCGATCGACTCGATCTTCTCGCCGGTTACCCGCGTGAAATATGCGGTGCAAAACACCCGCGTGGGCCAGCGCACCGATTACGACAAGATCATTCTCGAAATCTGGACCGATGGCCGCATTTCTCCTGATGATGCGCTCCTTCAAGCCTCCGCCATCCTCCGTCACCACCTCGACGTGTTCGTCGGGTTCAAGGAAGATGTTGTCGAATTCGACGAAACCCCGCAGGAGGTCAGCCAAGAAAACAGCCGGATGAAAAAGCTGCTCAACATGAGCGTCAACGAAATCGAGCTTTCCGTCCGCGCCGCGAACTGCCTCAACAACGCGAACATCACCACCGTCGGCCAGCTTGCCATGAAGAGCGAGGCCGAGATGCTGAAATACCGCAACTTCGGCAAAAAATCCCTGAACGAGATCAAGGACAAGCTCACGCAGCTCAGCCTCGGCCTCGGCATGAAATTCGACGCGGGCCTCGTGGAAGCCCCGCAGGAAACCGAGAAGTAAAACGCCATGCGCCACCGCAAAAAAACCGTCAAGCTCGGGCGCTCGTCCGCCCACCGCGATGCCCTGCTCGCGAACCAGGTTTGCAGCCTGATCGAGCACGCGCGCATCAAAACCACGCTCGCCAAGGCCAAGGCCGTCCGCCCGCTCGCGGAAAAGATGGTCACGCTCGGCAAGCGCGGCGACCTCCATGCCCGCCGCACCGCGGCCGGATACCTCGGGCAAAAGGATGCCGTGAAAAAACTCTTCGCGGAAATCGCCCCGCGCGCATCGGCGCGCAAAGGCGGTTACACCCGCATCGTCAAGCTGGGCCGCCGCCAAAGCGACTCCGCCCCCATGGCATTCATCGAATGGGTGGACAATGCCGCCGAGGCCCCGATCGAGGAGGCAGTCGTCGAATCCACCGATTCGAAAAAGAAAGATTAACAACAGGCCGCCCGGCTGCGCGCCGGGCCGGCTTGCCCCCGCGGAAGATTTCTCCCGAGAGATCCCCTCGCGGACCGGGCGGGACCGATGGCGGTCCCGCCCGTTTCTCTTATGTCCTTAGCCGAAGACTACGCGAAAAACATCGTTCCGACCTACGGCCGCTTCGATTTGGACATCGAAAGCGGATCGGGTTGCCGGGTGAGGGATTTTTCCGGGCGCGAATACCTGGACTTCGGCGCGGGAATTGCCGTTTGCTCGCTCGGCCACTCGCATCCCGAAGCCGGAGCCGCGGCGGCGGAGCAAGCGATGCGACTTGTCCATTGCTCGAACCTCTACCGCACCAAACCCGCAGCCGACCTCGCCCGGCGGATCGTCGAAGTCACGGGTCCTGGCAAAGTTTTTTTCTGCAACAGCGGGGCGGAGGCCAACGAGGGGTTGGTCAAACTCGCGCGGCGTTTCGGCAGCGCCACCGGGCGCCACGGCATTATCACATTCAACGGGTCCTTCCACGGGCGCACGATGGCCTGCATTTCCGCGACCGGGCAGGACAAGGTCAAAAAAGGTTTCGGTCCGCTGCTCGAAGGATTCACCCATGTCCCATTCGGCGACATCGGCGCCGTGCGCTCCGCGGTTGATGGAAGCACCGCAGCCATCCTAGTCGAACCTATCCAAGGCGAGGGCGGCATCCACCCTGCCAGCGCGGGGTTCCTGCGGGAACTCCGCGCGCTCTGCGACTCGAACAACCTGCTCCTCCTCTTCGATGAGGTCCAATGCGGCCTCGGCCGCACCGGCGACTGGTGCGGTTGGCACACGCTTGGCGCCGCGGATGTCCAACCCGATGGCGTTTCCTGGGCGAAGGGCATCGCGAATGGATTCCCGCTCGGCGCGTTTTGGGTTTCGGATTCCGTTCGGGATTCCCGCGGTCCGCTTTGCGACCTTCTGGGACCTGGCAGCCATGGAACGACTTATGGTGGCAACCCGGTTTGTTGCGCCGCTTCGCTGAAGGTCCTCGAGGTCATCGCGCGCGATGGGCTCCTGGAGAATGCAAAAAAAATGGGGGTGCGCCTTGTGGAGGGGCTCCGCGCCATTGGCTCCCCGCTCATTTCGGAAATCCGCGCCGTCGGCCTCATGGTCGGCGTGCAACTTTGCCGGGATTTCCCGAAAACCGAAAAAACCCCGGCCATCGAAACCGTGGTGCGCTCCATGGCTGGCGGGTTGCTGGTGATTCCGGCCGGGGATGCCGTTGTCCGTTTTCTCCCGCCACTCAATGCCAAGCCTGCGGAGATCGACGAAGCTGTGGAAAAATTCGCTGCGGCGCTCCGTTCTTTCCCAACCCCTGCCTGAACATCCCATGAAAAACCTGCTTTCCATCGAATCGCTTTCCGCCACCGAAATCCTCGGACTCATTGGCGAATCCGCAGTGATGAAATCCACCCGCGGGCGCCATGCAGCCCATCCGCTGCGCCACCAATGCTGGGCCTTGGTTTTTTCGAAATCCTCCACCCGCACGCGCGTTTCCTTCGAAGTCGGCATCCGCGAACTCGGCGGGGACCCGATTTTCCTGGCTGCGGCGGATATCCAACTCGGCCGCGGCGAACCGATCAAGGACACCGCCCGCGTGATGGGCCGCATGTTGCACGGCGCAGTCATCCGGACCTTCGACCAGCAGGATGTGGAGGACTTCGCCGCCTTCAGCGGCATCCCCACGATCAACGCGCTCACCGATGCCGAGCACCCCTGCCAGATTATTGCGGACCTTTTCACCATCACGGAACTCCGCGGTCCGCTTGATGGCCTGCGCGTTGCGTTCATTGGCGATGGGGACTGCAATGTCGCCCGCTCCTGGATTTGGGCGGCGGCCCGCTGCGGATTCGAACTCGCCATCGCCTCGCCGGAAAAATTCCAGCCGCCGCAGTGTCTCTTGGACGCAGCCGGCGGCAAAGTTTCCGTCAGCAAGGATGCCGCCGAGGCTGCCGCGGGGGCGCATGTGCTCTACACCGATGTTTGGGTGAGCATGGGCAAGGAAGACGAAGCCGCCTACCGCGCTGCCCAGTTCCAAGGCTACCAAATCAATGCCCGCCTGCTTGCCGAGGCCGAGCCTTCCGCGCTCGTGATGCATTGCCTGCCCGCCTACCGGGGCAAGGAAATCGACGAAGCCACATTCGAGGCGCACGCCGAAACCATCTTCCGCCAGGCCGAAAACCGCCTCCACGCCCAAAAAGCCATCCTCGCCCGGCTCGTCGGGCAACCCGCCCGGGCGTGAGGAATTGACATCCCCCGCCGCTTTGGAGACTTTCCACGCAGCCTCAAGACCTCCAAATGTCCGAACCCAAAAAAGAAACCGTTCGAGTCGCGCTGCCGGTCAAGCGCGAGAATCCGCCCGGAGTCCCCGCCCAAGGTGCCGCCGGGATGGTGAACTTGGGAGCCAAACCTGCATTGGCGAAACCCCTCAACATCCCGCCGCCGCCAGCCGTCAAGCCGGTCCTCCCGCCTTCCACCCCGAACCTTCCCGGTCTTTCGATCCCCAAACCCGCGTCCGTCACTCCGCTCATTCCCAAACCGGCCGCAGCCACGCCGCTGAGCCCTCCGACGCCCGTCGTCCCTCTTTCCAAGCCGTTTGACGCCGCGCCACCCGCCCCTTCGGCTCCCAAGCTCTCCATCCCTGTTGCGAAGCCGCCATCGGCCCCGGGGCTCGCGGTCAAACCCCCGTCGCCTGTGGGAATCAAGCCGCCATCGGTCCCGTCGCCGATTCCCTCCGCAATCAAACCGCCATCGGCGCCCGGCATCGCCCCCGCCCCCATCAAGCCGCCATCGGCACCTTCGGCTGTTCCTGCGGGCATCAAGCCGCCATCGGCACCTTCGGCTGTTCCTGCGGGCATCAAGCCGCCATCCGCCCCGACACCGGCCCCGGCAGCGGTGAAGCCACCTTCGGTTCCCGCCATTGCGCCTGCGGCGGTGAAGCCGCCTTCCGCCGTCACTCCCGCAACCCCGCCATCGGCTGCCCCCAAGGCTCCAGAAGCCGTAAAAGCCGCTGCGGAAGCTCCGAAAAAAGAGACAGCAAAAATTTCCCTTCCGCCCGCAGCGAAGCCGGTGCCGCAAGCCACGGTGAACATCAAAAAACCCTCGGCTCCCGCGGCGGCCCCATCGGCATCCGCATCCGAAACGCCCATCCCCGCCTCCGCGCAGTCCGGCGACATCAACATCGCCTTCGGCATCGCCGCCGCTGTGGTCGCGCTCCTCTCGCTCGGCGTCCAAGTCTGGACAATGATCGGCTGATTTCCAAAAACCACCCATCCATGGCAAACAACGTTTCCGAACTCGACGACTCCAATTTCGACTCCTTCCTCTCATCCACAACCCTCCCTGTCCTGGTGGATTTCTGGGCCCCTTGGTGCGGTCCCTGCCGCATGCTTGGTCCCGTGGTCGAGGAAATCGCGGCAGAGAACGCCGGAAAATTCGCCGTGGCAAAGGTGAATGTGGACAACGCCGCCGGCGTCGCCGGCCGTTTCGGAATCCGCGGAATTCCCACGCTGATCTATTTCAAGGGCGGCGAAAAACGCGACCAATCCGTTGGCGTTTCTGGCAAAGCCGAGATCGTCGGCAAACTCTCCGCGCTGGCCTGAAAAAACTCCAGGCGCCCGCCGCGGTCCGTTTTCTTTTCGCGTTCCTCGCCGCGCTGTCCGCCGTCCAGTGCCTCCGTGCCGATGCCGGCAGGGTTGTCTCCGAAAAAACCATTGGCGGCACGAAAGCGGTTCTTTTTGCCAGCCCGTTTCCGTTGTCTGCGGGTCCCGCCGAGATTGGCGCCTACCTCGAGGACCCCGCAACCGGGCGCGCCATCCTGGATGCCGATGTTTCGTTCCGAATGAACAAACTCAGCGCGCCCACGCCTGAACTCGCGTGGAAGGGGCCGGGCTGCATCGCGCCCGGCGCGAAGGTCCCTGCTCCCCGCGGGCACACCGGCAACCGCCTGCTCCACTCCGCCGCCATCGGAATTCCGGAGCCCGGCTTGTGGGAAATCGCGGTCGATGTGCATCGCAGCGGTTCGGACACAGCCTTCGCATTTCCGGTGGCTGTGGAACCCGCCGCCTCCCAGCTCGCGAGGTATTGGCCGCTCCTTGCGATGGTCCCGGTCGGCATCGCGCTTTACGCCCTGCGGAATTTCCTGTTCCGCCGTTCCCGGGTGGTTGGCTGAAAAAACCGCTTCCGGAGTGGACAGGCGCGCCCCGGTTGTGGAATGCCTTTGCCATGGCAATCGAAGCGGTCCTTTTCGACCTGGACGACACACTCATCGTGGACGAGGCGGTCTCGCGCCAATCGATGGAATCCACCGCGGACCTCGCCGCCAAAACCGCCGGCGCGAACGCCGCGAGGTTTTTCCAGGATTCGTCCCGAATCGGCCGCTCGCTTTGGCAAGGAGCTCCCTGCCATTCCTACGCGCGCTCGATCGGCATCAGTTTCCATGAATGCCTTTGGGGGAAATTCGAGGGCGGTTCGTCCGAACTCACTGCGCTCCGCAACTGGGCGCACGGCTACCGCGTGGCGGTTTTCGCGGCGGCGCTGCGGGAACAGGAATTGCCGGACGACTCCGCCGAGCAACTCGCCGCGCATTTCCAGTCTGTCCGCCGCCGGTTCCAGCGCCTCATGCCCGATGCGGTCGAGACGCTCGTGCGTTTGAAAAAAGATTACAAAATCGCGCTCCTCACGAATGGCGCCCCGGACCTCCAGCGCGAAAAAATCGCCGCATCCGGGCTGGGCGGCTATTTCGACGCCATAGCCGTTTCCGGCGAGCACGGCATTGGCAAACCCAAGCCCGAGATTTTCCACATCCTCCTGCGCCAACTCGGCGTGGAGCCGTTGCGCGCGGTGATGGTCGGCAACAGCCTCGAACGCGACATCGCCGGCGCCATCAATGCCAAGCTCGCCGCCGCGGTTTGGCTGCGTGTCCCGGGTGCGGAGGAACATGCCGAGGCGAAGCCGCACCACACGGTTTCCGGGCTGCACGAGGTTCCGCCGCTGGTCGCCGCCCTCTGATTATTTCGGTCGGCGCGAGGGCAGGTGCTCGGTGCAGTATTCGTTGCCGTCCGCCGAGACGCGGAATTCCATGTCCGGGTTCGTGACCTCGGTGATCCCGCAGACCTCGCATCGGTGGAGCGTATCGGTGTGCGATTTCGCGATGGCGGCGAATTTCTTCTTCCGCTGGGCCGTTTTGCTTTTTTCCGCGCGCGAGCGCAGGAATGCCGGACCGAAAAACAGCAGGTAGTTCCCGAGGCACATCACCACCATCATCCTCTCGGCGAGCGAACCGAAAACCAAATAACCCGCCGGAGCCACGAGGCTGATGACCGCGATCCATTTCATTTTCACGGGCAAAATGAGGAAGAGCAGGATTTCAAAGTCCGGCGCCAGCGTTGCCACTGCCAGGAACAGCGAGAGGTTCAGGAAAAAATTTCCGCCCGAGGCTCCGAACACCAGTGCCGAAAGGATGCAGAGGAGCATCCCGAGGAAGTAGTAGGCGTTCAGCCGGAAGGCGCCCCAATTTTGCTCCAGCGTTTCGCCGACCCACCAGGTGAAGATGAGGTAGAAAAAAATCCAAAAGACGCTCGTCGTTTCGGGGATGAAAATCCAAGACACCGCCCGCCACACCTCGCCGCGCAGGATCGCCTGGCGGTCGAGCGTGAGCATTTGCGCGTATTCCGGTTGCAGCGTGACGAGGACGAAAACCAGCGCGTTCAATCCGACCACATAGCGGATGAGTCCCGGCACGGCGAAGCGCCCGAGTTGCTTTTCCATTCGGTCGAGGATTGTCATGCGTGTGGGAGAATTCCTGCCATGCGGCGGGGTTGTAAAGTGCGGACTCGCCGTTCAGCCCGCAGAAAGTTTGCGCGCCCACTCGGGGAAGTCCCCCGGCGGCGGCGCCGTGAACTCGACCCGCTTCCCGGTGCCGGGATGGACAAATGCGAGCTTCCACGCATGCAAGAGGTGGCGCTCGAATTTTCCGCGGCGTCCGTAAACCGGATCACCGGCGACAGGGTGCCCAAGGTGTTTCAAATGGACGCGGATTTGGTGGGTGCGCCCGGTGCGGGGTTTGCACTCGATGAGGGCCAGCGGACCCTCGGAGCCCAAAACCCGGTAGGCGGTGAAAGCGTCGCGCCCGCGCTCGGCGATTGCCATCTTCTGGCGGTGGACGGGATGGCGCCCGATTTTGGCATCAATCGTCCCATGCGGGTGGCGGGGCTTCCCTTCCACCATCGCGAGGTAGGTTTTTTCCACGGCGCGGTCCGCAAACATCGCCGAGAGCGCGCGCTGCACGGGCTCGGTTTTGGCGACAACGAGGCAGCCGGAAGTTTCTTTGTCCAGCCGGTGGACGATTCCAGGGCGGTCGGTGCCGCCCGCCACGGGAACATCGCCGCAATGGTGCAGCACGGCATTGGCGACTGTGCCTTCGCGGTTCCCCGCGCCGGGGTGGGTGACCAAGCCCGCGGGTTTGTTGAGCACCATCAGGAATTTGTCCTCGTGCAGGATTTTCAGCGGAATGTCCTGCGCGGCGAGCGGGCTCGGTTCGCTCTCGGCGGGAATGTGGAATTCCACCACTTCGCCCGCGCGGAGAGCTTGCGACGGCTTTGCGGGACGCCCATCCACGGTCGCTTGCCCGCCTTTGACCAGCGCCTGGATTCGGGCACGCGAAAGCCCCGGCAGCGCGGACGCCAAAAAGCGGTCCAATCGCTCGCCGGCTCTCTCCGGTGCGGTCTCGAAGCGGTGTGTTTGCATTCGTGCAAATTGATTTGCGTGGGGCGGCGGATAGATTAATACGCACGCCAGCTTCCGCGAGAACCTTTCCCCGCAAGCGTTCCCGGCGGAGCCCCCAAGCCCCATGTCGATCCCCACCGAAGATTCCCAAGAGCCGGAGACGCCGGGCATCGTCGAAGCTTGCCCCGCCTGTGGAGCGCCGATCGACATGTCCGAGGTCCCGCCTTTTTCCGATGTCTCCTGCCCCTCTTGCGGACACACCTTCACGGCCCGCGCGGATTTCAACCACTTCCGCATCCTGGAAATGCTCGGGCAGGGCGGGATGGGTGCCGTTTACAAGGCGGTGGATGTGAACCTCGACCGCGGCGTCGCACTCAAGGTCCTGCGCCTCTCGCAAGGCAGGGACTCCGAGGAATGCGAAAAACTCGCGCGCGAAGCGAGGACCACCGCATCCGTCGACCACCCGAATGTTGTGAAGGTCTACGATTTCGGCAGCGCGCAGGGGCAATTCTACATCGCGATGGAAATGATCGCGGGTGGATCGCTCGACGACCTCATGCAGCGCGACGGTTGCGTGGACGAGGCGGTGGTGCTCGAAGTCGCCATCCAAGTCGCGCAGGGGCTCGAAGCCGCGCTCGAGCGCGATTTGATCCACCGCGACATCAAACCCGCGAACATCCTTTTCACAGATTCCGGCGTCGCAAAGCTCGTGGACTTCGGGCTTGCCATCGTGATGAGCGAGGAGGCGCAATCCCGCGGCGAAATTTGGGGAACCCCCTACTACATCGCGCCGGAGAAGCTTGATGATTGCCCCGAAGATTTCCGTAGCGACATCTACAGCCTCGGCGGAACCATGTTCCACGCGATGGCCGGGCGCCCGCCCTACGAGGCGGAGACGGCTTCGCTGGTCGCGCTCAAGCAGCTCAAAAGCAAATCTGTGAGCTTGCTAGCCTACGCGCCGCATGCCTCGACGGAGACCGCCTATGTCGTGAACCGCATGATGTCGAAAGATCCCGACAAGCGCTACGCGTCCTACGCGGAACTCATCGAGCACTTGCGGTTCGCGCTCGATAAATCCAAGGAGCGCGAAGGCTCCGGGGAACAGAAAAAAACCACGCCGGTCATGGACTCGCGGGTCTTGCCGTCCTGGGTGGTGCTATCCGTCGCAGGGGCGGTGGTCCTCGGAATTGCCGCGCTGGTGTGGGTCCTCCTTGCCTTCGGGGTTTTCCGCAAAGACGAGTTCGAGAACTCCTCGCTACGAAATTTTCTCCAACAGGAACGCCTTGAGGTCGCCCACGGCGATCCGCTCCTGCTGCATCGAATCCCGGTGGCGTAGCGTCACGGTGTCCGCTTTCTCCGGACCGTTTTCACCGATGGTGTCGAAGTCCACGGTCACGCAGAACGGGGTGCCCGCCTCGTCCTGGCGGCGGTAGCGGCGGCCGATTGCGCCCGCCTCGTCGTAAAAAACATTCATCAGCGGGCGCAGGGATGCGGCGATGGATTTCGCCTTCTCCACGAGCGCGGGTTTGTTTTTGAGCAACGGGAAAACGCCGCACTTCACGGGCGCCATGCGCGGATGGAAACGCAGGACCGTGCGGGTTTCGGAGTTCCCCTTTTCGTCGGTGACCGTCTCCTCGTCGAACGCCTCGCAAATCAACGCGAGCGCCGTCCGGTCCACGCCGGCGCTTGGCTCGACCACATGGGGCACGAGTTTTTCCTTGGTCGCTTCGTCGAAGTAGTCGAGCGGCTTGCCGGAGTGTTCGATGTGTTTCGAGAGGTCATAATCGGTGCGGTAGGCGATCCCCTCGAGTTCGCTCACGCCGAACGGGAACTCGTATTCGAGGTCGTAGGTTTTCTTGGAATAAAACGCGCGCTCGCCGTCCGGAATGTCGTGGATTTTGATTTTTGAGCGGGGGATGCCGATGTCCTCGTAAAACTTCAGGCGCTCCTCGAGCCAATAGTCCGTGAGCCGCAGTCCGTCCTCGGGTCGGCAAAAATACTCGATTTCCATCTGCTCGAATTCGCGCGAGCGGAAGGTGTAGTTGCGCGGGTTGATCTCGTTGCGGAACGCCTTCCCGATTTGCGCGATGCCGAACGGCAGCTTCTGGCGCGAGGTGTCGAGCACATTGCGGAAGTTCACAAAAATCGCCTGCGCCGTCTCGGGGCGGAGGTAAACGAGGTTGTCCTCGCTCTCGAGCGGACCCGCGTGCGTTTTGAACATCAGGTTGAAATCCCGCGGCTCCGTGAGGTTCCTGCTGCCGCAGTTCGGGCAGTATTTTTCGCCATTCTTCTCGGGCAACTGGTCCGCGCGGTGCCGGGCGCGGCAGTCTTTGCAGTCCACCATCGGGTCGCTGAAAGTCTCTTCGTGCCCGGATGCCTTCCAGACTGCGCGGTTCATGATGATCGAGCCGTCCATGCCCTCCATGTCGTCGCGCTCGCGCACATTCCGCCGCCACCAGAAGTCCTTCAGGTTTTTCTTCAGCTCCACGCCCAGCGGGCCGTAGTCCCAGAAGCCGTTGATGCCCCCGTAGATTTCCGAGGATTGGAAGATGAACCCGCGCCGCTTGCACAGGCTGGTGATTTTTTCCATGCGGCTTGCCGAGGCGTCCTTTGACATACGCGCGGAATCAAATCCCAGCGCGGCTCCGCAGTCAACGCAGGCGTTTTTTCTCGTGGCGCGGCGTGCGCCGATGTGCGGTAATCGCCAGCCATGAGCGTTGCGCAAAACACCATCGCGATCGTCTACGATTACGACCAAACCCTCTCGCCCACCTACATGCAGGAGGAGGCGATTTTCCCGGTCTTCGGCATCAAGGCGTCGAACTTCTGGCAGCGCTGCGGCGAACTCGTCAACCAGCAGGGCTACGACCACGAACTCGCCTACATGAAGGTCCTGCTCGATTGCCTCGAGATCGACCGCCCGACCAACGCCCAGCTCCGCGAACTCGGCTCGAAATTGAATTTCTACAAGGGGCTGCCCGAAATGTTCGAGGAGTTCCAAACCTCGCTCCTCTCGCCCGACCATGTCGCCCACGGCATCACGGTGGAGCACTACATCGTCTCCTCGGGCATCAAGGTGCTCATCGAAGGCAGCCGCCTCGCACCCTATATCAAAACCATCTTCGGCTGCGAATTCGCCACCGATGCGCAGGACCGCATCACATTCCCGAAGCGCGCGATCAGCCACACGCAAAAGACCCAGTTCCTCTTCCGCATCAACAAGGGCATGCTCGACCTCAATGAGGATGTGAACGACCACATGGACCCCGCGCTCCGCCCCGTGCCGTTCCAAAACATGGTCTACATCGGCGACGGCCCCACCGATGTCCCGTGCTTCACCGTGATGCGCCGCAACGGCGGACAGGCGATCGCCGTTTACAACCCCGAGGACCCCACGCGCACCAGTTTCAAAAAGTGCTACCAACTCAGCACCCACGCCGACCGCGTGAAAAACATCGCGCCCTCGGACTTCCGCGCCGGGAGCCACCTGCGTTTGCTCCTCGAGGAAATGGTCCTCGAAATCGCCAACCGAATCGTCCAACGCCACCGCGAAGACCTCGCCGCCGGCACCGTCAAGGCGCCGAAGCACTGAGGGCTGGGGAATAACAAAAAGTAAAGCGGTTTGACATCGATCGGAGCTGACTTACCTTTTTCGATATGACCGCAGTGACTGTTTCCTCAAAGTATCAAATCGTCATCCCCAAGGAACTTCGCAAGATATTGGGAATCAAATCTGGAACAAGGCTCCAAGCCATTCCCGATAAACAGGGAATACGGCTCGTAAAAGAGCCGGAGATCGATGAGATCAAAGGGTTGATCAAGGGCATGGTGGTCGATGTTGCGGACATCCGGGATGAGTCGGACAGGGATTTGGCGTGACCGTTTTGTTGGACAGTTCGGGTTGGATTGAACTCTTGGGCGGATCCAGCCGTGCGGGGCTTTTTGAGCCTGCCTTGACGTCCTCACGCCTGCTTGTTCCGTCGCTCGTCCGCTACGAGGTGGGGCGTTATGTTTTGGCGAAGTCCGGAAACGAAGCCCGCTTGCTGGCTTTGCGTGCGATGGCGAAGTTCGACCAAGTCCCCATCGATGCCGACACCGCGGATGCCGCCGCCGTGATCGCGGCAAAGCACAAACTCGCCATGGCCGATGCGTTGATTTACGCAACGGCAAAAATCCACGAAGCGGAGCTTTGGACCCAGGACGCCCACTTTGAAAACCTTTCCGGTGTCCGGTTTTTCAGTAAAACATGATTTTATTCGCCAAATGACCGAAATCGAAGTCCCGCTTTCCAGGCATCCCTACACCGCATTCGTCGGGGAAGGGTTGCTGGAAAAATGCGGCGGGTTGGCGGCGGGAAAAATCCAGCCACGGCGGTGCGCCATCGTGACCGATTCGAATGTCGGTCCGCTCTACGCTGGCAGGCTGGGGGAATCGCTTCGCCGGGCGGGTTTTGAGCCAACAACCATCACCGTCCCGGCGGGGGAAGCTTCGAAGTCGATGGAATGTGCTGCATCGGTTTGCAGCGAGATGGCGCGGGCGGGGTTGGACCGTTCGTCCTCCGTTTTCGCATTGGGCGGCGGCGTGGTGGGCGACTTGGCGGGTTTTGTGGCGGGAATCCACTACCGCGGGGTTCCCTGTGTGCAGGTTCCCACTACGGTTGTTGCGCAGGTGGACAGTTCCATCGGCGGGAAAACCGGCGTGAATTTGCCAGAGGGGAAGAACCTCGTGGGCTGTTTCCACCAGCCTGCGCTCGTCGTGGCGGATGTCTCGACGCTTTCGACCTTGCCACCGCGGGAATTCCACGAGGGCTTTGCGGAAATCATCAAGCACGCCGCCATCCGCGACCCTTCGCTGCTTGATGAAACGGGGGCGTCCACGGAACTGGTGGCGCGGAACATTGCGATCAAATCCGCCATCGTGGCGGCCGATGAGTTCGAGACATCCGGCGTGCGCGCGCTTTTGAATTTCGGGCATACCATCGGGCACGGCATCGAAGCCGCGGCGGGATACGGCACGCTGCTCCACGGCGAAGCCATCAGCCTCGGACTTGTGGCGGCCGCATCGCTCTCGGTGCGCCATGCGGGGTTGCCGCAGTCCGAAGCCGGGCGCATCACTTCAGCGCTCGAGCGCCACAACCTCCCCCTGCGCTTGCCGCCGGAAATTTCTGTGGATGCAGTCCTTGAAGCCGTGGCCCGCGACAAAAAGTTCCAAGCCGGCTCCGTCCGGTTCGTCCTTCTCAAGCGCCTTGGCGAGGCGTTTGTTTCGGATGCGGTTACCGTTTCCGAAATCCGCTCCGCCATTGAAAACCTCCGCTGAATGAAAATTCTGCCCGCAATTTGCCTTCTCATACTCTCACTAGGTTTTGCTGCTGCGCAGGAACGCGACGGCCGCATCTTTGTCGAAAAGCCTGGAATTGTTCTTGTGAAGCCGCAGGCCTGGTCGCCGGCGAATGCCGCGCAGGTCGTCCGTTTCAGCGCCTACTCGGACCGCCGCGCGCGCGGGAATCCCAACCAGGGCTATTTCGAGTTGCGGTTGGCCGATGGGAAAACGCTCCGCCAAATCGAGGCGGCGAGGGTCGTGCAGTTCCTTGTCCAGCCGGAGTTGCCCTCCAGCATCGAGACAAGCGGGGAACGCGACCGGTTGGCTGCCGAACGCGGGCGCATCCTGGAAGCCGCGCAGACCGTTCCCGGGGCGGCTTCCGATATCCGGAAACTCGTGGAACCGCTTGGAGCTGCGATTGCCAAATTCGACGCCGGCGAGTTGTTGGTGGACGGAAAATGGGTCTCCGCAGACCAACGGCGCAAAGAGAGGGCCGTTCAGATCGAAAAGACGCTGCGGGCGAACATTGCCGCGGCAAAAAAGAAATCCGATTTCACTTTGGAATCGAACAGCCACTTCCTCGCTTTGAATGCGCTTGCGAAAGAGGACTCGGGCATCCAGCCGTGCATCGATGCCATCCAAACCGACTACCGCGCCATGGTGGCTTCCGAAGAACAAGCGGCAATCATTGTGCGCCTCTCCGAGCCTTCCATTCCATCCCACGAGGCGGATTCGCTCCTTGCCAAGCTCTCTGCCACGGCAAATCCGAGCGAGAAGGCAAAGTTGGTCCTGCGGCAGGCGGAGCAAGCCAAAGCGCTTTCCGGAAACGCTTCGCAAATCCGGTCCGCGCTTGATTCCGCGCTGGCCGGCAAGCCCACAGAACTTCCCGCGGAACTGGTTTCGCAAATCCAAAGTTTCTCATCCGCCATTTCCGCATACCGCGCCGGGAATCCGCCGCAGGGGCTTCCGGCGCCGTTGGCCGAGGCCGCAGCCCTTTCGGAGTTTTCCACCAAATGGCCGGAGGCTTCCGCCCTGATGCAGTCGAAGGACTTTGCCGGTGCCAGCAGGGAACTCGCCCTGCTCGAGCAGCGGTGTTCCCTCATTGGTCCGAACGCCTGCGCGGCGATCTCGGAACTCAAGAAGGCCGCCACGGTGGAGGTCGACAAATTCCAGAAACTTTCCGCCGAGGGCGAGGCGCTCCTGGGCAATGGGCAAAAGGAAGCCGCGCTGGCGAAGTTCGGGGAGGCGCTCGCCGTGATGCCGGACAAAGCCCTCCAGGAAAAAGTGGATGGCTTGAAAACCAACTGACCCATGGAAATCCCCGATTCCTGCCGCATCTCGACGGCGGTGCGAGTGATGTATTTCGACACCGACGCCGGTGGTGTCGTCCACAACATCGCCTATCTGCGCTTCATCGAAACCGCGCGCACGCTCCTGGCCATCCAGATGGGGATGAGCTTCGAGGAAATTGCCCGCACCGGCATCCATCCGGTCGTCACCCGCACGGAAGCCGATTACAAACGGCCCGCAAAACTTGGCGAGGAACTGCGCATTGAGGGGCGGGTGACCGAGTGGAGCGGCATCAGGTTTTGGGTGGAGTTCGATGTGTTGCGGGCGGCCGACTCCGTTTTGCTTGTCGCCTGCCGGCAAGCGCTGGCGCTCGTCGACGTATCCACAGGCAAGCCCGTGCGGCTTCCCGCGGGTTTTCCGGCCAGCCTCTCGCTGGGGCGGTGAGACTCAATTTCCGCCGGTGCGGGTGGCGAGTTCCTTGAGGGCGGCTTCGGCTTCGGAGTCTTTGCCGGCGAGGCGGTAGGCTTCGGCGGCGCGTTTGAGGGCGCGAGGAACGGACTTGGGGTCGTCTGCCAAAACCGAGACCGCCATGAATGCCCGTGCGGCGCTGTCGTGGTCGCCTTCGGTGAACGAAACCTCGCCAAGCAACAGCCGGGCTTCGGCGTTGAGGCGGCCTTCCGGTTGGAACAGGACGGCCTGCTCGGCGCTGGCGCGGGCTTCGGCGGTGTTGCCGGATTCGAGGGCGGCGCGCGCTTTGGCGATGTAGCCGCGGGCGCGCGGGGCAGGTTCGGAGGCGGATTGGAGGAATTTTTCCGCAGAGGAATACGCCTCGGCGGGTTTTCCGAGGGCGAGGCAGGCCTCGGCATGGGTGATCCAAAGTTGGCTGGGGGCGGTGCCGGGGTTTTCGACCATCGGCTGTAGCAGCTTTGCGGCTTTCGCGGGGTCGCCGCCTTCCAGGTGCCCTTCGGCGAGCCAGAGGGCGACTTCCGCCGGGAGCGGGGCGCCGGTGAAATTCTCCGCCTCCTTGGCCGCGGCTTTGCGGTTTTGGAGTTGGTAGTGCGCGAGGATGATGCGCAGGCCGGCGCGGCCGCCGTAGTTTTTGGCGTCGAGGGTGCGCGATTTTTCCAGGAGCGGGAGGGCGGCTTTGTAGTCGCCTTCCTCATAGGCGGCCCAGCCGAGCCAGTAGTTCGCCTGGGCGGCAGCGGCGGTGTTCGGGTATTTTGCGAGGAGTTGCCGGAATGCCCCGGCCATGGCGGCGTTGTCCTTGAGTTGGCCGCTCGCGAGCGCTTTTTGGAGGAGCGCAAATTCGACTTCCTTGCTGAGCGAAAAATCGGAAACGACCTTGTCGAAATCGGCGATGGCGCCGCGGGTGTCGCCGGATTTCAAGCGCGAGAGCCCGCGCTGGAGCACGGCCGAGGCGGCGAGTTTGTCGGTGCGGTGGGATTCGGCGAAGAGCGTGTAGGCGGCGATGGCGCCGGCATGGTCGCCCGATGCGGCGAGGCTCCAAGCGCGCTTATAGAGCGCGGCCGTCCGCTGCGCCGGGCTGAGCGATTCGTCGTCCAACAACGGCGCATAGGCGGCGGCCGCCGAAGCGTGGTCGCCGGATTGGAAAAATGCCTCGGCTTTCAAAAGCTGCGCGGAGGCTTTTTGTTTGGGGTCCGTGGCGGACTGCACGAAGGCGTCCACTTCGGCGGGCAGGGTTTTGTCCTTCACCGCGTAGAGGCTGAGCAGGCGCTGGTAGCGGACCTCGGGGGTGTTTGAAGCGGGATTTGCGGCGATGAGTTGGTCGTAGGCTGCGAGGGCTGCCGCTTCGTTCCCGAGCCGGCGTTCGGATGCCGCCACGAGTTGGAGGATTTCGGCGCGTTCCGCCGGTGTGGCTTCCTTCCCGATTTCGGGTGCGAGTTTCGACACCTCCGCAAAGTCCCCGCGGTCGTAGAGCAACCGGAGGGAGCCCATCCGGGCTGCGGAGCGGACCTCCGCGTCGGATGAGGCGGCGGCTTTTTCGAAGAAGCCCATCGCTTTTTGGGTATGTCCGATTTCCTTGGCGACCCCGGCGGCTTGGAGTGCGGCTGTGGCGGCCACCTCGGGCGTTGCGGCGCGTTCGACGAGGTCCTCGAGGACTTCGAGCCCGGCTTTCTGTCGGCCTTGGGCGAGGCGGAGGTTCGCGAGGGATGCGGCGGAGTTGTCGCGGTAGGGGTTGTCTTTTTTGTCCTCGAGGACTTTTTCGTAATTCTTCTCGGCTTCGAGGGCGTTTCCATCGGCTTCGAAACTCCGGGCCGCGAAGTAGGCGGCGGCGAGGCGGACGCCGGAATCGGTGGTCTCTTTTTTGGCGAGTTCGAACCGGCCTGCGGCCTGCCCGAATTTTTTCTCCCCGAATTCCAGGGTGCCGAGGCGGTAGGCGCCCGAGGCGGCAAATTCGCCGGTTTGGAATTCCGAGAGCAGGCGCTCGTAGCCCGCGCGGGCGGCGGCTGCGTTGCCGAGGATGCGGTGGGATTCCGCCAACCGGAAGAGCGCGGAGTCGCGGCCCGATTGTGTGGCATTGGCGGAGAGGAACGCTTCGTATTCCGCAACCGCGCTATCGTGCATTTGGCGCGAGTAGAATCCATCGGCCCGCTCGAGCGGCGAGGCGGTGGCGTTTTGCGAAACGGGGGGCGCCAAACGGATGCCGCCGGGCTCGGGGTTTTCGGATGGCGGCGGCGGGGTTTCGACCGGTCCGGGCGTTGTCTGGGGGGTGGGGGAGGGCGATGGCAGCGGGGTCGGTTCGGGAAGACCCTCGGTGGGGGGCGTGGATTGGGGAACCACGGGCTCCGCCGGCAGAACCATCGGTTCATCGGCCGGCAAGGCGCGCCGAACCTCGGGTTCCGAGCCAACAGGAAGGGCGCGGCGGATTTCCTGGGAGTGTGTGGTGGGTGCGGCGAGCGCCAACAGCGCCGCGGCGGCCGCGCGTTTCATTCCGGCCGGCTGGTGGCGAAGGCGACATTCCAAATGTTCGCCTGCCTGCAAATGTCGAGGACCTCGACCACATGGCGGTAGTCGGTGTTTTCGTCGCCGCGCAGGATCACCGCCTGGTCCGGGTAAAGTGCGGCGATTTTTTTCAATGCCTCGCCGAGCGCGGCGGGGTCCATCGTGCGCCGGTTCATCACGACCGAGCCGTCCGTTTTGACGTTCAGGATGACCTCGCCAACGGCGCGGCGCGTTTCCTTGCCCTCGCTGGCTTTCGGCACCTTCACATCGAGCTCGGTTTCGTTCCGGGAGAAATTCCAGGTCACGAGGAAGAAAATCAGCAGGAGGAAAACGATGTCCACCATCGGGGCGATCTGGAAGCCGGGCGCCGAGTTTTGGATGGAACCGCGGAAGTTCATCTCACTCCTTCGAGGCGCCGTCCTGCAGGTTCGCGGCGAGTTGGGCCATGAGAATCGTCGAGGCGGCTTCGAGATCCGAGATCATGCCTTGCACGCGGCCGCGGAAGAACGCGTAGGCCGCCATCGCGGGAATGCCGACAAACAGCCCGGCTGCTGTGGTGATGAGGGCCTCCGCCACGCCCTCGGCGAGCATCATCGGGCGCGAGGCCACGATGTCGCTGGCCACCACGGTGAAGGATTTGATCATGCCGAGAACGGTTCCAAAGAGGCCGAGCATGGGAGTGATGGAGCCGATATCCGCAAGATAGCTGATGCGTTGGTTCCAAAGTCCTGCGAGGCGGATGCCCTCGGCCTGAGCGATTTCTCGGACCTCCGCGATTCCGGCCTTCGGGTTTTTCGAGAGGAA
Source organism: Verrucomicrobiota bacterium (assembly GCA_018970255.1). Classification (GTDB taxonomy): domain Bacteria; phylum Verrucomicrobiota; class Verrucomicrobiia; order Chthoniobacterales; family Terrimicrobiaceae; genus UBA967. The sequence goes on along the minus strand of JAGWWS010000002.1, from coordinate 79,311 downwards.
ATCGAGTGCGCGGCCCATGAGGCCGGCAACGGCTTCGCTGTGGCGGTTCGAGATGGCCAGGAGGCCGAGGTGGTCTTTTTTCTTCAGCAGCGCATCGGCGGTTTGCATGTAGGTGCCGCTGACCACCGAGCCGCGCCGCATCGCAAAGAGGTAAACGAGAATCAACATCAACGCCAAAACCGACAGGGCCGCGATGGGATACATAACCGGCCCGCCGGACTCCAAGACCTGCCAAAGATTCGTCATGGCTTCGGGTTGCCCATCGGCAACGGCCGCTGCGAGTGTGGGTTTCATCGGTCGCGGATGCTAAACGCGGGGGAAGTTGGTTGCAAGCGGACCGGTCTTTGCAGGGCCGGGGAGGGGATTGCCCGCAGCGAGGCCGAGGCGCGGAGGGTTTTTTCAGGGCGGCGGGGCCGGAGACCCCCGACCTTAGGCCGCTTTGGCTTTGGCGGTTTTGCGGCGTTTCATCCAGACATACGCGCCGATGCCGGCTAGGAGTAAGAGGCTGGCGGTGACTTGGCCGGGCTCGGGGATCGCCGCGCTGTTGACGGCTTGTAGGTAGAGATCCGTGGTGCTGCCGAGCGTGATGACTTGGAAGCTGCCAACCGGCAAGCCGCCGCTCCATCCGGCCGTGTTGATATTGAAGAAACTGGAATAATTCTGGTTCATGCCGAGGAGGCTGGAGTCCAAATAAATTCCGCTTGCGGCTCGGGCGATGAGCCAGGTGCTGCCGATGTTCGGGTCCCAATCGGCGATGTCCCCGGCGCTGGTGAGGGAGGAGAGGGAGGTGAGGTTGAGGTTGAACGGGGTGGCGCCCGAGAGGCCGCCGAGCGTGAGCGTGCCGCTGATGTCCATGAAGTCCCAATCGGTTCCCGCGGCGGTTTGGATTCCACCGTCGGTGTTGATGGCGAGGGATTCCCAATCGTAGTTGCCGCCGGCATTCCACACGGCGTTGCCATCGACACTGAGGGTGCCGGGGGAGTTGCCGGGATTGACGGTGGCACCGGAATTGATGATGAGGCCGCCGACCCTGCCTGAGCCAGTGAGGCGGGCGCCGCTTTGGATGGTGGCGGCGCTGGCGATCGAGCCGTCCACTGTCAACTGCCCGGCGGCAACGGTGGTGGCGCCGAGATAGGTGCTGGCTCCGGTGAGGGTGAGGTTGCCGGATCCGGATTTGGTCAATCCTCCGCTGCCGGTGATGGAGCCTCCAAATTCGCTCTCCGAGGATTGGTTGACGGTGAGGTTTCCTGTGCCGAGCGAGATGGTGCCGCCCGCACCGCTGATTCGCGAGAAGGTTTGGGATTTGTTGTTGAGGTCCATGGTGGCACCGCTGGAGGTGACGAGCGAACTGGCGGAGTTGAAGGAGCCACCCTCGCCGAGTTGGAGCGTGCCGCCTTGGAGGTTGATCGCCCCGGTGAATGTGTTTGCCGCGCCGATGGTGGTGGTGCCGCCGGTGCGCTTGAGGATGCCTGCGGCGAAGTCGGGGCCATCGGCGATGACGGCGTCGAGGGACCCGCTGCTGGTGGCGGTGAGTGTCGAAACGAGCGTGCCGCTGCCGCCGACCGTCCCGCCGGTTTGGTCGAGAAAACCGACGAAGGTGCGCTGGTTGACGGTGAGGGTGCCGGATTCGAGTTTTACAACGCCGCCGCTCCAAAGGGCGCTGGAGGAGTTCAGGACAAGGTTTCCGCCGGAGACGATGGTGTCCCCTTGGAGGTTGGTTGTGCCCGAGAGCGTGAAGGTGCCCGCTCCGGCTTTGGTCAAGCCGCCGCTGCCCGACATGGTGCCGGAGAAGGTGCTGTTCGATGAGCCTGTGGTGAGGCGGCCGCGGAGGTTTGCCGTGCCCGAGCCCGCGAGGGAGCCGATGGTCTCGTTGCCGCCGGCTTGGAACCAGGCGCCCGCATTGACCGTGACGGCGCCGGTATCGGCGAGGCGTTCGTTGCCGGAGGTGGCGAGTGTGCCGCCGGTGATGGTGGTGCCGCCGGTGTAGGTGTTGGAGGCGTTGAGGGTGAGTGTGCCGGGGCCGAGTTTGTTGAGCGAACCATTGCTGCTGGTGAGGGCGGAGGAATAGGTCACGCTGCGCCCGGCCGTATCGATCAAATATTGCTGGCCGGCGGCACTCGAGAAGCGGCTGGAATAGTCGATGGTGTTGGAACCGTTGTATTGGAGGCTGCCGCCATCGAAGGAAATGATGCCCGAGTTGCCGAGGGCGTTGGTGGAGGAAACGGAGAGGGCGCCGGCTTGGATGGAGACGCCGCCGGAGACGGAGTTGTTGCCAGAGAGGGTGAGGGTGCCGGCGCCGGTTTTTGTGAAGGAGCCGCCGCCGCCGAGATTCCCGGAGTAGGTGCCTGAGGCGGTTTGGCGGAATTCCAACTGCGAGTTGTTCGTAATGGCATTCCGGAGGCTTGCGGAATTGCCGACGAGGCGGCCGGCGGAGATGGTGGTGCCGCCGGTGTAGGTGTTGTTTCCGGTGAGGGTGAGGGTTCCGGAGCCGGTTTTGGCGAGCGATGCCGGGAAGCTGTTGAGCGCCGAGGCGAGCGACACATCCTGCCCGTTGGTGTCGAAGCGGTAATTCTGGCCGCCGGCACTCGAGAACCGGCTGGAGTAGTCTTGGGTGTTTGCCGCCGTGAATTGGAGGGTGCCTCCCGCGAACAGAATTGTTCCGGAGTTGCCGAGGGCGTTTGTGGAGCCGAGGGAGAGCGTGCCGTTGTTGATGCGAATCTGCGCCGAGATGCCGCTGAACGAATTGCTGCCGGAGAGCGTGAGGGTGCCGGCACCGTTCTTGTTCAACGATCCGTTGCCACCGAGGTTGCCGGCATAGGTGCCATCCGATGACTGGTTGAAGTCCAGATTCCCCTCGTTGACGATATTCCCTTGGAGGCTGGAGGTGTTTCCGATCAGCCGCCCCAACGAAATGGTGGTGCCGCCGGAGTAGTTGTTCGCGCCGGCGAGGGTGAGGTTGCCGGCGCCGGTTTTGGTGAGGGAGCCAGTGCCTGTGATGGCGCCAGCCATCGCCCCGTCAGCCAATTGGTTGAATTCCAATTCGGAATTGTTGGTGATGGCGCCTTGGATGTTCGAGGTGGAGGCGCGGAGGCGTCCCGCCGAAATGGTGGTGCCGCCCGTGTAGGTGTTCGAACCGATGAGCGAGAGCGTGCCGGCGCCGGTTTTGATGAGCGTGCCGGTGCCGCTCATATTCCCTCCCCAGCCCCCGTTGCTGGCTTGGTTGATTTCGAGTTCGGAATTGTTCGCGATGTTCCCGGAGAGGTTCGATGCGGAGATGACGATGCGGCCTGCGGAGATGGTGGTGCCGCCGGTGTGGGCGGCGGAATTCGAAATGGTGAGGGTGCCCGTGCCGTTTTTGGTGAGCGAGCCGGTGCCGGTCATGGATCCCGAATAGGTGCCTGCGGCGGCTTGGTTGAATTCGACCTGTGCGTTGTTGGCGATATTGCCCTGGAGGCTGGTGGTATTGCCGACGAGGCGGCCGGAAGCGACCGTGGTGCCGCCGGTGTAGGTGTTGGAGCCCGTGAGGGTGAGTGTGCCGACGGCGCTTTTCGCCAGCGAGCCGGTGCCGCTGATGTTTCCGGAGAACGAGCCTGCGGTGGCTTGGGAAAACTCCACCTGTGCGTTGTTCACGATATCGCCTTGGAGGGTGGTGGTGTTGCCCGCGAGCCTGCCGCCGGTGATGGTCGTGCCGCCGGTGTAGGTGTTCGCCCCGCCGAGCGTGAGCGCCCCCGCGCCGGATTTGATCAGCAAGCCGGTGCCGCTGATGACGGAGTTGTAGGAGGCGTTGCTGGCTTGGTTGAACTCGAGTTGGGAATTGTTGAGGATATCGCCTTGCAGGCTATTGACGGTGCCAACGAGGCGCCCGGCGGTGACCGTGGTGCCGCCGGTATGCGAGGTTGTGCCCGAGAGGGTGAGGTTTCCCGCGCCGAGCTTCGTGAGGGAGCCTGTGCCGGAAATGTTATGGGCGAAAGCGAGGTTGTTGGAACGGTTGAAAACCAATGAGCCGTTGTTGGTGACATTAGTCGGACCGAGATCGCCAGTGGTGCCGCCGTTGCCGATCTGGAGCGTGCCGGCGGAGATGGTGGTGCCACCCGACCAGTTGTTGTTGCCGGTGAGGGTGAGCGTGCCGGGACCGGCGTAAACGAGGCCCCCCGAGCCGGTGATATTGCCCGAGAGCGTGGCACCAAGGCGCGAGTTCATATCCACGCCCGAGAGGTTGAAGGAGTTGCTGCCGGTGCTGGTGAAGGTGTGCAGTGTGTAGCCAGTGGCTGTGCCTGTGCCGGAGGTCACGGTTCCGCCGACATTGCCCACCGACGGACCTTGGTAACGAACGATTACCACACCTGAACCCCCTGCGCCGCCGGAAAGTTTAGTGCCACTCAAATCCCCCGCACCACCACCACCGCCGCCGGTGTTGGCCGTGCCCGCAGTGCCCGCCGCATTAAGGCCGCCCGCACCCCCACCGCCCTGGCCGCCAGAGCCGGCAGTGCCACCCTGCCGCTTGCCGCCGCCGCCACCTCCTCCGTAGAGGACGGAGGAGCCGGTGATCGAATTGGAAGCGCCGCTGCCACCTGCGCCGCCGGAGCTCGATGAACCGGCACCACCTGCCGCAGCAGCCCCGCCGCCTCCACCGCCCGCTTGGTCGGAGGCGTTGGGGAATGCCCCCACCGCGGCGCCACCGGCGTTGCCCTGGCCAGCAGTGCCGGGGCCCGGTGCTCCCAGAATCGTGGTGCTGGACTGTGAACTCCCGCCGCCACCGGAGGATCCGTTGGTCGTAGCATTGGCAACAACCAGGCCGGCTCCCGTAATACCCAAACTACCGGCGCCCCCACCGCCGCCGCCTGCGGTGACGCTCAAGTTCGTGCCGACCAAACTGGATAAACCGCCGACGCCACCCACCGTGGCGGCGCTATCGGAAGAGGCAATGCCACCCGCACCCCCGGCAGCCACGGTGATGGCGTAGTTTTGTGCGGTGAAATTGGCATTGTTTCCAAAAACGACCTGGGCGCCGCCGCCGCCACCGGCGTTTGCGCCATTCGCAGCACCGCCGCCACCGCCGCCGCCAACGAGCAAATAATCGGCAAAGAAACCGAGCGAGAGATTGAGGCCGCCGCTGAAAGTGTAGTTTGTGGTAATGGAGTTCGATCCGCTGGTGCCATCAAGGACGACAGTGGTCTGCGCATGGGCCGGGAGAAGAAGGGCGATGGCGGCAGCGGCCGGGAGCAAGGCAAGCCATGGGCGCCCTGTGAAAATTCGGAGGTGCTTCATTCCGGCACCCTTAACCACTGGGCGGAGGGTGTCAGCCGTTTGACAGTCAAGCGCCTGTCAAACGCGTGCGGTCCAGGCCGCCATGAGCAACCCGGCGAAATCGGGATGGAGCGAGCGGCCGAGGAGTTCGCGCCCACAGCGCCCGAAGTCCGGGCAAAGGCGGCGCAGTTCGGCACGGGCGGCTGCGGCTTCGGCCCGGCGGCCGGCCGAGTGTTCGACTGCGAGGAGCAGGAGGAGGCTGAACCAATTTCCCGGGTTGAAGGCTTGGTCCATCTCGCGGCGAGCTGCGGCATGGCGGCCGGCCGCGAGGTGCTCCAGGGCGAAGGGCGTGTGGAAAAGGCGGGGATACTCCGGGTTTTGCCCCATGTGCGCTGCAAGGATGCGGCGCGAGCGGGGCGTGGCTTTTTTCGCATACATGAGGCACATGCAAACGGCCGCCGCGACACCCGGGGGAAAGGCGGGGTCGGAGAGGAGGTCTGCTCCGGTTTCTGCCAAGGCGCTGTATTTTCCTTGGGCAAGAAGGGCGAGAAAGCGCCCGTAGCGCGCATACGCGTTGGTGGGATCGCCGGCCAGCGCCACGGCGAAATGCTCAAGCGCGGTGGCGGGAAGGGGTTCGTCGCGGCGGAAGTATTCCAAGTGGGCGAAAAAGAGGAGCAGGCCGAGGAGGGCGTGGGCGTCGGGGTTGGCCGGCGAGAGCTTCAGGAATTTCCGCAGGGCGAGTTCGGCGGCGCGGAAGGATTTTTCGGAATAATCGTTCTCATAGGCTTTGAACTTCAGCATGGCGGCCTGCAGGGAGGCAGCTTCGTTTTTCGCCTTGGCGCCTTGCCGCAGGAGATGGCGGTCGATGCGGCCGTAATCCGAGGCGGTCTCGACCGCGATGGCGCCGATGATTTCCTCCTCCATGGCGCCCGCGTCCCAATCCGCAGCGGGAAACTCGTGGCGCCTCGCCCAGATTTGGAGACCCGAAGTTCCCTCCATGAGGCGCGAGCGGATGAGAACCTTGCCGCCCCGGTGCTCGATGCTGCCCTCCAGCAGAAAATCGGGATCGAGCCCCGCTGTGCCTGGCCCGGTGCGGGCGACACGGAGGTGGGCGGCGCGCGAAAGCCGGATCGACAATTCCTCGGCGACGGTGGCCGGCAGGTCGCGCAGGCCGGCCTTCAAACCGATGCCGCGGAATTCCGAGAGCAAAAGCAGGGGCAGGTTCGCATTGGAACGGCGGCGGTTTTTCGCGGGCCCGGGTTTTGAAAACACCACGCGGTATCCGACCGGCGGCAGCGAGATGAGGATATCGTCGTTCCTGCCCTCGCCGGCGTAGTAGTCGGCCAGCGCCTTGCGGAGCCGCCCGGCATGCGAGCGGACGAGGGATTTCGCGCCGGGGTCGAAATCCTGCGCGAGCCCCAGGGCCTCGGTGCCCACGCGGTATTCGCCGAGCGAGTCGCCTTTTCCTGCCAGAACCTCTCCGACCAAAAACTCGAGCAGACCGCTCAGGCGGGGCGAGGTTTTGAAGGTTTTGGAATCGAGGACACGGCGGAGTTGCGCGCGGATCCCTTTCTGGAGCGGGTCGGCGGGCGGGGCGGTCTTCATCCGCGATTGCCGAGGGCCACCACGATGATGCCCGAGTAGATGAGCGCGGCGCCGATGGCGGTTTGGAGGTTCAGGTGGGATTCACGGAAGAAGAGCCAGGTGAAAAATGCGGCCCCGAGCGGGTAGCTGATCTCGATAAGGGCGGCGACGGGGGCGTTTTTTTCGCTGATGGCGGTGAAAATAAGCAGGCCGGCAGCCGGGGCGGCAGCCACGGAAACCGCGAACCAAATCCAATCCTGACCGAGGCCGCGGAGTTCCCCGGCGAATCTGGCGATGCGGCCGCTGAGGAGGAAAAACCCGCCGACGCAGAGTGTGCCGAAGGCGAGGTAGCAGGCGTAGTAGCCAAGCGGCGAGAGGCCCCTCCCGAGCACGCGCCCGGCCGCCGCGTAACTCACGCCCCAGAGAAGCGAGGCCAGCAAGGCATAGACGAGCCACATGGAATAGCGATTGTCACGCGAAGCGGCCGAAAGAAAGGTTTTTCTTGCAAGGGGCTCAGCTCATGAAAGTGCGCCAGAAGAAGGTGGCGGAGAGGGCGAGGCCGATGAGGATGATGAGTCGGCGGACCAATTCGGGGCGGATGCCTGTTCCGATTCGGGCTCCTGCGTAATAGCCGGCGCACGCTCCCACCGTCATCACGAGCGCCTCGGGCCAGGCGACGAGTCCGGACCAAATGAAATAGGCGGCGGCCACGACATTGATCAGCGCGCCGAGCAGGGTCTTGATGGCATTCATCCGGGCGATGTCCTGGTGGCCGATCAAGGCGAGGGCGGCGAGCATGAGGATGCCGATGCCGGCGCCGAAGTATCCCCCGTAAACGGCGACGCCGAATTGGAGGACCAATGCGGCGGTTTTGTGGGCGGGGTGGGCGGAGTCGGGGTCGGCGTTGGCCCCGAGCCAGCGGTTGATGGCGTTCCCCGCAAGGAAGAGCAGGGTGGCGAAAAGCAGGAGGAACGGGACGAGTTCGTCGAAGAATTTCTCGCTGGTGTTGGTCAGGAGCCAAGCGCCGAGGAGGCCGCCGGCGGCGCTCGCGGGGCCGAAAAATTTGATCCAGCCCCACGAGGCGGCGATGCCTTTGCGGTATCCGTAGATGCTGCCCGAGATTCCGATGAGGAGTGCGGTGGCGCTGGTGGCGTTCGCCTGGATGGCGGGCATGCCGAAGGCGACCAGGAGCGGGAAGGTGACAATCGTGCCGCCGCCGGCGATGGCGTTCATGCCCCCGGCGAGGAAAGCGCCGGCAATGAGGATGGCCGTCTCGAGGGTGGGGGACAAAATCGGCTACGACCCGTAGCTCTTGCTGAATTTTTTGCGCCCTTCGGGCTCGGCGGCGGGCTGGGCGGCGGGTTCGGCGGAAGGCGCCTGGGGCGCTGCGGGGGCGGGGGGCTGTGCGGATGTGGCGGGCGTGGAAGCCGGGGCGTTGCTCGCCTGCACAAAGGCGAGGCGGAGGTCGGAGAGCACGCCGCCGAGGACCTGGGATTCCTCCGCGCTGAGGTTGCCGCGGGTTTTGTCCTGCAGCATTTCGAGTTGGTCGATGAACATCCGTGCGTATTCGAGGTTCACCTCGCCCTTGCCGGTTTCCGGGTTCGGGATGCGGCCGAGGAAGAGGGCGGCCTGCTGGGCCTGCATCATGACGAGTTCGATGAAGCGCTGGGCTATTTCGCCCGAGTGCGTGGTGGTTTGGACTTCAGCCATTGGTGGGATTTTTCTTTTGTTCGGGTGCGGAGGGCGGGAGGACCGCGGCTTCAACGCGCGCCTCGTCCCTGAAATACCTTGCCGCCGCGCGGCGGATGGCGTCGAGGTCGATTTTTTCGAGTTCCTGCCTGCGGCGGGTGTGGGCGTCGTAGCCGAGTCCCATCAATTCATCGACGGCGGCTGCGGCTGCGAGCGCGGAGTTGCTTTGGTTGCGGATGGCTTCGGCGCCAAGGAGCTTCGCGCGTGCGCGGTCGAGTTCCTCCTGCGTGAGGCCGGACTTCGCGAGTTCGGCGATTTCCTGGCGCATCTCCTTGGTGACGGGCTCGACCTTGAGCGGGTCCGTGCCGAGGTAGAACAGGAAGGCGCCGGGGGCGAGGCCGACGAATTGGGCGGCGCCGACGAAATATGCGAGGCCCATCTGCTCGCGGATGCGGTTGAAAAAGCGGGAGCCGAGGTCGCTCGAGGCCTCGCTCAGCAACTCCAGTGCAATTCGGTCCGGGTCGTCCACCGAGGCGCCCTGGAAGCCGAACATCAGGACGGCCTGTTTTTTGTCGAGGTTCGCGGTGGCGGGTGCGATGCCGCTCACGGGCGAGGGTTTTTCGACATCGGCAAAGGCGAGGCTGCCTGCGGGCATCGAGCCGAAGTCCTTTTCGAAAAGACGCACGACCTCCTCCGCATTCACATCGCCGAAGACCGAGATGACGCCGTTTTTTGCGACCGCATATTTTTCGTGGAATTCGCGCAGCTGCGCGGGCGAAACGGCGGCGACGGATTGCGGCGTGCCGAGGTTGCGGAGGCCGTAGGGGTGGGCGCCGAAGAGGTTTTCGCGGACCAGGTTCCTGGCGACCGAAGTGATTTGCTCCTCGTCGGCCTTGATGCCGGCGAGTTGGGTCTTGCGCTCGAGTTCCACCTCGCCTTCGGGGAAGACCGGGTTTTGCAGGATGTCCGCGAGGATTTCGACGCCGAGCGCAAGGTCGGGCTGCATGACATCCACGCCGATGCTGAAGGAGTTGTTCCCGCTGTCCGAGCCGATGCTGCCGCCCACGCCTTCGATCTGGTCGGCGATGTCCTCGGCGGTCCGGTTCTTCGTGCCCTTCAGCAGGGCGCGGGAGTAGAGGCGCGTGATGCCGTTGGTTTCGCGGGTCTCGGCGAGCAGGCCGCCGCGGAAGACGGCGTTGATGGAGACGAGCGGGAGCCTGTGGTCCTCGCGGACGAGGAGGCGCAGCCCGTTTTTCAGGGTGAATTTTTTGATCTCGCCGGGCTTCGCGTCGGCCGTGGTGGCGTTTTCCCTGGCGAGCGAACCGGTGGGGTTGAGCGAGGTGACATTCATGCCCTCCGCGCGGAGGTATTTGTTGGCGACGCGCTGGATGTCGGCGGCGGTGACCTTCGAGATTTCGTCGATGTAGTGGCGGGTGAAGTTGAGGTTGCGGGTGAGCATCCAATTCGAGCCGAGGTCGGACGCCTTGCCGCGCGCGGTGGTGAGCGCCTGGAGCTGTGAGGAGAGGATCGACTTGCGGGCGCGTTCGAGTTCCTGCTCCGTGACGCCGTTCTTTTTGAGGTCCGCAAGGATGGCGAGGGACTCGGCTTCCACTTCCCCGCGCTTGCCGGGGTCGCAGACCGCCTGCATGACGAACACGCCTTCGTTTTGGAGCGAGAACATGCCGGCGCCCGCGCTGTGGGCGATTTGTTTGCGTTCGCGGATTTGGCGGTTGAGGCGCGAGCTGTCGCCGGAGCCGAGGATCTCGCCGAGGATTTCGATGGCCGGCGTGTCGGGGTCGGTGAGGCCGGGGATGCGCCATGCGATCGAGAGGCGGGTCAACTCGGTGGGGAATTCCTTGTGGACCTCGCGGCGGCCGAGTTGCGGCGGCTCGGGGGCGATGAAGAGGGGCTCGAGTGCGCGGCGGGGCGTGGAGCCGAAGAGTTTGCCGAGCTGGTCGCGGACCGCTGCGGCATCGACATCGCCCGTAACGACGAAGGTCAGGTTGTTCGGGACATAGCGCGACTTGTAGTAGTCGAGGACATCCTGGCGTGTGAGCTTGTTGTAGACATCGAGGTGGCCGATCACCGGGTGGCGGTAGGGGCTTTCGGAAAAAACCGTTTCCAGCATGAGCTGCGAGCTTTGGCGGTTCGGGTCGTCGAACCCCATCGCGAATTCGCGGCGGATGACCTCCTGTTCCTTCGCGTATTCGGCCTCGGGGAGCGTGGCATTTTGCATCGTGTCGGCGAGGATTTCCACGGCTTCCTTCGCGCCCTCGGCGGGGACATCGATCCAATAGACGGTGCGGTCGAAGGATGTGTAGGCGTTGATGTAGCCGCCGCGGTTCTGGACCTGCTTCGCGATTTCGCCGGGCGGGCGGGAATCGGTTCCCTTGAAAAGCATGTGCTCGAGGATGTGCGAGAGGCCGGCGCCCATCCATCGGCCCTCGTGGATGCTGCCGGTGCCGCACCAGGCCTGCACGCTCGCCACCGGGGCGCTGCGGTCCTCCTCGACGATGAGCGTGAGGCCGTTGTCGTAGTTGAAAACCTTGGCGCGCGACTCGGGGAGGGCGGGCATTTTTTGGGATTCTGCGGATGAGGTGTGGGTCATGGCCAGTGCCGCCGCGGCCGCGGCGAGAAGAGGGCGGATTTGCATATCCGCTGTCAGACTTCGGGTGGCTTGGTTTCGTTCAGCCCGGCGTTCGATGGGCGGAACGGGTCCACGAATGCCTCGCGGAAATCGAAGGCGTCGCGAAAGCTCTCGGGGGTGTCGTCCTCGGTTTTCCCGAAAACCCCGGCTTCGACGAGGTTGAAGACCATGCGGCCGACATCCCCGCTGCATTGCACGCCCCAGTAGTCGAGGACGGTGAGCGCCATCGGGCCGAATTCGTCGAGCGCGTGCAGGCGGAACCCCTCGAGGAGTTCGGCGGCGCCGACATGGGGGCCGGCGTCCTTTCGGGATTTCTTGCGGCGCTTGATGGTGGCCTCGAGCGAATCGCGGAGGAACGCGTAGGCCTCGGGATGGTAGCGTTTGTCCTGGCGGACGAGTGTTTCGACGGCTTCGTGGAATCCTGTGGTTTGCATCAATGGGCGGTCCGTGCTGCGGGCGCGGCGGGCTCGGGACCTTTTTCCCTCCAGTGCTGCATTCCGAATCCCAGCACCAGGATGGCGATCGCCCCTGCGATGAGCCACTGCTCGCGGTTCGTCAGCTCGAACATCGCGCAAGGATAATGCGAAAACCCCGCAGCGCAAGGAGCGGCGGGGCAAAAAGAAGGCGGGCGTTGCCATCCGGCGGAGGGATGCACTAAAAAGGCGCACATGCCCGACTCCCCGGAAAAACCCTCGCCCGGAAACAGGCTCCGTGCGGCGCTTGGAGCCGAAAGCCCGCTCCAGGTGGTTGGGGCCATCAATGCCTACTCGGCGCTCCTCGCGCAACGCGCCGGCTTCCGCGCCATCTACCTGAGCGGCGCGGGCGTGGCGAACGCCTCGTTCGGCCTGCCGGACCTCGGCATCACGACGCTCAACGATGTTTGCGAGGATGTCCGCCGCATCACGGCGGCGGTGGACCTGCCGCTGCTGGTGGATGCCGATACCGGTTGGGGCGGGGCGTTCATGGTGGCGCGAACCATCCGGGAACTTTCGCGGGCGGGCGCCGCCGGTTGCCACCTCGAGGACCAGGTGCAGGCGAAACGCTGCGGCCACCGCCCGAACAAGCAACTCGTGGATACCGCCGAGATGTGCGACCGCATCAAAAGCGCGGTCGATGCGCGCAGGGACGAATCCTTTGTAGTGATGGCGCGCACCGATGCCCACGCCAGCGAGGGTCTCGAGTCCGCCATTCGGCGCTCGCAAGCCTACATCGCCGCCGGGGCGGACATGATTTTCGCCGAGGCGCTCGGCACCCTGGGGGAATTCCAAAAATTCACCGCGGCCATCGCGCCCGTGCCGGTGCTGGCAAACATCACCGAGTTCGGGAAAACCCCGCTCTTCACGCTCGAGGAACTCCGTTCCGCCGGGGTGCGCCTGGCGCTCTACCCGCTTGGCGCCTTCCGCATGATGTCCAAGGCGGCGGAGGATTTTTACGGCACGCTGCGTTCCGCAGGCACGCAGGCTTCGCTCGAGCCGCGAATGCAAACGCGCAACGAACTCTACGGCGTGCTCGACTACCATTCCTACGAACGGCAACTCGACGCCCTCAACAAACCCAGCACCCCATGAGCACCACCCAGGAACCCGCACCGGGCTTCAAACCCAAAAAATCCGTCGCCCTCTCCGGCGTCGCCGCCGGAAACACCGCCCTCTGCACCGTCGGCCGCAGCGGGAACGACCTCCACTACCGCGGCTACGACATCCTCGACCTCGCCACGCATTGCGAATTCGAGGAAGTCGCGCACCTGCTCGTCCACGGCACGCTTCCGAACCAACAGCAACTCGAAGCCTACAAAACCAAGTTGCGCTCCCTGCGCGGACTTCCGGCCGCCGTTTTCGCCGCGCTTGAAACCCTGCCCGCCTCCTCGCACCCCATGGATGTGCTCCGCACCGGGGTCTCGGCGCTCGGTTGCAGCCTCCCCGAGCAGGGCGGCCACAGCGAAGCCGGCGCGCGGGACATCACCGACCGGTTGCTGGCCTGCACCTCCTCGATGCTCCTTTACTGGTATCACTTCTCGAACCACGGCAAGCGCATCGCGGTGGAGACGGACGACGATTCCATCGGCGGGCATTTCCTCCACCTCCTCCACGGCAAGCCGCCTGCGGAAAACTTCGTCCGCGCCATGCATGTCTCGCTGGTGCTTTACGCCGAGCACGAGTTCAACGCCTCGACCTTCACCTGCCGCGTGGTCGCCGGGACTGGTTCGGACATCTACTCCTGCATCACGGCGGGCATTGGCGCGCTCCGAGGCCCGAAACACGGCGGGGCCAACGAGGTCGCGCTCGAAATCCAACAGCGCTATGCGGACCCCGATGCCGCCGAGGCCGACATCACCGCCCGGCTCGGGCGCAAGGAAGTGGTCATCGGGTTCGGCCACCCGGTTTACACGGTTTCCGACCCGCGGAATTCCATCATCAAAAAAGTCGCGCTCTCCCTGGCCGCCGAAGCCGGCGACATGGCCATGTTCGAAATTGCCAAGCGCCTCGAGGCCGTGATGTGGCGCGAAAAGAAAATGTTCCCGAACCTCGATTGGTTCAGCGCGGTCGCCTACCACCTCATGGGCGTGCCCACCGCGATGTTCACGCCGCTCTTTGTCCTCGCCCGCACCTCGGGCTGGGGCGCCCACATCATCGAACAGCGCGCCGACGGGAAAATCATCCGCCCGAGCGCCAACTACACCGGCCCGGACAACCTCGCCTTCGTCCCCATCGGCGAGCGCTGAGCCGCCCATTTTTCCAACCATGTCCTCGCACATTCCCAACGACGCCTCCCGCCCCGAACCCGACGCCCTGCTGCAGCAAATCGCCGACTACACGCTCGCCGTGGACCGCCTCCAAAGCGACGAGGCATTCGAGACCGCCCGCCTTTGCCTGATGGACTCGCTCGGCTGCGGGCTCCTCGCGCTTTCCTACCCCGCCTGCGTGAAAATGCTCGGGCCGGTCGTCCCCGGCGCCACCATGCCGTTCCGCGGAGCCCGCGTCCCCGGCACCAGCCACGAACTCGAGCCCGTCCAGGCCGCCTTCAACATCGGCACGATGGTCCGCTGGCTGGACTTCAACGACACTTGGCTCGCCGCCGAGTGGGGGCATCCCTCGGACAACCTCGGCGCCATCCTCGCCGTTGCCGACTATCTGTCCCGCAATGCCGCCGCCGAAGGACGCCAACCCCTTTCGCTCCGCGATGTTTTCGCCGCGATGGTCCAAGCCCACGAAATCCAAGGCGTGCTCGCGTTGGAAAACGGCTTCAACCGCGTCGGCCTCGACCACGTGCTGCTCGTCCGCATCGCCTCCACAGCCGTTGCCACGCGTCTCCTCGGCGGCTCCCGCGCCGATATCATCAACGCCCTCTCGAACGCCTTCCTCGACGGCGGAGCCCTCCGCACCTACCGCCACGCGCCGAACACCGGCTCCCGCAAAAGCTGGGCCGCCGGCGACGCCACCAGCCGGGCCGTCCGCCACGCGCTCATCGCGCTGAAGGGCGAGATGGGCTACCCCGGCGCGCTCACCGCGAAAGGCTGGGGGTTCCAGGATGTCCTTTTCAAGGGCAACCCCGTCAAAGTCCCCGCGCAGGGTTTCGGCTCCTATGTGATGGAGCATGTGCTTTTCAAAATCTCGTTCCCCGCCGAGTTCCACGCGCAAACGGCTGTCGAAGCCGCCATCGCGCTCCACCCGCAGGCCGCCGGGAAGCTCGACCGCATCGAGCGCATCCGCATCGAGACCCAGGAAAGCGGGAAGCGCATCATCGACAAGACCGGCCCCCTCGACAACCCCGCCGACCGCGACCATTGCATCCAATACATGGTCGCCGTCCCGCTGCTGAAAGGCTCGCTCAACGCCTCCGACTACGAGGACGCCGCCGCCTCCGACCCCCGCATCGACGCGCTCCGTTCAAAAATGGAAGTCGTCGAAAACGAAACCTTCACCCGCGAATACCTCGACCCCGCCAAGCGCTCCATCGGCAACGCCGTGCAGGTCTTTTTCAACGACGGCACCAGCACCGAACGCATCCAGGTCGATTACCCGATCGGCCACCGCCGCCGCCGCGCCGAAGGCATCCCCGTGCTCCTCGAAAAATTCGACCGCAACCTCCGCACCCGCCTCCCCGCCCGCCAAGCCGACCAGGTCCTTGCGCTTCTCAACGACAAAGCCTCACACGTCAAAACCTCTGTCTCACGCTTGATGGACCTGCTTGCGCTCTGAGTGATTTCCCGCGAAGCCGCGGAGCCGCGAAGGTTTTTGTCGCCACGGAGTTCACGGAGCATTGCTGATGGAGTAGAAATGTAGTTTCAGCTACACTGGCATCCTGTCTCATCCTCTGTGCACTCTGTGTCTTCTGTGGTCAAAAAGCCTTTCAGTTCCCGCGGTAGGTCACGCGGGCGAAGGGGGTCTCGTGGATGACGATTTCGCAGAGGCCGGGGAGGTCGGGCTGGAGCTGCTTCCAGAGCCAATCCGCCATGAGTTCGATCGTGGGATTTTCGAGTCCGGGGATGTCGTTGAGGTAAGCGTGGTCGAGTTCGGCGATGATCGGCCTCATTGCGGCGCTGATGCGCGCGTGGTCGTAGATCCAGCCGGTGGCGGGGTCCACTGCGCCTTCCACGGAGATTTCAATGGTGAACGTGTGGCCGTGCATGCGGCCGCATTTGTGGCCGGCGGGAACCTTGGGCAGGCTCTGGGCGGCTTCGAGGATGAAGGATTTCGTGAGTCTGGCGGTCATCTGAAAGGAGCGTAGCGAATTTTGTCTCGAACCCCAATCGGTTTGTGCGTGCCAAAACTCCTAGTATTTGTCTGCTGCTTGCGCAGACTATCTCAAGCCGAAATCTGAAATATGCCACTTTCCCGGAATGTGACAAATACCTTGAACCTTGCTTGGATTAGGGCAATCGTTTGAGGATGTAATGCACCCCCGAAGAAACATTTCTTGTTCCTCTAGAGCCTCATTCAGCTTGGTGAGAAGCTTGAGTGTTTGTGCTCTTTGGACAATGTTGTTCTGCCATTTGAGTAGTTCGGGTCTCGCCAATAACACAACATGGACCGGAACGGACTCTGGAAATTGGAGCGACAACAGCACTGCTCGATGGTCGGGGGGGGTGCCATCCGGAACCGAAGATATTTTCTTCAACCCCGCAAGTGGATTGAGTCTTACGACCTCAAACGATTTATCAGCAGGAACATTCACTGCGAATTCGATTACGATGAATTCCACTTTCGGGGCTTCAGCTTTGACGATAACTGGGAGTGCGTTTACTTTGAGTGGAAGCCTCTCAAACCTTCATAGCTCTAAAACTTTTAACTTAGGAAATACAACTGTTGATATTGGCACGATCACTCTTGGAAACTCGATAACGATTACTGCGAACGCGACGTCAAATATCAATGTTTATGGTAGCTTTGCTGATGATTCCAGTTCGCGGGGAATAACCAAATCCGGAAATGGCACGCTCACTTTTTTTAGGCAGAATACCTACACTGGAACTACAAGCATCAATCGAGGCACCTTGGTTCTCAATAGTAGCACTGGTGACGCCATCTACGATTCCGGTGTGATTACGCTCGCAAATACCGCCAATGTGACTCTCCAGATCTCGGCCAGTGAAACGATCGGATCTTTGCGGGGCGGTGGGACCACTGGAGGAAATGTCACCATTGATGCAAGTCGAACTTTGACGGTTGCTGAAACCGGTGACCAGACTTTCTCTGGAAGGATTATTGGTAGCGGAAGCTTAACGAAAACCGGTTCCGGAACCATGACATTGAATGGAACCAACTCTTTTTCCGGAACGGCGACGATCAGCGGGGGAACACTCGCCATCAGTGGTGGAAGCGCAATATCGGATAGTGGCGCAGTGACTCTTGCAGATAGCTCCGGGGTTCGTTTGAATGTGCTTGGGAGCGAAACGATCGGCCCACTCTCCGGCGGAGGCGGGACGGGCGGAGAAATCGCCATATCGGCGAGTCAAACTCTGACCGTCAATCAAACCTCTTCTCAAACGTTTTTAGGCGTGATTTCCGGTTCCGGGGGATTTACAAAAAATGGGAGTGCGGTTTTGACCGTAGCCGGTTCAAATACTTATTCTGGAGTAACTACATTAAACTCAGGCACTCTCAGTTTCAACACAATAGCAAATGGAGGCTCTGTAAGCGGTATCGGACAATCCTCAAGCGCCGCAAGCAACCTTGTTCTGAACGGTGGAGAGTTGGAGTATACGGGCGCAAGCGCAACTACGAATCGTGGTTTCACAGTCGGCAGTGGTGGAGCTGCAGTGGATGTGAATAACGCCGCGGCCACACTCCGTTTTACTGGTGGAATCAGTGGCACTGGAATACTCACTAAAAGTGGTGGAGGAACATTGGAGTTTGTCGGCAATTCTGTGGCAGGTGCTGTGACCGTATCCAGTGGATCATTGGCTGGAAATGCGTCATTCGGAGGAATGGTGACCTTAAACAACTCGGCCAATCTTGTTCCCGGAAATGGTGTTGGTGGATTCGGAACGATCACCGCCGGCGCGGGCCTCACCTTGAATAGTGGCGGAACTGTCCGGATGGATCTCTCGAATTCGAGCGGGAGTTCGGATAGCATCTCTGTCACCGGGGCATTAACCTACGGCGGAGCGCTGGCGCTGTCCATTTCTGGCGAAATTTCTGGAGTCAGTGAAAGTTCGCCCAATACCTATAATCTCTTTGCTGGATCTCCAAGCAGGTCCGGCAATTTCGCCTCTGTCACTGTTGCTGGCTCCTACGATGGTTCCTTCAGTCTGGTTTCGGCAAATACTTGGCAGCGGAATACAGGAGATGGAACACTTTGGACTTTTTCTCAATCCACCGGAACTTTAACTGTTATTCCCGAACCATCGACTTGGGCATTGTTCTCATTTGGAGTAGGTTTTGTGCTGTGGCACGTTCGCAGACGCCAGCTGCCCAAAGGACGTAGGACGTGCCTTCCGGACGCGCCGTAAAGCAACGGCGTTTTCCTCTCACGGCGGCACGGAGAACGGGAGGGGGTTGAAAAGTTAAAAGGACTGAGAGTGGAGCCGGATTTTTCGTAGGGCGGGCGTCCCGCCTGTTAGAGTTGAGAACGATCATAGGCAGGGATGCCTGTGCTACGGTTTTGGGCTCAGGCGGAGCATCGCCCTCCAGTTGGCTTTCTCAAGACGCTGCTTGTCATTTTTTGAAAAACTCCTAAAGATTTTCTAAAACCCTCCGAATCGAATATTATGGCAGGATTGGCATTATCTGGACTGGCCTCTGGTTTCGACTGGAAGGGCATTGTAGACCAGCTCATCGAAGTGAGTCGGGCGCCACAGAAGCGCATGCAGAGGGAGAAGGCAGAGTTGTCGACCCGGACAAATGCTCTCAACGAGGTTCGTTCTGCTGTTACGACCCTCAAGTCCAGTGTTGGAGCGATTGGAACTGAGAAGGCACTTCTCAAAAAGGCGGCATCCATTGCTAATCCCGACACCAAGTGGAAGGCTACCGCCGAGACTACCGCTTCTGCCGGAGAATATGATTTCACTATCAAACAAACCGCCCGAGCCGGCGTAGTTAGAGGTAGATCCGGTATTGGAGATTCGGCGGCGTTGAATCCTTCAAATTCACTTGCCTCTACGCCCTTAGGAAGGACTCTTACCTATGGATTCTTTACGGTGAATGGAAAAACCATCAACGTAGCTGCGACTGACTCGATCAACGATGTGAGGGATAGAATTGCTGGGGCTACTGGGTTAAGTGTTTCCTATTCTGCCGGAAAATTCTCTATTCTTTCCGGCACCACGCCGATTGTTCTTGGAAGCGGGGCGGACACATCTAATTTTTTGCAAGCAATGAATTTAATAAGCGATCCTATTAATACGGAGGGTCGCAATAGCGGGACTGATTTGAGAACACTGGTTCCTCCAGGGACTTCTATCGACCTGAATACCCATTTGTCTGTATTCGGATTTGCTATCGACGAGACGGATGATGGTTACATCCGAATCAATGGTCAAGATATTGGAGTGGTACCAAGCGCCTCGCAAAGTCTCGGTGGTTTTCTAGGCGATTTAACTAATGCGTTAGGTCCAGGCTCAACAGCAATTTTTAACAGTGCCACCGGCCAAATTGAGCTAAGTTCTCCGTCAGGTATTATCATTCAAGAACCTTCCTCCGGCCCATATTCTGATATTCTGCATGTTTTCGGTCTAACAAAAGATGCAACTGAAGATTATGGATCCATTTCGGGAGCAGATAGGGCAACCCCGACTGCTGTTCCCATCCCATATCGATATGTTACAGATGGAGTCTTAGGGAAAGTGGGTCTAAATCAGCCGCTATCATCAGCGAATCTTGATACTGCCCCGTCTGGGCCTGGATCTTTTTATGTCAACGGTGCACAAATCAGTTATGACCTGAATGACACCATTCAAACAATTCTCGACAAAATCACTGCATCATCCGCTCAAGTAACTGCAAGCTATGATTTGGCAAACGATGCTATCGTCTTAACAAATAAAAACACAGGGAATGTTGGGACATTTGTTTCTATTTTCGATCCGACGGATTTAGATTCTACTGATCCAGGGAGTGATACGGACACGGGTGGAGTTGTTGCGGCACTATTCGGAAATGTTAACCTTTCAACAGGCATTGCTTCTCTTACAAGTGTCACTGCCGGCCGGGATGCAATCGTAACCGTGAATAATGGCGGCGATTTAACGAGTCGATCAAATGTTTTTAGTGAAACTGTGCATGGAATTCGCGGATTGAGTGTTGATGCATCCGCGCAACCGGCTATTGCTTTGGGAGGATCAACAGTTTCGGAAAAAATTACCATCAAAGGTGATTCCTCGGCCGCAAAAGAGGCTGTTAACGATTTTATTTCTAAATACAATGCTCTTCAGTCGGTTATTGAAAAGCACACCAAGGTTACTTACGCTGATGGCAAGGTTACGGCTGGTGTTTTGGCGGGAAGCCGGGAGCTGGCGGATATCTCCCGCTCTCTCAGGCAATCGCTTTTCCGGGATGCCTTGGGCAGTGGAAGCATTCGCCGTCTGGCGGACCTAGGTGTTTCTACAAGTGGAATCGAAAGCACTCTGTCGTTATCCAATGCTGCGCTTTTGGAAAGTCAGATCAATACTGAGGGAGCGGCTGTGTTGGATTTTTTCACCAGAAGCTCTTCGGGACTCATCCCCAGGTTGAACGCGCTTTTGGGCGATAGTTCCACCGATGTTTCTGCGGCATCAGGTAAAATCGGCATCCAGCTGACCTCGATCCAGAAGCAGAACACGAGTCTGGACAAGCAGATCGCGGATCTTGAGCGTCGGCTCGAGTCGCAACGCCAGCTCATGGAGTCCTCGTTCATCGCGATGGAGCGAGCGCAGTCCAAGTTCCAGCAGCAAAGTTCCTATCTGCAGAGGACATTCGCCTCGAACAATAAATAATTTCTAAAGAAATCGAGAAAACCGACGAAATAAGAAGATGGTAAAAGATATTCACAAAAAGATTTTGACAACCATAAACACCAAAGTATAACAATCATCAAATAGAATCGGAGTAACACCATGAATAACGTTCAACCTATCGCGCCATTGCCACAGCCGGTCTGGCCGGAGGTCAACGCGGCAACTGCCAAAAGCACCATGTCCGCGCCCCAGGTCGGAGCGAGCGAGGTTCCTGTTCGGGATTCCGTGATTGCCTCTGGCAAGACGGACCTCCCTCAATACAAATCGGCCACAGATACTGTCGAGGCTCCTCACCGCGAAATGATTCGCGAGTGGGCATCCACCCAAGCGGATGTTCGTCCAGACAAGGTCGAGGAAGCCAAGAGGTGGAATGTGGACCCGAACTACCCGGCCCTCAACGTGGTCAACGGGATCGCCACGCTTTTTGTCGCCTCTGAGCTGACCAACGGGCGCATCTCTTAATATTTTGAAATCCAACAACCCCCTTCACATCTACCGGAAGACGGCGACCAATACTGCCTCGCCGGGGGAATTAGTGTTGATGCTCTATGATGGGGCGTTGCGTTTCATGGCGGCGGCCGAGTTGGGATTTCAAGAGGATAATTTTGCGCGTCGTGCCGAAGCGATTCACAATAACATTCAGCGCACTCAGGCGATCATCACGGAATTGCAAGCCACCTTGAACATGGAAGTCGGGGGAGCATTCTCCGAGAATCTCTACAGACTTTACGACTTCATGCAGGATCATCTGAACAAGGCCAATCGTGAGAAGGATGTCGAGAAAATCAAGGTCGTGGCCGGTTTCATGCAAGACATTCGGGACGCCTGGGCTCAGATGCTCGTTCAATCTGCTCAGCAGCAAGCTGGCGGTTCGGTCGAGAGTCTTGGCGCGAAATGCTGATTCGGCGGACTCCGGTTCCCAATAAAGCAGCGGCAGGCAAGCTGCTGAGAAAAATGACCGCGGAGGAAGAGAGGTTGGAGGTGGTTCTTTCCCGTTATGAAAAAAATTTGGAGTTGGAGGCTTTCTACATCCGAAAAAAGGATATCTCCAGCCTCCTTGAGATATTACCGGCGCAGGGATCTTTGATTGAGACGCTAACGACTGTCCTCGGAACGATCCAAATCGAGCCGTCTGAGCGCCCGGCTTTGGATCGGCGACTGGCTGCGGCGGATGCAAAAAGGGAGGAAAACCGCAAAGCTTTTGAGGCGGATTTCGATACTGTCAAAAAAGAGGTCGAGGAAATGAATGCGGCTCGCCTGCGTCTTAAGCAGGTGCGCACACTCTCGCGAACTGCGTATACCGACGACGAGCCTGTTCGAACCGAGAACTGGGCATAATTTGGGTCTCCCGCGAAGGCGCGATGATGCAAAGGGTGCCTGCGGCACTGGGCAGGGAAGCTGTGGTCTTGAAATCGATGCGATCGAGCGCTTCTGGAGTAGGTTGGGCGTCGCGCCCGAAATTGACCTCCTTAAGCCGCAGGCGGGACGCCTGCGCTACATTTCCGCTTCGCGTCGTCGCGCCTTCGCGGGAAAATCTACAGGCGATTACCTACAGCGGTTCAGCGCGCTGACGATGGCGCGGATGGGGGCCAGCTCGATGTTGGTGTCGGTCCCCACGCCGTGGGTGGTGCGGCCGTCGGCGGTGCGGATTTCGATGTAGCTCACGGCGCGGGCGTCGGCTCCGGCCCCGAGGGAATGCTCGGAATAGTTTTGGATGGTGAAAGCGGGGAGCCCCGTGCGCGAGAGGGCGTCGGCGAAGGCGGCGATGGGGCCGTTTCCCTTGCCGGAAACATTTTGGGTTTTCCCGCCAAGGGCGATTTCGGCTTCGGCATGGACTTCCTCGCCTTTGCGGGTGGCGTGGAAGGATTGAAGCGAGATGGCGCCGGCCGGGACGATGTAGGTTTTTTCGAACAGGGCGAGGATTTCGGCTGGCTCGAGCTCGGTGCCTTTTTCGTCGGAGACGGCGTTGACGATGCGGCCGAGTTCCTTTTGGACGGAGCGGGGGAGTTGGTAGCCAAACTCGGTTTCCATGACATAGGCGACGCCGCCTTTGCCGGACTGCGAGTTGATGCGGACGATCGCCTTGTAGCTGCGGCCGATGTCGGCGGGGTCGATCGGGATGTAGAGGACATCCCAAGGCTGGCCGGGCTGCTGGCGCGCCCAGGATTTGCGGATGGCGTCCTGGTGCGAACCGCTGAAGGCGGTGAACGCGAGGTCGCCGGCGTAGGGGTGGCGCGGGTGGACCTCCATGCGGGTGCAGCGTTCGTAAACTTCGCGGATGGAATTCAGGCGGGAAAGGTCGATGCCGGGGTGGATGCCGTGGGTGTAGAGGTTCAGGGCGACGCTGACGATGTCGAGGTTCCCGGTGCGCTCGCCGACCCCGAAGAGGGTGCCTTCCACGCGGTCGGCTCCCGCGAGGAGGGCGAGTTCCGTGGCGGCGGTGCCGGTGCCGCGGTCGTTGTGGGTGTGGAGCGAGAGGGTGGTGAGGTGGCGGCGGGTGAGGCGGCGCGACATCCATTCGATCTGGTCCGCATGCACATTCGGCGTGGCGTATTCGACGGTGGCGGGGAGGTTGAGGATGATTTTGTTTTCCGGCGTGGGCTGCCAGGTGTCCGTGACGGCCTCGCAAATCTCGAGAGCGAAATCGAGTTCGGTGCTGGTGAAGCTTTCGGGGGAATACTCAAGCCGCATGCGGGAGCCGGAGTCCGCGAGGGGCTGCATTTTTTTGCGGAGGAACGAAACGGCGTGCGTGGCGATGCCAATGATCTGGGCGCGGGTGGCATTGAAGACATATTCGCGCTGTTTCGGTGAGGTGGAATTGTAGAGGTGGAAAATCGCGCTGGGCGCGCCGGCGAGGGCTTCGAGCGAGCGCGCGATGAGGTCCTCGCGGCACTGGCAGAGGATTTGGATCGAGACATCGGGCGGGATGAGGTTGCCCTCGATGAGGCGGCGGCAGAAATCGAACTCGATCTGCGAGGCGGCGGGGAAACCGATTTCGATTTCCTTGAAACCGATGCGGACGAGCATTTCGAAATACTCGAGCTTCTCCTCCACGCCCATGGGCTGGGCGAGGGCCTGGTTGCCATCGCGGAGGTCCACGCTGCACCAGGCGGGCGCGGCCGTGATGGTGCGCGAGGGCCATTGGCGGTCGGGGAGGTCCACCTGCGGGAACGGGCGGTATTTTGTGACGGGTGCGGATTGCATCGGGTGGGAAAAATTAGCACCGGTGCGGTGCGGGAGCCAAGGAATCAGGAGGGTTAGGGAGTAAGGCGGCCGGACTCGAGATGCAGGACGGTGGAGGCCTGTGCGGTATCGGTCCAGTCGAGGAAGGTGGTGGTGATGAGGGTTTGGGTCTCGGGGAGGGAGGCGAGAAGGCGGTTGCGGCGTTGCGGGTCGAGTTCGCCGAAAATGTCGTCCATGAGGAGGACGGGGGATTTTCCGTGGAGGGCGGCGAGATGGCGTGCCTGGGCGAGTTTGAGGGCAAGCGCGATGGTGCGTTGTTGACCCTCCGATGCGAAGGAGGCGGCGGATAGCGTGTTCAATTTGATTTCGATGTCATCGCGGTGCGGGCCGCACACGGTCTGGCGAAGGCGTTCCTCGGCGGGGCGGGATACAGCGAGATTTTCAGCGAAAGATTGGCTGCAACCGGGTTGATAAGAGATTTCGAGCAGATCCGAATTTCCCGAGATTTCCGAGCAGGCGGCGCGGGCGAGGGGAGCGATCGCCACGCAGAGTTTGGCACGCGCATGGAGAAGCAATTCGCCGGATTCGATCAGGAGCGGGTCGAAGGCTTCAATTTCTGAGCGAGGGCGATTTTCGCGAAGCAGGGCATTTCGGGAGCGGAGTGCGCGTTCGTAGTTTCGCAGTGCGGTGGAGTAGCCCGGTTCGCATTGGGCGCCGAGAAAGTCCAGATAGCGACGGCGTGTGGAGCCGCCGCCTTTCACCAGTTCGAGATCTATGTTTGCAAACCACGTGACTCGACCGGTGGAGAGGTAATCCCCGCTTTTGGCTTGGGGTTTTGAATCGACGAAAATCGTGCGCCCCGATGGGCTAAATCGAAATTCGAGGCGGGTTTCACCACACAGCCCTTGAACAGAAAGCGCCTCCGAGCCGGCGCGGATCAAATCAGAGGAGGTGCTGGTTCTTGGTGATTGGAGTCGGAGCAGGACGCATACGGCTTCCAGAAGCGATGTTTTGCCTTGGGCATTTCGCCCTACGATGAAAGTGCGGGCCGGCGACAAATCGAGCGACAAAGACTCGAAGCACCGAAAGTTTCTCAGCTGGATTTCCGTCAACACCAGACCGCTAACTGCCGAGATTCGGCGGGGTCGTCGATGATAAGTTTTCCTAGAAGACGCGGAGCCTACGGGGCTCGAACCCGCAACCTCTGCCGTGACAGGGCAGCGCTCTAACCGATTGAGCTAAGGCTCCTGGAAAGGTGGGTGAAAGTATTGAGCAACGATGGGCGACGCAATGGAATTTTTGTTTCAGCTTCGCCAACTTTGAGGAAGCCGTTTCGTTTAGATGTGGATTGCGTGGCCTTGGGTGGCGTGGGCGGCTTCGTGGATCGCTTCGCTCAGGGTCGGGTGCGCGTGGATGGTTGCCAGGATTTCCTCGTGGGTGGCTTCCATTTGGATGGCGAGGCCCATCTCGGCGATCATTTCCGTGGCGTCCGCCCCGATGATGTGCGCGCCGAGGATTTCGCCGTGTTTGGCGCCGACGATGAGCTTCACGAACCCGTCGCTCTCGCCCACCGCGAGGGCTTTGCCGCTCGCCATGAAGGGGAATTTCCCGACCTTGAAGTCGATGCCTTTTTCCTTTGCGGCGCGCTCGGTGAGGCCGACGCTGGCGACCTGCGGCTGGCAATAGGTGCAGCCGGGGAAGACGGAAACCTTTTTGGGTTTCTTCCCGGCGAAGAGGCCCTCGACGCACTGGATGGCTTCGTAGCTGGCGACATGCGCGAGCCAAGGCGGCCCGATGATGTCGCCGGCGGCGTAGATGCCCTTCACGCTTGTTGCGTAGGTGTCGCTGGTTTTGATGTAGCCTTTCGCGTCGGTCTCGAGCTTGAGCCCCTGCGGAAGGAGCGGGGCGACGCCGATGGCGACGAGGGCGATTTCGGCTTCGAGCGTTTCGGTGGCTTTGCCGCTGACCGCCAGGCGCACGCCTTTGTTCGTGGTCTCGGCTTTGTCCACCTTGGTGCCGGTGAGGATCTTGATGCCTTGCTTGGCGAGGGATTTTTCCAATGCCACGCTCACCTCGGTGTCCTCGACGGGCAAGACATTCTGGAGCATTTCGACAATCGTGACCTTGGTGCCGAAGGCGTTGAAGAAGTAGGCGAATTCCACGCCGATCGCGCCGGCACCGATGATAATGATGTCCTTCGGCTGCTTCGGCAGGACCATGGCCTGGCGGCTGCCGATCACGGAGGTGCCGTTGAACGGGAAGCCCGGCATTTCGCGGCTGGCGGCGCCGGTGGCGATGAGGATTTTCGCGGCCTTGTGCTCGGCCTTTTTTCCATCGGTCCCGGTGACGGCGACGGTGCCGGGGGACGGGATGGAGGCTTCGCCGCGGATGTAGTCCACCTTGTTTTTCTTGAGCAGCATTTCGATGCCGCCGGCGAGCCTGTCGGAAACCTTGCGGCTGCGGCCGATGACCTTGTCCCAATCGTAGCTCAACCCTTCGACCTTGAGCCCGAAGTCGCCGGCGTGGTTTTTGACGGTCTGGTAAACCTCGGCGTTTTTGAGGAGGGACTTGGTCGGGATGCAGCCCCAGTTCAGGCAGGTGCCGCCGGCGCGGTCCATTTCGACCACGGCGGCTTTCTTGCCGAGCTGCCCGGCGCGGATGGCGCCAACATAACCGGCGGGTCCGCCGCCCACCACAATGAGATCGTAATCAGCCATAGGATTTTTTTTGGATTTGAGCGGCGCATCATGGCGGAGGGGGCGCGGGGTTGCAACCGCAATGGGGGTTGTTTCTGCAATTGACTTGCATGATGCGGAGCGGTCAGGTTGGCGCGGTGAAACACATTTTTTCAATCGCAGCGGCGTTGGCGCTGGCGGCGGGGCCTCTGCGGGCTGAACCGGTGCGCGTGGCTTCGCTGAGCACGGTGATGGCGGACTTCGCGCGGGACATTGGAGGGGACCGGGTGGAGGTGGTGGAAATCGTGGAGCCGGGTGTGGACCCGCATGCGTTCGAGCCCTCGCCGGGGGACTACCGGGCGGTGGCGGGCGCGAGGATTTTGCTCGCGAACGGGATGGGGTTCGAGGGGTATCTCGACAAGATGCGGCAGGCTGTCGCGAAGGACGGCGTGGAAGTGGTGGTGGCCGGCGATGTGGTTGAACCGATCGAGGCGGAGCAGGCTTGTGACGCTCATGGGCATGACCATTCGCACCACCACCATGGTTCGTTGGACCCGCATTGGTGGCACAGCATCGGGAATGCGCGGCTCGTGGCGGCACAAATCCGCGATGCCTTTGTGGAGGCGGATCCGGCGGGGAAGGCGGAATACGAAGCGAATGCCGCGAAGCTCGATGGTCGCCTCGCG
The DNA here is from genome assembly GCA_018970255.1 of Verrucomicrobiota bacterium. GTDB lineage: Bacteria > Verrucomicrobiota > Verrucomicrobiia > Chthoniobacterales > Terrimicrobiaceae > UBA967. The sequence goes on along the minus strand of JAGWWS010000002.1, from coordinate 52,167 downwards.
GGCCTGGCGAAGTGGGTGCGCAAGCAGGTGGCGCAATTGCCCAAGGCGTCGCGGGTGCTGGTGACTTCGCACGATGCGCTGGGGTATTTCGCGAAGGACCACGGGTTCGAGGTGATGGCGGTGCAGGGGATTTCCACGGAGGAGCAACCCTCCTCGCGCCGGGTGCAAGAATTGATCGGGGAAATCCGCGGCAAGGGCGTGAAGGCGATTTTTGCCGAGAACATCGAGAACCCCAAGGTGCTCTCGGAAATCACGGCAGAAACCGGGGCGAAGCCGGGCGGGGTTTTGTATGCGGATGGGCTTGGAACCGGCAACGCGGGCACCTATGAAGGGATGATGCGAAGCAATGTGAACACGATCGTGGGGGCGCTGCGGTAGGGGTGCGCGGATTCCCGCTGGCGAGGGTGTTGGTGGTGGCTGGCGCGCTGGTTCTGCTGGGCGTGCCGGTGTGGTTCATGACGCGCGGGGATGGCGTCGTGGCGCCTGTGGCGGCGGTGGCAAAAACGGAAGGCGCGCTGGTGGATTACACGGTCCGGCTGACGGCGTCGGCTCCGGCGAGGCTTTCGGTAATGGTCGCGGGGAAGGAGCCTGCGGAGTCGGGCGACGGGGTTCGCGAATTCCAGGCGGTTTTTCCCATGTCGGAATCGGCGCCCGAGGATGTGGCGGTGTTCGCGGATTTTTCGCAGGAGGGCGGCAAGTGTGCCGTGCGGGTGGAGGTGGAGCGGGGCGGGCGCGTTTTGAAGGATGCCACGCTCTGGGGCGAGGGTGTGGTGGACGATGTGGTGGTGTTGAACGACCCATGAACCACCGGCTGCGATTCGAGGATGTGACGGTGAGCTACAACCGGATTCCGGCGGTGCACCACTTGAGCGCGGAGTTTTCCTGCGGGTCCATCGTCGCGCTGCTGGGGCCGAACGGCGCGGGGAAGACAACGCTGCTGAAGGCGGTGGCCGGGCTCCTGCCGCTCGAGACCGGGCGGATCGAATTCACCGGGCATGCAGGCGGGCGGAGCGGGCGGGAGATCGCGTATGTGCCGCAGCGCGAGGCGGTGGATTGGGATTTTCCGGTGACCGTTCGCGGGCTCGTCGAGATGGGGCTCTATCCGGCGCTCGGCATGTGGCGGAGGTTCACGGAGCGCGACTGCGAGGTGGTGGACGAGGCGATGCGGGTTTGCGACATCGGGGACTTGGCGGAACGGCAGATTTCGGCGCTCTCCGGCGGGCAGCAACAGCGGGTGTTTTTGGCACGGGCCTGGGCGCAGCGGGCGGACATCTACCTTCTCGACGAGCCGTTCACCGGGCTGGACCGCAATGCAACGGAGGCTTTCCTCGCGGCGCTCGGCAGGCTGCGGGATTCCGGCAAGCTGGTGCTGGCATCGCACCATGACCTCAAGAGCGTGGGCGAGTTGTTCGACCATGTTTTGATTTTGAACGGCGAGCTCGTGGCGGCGGGGAAAACGGCCGATGCTTTTACGAAAGAAAATCTCGACCGAGCATTCGCGACTCATGTGTTCAGCGGCGAAGGCGCGGGGGAGCACCGGCATTTCCACCATGTGTAAGTTTTCAGTTTTTGGTTTTCAGTTTTCAGGGGGTGCGGCGTGATGGGCTGGGTTTTCGAGCCATTCGAATACGAGTTCATGCGGCGGGCGTTGATGGCCTGCGTGCTGGTGGGTTTCACGAACGGGTTCCTCGGTGCGTTCGTGGTGGTGCGGAGGCTGGCTCTGGTGGCGGATGCGCTGTCGCATTCGCTGCTACCGGGGCTCGCGCTGGCGGCGATCCTGGTCGGGCTGACGCCGGGAGGATTGTTGCTCGGGGGACTGCTGGCGGCGCTTTTCGTCGTGCTGGGCGGGCACATGATTTCGCGGAGTTCGCGGGTCAAGGAGGAGACGGCGATTGCGGCCCTCTACATCGTGGCGTTCGCGGTCGGCGTGGCGATTATCAAATTCGCGAATGTGCGGGTGAGCCTCGACCATTTCCTCTTTGGCAACATCCTCGGCGTGGGCGATGCGGATTTGTGGACGAGCTACGCGATCACCTGCGTGGTGCTGCTCTTGCTCGTGGCGTTCCAGCGGCCGCTTTTGCTTTCGGTTTTTGAGGCATCGGTCGCCAAAGCGCTCGGCGTGCCGGTGGGCGGGCTCCTGGGGATGCTGGTGGTTTTGATTGTCCTGGCCATGGTCTCGTCGCTTCAGGCGGTGGGGGTTTTGCTTTCGCTCGGGCTTTTGATCCTGCCGGCGGCGACGGTTTATCTGTTGAGTGATTCGTTCGACACGATGCTGTGGGGCGGAGCGGCGCTGGGGACGGGCGGTGCGGTGGCGGGGTTGATGGCGAGCTACTGGGCGAATATTCCGTCGGGACCGGCGATTGTGTTGATCCTCGGGGCCGCGTTTGTCTTGGCATATCTGTTCGGGCCAAAATACGGCATCGTTGCCCGGCGGGCGCGGAGGCATTTGCACGAGGAATCGCTGCGCCGTTGGGACAAGGCATGAGTGGACCGCTTTTCGTGATGCCGGGCGGGAAGTCGTGCGTTGACACCTCGGGGGCTCCCCCGTATCAATCGCGGTTCCAAAAATGAAGATCGCGGTCACCAAAGAATCCCTCCTCGAAGGCCTGCAGCGCACCCAGAATGTCGTGAGTTCCCGGCCGACGCTCCCGATTTTGACGAATGTGTTGCTCGAGGCCGATGAGAACGGGTTGAGGCTCACCACAACCGACCTCGAGGTGGGTATCCGCTGCCGCGTGGAGGCGAAGGTCGAAAAGCCCGGCACGACGACGCTGCCGGCGCGCAAGTTGGTTTCGATCGTGCGCGAGATGCCGAACGCGGAGATCCTCATCGAGACGGATTCCAAGAACGCGGCGACGATCCGCTGCGGAGCGAGTTTTTTCAAAATCCTAGGGCTGCCGAAGGAGGAGTTCCCCGTGTTCCCCGCGATCGAGAAGGGGAATGAGCTGAACCTGAAGCAGTCGGAGCTGCGCGACGGGCTGAGGAAGACTTCTTATGCGATTTCGACGGACGAGGCGCGGTTCGTGCTGAACGGCATTTTGTTTTCGCTGCAGGAGAACAAGCTCACGCTCGTGGCGACCGACGGGCGGCGGCTCGCGCTGTTCGACAGCGACCTCGAGTTCCCGAAGAGCAGCGAGCGGGATTTCATTTTGCCGACGAAGGCGGTGACGGAATTGCAGCGCCTGCTGGCCGAAGAGGGCGGAATGGTGATAGCGAGTTCCGAAAACCTCGTTTCGTTCGACCTGGGCGGGACGGTTTTGGTTTCAAAGCTCGTCGAGGGGAATTACCCGAACTACCGCCAGGTGATCCCCGGGGCGGCGAAGGAGCGCGTGACGCTCGAGCGCGAGGCGTTCCTGAACTGCGTGCGGCGCGTGTCGCTGCTGAGCACGGACAAGACGAGTTCGGTGCGGCTGAATTTCACCAAGAACAACCTCGACATTACGGCGACCACGCCGGAGGTGGGCGAGGCGAAGGAGTCGATGGCGATCAACTACCGCGGCAAGGACATTTCGATCGCGTTCAATCCGGAGTTCCTCATGGACCCGCTCCGCAACCTCTCGAACGAGGAGGTTTACCTGGAGTTGATCGACGAGATGAGCCCGGGAGTTTTGAAAATCCAGACCCCGTTCCTGTATGTGATCATGCCGATGCGCGTCTCTGCGTGAGCGCGGGCGGGCACCTCTGGGGAATCGACCTGGGGGGCACAAAGATCGAGGCGGCAATCGTTGATGCCGCAAAGCCAGGCTTGGCGTTGTGGAGGAGGCGGACGGATACCGAAGCGGGTGCCGGGTATGGGCGGATTTTGGAGAACATCGGGCGCTTGGTTGGCGAGTTGGAGGCGGAGAGCGGATTGGCGGGGCCGCGCGTGGTGGGGATCGGGACGCCCGGCGCAGTGGAACCGGCAACCGGGGTTTTGAAGAATTCGAATACGGTTTGCCTGAACGGGCGGAGGTTGCGGGAGGATTTGGAATCGGCGCTGGGTTGTGGGGTGAAGATGGCGAACGATGCGAATTGCTTCGCGCTGGCCGAAGCCCTGTGGGGCGCCGCGCGCGGGGAGGCGGTGGTCATGGGTTTGATTTTGGGAACCGGTGTGGGCGGCGGGATCGTGGTGCATGGCGAGATCCTCGAGGGGTTGCATGGAATCGCCGGCGAGTGGGGGCACAATCCGATGCGCGGCGAATCACATCCGTGCTACTGCGGGCGGGCCGGGTGCGTGGAGACGGTCATTGCGGGGCCTTCCCTTGAGAGGTTCTACCGGAGCCATGGCGGGGATGACGTTCGGCTGCCGGAAATCGTGAAGCGGGCGGATGCCGGGGAGGCTTTGGCGGTGGAGACGATTCGGCGGTTGCGCGAAAAGTTCGGCGAGGCGATTGCGGCGGTGGTGAATGTTTTGGACCCCGATGCGATTGTGGTTGGGGGCGGGGTTGGAAATGTGGCGGCGCTCTACGGTGAAGAAACGAGGCGCGCGGTGGCAGCGCATGTTTTCAATTCCGAGTTCCGGACGAAAATTTTGAAGCCACAGTTGGGCGACAGTGCGGGGGTTTTTGGGGCGGCCTTGCTGGCAGAGGGCGGCGCCTGAGGCGCTTGAAGTTTGGGACGGCCCGGAGCGTCGTCCCTACCCTGGGGTTAGGCGGCGTCTTTTTCCTGTTTGCGGCGGAGGAGGGGGGACTTTTTGCCTTCAACGACGGCGCGGTTGATGGTGACTTCGGCGATGTCGTCGCGGCCGGGGCAGTCGAACATGACATCGAGCATGATGCGCTCGATCATCGACCTCAACGCGCGGGCCCCGGTGCCTTTGCTGATGGCTTCGCCGGCCAGCGCGCGCAGGGCGTCTTTCGTGAAATTCAATCCGACGCCGTCCATGCCGAGGAGCTTGGTGTATTGCTTCACCATGGCGTTGCGGGGTTCGGTGAGGACCTGGACGAGCTGGTCCTCGGTGAGTTCGTCGAGCGTGGCGACGACGGGCAGGCGGCCGATGAATTCCGGGATGAGGCCGAAGGAAATGAGGTCTTCGGGTTCGACCTTCGAAAGGGTTTCGGTGCGGTCCGTTCCGGCGGCGTTGCCGATGACGGGGGCGTTGAAGCCGAGGGTGCGGCCGCCAAGGCGGCGCTGGATGATTTTTTCGAGGCCGACAAAGGCGCCGCCGCAAATGAAGAGGATTTTCTCGGTGTTGACCTGGATGTATTCCTGCTGGGGGTGCTTGCGCCCGCCCTGGGGGGGGACATTGCAGGTGGCGGCTTCGAGGATTTTCAGGAGGGCCTGCTGGACGCCTTCGCCGGAGACATCGCGGGTGATGGAGACATTGTCGGTCTTGCGCCCGATCTTGTCGATTTCATCGATGTAGATGATTCCCATCTCGCAGCGCTTCACATCGTAGTCGGCATTCTGGAGCAGGCGGAGGATGATGTTTTCGACATCCTCGCCGACATAGCCGGCCTCGGTGATGGAGGTGGCGTCGGCGATGGCGAAGGGGACATCGAGGACCTGCGCGAGGGTGCGGGCGAGGAGGGTTTTCCCGGAGCCGGTGGGGCCGAGGAGGAGGATGTTGCTCTTTTCGATTTCGACATCCTCGAGCGGGCCGAGCTGCGCGGCGGCGGTGGATTGGGTGAGGCGCTTGTAGTGGTTGTGGACGGCGACGGAGAGGACCTTCTTCGCGGTGTCCTGCCCGATGACATGCTGGTCGAGGAGTTTCTTGATCTCGGCGGGCTTCGGGACGCGGAAGGAGGGCTTTGTGCGGCGGGTGTCGTCCTTGAGTTCCTTCTCGAGGATGCCCTTGCAAATGGTGATGCAGCTGTCGCAGATGTAAACCCCGGGGCCGGCGATGAGCTTGCGCACCTCGGCCTGGCTCTTGCCGCAAAACGAGCACATCGTGAGGTTGTTCGCGCGCGCCATGGGGAAGCGGGGTTAGTCGGAGGATTTCTCGGAAGCCTTTTCGGCGGCCTTGGCGGCTTCGGGGAGGTCCTTGCGGGACTTCACGACTTCATCCACGAGGCCGTAATTTTTGGCTTCGTCGGCGGTCATGTAGTAGTCGCGGTCGGCATCCTTCTCGACGGTTTCGACGCTCTGGCCGGTGTGGTGGGAGATGATCCGGTTCAGGCGTTTTTTGAGTTTGAACATGAACTCGACCTGGCGCTCGACATCGCTGGCCTGGCCGCGGGCGCCGCCGGAGACCTGGTGGATCATGATGTCGGAATTCGGGAGGGCGTAGCGTTTGCCCTTCGTGCCGGCGCAGAGGAGGACGGCGCCCATGCTGGCGGCGAGGCCCATGCAGTAGGTGTTCACATCGCAGGTGACGAACTGCATGGTGTCGTAGATCGCGAGGCCGGCGGTGACGGAGCCGCCGGGGGAGTTGATGTAGATGTTGATGTCTTTTTTGGCGTCCTCCATTTGGAGGAAGAGCATCTGGGCGATGACGAGGTTCGCGACATTGTCATCGATGGGGGTGCCGATGAAGATGATGCGGTCCTTGAGGAGGCGGGAGTAGATGTCGTAGCTGCGCTCTCCGCGCCCGGTTTGTTCGACGACGATTGGGACAAGCATGGTGTTTTTGGGATTGGTCAAGTGTTCGGCGTGGAGGGCTCCGCGGTTGCCGCCACGGTAGCATTGGCGACTGCCAAATCAAGGGCCTTGGAAATGCGGATTTGTTCCCGGATGCGGCCGATGGTGCCGCTGCGGCCGATGTCCTTCACGAGTTTTTTCAGCGGGATATTGTATTCGCGGGACATGTCCAAGAGGGCTTCGTGGAGTTCGGCCTCGGAGGCGTCGAGCCCCTCCTTCTCGGCGATGCGGAGGAGGAGGAAGTTTGCGCGCACGCGGTCCTTCGCGCCGCCCTCGGCGGTTTCGACGATCTTGCCGGTCTGTTCCTTGATGTCCTCGTCGCTGAGGCCGCGGGCCTGCGATTCCATGACAATGTCCTTCACGATGGATTTGGTTTCGAGGTGGACGAGGTCCTCGGGGAGTTCGCAGGCGAAGCCCTCGAGGAGTTTTTCGATGACGGCCTTGCGGACGGCGGACTTGAACTGGGCTTCGGAGGATTCCTCGTGGCGTTCGCGGATTTTTTTGCGCAGCGAGTCGAGCGTGGAGCCGGGTTCGATGCGGTTTGCGAGTTCGTCGTCGAGGGCGGGCGGGACCTTGGTGTTGATGCCGTGGAGGGTGAGCGAGTAGGCGACCTTTTTGCCGCGGAGTTCCGGGACGGGGAAATTCTCCGGCACATCGAGTTCGAAGCTGCGCTGTTGCTCGGGCTCCATGCCTTCGATGGCCTTGGCGAAGCCGGGGAAGAGGGTGCCTTCGCTCATGAGGATCCAGGCATTGCGGCGGCTCTTGAGCTGGGCGGGCGCCTTCGGGGCGGTTTCGGCGAGGGGTTTTCCATCGACCGAGGCCTCGTAGCTCGCAACGGCGTAGTCGCCCATGGCGAGCGGGCGGCCGGCGACGGGGTCGAATTTCGAATGCGGCTCGCGGAGGTATTCCAGGAACGACTCGACATCGGCATCGGTGACGGCGCGCTTGGGGGCGGAGACGGAGAGGGATTTGTAGTCCGGGAGCGAGAATTGCGGGATTTCAACAACGGTGGCGCGGATGCGCATGGATTTGTCTTCGGCGATGTGGGCTTCGGGGACATCGCGGACGCCGTGGAGCTTGAGGCCCTCTTTTTTGGCGGATTCGCGGATCGCCTCGCCGATGAGGTTTTCGCGGACCTCCTCCTCGATTTCGCGGGCGTAGCGCTTTTCGATGACGGCTGCGGGGGCTTTGCCCGGGCGGTAGCCGGGGATGCGGGCGTGTTTTTGGAATTGCCCGGCGACGAGGCCGATTTCCTTCGCGACGCGGTCCGGGGGGAGTTCGATGGTGAGATCGATGATGCAGTTCGGTTTCCGGTCCAGTGCGACTTTCATAATGGGGTGGCGAGGAAAGCAGAATCGGGGTGGCGGGGCAACGGAACACTCGAAAAAAGCGGTGCGCTGGCGTTGCGGGCGGCGGCGGGGTAGGCTGGGAGGCATCTATGGAAAACCAAGCGATCGTGATCGGCGCGGGGGCGGCGGGGCTGTGTGCGGCGGAGCGCCTTTTGGAACGCGGGATCGAGCCGCTAGTGCTCGAAGCCTCGAACCGGACCGGCGGGCGTGTGCATTCGCTCGAGGGGTTCGCGGACATTCCGATCGAATTGGGGGCCGAGGAGGTGCATGGGCCCGACAATGCGGTGGCGCGGCTCGCGGCGGCGAGCGGAATGGATTTGGTGCACCACCTCACGCTCGACGATGTTTTGAGGCTGGACGGGAAACTCGTGGCGCTCGACCAGGCGCAGCGGGACCCCGATGTGGCGAGGGCGTGCGATTTCATCGACCACCTCGGCAACTACAGGAGCGAGAATTGGACGGCGGAAGAATTCCTGGTGAGGTCGCATTTTCCGAGGCGGGCTTGGCATTACCTCGATTCGCGGCTCGGCGTGGAGCACGGGACGACGCTCGACCGGCTCGCGATCCGGGGGTTCGCCAGCTACCAGCGGGGCTGGGAGGCGCGCGAGACGAACTACACGCTGGCGGGGAGCTACGGGGATTTGTTCCGGCCGGCCGCCGAACGGCTCGGGGCGAGGATCCGCTTGAATGCGGCGGTGGCGGCGATCGAATGGGGCGGTGACCCTGTGGTGAGGCTTTTTAATGGCGGGGAACTCCGCTGCCGGGCGGTGGTGGTGACGGTGCCGCTGCCCATGCTGCGCGACCGGCTGCTGCATTTTTCACCGCAGCTCCCGAAGGAGAAATTTGCCGCGGCCGACAGCATCGGCATGGACACCGGGATGAAAATCCTCCTCAAGTTCAAGCACCGCTTTTGGGACGAGACGACCTACTTCATCCACACCGACGGGTTCCTTCCGCAGTTCTGGGCGGCGTGCAAGGGGAAGGCATCGGCATCGCATGTGTTGACCGCGTTCGTGGGCGGGACGCGCGCCGAGGCGCTCGACAGCATGGGCGTGGACCCGGTGAGGTTCGCCATCGAGGAACTCGATGAGATTTTCGGCGGGAGGCTGGCTTCGCGTTCATTCGAGCGCGGGTTGGTGGCGGATTGGGGGTCCGACCCGTATGTGCGCGGGCTTTACAGCTACCCGACCCCGCAAACGACCGAGGCGAGCCGCGAGGCGCTGGCGAGGCCGGTGGAGAAGAAATTGTTTTTCGCCGGCGAGGCGACCAACACCCATGGTGCGAGCGGCACGGTGCACGGGGCGATGGAAACGGGATGGCGTGCGGCGGAGGAGGTGGCGGCGGTTTTGAAGGGGTAGCGGAGGATTAGCGCCATTCGTGCTTCGGGTATTGGCGGGAGAGTTGTGTTTTGAGACCGGGGTAGGTTTCGGTCCAGAAGGTTTTCAGGCTGCGGGTGACTTGGACGGGGCGTTGGTTCGGGGCAAGGATGTGGAGCGTGAGGGCGTGGCGGCCCATGGCGATGCGGATGTCCTCTTGCACGCCGTAGAGGTCCTGGATGCGGGCGGAGAGGAAGGGGTCGGCGGATTCGGAGTAGGTGATTTTTGCGCGGCGTCCGCCGGGGAGTTCGAAGCGCTCGGGGGCGTGTTTGTCCACCAGGTGGAGTTGGGCCGGGGTGAGCAGCGAGCGGGCGTGGGGGAGGATGGGGGTGTCCTTGATGTCGCGGTAGCAGGTGGCGTGGTCGCAGGCGAGGAGGATGATGTGGTGGCGCTCGTCCGGGCCGATGGCCGGGAGGTTTTGGTCCGGGCAGAGGCGGGCGAGGAAATTGGCGCGGTGGATGAATTGCTCGACGGAGTCGTCCCAGCCGTTGAGGCGGAGGTTTCCCGCCAGCACCTCTGCGGCGAGGCAGTTCGATGCGGCTGGGCCGGCTTCTGCGTCGCGGTCGCGGTTTTCGAGGACGAGGTCGCGGAAGATTTTTTCGCGGCGGACCACCACGCGGTTTTGGGGTTTGTCGAAAAAGTGGTCGGTCCGTTCCGTGAAATCGCCCGGGAACATTTCGCGCAGCCAGGCTTCCTCGATTTCGGTGGCTTGGTTGAGGAGGACGCGGGCGTCGCCGTCGCGGCCCTCGATTTCGGCGATTTCCGCAGCGACGATGAGGCGCCCCTGCGAGGCAACGCTGGAGCGGGCGAGGAGCCCGCGGCGGCCGTGGACGATGTCGCAGACGAGTGTGCCCGGGCTGCGGCGGACGGCCACCTGGTCTGCAAACCCGGCGAGGATGCACTTCGCGATGTTCGCATCCGGGGCGGGGGCTTCCTCGACCTGGAGGGCTTCGGCGTGTGCGATGTCGAGGAATTGGTCGAAAAGTTTCCCAACTTGGCGGGCGGAATCGGCGTGGATGCCAAGCTTGCGGCACTCGTTCATGCGGAAGTCGCGGGCTTTTGCCCATTCGAAGACGCGCATGAGGACGAGGAAATCGGAGGTTCCGCCGGAGAAGATTTCGTTGCGCTCCTCTTCGAGGCGTTTTTCCACGCGGAGGAGCATCGGGCGTGTTTGCGTGATGGCGGCGATGAGGGCGGCGGCGCGCACGCAGCCGAGTTCGCCGGCGGCAATGAACATGCGGGCGTAGCGCGGGTGGACCGGGAAATTCAGCATCCGGCGGCCGACGGGCGTGACCGCCCCGCCGGGGTCGAGGGCCCCGAGGTCGCGCAGGAGGGTCTCGGCAAGGGAGAGCGCCTGGGGGGCCGGGCGTTCGATCCAACGGAAGGCGCCGAGGTCGCCCACGCCTGCGGCTTTGAGGGTGAGGATGGTTTCGGCGAGATCGAGGCGCTTGATTTCGGGGAGTTCGCTGCGGGGGCGCGAGGCGTGGTCGCGCTCGGTCCACAGCCTCACGCAAACACCGGGCGAGGTGCGGCCGGCGCGGCCCGCCCGCTGGTCCGCGGAGGAGGCGCTGATTTTTTCGATGAAGAGGGTGTTGATGCCGCGGTTGGGGTCGTGGCGGGCGATGCGGGCGAGGCCGGAATCCACGACGAGCGTGACGCCGTCGATGGTGAGCGAGGTTTCCGCGACATTCGTCGAGACGATGATGCGGCGTGTTTGCGAGCGGTTGACGGCTTTGTCCTGTTCGGCGGCGGGGAGTTCGCCGTGGAGCGGCAGGATGGCGCAGCGGTTGCCCACGCGGGCTTGGAGTTCGCGGATCGTGCGCTGGATTTCGTAGGCGCCGGGCATGAAGACGAGGATGTTGCCCCCGGTTTCGTCGAAGTGTCCCGCAACGGCGTCGGCGGCGAGTTCCCAAACGGGGTCTTCGCGCGGTTCGTGGCGGAGGTGGACGATTTCGACCGGGTGCGTGCGCCCTTCGGAGCCGAGGGTGGCGGGGTTGCCGAGGTAGGAGGAGAGTTGCTGCCCGTCGAGCGTGGCCGACATCACCGCAATTTTCAGGTCGGGCCGCAGCGATTCCTGGAGGTCGAGGGCGCGGGCGAGGCTGATGTCGCCGTAGAGGTGGCGCTCGTGGAACTCGTCGAACACCAGCGCCGAGACGCCGCGGAGCGAGGGGTCCGCCAGCATTTGGCGCAGCAGGATTCCCTCGGTGACGTAGAGGATGCGGGTCTCGCGGGAGGAGACATTGTCGAGGCGGATTTGGTAGCCGACTTCCCCCCCGAGGCGGGCGCCGCGCTCCGAGGCGACGCGGGCGGCGAGCATGCGGGCGGCGAGGCGGCGAGGCTGCAGGACAATGCAGCGCCCGGTGCCGAGGACACCGGCGTCGAGGAGCATCTGGGGGACCTGCGTGGATTTTCCGGAGCCCGTGGGTGCTTGGAGGACCAGGCGGTTGCCCGACTGCAGCGCTTCGACGATTTCCTCGTCGATATCGTAAATGGGCAGTGAATCGGGCATGCCCGATTATGCACGGATGCGCATGAGGCAGCAAACGCGGCTGGTTCCCTTGAAACGAACGGAGGAGGCCTTTGCGCTCAGGGCTGGTTTTTTTGAGGAACCTTCACGATGCGCGAGGTGTCGTAACCCTGGGCCGCTGCCGTGGCGAGAGCGGCGGCATATTCGGACTCGGGAATCTGCGGGGTGCGCGCCATGATCCAAATCAAACTGCGATCCGGATATCCAATCGTGGTGCGGGTGTAGTCCGGGTCGAGGTCGATTACGAGGAACGGGGCCTTGAAGGGCCAGAGGAATTGGACCGCCCATTGGGCGTTGGAGTTTTTATCCACCACCTCGGCGATGGCTTTCATCTCGCGGCGTGGGGCGTCGAGGGATTTTTTGTGGAAGACGTAGCGGATGTCGATGCGACCGTCCGGGCGGGGGCTGTAGATGTCCATGGTGCCGACATTGTCGCGCTCGAGAAACCAAGGGATGGTTCCAATGACATACCAATCCCCCATGAAGCGCGGGAGGTCGACATGGTCGACGGTGCGGAGCGGGGGAAGCTTCGGTGTGGAGGAGCAGGCGGCGAGGGCGAGGAGGGATATCGAGAGAAGTGTTTTCATCGGGTTTTCCGCTTTCCAAAAATGCGGATGCTCCCAATCATCGCGCCGCAATGAGTTCGTGGGAATACCTTATCTCGCCAGCGATCCTTTTTTTTCTGCTCGGAGCGCTCGCGGTGCTGGTCAAGTCGGACCTCGAGATTCCGGACTCCGTTCTCAAGGTGCTGTCGCTTTATTTGCTGTTTGCGCTCGGGTTCAAGGGAGGCACTGAGCTTCAAAAAACGGAGTTCACTGCGGAAATTGTCATCCCGCTGTTGGTGGCGACAGCGGCTTCCTTCGTTATTCCGTTCCTCGTTTACCCGGTTGCGCGGCTCCGCTTTTCGAGAGCGGATGCGGCGGCGGTGGCTGCGACTTACGGTTCGGTGAGTGCGGTGACTTTTATGACAGCGGCTTCCTATCTCGAGGCTCGCGGCACGCCGTTCGGTGGCTACATGGTGGCGGCCCTGGCTTTGATGGAGAGCCCTGCGATTCTGGTCGGGTTGCTCCTCGCAAGGCGGAAGGACGCCAAGGATCCGAGCGAAAATCCCTCGTGGGCGAGTGTTGTTCACGAGTGTCTCGCCAACAAATCGGTTTTGGTTTTGCTCGGGAGTCTCGTGGTGGGAATTGTCACGCCGGAATCGGGCATCAAGTCCCTGGCGCCTTTTGTGAGCGGCTTGTTCCCGGGCATGCTGTGCTTTTTCCTGCTGGATCTCGGGATCGTGGCTGCGCGGCGGATTGGAGATTTGAAGGCGGGAGGTTTTTTTCCATTGGCTCTCGGGCTCGGATTTCCAATCGTCGCCGGTGCGGTGGCTATTTCTGTGGCGAAGATTTTGGGATTGCGAGAAGGCGATGCGGTTCTTTTTGCGATTCTGTGCGCGAGTGGTTCCTACATTGCAGTGCCGGCGGCTTTCCGGGCCGCGCTTCCTGCGGCGAATCCAAGCGTCTACGTGGGGCTGGCTCTCGGCGTGACTTTCCCTTTCAATCTTCTCTTGGGCATCCCGCTCGCTTATTCCATCATCCACGCCCTCTGGGCTTGATCATTCCATGAAAAAAACCGCACTCATTTTTTCCGGGCAGGGCGCTCAAACCGTTGGTATGGGCAAAGACCTTGCCGCCGAGTTTCCCGTTTGCGCAGACTTGTTTCGCCAAGCAGATGAAATTCTCGGTTACAAACTTTCCGCCACCGCGTTTGAAGGTCCGGCGGAGGAGTTGACCAAAACATCGGTTTGCCAACCTGCACTTTATGTCCACGGGCTTGCTTGTCTAGAAGCCCTGAAAGCCCGAGTGCCCTCACTGGAGTTTCATGCGGTGGCGGGCCTGTCTCTGGGCGAATTCACAGCGCATGCCGCAGCGGGGACTTTCGGATTTGAAACTGGCTTGCGTCTTGTGGACAAGCGCGCTCGGGCCATGCAGGCGGCGTGCGAATCCTCGCAAGGCGGAATGGCTGCAATCATCGGCGGCGAGGAGGATCGCGTGCGTGAACTCGCGGCTGCAGCCGATGTGGATGTGGCGAATCTCAACGCGCCGGGACAGATCGTTCTTTCCGGCGAGTCTTCGAAGATCGCGTTGGCAGTTTCGCTCGCGAAGGAATACAGCGCCCGAAAAGCCGTGGAGCTCACGGTTGCAGGGGCGTTCCACTCCCGCCTCATGGAATCGGCTTATCAAGCCCTCTCCGCTGCTCTTGAAGAAACCGAAATGGCCGAACCGCGCGTGCCGGTCGTTTGCAATGTCGATGCTGTCGAAGTTCGCGATCCCCAAATGATCCGCAAGACTCTCGCTGACCAAGTGACGGGGAGTGTCTGCTGGTCGCAGAGCATCGAATACCTCATCGACAAACTCGGCGTGGAACGCTTCATCGAACTCGGTCCTGGCGGTGTTTTGGCCGGCTTGGTCGGACGCATCCGAAAGGGGACTCTGATTGTTTCCGTCTCGGCCGTCGCCGATCTCGACAACGCAGCGGCTTTTCTCTCGGCGTAAATAGCCATTGAAAAAACGGAGCGGTTGGGTTTTTCTTCGGACGTTTCTGCGCGGTTAGCTCAGTGGTAGAGCACTACCTTGACACGGTAGGGGTCACAGGTTCGAACCCTGTATCGCGCACCACTTCCCCTCTCGGCGAGTTGCCTTTTGAAGCCGCCTACATAAAGGATCCTGGAGCAAACCGATCATATTTGAACTCCTTTCAAAACGATCATAATTTGGAGATGGGTGTGATAAATACTCTCGGTGAGTGATGACCCTTCGCGCTTGTCTAGTCTTGGATGCGTTCCGCCGAAATCCTGTCGCGATTGTTGTTTCGCCCACGGAGACCGTTACCGTTGCTAGACAACGTAAGCACATCTTCCCATGCGCCATTATCCCACAGAAGAGTAAACTTTCTGTGAGCTTCTTTTTTCCATGTGCCATATCGGGTCGACTTTTCTCGACTTGACCCAGTGGCTATAAAAGTGCCGTCGGCATAAAAAAACACTACTTGAGCATCGAACCATCTCCACTTGCCGAGGATTGAATTTAAATCAGGCTCTTCGATAAAATTGCACGGCGACTCTGGAAATGTTTTCGAACCGGCATTTAGGTTGTCAGCGAACGAAATCTGAAGAGGAAATAGCACAAGGCTTAGCAATAAAAGGACTGCTGTTCGTTTCATTAGAATCCTTATATCCCGAGGACTTTGAATCATACTATCAACAATTTTTGCCGTTGTGATTTTGGACATGCAAGCTTCAAGCCGCTTACGAAATTAGCACTGCATTTCATTCGAGCTGTGAAATGGGCCGAGGTGTATTCAAGAAGTTTGGTGGACAAATTGTAGCAGCAAAATGATGGAGCGGGTGAAGGGAATCGAACCCTCGTATGCAGCTTGGGAAGCTGCCGTTCTACCATTGAACTACACCCGCGCTGGGATGGGAAAATGATGGCTGCGTTTTAACCGGGGGCAAGGGATTTTTCCGGCGGGTAGCTGAAATTCAGACGAGGGCGTGGTCGATTGTGCGGAGGCGCTTTTGTTTCGCGCCGAGGCGGGGGATGCAGGCGATGAGGGCTTTCGTGTAGGGGTGCTGCGGCGCGCCGAGGACTTTTTCCGTTTCGCCGGCTTCCACGATTTCGCCGCGATACATCACGGCCACGCGGTCGCAAAGGCCGCGGATGATGGCGAAATTGTGTGTGATCAGCAGGAGCGCCATGCCGAACTCGGCGCGCAGGCGCTTCAACTCGGCGAGGATTTGCGCCTGGATGGTGACATCGAGTGCGGTGGTGGGTTCGTCGGCGACCAGAAGTTTCGGTCGGCAGGCGAGGGCCATGGCGATCATGGCGCGCTGTTGCATGCCGCCGCTGAGTTGGTGCGGGTAGTCGCGCATGCGGCGGGCGGGGTCTTGGATGCCGACGGCGGCGAGCCATTTCACAACCTCGGCATCGGTGTCGCGGACCTCGGGCCGGTGGAGGCGGATGCCTTCGGCGATTTGCGAGCGGATGGTGAAGACGGGGTTCAGCGAAGTGGCGGGCTCCTGGAAAATGTAGGCGATGCCGGCGCCGCGGATGGCGCGGATTTCGTTTTCTGGAAGGGTGAGGGTGTCCCGGCCGTCGAAAAGGATGCGGCCGCCGGCGTAGTGTGCGGGCGGGGTGGGGAGGAGGCGTGCGAGGGCGAGGGCTGTGACACTTTTGCCGCTGCCGCTTTCTCCGACGATGGCGAGCGAGCCGCCGGCGTGGATTTCGAGCGAGACATTTTTCGCGGCGTGGACAGTGCCGCTTTCGCCGCGGAAATCGATGGAGAGGTTTTCGACCTTGAGGAGTGGCGGGTTCATTCGGGGCGGGTTTCGGCTGCGCGGCGCAGGGCGTCGCCGGCAATATAGAACGCGAGGGACGCGGTGAAAATGGCGAGGCCGGGAAACACGATCAGCCACCAGGCGTCGAGGATGTAGGTTTTGCCGTCGGCGATGATGTTGCCCCAGGTGGACTGCGGCGGCGGGACGCCGAAACTCAGGAAGCTGAGCCCCGACTCGACGAGGATGGCATCGGGAATGCTCACGATGGCCGTGACGAAAATGGGGGCGGCGGCGTTGGGCAGGATGTGGCGGAAGACGATCCGCGGCGTGGATTGCCCCATGGCGCGGGCGGCGCGCACATATTCGCTTTCGCGGAGAGTGAGGAATTCGGCGCGGACGAGCCGTGCCGTGCCCGTCCAGCCCACGAGGCCGATGACGGCGATGATGATCCAGATGTTCGGACCGAGGATCGCAATCGCGCTCAGGATCAGGAAAAACGAGGGGAAGCAAAGGAGGGCATCGACGATCCGCATCAGCACATTGTCCACCCAGCCGCCGCAGTAGCCGCTCACGGCGCCGAGCACGATTCCGATGCCGAGCGAAACGGCCATGGCAACAAAACCGACGGTGAGCGAGATGGTGGAGCCGGCCACCATGCGCGAGGCGACATCGCGGCCGAGGTTGTCGGTGCCGAGCCAGTGGGCCGCGGAGGGTGGGCGGAGTTTTGATTCGAGGTTCGTGGCGTTGGGGTCCATCGGCATCGGGAGGCCGAGCAGCGAGAGGATTCCGCCGGCGAGTGCGACCGAAAGGAAGAAAGCGATTACCACGAGCGAGGCGATGGCGGCCTTGTCGCGTAGGAATTTCGCGGCGGTGCGGCGGAGCGGTGAGTCGGGGGGTGCCTCGGATGGGGATGAATGCTGGAGCGAGGCGGAGGCTTGCATTCGGGTCAGGGAATGGGGGCGCGAAGACGCGAGAAGGTGGTGGGTGCCAGGGTCACTTGGCTTTCTCGTAGAGTTCCGAAACGAAAGGCCAGTTCACGACATTCCACCACGCGGAGGCGTAGTCGCCGCGGCGGTTTTGGTATTTGAGGTAGTAGGCGTGTTCCCAGACATCGAGGCCGAGGATGGCGGTGTAGCCCTCGAGGAGGGGTGGGTCCTGGTTCGGGGTGGAGAGGATCGAGAGCTTGCCGCCTTTCACGACGAGCCATGCCCAACCGCTGCCGAAGCGCTTCATGGCCGCATCGGTGAATTGTTTTTTGAATTCCGCAAACGAGCCGAAGGTTTCGTTGATGGCTTCCGCAAGGGGGCCGGTGGGCTCGCCGCCGCCGTCGGGCGACATCATGAGCCAGAAGAGCGAGTGGTTCAGGTGGCCGCCGACATTGTTGCGGAGGCCGGCGCGGATGGACTCGGGGGCATCCTCGAGGTTTTCGAGGAGTTCTTCGGGCGAAAGCTTCGCGAGTTCGGGGTGCCCGGCCAGGAGTTTGTTGGCGTTCGTGATGTAGGCTTGGTGGTGCTTGTTGTGGTGGATGCGCATCGTCTCGGCATCGATGTGCGGCTGGAGGGCTTCGTAGGCATAGGGGAGCGGCGGGAGCGTGTAGGGGCCGGTGGGCTCGGTGGCGGCGGGGGTTTGGGCAAATGCGGGGGCGGCGAGGGCTGCTGCGGCGAGCGGGGTGAAAATCCAGCGAAATATGGTATTCATGCTGGTAGGAAATTATCCCATGGCAAAACCGAAGCAATCCGCAAAGGCGCGCGGCAAGGGCGTGCCGAGCATCATGGACCTTGCGATTTACCAGGCGGTTTCGACAGTGCCGCGGGGTTTTGTGGCGACCTATCTGGGCGTGGCGCTGGCGACGGGGTGCGGCTCGGCGAGAGCGGTGGGGGCGGCGCTCGCGAGGAACCCGTTTGCGCCGGAGGTGCCGTGCCACAGGGTGGTCTTGTCCAACCGCGGGCTGGGCGGGTTTTTCGGGGAAACGGATGTGCCGGCCTTGGACAGGAAGCGCCGTTTGCTGGAGGCCGAGGGCGTCCGTTTCGATGCGGACGGGAAGGTGGTGGCGGAGTGTTTCTTTAGAATTCCGTTCCCGAGAACAGGAGCGGACCTGCTTCCGCCGGGGCGCCCAGGCGGGAATTCGCGCGGCGGATCTCCTCGAGGGGAACGCTGAGCCAGCGGGCATCGCCGGGCGGGAGGCCTTCAACAAGTTCGGCGAGGACCGAGGGGTCGCGCTCGACGGCGCGGAGGATGTGGGCCTTGGTAAGTTGGATCGAATCGCAGCGCGTGCGGGGCAGGATGTAGTCGAGATCGCCCACGAGGAGTTCGACTTGGCGGGCGGTCAGTGGCATGGGGCGAAAGATGCGGGGGTTTTTGCCAAAATCATGAGTCAAATCCTATCAGGGCGCGGATTGCCGGCAAGGCGCGCTGCGGGTTTTTGAACGGGTCGACAAAAGTTGTCCAAAATTAGCAATATGGGGCTTGCAACCCATTTGCGGGGTCCGTTAAGAAGCGCACTGTCCCTCTCGATCGGAAACCAACAGCATGGCGAAGAAAAAGGAAAAAACCGGGGACAAGCCGAAATCGGCCGAGCGTGTCTTGAAGTCAAAATCCAAGGCGTTGCCAAAGGATCCCGCCCCGTCGAAGAAGCGTGTTGCCAAGCCTGCTGCGAAGGCGGCGGCAAAAACCGCGCCGAAGCTGAAAGCCACGCCGAAAGTTTCCGGGAAATCCAAGTCGGCGGCCGCCCCGCGCGACACGGTCGAGTCCGCTTTGCTCGAGAACCTCGGCACACTGCCGTTTGGCTACGGCACCGATACGATCTACCTCGTCGCGCAGGACCCGAACTGGCTTTTCACCTATTGGGACATCGATATTTCGCGGCACCCCGGCGGCCCGTGCCAGTTGCGCATCGAGGATGGCAACGGGGATGTCGAGCAGGAGATCGAAGTGCCGTTCGAAACCCGCAATTGGTATGTGCCCGTGCGGCAGGCCGGCGGGACCTACGCGGTGGAGTTGGGATTTTACCGCTCGCGCAAATGGAACTCGATCGCGAGGTCGGCGCCCACGGTGACGCCGCGCGACCGTATGAGCGATTCGCTCTCGTTTGATTTCGCCACGCTGCCGCTCCACCTCAGTTTCCAACGGCTCGTCGAAGCGATCTCGGGGTCGCCCGCCAATGCCGCGGCGCTCGTTCCTGCGATGGCGGAGATGCAAAAATTGCTCGCAGCCGGTGGTTCCTCGCAGGGCTTTCTCATGGAGCAGGAGAGGAAAATCCTGGTCGCGCTGCTCGGCAGCGAATTCATCCGGGAAATTACAAGCGGGCAGTGGAGTTCGGAGCAATTGCACTCCGCGATTTTCGCGCGGCTGCGCGAGCGCCTCAGCTCCGGGGAGCTCGGCGAGTTGGTCGCGCGCCTGCAGCTTGGCAAGGCGGAGAGCAGCCTCTTCAGCGCCTTCTCGGAACTCAGCGGCGAGATGCGCTCGGGCTCCTGGAATTTGGCGTCGGCCGGCTTTGCGGAAAAATTCGCCGGAGAGCTTTCGAGTTGGATGGTTTCGGCCCTGACGAGCTGGTCCGCGCTGGCGCGCGGGTTCTGGTCCTCCGGGGAATTGTCGAGCGGCTTGCTGGCCGGCGGGGGAGTGGGGTCCGAATTCCTCGGGGGCTCCGAGGCTTTCGGGGGCTCCGAGACGCTCGCCCTCGGCGCGCTCTCATCTTGGAAGGAATTCATGAGTTGGTTCGGGGCGGTCGGCTCTTCATGGGCTGGCGCGGAGGTTTCGAGTTTTTCGCAGGCCGCGATTTCCAGCATGGGGAGCGGGTTTCTGGCGAGCTGGGGCTCCGGCGGGCTTTCGAGCTGGGGTTCTTCGGAAAATTCGTTCGGGTTTGCTACAGCAAGGGCGCCGATGGGCTTCGAAGTCGCGGCGGAAATCACTCTGCGCGGGCGCACCGAACCGGGTGGCCGGCTGAAAGTCGGCGGGGACACGGTCGAGGTCGGTGCCGATGGATCATTCGAGCACACTGTGGTTTTTTCAGGCAGTCGCGGTGAGTTGCCAATCGAGGCGGTCTCGCCCGATGGATCGCGCTCGCGGCGCACTGCCCTTGTGTTGCAGCCTGCGAGCATTTGAAAAGGGGGCGCCCCAAAGTCCCAAGAACGGCTCCGGTGCTGGATGCACGAGCTGAAGAATTTTTGAGCTGGCTCGATGCCGAGCGGAATTCCTCGCCATGCACCCTGACGACCTATCGTGCCTCAATCGAGACGTTCCGCAGGTTCCTCCCGGACGGGGATTGGGCGACTCTGGGTGTGGAGGTTTTCCGGAATTGGATGCTCGACTTGATGAAGGCGGGGGCATCGAGGGCGACCGTGCGCGTGCGGTTTTCCTCTCTGCGCGCGCTGTATTCCTTTTTGAAAATGCGTGGCGTGGTGCGGAAGAATGTTCTGCTCGATGTTTCGTTGCCGAAACTCGAGAGGCAGCTACCGCGCTTCATGACGACGACCCAGGTCGAGTCGCTGGTGGAGGCTCCGCTCAAAAATGCGCGCCACAAGCAGGCTCCGGAGTGGAGTGCGGCACGCGATGCCGCGATCATCGAACTGTTTTATTCCACAGGGATGCGTCTTTCGGAATTGGTCGGGCTCAATGTGAAGGATGTGGATCCGATCGGTGAAACGGCGCGGGTGCTTGGAAAGGGGGCGCGAGAGAGGATTTGTCCGGTCGGGAGTTTCGCGCTCGAGGCGCTCTCGCGCTATCGGCACGAGGCCCGGGTGGTCGAGGGTCCGCTTTTTATCAACAAATCGCGGAAGCGGCTTTCCGCCCATGCGGTGAATTTGCTTATCAAAAACCGGCTGAGACAGGCGGGGCTGCCGGCGGATTTGTCACCGCACAAGCTGCGGCACAGTTTCGCCACGCACCTGCTCGACAATGGCGCGGACTTGCGGAGTGTGCAGACGCTTCTCGGGCACGCGAGTCTTTCGACCACCCAAATCTACACGCACGTGACGGTGGAGAGGTTGAAGGCGGCTTACGATGCGGCGCATCCCCGGGCCGAGGGGAAGTAAAAGCGGGGGCCCGAGTTCAGGACTGGTGGGCTTTGAAGAGCTCGAGCGTGGTGTCGCGGGCGGCGGCGTGGTCGACGATTGGCGGGGGGTAGTTTTTTGCGAGGCGGGTGCCGGGGGCGGGCGGTTCGTGGAACTTCACGGCGGGGATATCGCGGAGCTCGGGCACCCATTGTTTGATGTAGAGGCCTTCGGGGTCGAAGCGCTTTGTCTGGCTCCAGGGGTTCTGGATGCGGAAGTAGGGGGCGGCGTCGGCGCCTGTGCCGGCGCTCCATTGCCAACCGCCGTTGTTGCTCGCGATCTCGCCGTCGGCGAGCGTTTGCATGAAGTGCCGTTCGCCGAGGCGCCAATCGAGGTGGAGGTCCTTCGTGAGGAACATGGCGGCGATCATGCGGGTGCGGTTGTGCATGAAGCCGGTTTCGCGGAGTTCGCGCATGGCGGCATCCACAATCGGGAATCCGGTTTCGCCGTTTTTCCATGCGGCGAGGCGGGAGGGGTCGCCCGGCCAGCGCATGCCGCGGAATTTCGGGTTGAACTCATGGTCGAGGACTTCCGGGAATTTCCAGAGGATCTGCATGTAGAATTCGCGCCAGGCGAGTTCGGCGATGTATTTCACCGCGCTGCCGCGGCCGCCGGCGTCAAGTGAGTCGGCTTGGGCGAGGCAGGCTTGGTGGAGTTCACGGATGGAAACGAGGCCGAAGCGGAGGTCCTGCGAGAGGCGCGAGGTGTGGAGCCCCGAGGGGATGTCGCGCTCGGCGCCGTAGGTGGCGAGGCGGCGGGCGATGAAATCGCGCATGCGGGCGCGGGCGGCTTTTTCGCCGGGCTCGAGGACGCCTGGGGCCCCGGAGGGGATTTGCCAGCGGGAGTTGTCCGGCAGCGGAAGCGAGGCGGGTTCGGCGGGGGTGGCGAGGTTTTTGATGGCGCCGGTGGCGGCGGGCTTCGGGAGTTTTTGCCAAGCGCGGAAGTAGGGGGTGAAGACGCGGAAATTGTCGCCCGAGCCGGTGAGGACCTCGTCGCGCTCGTGGAGGGCGATGTCCTTGTGGGCGTGGACGGCGATGCCGAGGCGCTTGGCGGCTGCGGCCAGGCGGGCTTCGGTGGCTTGGCCGAAGGGGTCCGGGTCGCGGCTGAAAAAAATGGCTTCGGCGCGCGTTTCGGCCGCGAGTTTTTCCAATGCGGCCACGGCATCGCCTTCGCGCAGGATGAGGCGCGAGCCGATGGCGCGGAGGTTGGCGTCCAGCGAGGCGAGGGACCCGCAGAGAAATTGCTGGCGGTTCGGTCCGGTCCAGCGGTGGGATTTTTTCCAGTCCGAGAGGATGTAGGCGGGGACGACGGTTTTCGCCGACTTCGCGGCGGCGGCGAGGGCGGTGTTGTCCGTGAGGCGGAGGTCGCGGCGGAACCAGTGGATGGCGGTTTGCATGGGGGTCAGAGCTTGTGGCCCATCTTTTTCTTTTTGGTGGCGAGGTAGCGGGCGTTGTGGGGGTTCGGGGGGGGGCGGATCGGGAGTTGCTCGACGATGTGGATGTCGTAGGCCTCGAGGCCCACGACCTTGCGCGGGTTGTTCGTGAGGAGGCGGATTTTGTGGACGCCGAGGTCGGCGAGGATTTGCGCGCCGAGGCCGTAGTCGCGGAGGTCCATCGGGAAACCGAGGCGCTCGTTGGCCTGCACGGTGTCGAGGCCTTGTTCCTGGAGTTTGTAGGCGCGGATTTTCGGGGCGAGGCCGATGCCGCGGCCCTCTTGGCGCATGTAGAGCAGGACGCCCGAGCCTTCCTGGTCGATGCGCTTCATGGCGAGTTGGAGTTGCGGGCCGCAATCGCAGCGGCGCGAGCCGAAGACATCGCCGGTGAGGCATTCGCTGTGAACGCGGACGAGGGTCGGTTTCGACGCGGAGATTTTCCCCTTCACGAGCGCGATGTGGTGCAGGCCGTCCACGAGCGAGCGGTAGAGGTGGAGGTCGAAATCGCCGTAATCGGTCGGCATGGCGATGGTCTCCTCGCGCTCGACGAGTTTTTCGCTTTTGCGGCGGTAGGCGATGAGCTCCTCGATGGAACACATTTTCAGCCCGTGGCGTTTTTTGAAGCGGACGAGGTCTGGGAGGCGCGCCATGGCGCCGTCGGCGCGCATGATTTCGCAAATGACGCCCGAGGGGTCGAGGCCGGCCAGGCGGGCGAGGTCGATGGCTGCCTCGGTGTGGCCGGCCCGGCGCAGGACGCCGCCGGGCTTGGCCTGGAGCGGGAAGACATGGCCGGGCTGGACGAGATCCCCGGGTTTCGAAGCGGGGTTTGCGAGCACGCGGATGGTGGCTGTGCGGTCCTTCACGCTGATGCCGGTGCCAATGCCTTTCGCATCGACGGAGACGGTGAAGTCGGTTTTGAAGAGTTCGCGGTTTTGCGAAACCATGCGCTGGAGCCCGAGCTGCGAGGCGCGGTCGGTGGTGATTGGCGCGCAGATGAGGCCGCGGCCGAATTTCGCCATGAAGTTGATGGCGGCCGGCGTGGCCTTTGAGGCGGCCATGACAAGGTCGCCCTCGTTCTCGCGGTCGGCATCGTCGGTAACCACGACCATCCGGCCGCGGCGGATGTCGGCAAGGACAGCGGGGATTGGATCGAATGGCTGCTTCACATCCGGAGGGTGGCAGTTTTTTTCAAGAATGCGAAATGCGAAATGGGGCAATGCGGTGTTGCGGGTATCGAATTGAGCGGCGTTGCCATTGGCGCCGGGGGTGGTAGGATTTCTGCGGATGAGCACGATTCGCTTCCGCGTGGTTCCCCCGATCGACCGCCCGCACGAGCCGGTTTTTTTGACCGGGGGTATAGGGGCGCTTGGGAATTGGGATCCGGCGCGGGCGCTCAAGCTCGAGTGGCATCCGCCGCACCACACGGGGAGCATCGAGGCGGACACGGGGGTGCATTTTGAATACAAGGTCACGCGGGGGAATTGGGAGAGCGAGGCGGTGGATGCGTGGGGGCATGTGCCGCACAACGCACGGCACGAGGTGTGGCTCGATGCGACGCTCTCGAGGACGGTGGCAGACTGGAAGGACCGCTACAGCGGGCGGCTCACGCACGACCGGGTCCATTCGAGGATCCTGGCGGGCGAGCGGGAATTGACGGTGTGGCTCCCGCCATCCTACGGGCGGGGGGAGGGGAAGAGGTTCCCGCTGGTGCTGCTCTACGACGGTGCGAATGTTTTTGATCCGGCGACGAGTGCGGTTTCGAATGTGGATTGGGCGGCGGACGAATGGGTGGACCTGATGTCGCGTGAGGGCGTGATGCCCGAGGCGGTGGTGGTGGGGGTTTGCCATCCAGAGGGATTTTCCGAGGACAATGCGACGATGCGTGATTTCGATTTATCGCCCGAGCTGGGCGGCGCGGCGTTCGCGCAATTCGTCGTGAGCGAGTTGTTGCCCTACCTCGACCAGCACTACCGCACGGATGCGCGGGCGGAGGCGAGGATGCTGGGCGGCGCGGGGCTAGGGGCATTGAATGCGTTCCATGTGGCACTGAGGCATCCGGGTTTTTTTGGCAAATTCGCGTGCCTCTCGACTTCCTTCGAGGATGTGTCGCAATCGCTGCCGGACCAGTCCGCCCTGCTGCGGGCGCTGGAGGCGGAACCCGCGCTGGATGCGGGTGCGCGGATGTATTTCGACCACGGCGACCAGGGGCTCGACGAGTGCTACGCGGGCTACCACGCGCTTTTGGCGGGGCTTTTGAGGGAGAAAGGTTGGAAAGAGGGGGCGGAGTTTACGGTCCGGAGCGTGCCGGGCGGGGCGCACACGGAGTTGTCGTGGCGGGCGAGGTTCGGCGATGCGCTGCGGTTTTTGTTCCGCTGAACCTTAGATTTCGCGGTAGTGCAGGCTGAGCACGCGCAGGGCCTGGGCGTTTTTTTCCGCCGAGAAAAGGAAGAGCCGCAGGGACATTCCACCCTGGAGCCATTGGTAGCCGCTGAGGCTTTGCAGGACTTCGCCCTGGCGCGAGCGGTCGAGCACGAGCTGGCGGCCGACGCCGTATTTGCCATCCACATTCCGGCGGACCTCCTCGAAGAAGGATTGGTATCTCGCGGAGTCCCAGGAGGAGTCGCCGTATTGGAGTTCGATTTCGCAGAGGGAATCGTCGCGGAAAAAAAAGACTGTCCGGCGGAGGAATTTTTGGGGGATGCCTTCGACTGTGAGGAGCGTGCGGTCCTTGAGGGTGCGGCGCTCGACGATGCGGGCCTTGATGCCCTGGAGGCTTTGCTCCACGCGCTTGGTGGATTCGCCCCACTGGAAGTTGAAGGGGACGCGCATGATCTGTGCCGCTTGGACCGAGGTGGCGGCGGCAAACAGTGCGAGCGCGACCGCGGCGGCTTTCGAAATTCCCATGCGTGGAATGTCCAAGAGTGGCGGTGCCGCGTCAACCATGCGCAAGGGTGGCGGGAAAAAGTGGTTGCCAAAGCGCTACAAAAGACCAATGTCACGGGCTGACACACGCGATCAGGAATTTGGTGGACATCCCGGCGGCCCGGTGCCGGCGGGGGTCTGAAACCCGGCGGTCGGGAACAGGCCTGAGACCCTGTGCAAGAAAGAAAAGAAATGGGAAACAAACTCTATGTCGGCAACCTGTCGTTCAACACGACGGAGATTGCCATTCAAGACCTGTTCTCGCAGTGCGGCGCGGTTTCCGAAGTCATGCTGATGCAGGACAAATTCACCGGCCGGTCGCGCGGCTTCGCATTCGTCACGATGGCGAGCGATGCCGAAGCGCAAGCAGCGGTCCAACAAATCCACGGCAAGGAACTCGATGGCCGTGCGCTCACCGTCAACGAGGCCCGTCCCCGTGAGGACAGGCCCGCAGGCGGAGGCGGCGGATTCGGCGGACCACGCCGTGATTTCCGTAGCGGAGGCGGTGGTGGCGGCGGTGGACGCCGCGACTTCCGTGGCGGTGGAGGGGGTGGCGGCGGACGCCGTGACTTCGAACGCCGCTAACGCGACAAAGGAATCTTTTGATTTCACACGCAACGGGCGCCGGTTCATTCCGGTGCCCGTTTTTCTTTTGCCGACACCGGGAATTCCATTGACCGCTGGCGGGCGATTTGGGAGATGGAGTCCAGTTATGCCATTTGCTGCTTTTGCGATTGTTGTTTCGGCTTTGATGGGGTGCGTCTGGTGGGTGTGCCGCCGTGACAGGGGAAATTCCTGATGCGGTCCGCGGGCTTGGGAGCCGGGGGGACCCGGGAATGAAACGCTGGGTTTGTTTTTCTTGGGACGCCAAAAACCTTGGCGGGATCTCCTGGAGTGTTCCGCCGCTATCGATCCGCGTGGCGACCAAGGACGAGGACGAGGTTGTGCAACGCACGATCCTGACGGCGTTCGGGCTCGATCCATCCTGGAGCGACCTCCAGCGGCGGCTTGAGGATTTTATCGGGGGTTCTGTGAAGGAGTCTTTCAAACAATCCGACCCGCCTTGCATCGTCGCGGTTCACGGCAACCGCATCATCGGGGCTTCGCTTCTCGATCCATCGCGGGATGCCACCAACCACCTTGTGAGTGGTCCGATGATCCTGCACGAATACCGCAACCGCGGCGTTGGCACGGCGCTGCTAGCGGCTTCGCTCGCGTTCATCCGCGACCGGGATGTTCCGGTGGTCCGGGGCGTGACCCGCGGGGAGTCGACAACGGCACGGTTTGTTTACCCGAAATTCTCGGGCGTGGCATCCGCCGGGGATTTCGACCCTCTCGCACCGGCAAAGGAGTAGATTTTTATCCTTCCAACAGCCTCTGGCTTTGGAAATCCTGCACACTAGGCTATGCAGGGTCTTTTTGACAACTACGACACCGGCGGTTTTTTCGACGAGATGTTCGGGGCGGATGGAACCGTGCGTCCGCACTACAAGCGCCTCCTCGAGCGGTTTTCGGAAATGGATGCCGCGGCTTTCGAGCGCAAGCGTGCGCTGGCGGAGGCGGCTTACATCAGCCAGGGAATCACGTTCACGGTTTACAGCGGCGACGAGGGCACCGAGCGGATTATGCCGTTCGATCTGGTGCCGCGCATCATTCCGGCGAACGAATGGAAGACCATCGAGCGCGGGCTCGAGCAGCGGTTGTGCGCGCTGAACCTTTTCCTCCAGGACATCTACCACGACCAACGGATCGTGAAGGAGGGCATCGTGCCGCGGGAGATCATCGCCACGGCGAAACACTTCCGCCCGGAGTTGGTGGGCTTCGATGTGCCGCATGGAATCTACATCCACATTTGCGGCACGGACATGATCCGCGGCGCGGATGGCAACTACATGGTGCTCGAGGACAACGGCCGCTGCCCGTCCGGTGTCTCCTACCTCCTGGAAAACCGGCAGGCAATGAAGCGGGTTTTCCCCAAACTTTTTTCGCGGCACCAGGTGCGTCCGGTCGATGCTTATCCGCAGGAACTCCTCGCCGCCCTGCGCCATGTCGCGCCCGGGGGCAACCCCGACCCAACGGTGGTTGTTTTGACCCCTGGAATCTACAATTCCGCCTACTTCGAACATTCGTTTCTCGCGCGTTCCATGGGCATCGAGATTGTGACGAGCCAGGACCTCGTGGTGCAGGACGCGCGGGTCTACATGAAGACCACGAAGGGGCTCAAGCAGGTCGATGTGATTTACCGCCGGGTCGATGACGATTTCCTCGATCCCACGGTTTTCCGGAAGGACTCGGTGCTCGGTGTGCCGGGAATCGTGAACGCCTACCGCGAGGGGAACGTGAACCTGGCGAACGCGCTCGGCACGGGCGTCGCGGACGACAAGGTCACCTATTACTATGTCCCCGCGATGATCAAATTCTACCTCGGCGAGGAACCGTTGATCCAAAATGTGGAGACCTACCTTTCCGCGGTGGAGTCGGACCGGAAGTTCATTTTGGAAAATCTCGAGAAACTCGTGGTCAAAGCGGCGAACGAGAGCGGCGGCTACGGGATGATGATCGGACCCCAAGCCACCAAGGCGGAGGTCGAAAAATTCCGCGCCGCGATCATCGCCGACCCGCGCGGCTACATCGCGCAGCCGGTCATCAGCCTTTCGCGCTCGCCCTGCTATGTGGACGGCAAATTCGAGGGTCGGCACATCGACCTGCGCCCATACATTTTGATGGGCGAGAAATGCACAATCATCCCGGGCGGGCTCACGCGCGTCGCGATGCGCAAGGGTTCGCTCGTGGTCAACTCCTCGCAGGGCGGGGGGAGCAAGGACACCTGGGTTTTGGACGAGGGGGACGCATGCTGAGCCGGGTCGCCGATTCCTGCCTCTGGCTGAGCCGCTACCTCGAGCGTGCCGAGACCTGCGCGCGCATCCTAGATGTCAACATGCAGCTCGTGCTGGATTTCGAGGACCAGAATTCCGGTTCCTCCGACGGGCATTGGCTGCCCATCCTCGCTACTCTCCAGGACAAAGACCTCTTCGAAACCCTGCACCCGGAGCCATCGCCGGACTCGGTGATGGATTTTGTGACTTTTGAAAAAACCAACCCGAACTCGATTCTCTCGAGCGTCACTTGCGCCCGGGAAAATGCGCGGACGGTTCGCGAGCAGATTTCGAGCGAGATGTGGGAGGAGTTGAACGGGCAGTTTCTTTATCTACACAGCCCCGCAGCGCGGGCGGCGTTCCGCGAGAGCCCGATTGGCTTTTACCGTGGGTTGGTCGGAAGGTTGCATGCGTTCCAAGGCGTGACCGATGCGACGATGACACACGGCGAGGGGTGGCAATTTCTGCAAGCCGGCAAATACATCGAGCGGGCGGACTCCACTTCGCGCGTCCTCGATTTCAAATACCATGTGTTGTTGCCCAGCGAGGAAGAAGTCGGCGGAAATGTGGACATCACGCAATGGATGGCAGTGCTTCGCTCCTGCAGCGCGATGGAAGCCTACTTCAAGCTCAGCCACGGGCGCGTTTCGGCTTGGGATGTCGCCGGGTTCCTCGTCCTCCACGACTCGTTCCCGCGCTCCATCCGGTTTTGCGTGGATGCGCTCGACCTCGCCCTGCACAGCATCTCGGGGTCCGACCGCGGGCATTTTGCGAACGAGGCGGAGCGTTTGTCCGGAATGCTCCGCTCGAATTTGGATTTCACAACGGTGGACCAGATTTTCCAAACCGGGCTCCACCAATACCTCGACCAAATCCAGGTGCGCCTCGGCGCGGTTTCCAACGCCCTTTGGGGCACCTATTGCCGGTGGCTGTGAGTCCCGCCGCGAAGCCGCTGTCCGCAACCATCCTCGATACGCGGGCATTCGATGTCCTGGTGAGGCGCTGTGCGCGGTCGTTCCAACTCTCGCTGCGCGTGCTGCCGGCATCCGTGCGCCCGACCCTCTCGCTTGCCTACATGCTGGCGCGTGCTTCGGACACAATTGCCGATGCGTCTTCCGCGCCCGACTTCCAGCGCCTCGCACTTCTGCGCGCTCTGCCGGATTCGTTTCCCGAAAAATGCCCCGACCTTGGATTGTCCGGTGCCGAGCGGGATTTGCTGGCGGTGTTCCCGCAACTCCTCTCGGCGATTCCCGCCTTGCCGGATTCGGGGGAAATCCTCGGGGTTTGGCGCACCATTCTTGGCGCGCAGATTTTTGACATCGAGCGCTTCCCGGCGGCGGAGGACGACTCGCCCGCGTTTCCGCTCTCGCCGGAGGAAGTCTCCGATTACACTGCGAAGGTTGCGGGAAGTGTTGGCGAATTCTGGACGCGCATTTGTTTCAAAAACATCCCTGGATACGCCAACCGCCCTCTGGAGGAACTGCTGCCGCTTGCGCACCGCTTCGGGCAGGGGCTCCAACTTGTGAACATCCTGCGGGACCGCCGTGGCGATGCCGCCCGCGGTCGGATTTATATTCCGGACGAGCGGTTTTATCCCGAGATGCAAAATGCCGCTGCGCTGCTTGAAGCCGGGCGGGAGTATGCGGCGGCTGTTGCACCGCGAATGCTCCGCGCGGCTTGCCTGTTGCCGCTCGAACTTGGCACGAAGACGCTGGCGATGGTTGCCGAGCATCCGCTCGGGGAGAACCTCAAGGTGCCGCGCTTCGCAGTGTGGTCGGCTTTCTTCCGTGCCGTCTTCGCCCCGCGACCCTGATATGGCGAACCCCTACGAGGAGCGGCGCATGGTGGAGGACTACCTGTTTTTCCATTACGCCGAGTTCGGGGAAGCTGCGCGCGGTTTGCCGGTTCCCGCGGAAGCATGGGGCTTTCCCGCGCGGGTTGTTTCCCAATTGCTCGACGGCGGGTCGAAGAATTCCAGCGCCCTCGATGTGGGGTGTGCCGTCGGGCGCTCGTCATTCGAACTGGCGCGTTTCGCGGAACGGGTGGTCGGAGTGGATTTTTCAGCGGCTTTCATCGATGCCGCAAAAGGGTTGGCGGCGAATGGCTCGGTTTCCTCATCCGTCGCACTCGAGGGGGAGGTCAGGCAGGATTTTGCAGCAACAATTCCTGCAGGTATTGACGCGCAGCGGGTTTCCTTCGAGGTCGGCGATGCGATGTCTTTGAACTCCGGGCTTCGCGGCTTCGATGTGGTTCTTGCCGCAAACCTCATCTGTCGCCTCCCGGAGCCGATGAGATTCCTCGAACGCCTCCCGGATTTGGTTGCGCCGGGCGGGCAGCTTTTGCTCGCAACGCCATTTTCTTGGCTCGCTGAATTCACACCGCCGTCGAACTGGCTTGGCGGAAAGCCCGGTTCTCACACCTCGCGCGAAGTTCTGGCTGCTGTTCTCGCGCCGCATTTTGACCTCGAATTCGAGAAGGACATTCCGTTCCTCATCCGTGAACACGCCCGGAAATTCCAATATGGCATCTCGCTCGGAACACGCTGGCGCCGCCGTTGATTGGCAATCGCGCTACCTCGCGGGCGACACGCCTTGGGACAAGGATGCGCCCCACCCGGCACTTCTGGATTTTTTGAAAAAAACGCCACTGACGGGTCGGGTTTTGGTGCCTGGTTGTGGGTCTGGACATGATGTCCGCGCAATCGCCTCGGCGGGTGCTGCGGAGGTTGTTGGATTCGATATCGCCCCGGCGGCATTGCAAGCGGCGCGGGCATTTCCAAAAGGGGGAGGGGAGGAATATGTGCTCGGCGATTTCCTCGCCGGAGATGCGAAGTGCCTTGGTCCATTCGATGCTATTTTCGAGCACACCTGTTTTTGCGCCATCCCGCCAACCCGGAGATCCGACTATGTCGCCGCCGCAGCAGACTGTTTGAAGGTCGGCGGTCAGCTTTTCGGGATTTTCTTCCTGAATCCCGATAATCAGGACCCTGAGTCTCCGCCATTTGGTTCGCAAATGAGCGAGGTTCTACAATTCTTCGGACAGAAGTTCGATTTGCTGCATCGTGAGACAATGATTGCCACCTTTTCGGGACGCGAAGGCAGGGAGGCGTTTTTGCGATTTCGGTTTCGAGGATGATCGGGCGACAAGGATTCGCTCTTTGATTTTTCAGCGGCAACACATAGATATTCCGCTCCTCCAATGAGCCAGACCGTCGTTACGAACCCCGCTCCCCGCAAACCATCACTCGGAAAGGCTTTCAAGCTCGCTGCTGCTTTATTGGGTGTGTTTCTGGTGGTGCAAATTCTAGCGATCGGCATCCATTTTCTTCCGGGGCTCCAGCAAAGCGTGGTGAAGCTTTTGACAGGTTCCTCGAATAAGTCTGCATCGGCCCCGGCCGAGATGCCTCCTCAAGCGCCTGTTGAGCAGGTTCCCGTTACGCCGGCTGATCAACCAGCGGTAGACAGCGCACTGGTGAACCGGGTCAAGGAGTTGGTAAGTGAATCCGATAAGGCATTTCGCATTGGGGATTTTGATCTCGGACTCTCCAAGATTCGGGAGGCGGAAAAGCTGGTTCCAACGGATGCTGGAATTCTCCT
Source organism: Verrucomicrobiota bacterium (assembly GCA_018970255.1). GTDB lineage: Bacteria > Verrucomicrobiota > Verrucomicrobiia > Chthoniobacterales > Terrimicrobiaceae > UBA967. The sequence continues at coordinate 20,162 of JAGWWS010000002.1, read as the reverse complement.
GAGAATCGCCAGGCTTCAGGAAAAAATGGGGAAACCCGCTGAGGCACTTTCCACCTACAAAAAAGTCCTTGAGATGCCCGAGCTTCCTGCCGAACTGCGGGAGCAAACCCAACGCAAGCTCGCCACCATCAAGGTTCCTGAAGCGCCAACAGCCCCCACTATCGAGGCCGCGGCAGAGGGGGCCGATATGCGTGACGAATTCGGTCTTCAGCCGGGTGCCAGCTTGGGGATTGTTGACACCCGATTGGCCGATGGCGCAGCTGGGTCAAAGGAGCTTCGCATTGCGATCAAGGGCCGCCCTGATACAAAAATCGACCCGCGTCGAATGGCGGTGCACGTTTTCTTCTACGATCGCGACGCCAGCGGGAATGTGCTTCTCACCGAGTCACAGATTCAAACCGAGTGGATCAGCCCTCCTGTGAATTGGTCCGAAAAAGAGCCTGAATTGCTCAACGCGGTTTACACGCCATCGAATGGAGTCGTACTGGAGTATGCAGGCTATGTGGTGGGCATTTACTACAACAGCGAACTTCAGGACACCCGTGCCGATCCAGGCACCCTTGCGCGCGAACACCCACTTCCCCTTTACCTCCAAAGCAAGCCCCAATGAAAATCCTCCTCGCTTTCACCGAATCCCAAATCACGGATGATCTTTCTAAAATGCTCGTTGATTTGGGCTGGCCCCGACCGGGTGTCGCCCACAACTCGGACGATGCAGTCGTCTGGATGAATGAAAACGGCGGATGCGATCTTTTGATTTCCGAGGTCTATTTCTCACCGGCTGATGGGTTCACTCTGCGGGACACGGTGGCGCCCTTTTTGCCGGACATGCGGATTTTGTTTAGCTCAAAATTCGATATCTCACCCTACGCGGACCGTCTCTCCGGAGCCCCCTTCCTTTCGCTGCCGCTGAATCCCGAAACCCTCCGCAAGACTCTTGTGGAACTGATCGGTGAGCCTCGGGTCGAAGAGCCTACGCCCATGCCTGTTGTTTCGGCTCCAGTGACCGAGGCTCAGCCCGCTCCGACACCTGAGCCCAAAGTCCAAACACCAACCCCTTCCGCGTCTGTGCCGAAGACGGCGGAACCCGAAACTCCCGCTTCAACCAAGGAAACAAAAAAGAAAACCCCTCGAAAAAAATCAGCCAAGAATGAACCGGAGGCTTTACCTGCCTTAGAAAAAGGTGAGGCAAAACCTGCCTCGCCTGAGCCGCCGGTTGTAAAGGTGGCAACAGAGGTTCCGGTCTCTCCCAAGGCTTTGCCGTCTGCGCCGGAACCATCTAAGCCCGTATCCTCAACACCAGCGCCGCTGCCCCAAGCGCCCCAGCCAACTTCTGCTCCGCCACCTCCTCCAACTGCTGTTGTTACATCGAAACCGGCAACCGCATCTCTTCCTCCCCAACCTCAGCAGCAAAAACTACCTCCAGCTCCCGCCGATTTGGTCAAGGGACCCACAAAACCGAGTCCTCGGATTCCCACGACCACCATAAAGTTCGAAGAGCCTGCCCAGTCGATGCCGACCGGCTTTGTAAAACCGGGGGGACCGGCTCCACGCCCTTTTGCGCCGACTTCACCAGTGCCCGCCGTGTCGCCCAAAAACACGGCGCCGGTCGCGAAACCTGCGCTTCCGCCGACTCCTGCAGCCACCGCGGCGCCCCCTAAGCCACTTGCGCAAACTCCGCCTCCACCTCCTCAAACATCGATAAAGCCAGCGGTCGCCTCGGTTGCTCCCAAGGTGGTCAATGTTGCCGTCTCCCCTGCGGCGCAGCAGGCCAAACCAACTCCCGCGCCAGCAATCAAGGCCAAGGCTGGTCCGGTCCGAGCCCAATTACCCCCCGACGATTTGGTTGGAACCACGCTTGGAAATTACGAAATCCAATCACTCTCCGCAAAATTCCAAACCGAGCGCCTCTACCGTGCCCGGCAAACAAATATCGAGCGTCAGGTTTTGCTCACCGTTTTGGATCCGGAATCAGCCAAAGATTCTGCCGTGCTGGAGCGCTTTCTCGCTGACTCGCGCGCAAAGGCGCGTGTGTCTCACACGACCATCGCTGCTGTTTATGAGGGCGGTTCTGATAGGGGCTTCCACTTTTACTCCAGCGAATTCGCCCCCGTTCCCACTCTGGCACAAATCCAGGCGCAAGGCGGAACGTTGAAGCCTTTGGTTGCGCTCCAGATTTTCAAGGTTGTCGCTGAGGCCCTCGCATACTTCTCGAAAGAAGGCATCGCCCATCAACCGCTTACTGCCGAGGCGATTTTGCTCAAACCCGGAGGCCTCCCGCGACTAGCGAACATCGCCTGTGGAGATTCCTCGTCCACTCCCTCCGATGCATCGGAGATGGAGGCTCTCGGCGGGTTCATCCACAAATCCCTGCCGCAATCCGCCGACTCCAAGCCGGCCCGCGAGGTTGCCGCCAGTCTCCTTCGTGCTGCGGACCAGCCCATCACATGGCCCGAGGTTGCCGCACTCGCCGAGAGTAAATTGCCCAAAGCAGCCCCCGCCGATGCCGCGAAGATTCAAGCGCGCGACATTGCTGTCTCCCGTGCTGTGGGAGAAAACCGCAAAAAAAGCCGCTCGCGTGTCATCATTGGAAGCAGCATCTCGCTGGCCCTCACGGCCGCCGCCTGTTTCGCGATTTACTATCATCTCAATAGTTCCAGCATCATTCAGGTCGATGATCTGGGAGCCATGATCGAAATTCCCGCCGGCGAATTCGCTTATCAGGACGAGCGCAAGGAACTGCCGAAATTCTACATCTCGAAATACGAGGTCTCGATTTACGAATACAAAAAATTCCTCGATGCGCTGGCCGCCGATCCCGGTCTCGCCGCGCGAATCGCCCATCCATCCCAACCGCCCGGAAAATCCCATGTGCCAAAAGGCTGGGCGGATGAGACCCAGCTCGAGCCCCCGAATCCCGGCTACTTCAACCGGGCGCGCAAATGGGGCCAGTATCAAGGCGCGGCGCTCTCTTTGGATTCCCCTGTCTTTGGCGTCGATTGGTTCGACGCCTACGCCTATGCGAATTGGAAGGGCCGCAAACTCCCGACCGAGGAGCAATGGGAGAAAGTCGCCCGGGGTCAGCAGGGCTGGAAATATCCATGGGGCGATGAGGAGGAACTCAAGCGCGCAAACACTGGCGCTGATTTCACCGCGAACCCCGATCCTAAAAAAGGCGGAGAGCAGGATGGGTTCAAGCGCTCCAGTCCGGTCAATCAGCCTGCTTCGGACAAAAGCCCATACGGAGTCGTCGGTTTGGCCGGAAATGTTTCAGAGTGGACCGCCACCCTGGCCGAGGATCCCGAGATGCCGGGAGAACAAATTCCCGTCATTCGCGGAGGCAACTGGAAAAACCCGGCCGGATCTGCATCCACTCGTCGCGTCATCAAACTCGACGAACTCATGAGCGATGAAACGCTTGGATTCCGCACGGTTTCGGACGGTCCACCTGCGCAATGATCCGCGCGAGCCGCGCTTTTTTTGCACTGCTCTTGCTGGCTGCGTCGGCTGGTCCTGCTGTGGCGCGGCTTCAGGTGGATATTGAATTCAAGCGAACGCTCTACATTGCCTACGAACCGCTGATCGTGAATGTCAGCATCACCAACCGCACCGGTAATGCCCTTAATCTTGCCGATAGCGGAAACACCCGTTGGTTCGGATTCCTGATCGAAACCCTCGATGGCCGCCCAGTTGCTCCTCGTTGTTCCTCGCACACGAATCCACCAATTCTCCTTGAGCCCGGCCAGAAAATCACTCGCGCGGTCAACCTCGCGCCGCTCTATCCACTGGCCGAATACGGCGGCTACCGCGTCCGCGCCAGCGTCAACGCACAACCGTTCGGCACCTTCACCTCGCCGCCACTGAACATTGAAATCACAGAGGGCCGAACGATTTGGTCGAAATCAGTCGGAGTTCCGGCAGAAGAACCCGGCGGAGGAGGGACGCGTGACATTACTCTTCTCACCCACCGCTTTCCTTCCAGCTCCCAGCTCTACCTTCGAATTGTCGATCCTGAGAAACGCAGTGTGCTCTGCACACACCGCCTCGGCCGCATTGTTTCCTATGGTGTTCCCGATGTGCAACTCGACACGCGCAACCGCATTCACATTCTCCAAAACCTCGCACCGAAAACCTTCCTCTACTCGCTGGTCGGCCTGAACGGCGAGGTGCTCGAGAGAAAAACCTATACCCAGCGAGATAAACGCCCGGCAATGGTCATCGGACCAAACGACACGGCATCAGTCATCGGAGCGGTCGAAACCGAACTCGACGAAAAAATGCAGCCTGCCGCTCCGGAGGGGGCGCCTCCTGTTCCTTCGATTAGAGACCGCCCTGTCGAAATGCCATCCGCCAAGAAGTCCGAAGGAAAACCCGACGAGCGGCCGAAAAACCTGCTTTCGGATTAAATTCCCAGGCTATCGGCGAGTTCCTCCGCGGGGTAGGTCCAGATTTCGGCGAGGGTGGGGTGGTAGTGAGGGATGGCTGCGAATTCGCGGACGCTGGTCCTGTGGTGCATGGCCACTGCGACTTCATGGATCAAGTCCGGCGCCCCCGGGCCAACCACGGCGCCTCCGAGGATTTCGCCGGTGCGCCGGCAGGCTGTGAGTTTTACGAACCCGAATTTCGCCCCCATGATGATGGATTTGCCGTGGTCGTTGAAGGGATACGAAGCCGTGGCAAAATCCCTGCCCTGGGCGCGCAGTTCGGCCTCCGTGGCCCCGACGCTGGCGAGCGCGGGCTCGGTGAAAGTGGCAAAAAGTTTCAACCGGTAGTCCATCAGGCTGGGTTCGCCGCCGCGCTTGCCGAGCAGCAGGGCGGCATTTGAAGCCGCGGTTTCGCCCTGTTGGATTGCCGTATGCACCACTTCGAGGAACCCGCAGGCATCCCCGGCCGCGAAGATGTGGGGAACAGCCGTGGCCATGGTTTCATCGACGGAAATCTTGCCCCTGCTGGTTGGGACCCCCGAATTTCCAAGGACAGAGAGCGCGGGTTTTCGCCCGAGGGCATTCAGCACCGCATCTGCCTCCAGCCTGTGGGTCTCGCCACCCTTTGTGAATTCCACGCAACCGGGGTCCACCCGATTGAGTTGGGTTCCCGTGAAAATCCCGATGCCGTCGGCGCGGAGGGCTGCTTCGAGTTCGCCGGCCACATCGGGGTCGGTGCCGCTCAGGATTTGGGGGCTGCGCTGCACAATGGTGACTTCGCAGCCGAACGCCCGGCAGTAGCTGGCCATCTCGAGGCCGACCGCCCCGGCCCCGAGGACGATGAGCGAGCCGGGCAACTTCTCCAGCTCGAGCATCGAGTCGCTCGTCAGGCAACCCGCCCCCGCGAGGCCGGGAACCGGCGGCACGGCGATTTCGGAGCCCGTGGCAATGAGGAAGCTCCGCGAAGAAACCCGGCGCGAGCCATCCACCAGGACTTCGTTTTCCGAAACAAACTCCGCCCGGCCACGGATGAAATCGAACCGTCCGCCCTCCAGTTGCGCGCGCCGGTAGCTGGCGAATTCCGAAACAAGCCGGCGCTTGCGCTGGACGATGGCGGCGGTGTCGAACCGCGGGTTGTCGCAGGCGAGCCCGAACTCGGCCGCATGGCGCATCGCCCGGAAGCGCTCCGCGGATTCGAGGAGCGCCTTGCTCGGCATGCACCCGCGAAGGATGCAGAGTCCGCCGATTTCATTCCCCCCGTCGATGACGGAGGTTTTCAAACCGAGTGCCGCAGCCGTGCGGGCCCCCGCATAGCCCGCGCTTCCCCCTCCGATGGCGACGAAATCGTAGTCCATCACAAAGCGGGCGCCTCCAGTGGGCGCGAAACAAAGATGCCCATGTGCTTGCTGTTGCCGGCGAGGTAATCGCTGAGGCGTTCGTCGAGGACGACCTTGCGGTGGTTGCGCGAGGCGTGGAGGAAGCGCAGCACACCGCGCTTGTCGCGCACGGCCAAACCGACATGCGAGGTGTAGGTGCCCGGCCAGGTCGTGACGATGGAAACGACATCCCCGTCGCGCAGGTGTTTCTCGATGGCCGCCACGCGGGATTTCGGGATGTAGTGAATCCCGCGCTGCGAAATGGCGGCTTCGAATTTTTGGAATTTTGGAACGAGCGAAGGGTTCGCGCGCAACTGGCGGAAGCTCTTCCAGTTTTTTCCCATGTAGGCCATTTCCCGTTGGAGGCGGCGCGCGCCGGGGAGTTGCGGCGTGATGTCCTGGATGAGTCCGCGGCGTGAATTGTCATGGACCCAATCCTCGAGGTGGTGGAGCCGCGAGGCGAAAGTGCCGTCGCAACGCCCGCCCCGGTAGCGCTCGAGTTCCACCATGGCCAGGAGGTCCTCCGGGCGCGGCGAGGCGGATGTTTTCAACGCCCGCGCCGTGCCGAGCGCGATTTCAAAAAAGGTCCAGCAATCCATGCCGTCCATGTTCACGGAGGGCGCCTCCATGCGGTCGTGGAGTTCGAGCGTGTAGTTCACATACGGCGTCCCGGCGAGCGCGAGGCCGATGCGCGCCGTCCGCGCCCCGATGGGAAGGTCCGCCCAGCGCCCCGCCTGCGCCTTGGCGACGAGGCTGTCGAATTTCAAGCGGTTCACGAAAACCTTACCCGGCGGCAGGCTGGCGGCGGGCGCGTTCGCCGCAAAGAAAGCTGCCGACACCACCAACGCAAAAAACCATCGCATGGCCGGGAACCTAATTCGGGCATGTGCGATTTCCAAGGCCGGCCCAAGCGCGCCTTGGAAAAACCCCCCGCGGTGTGGAAAACTTCCGCACATGGTCGAGGTCCGCTATCCCGGTGCGCTGCATTTGCCCGCGGCGGGGCTTTGGCTCGACCCGAGGTTCCCCAGGCCGCTCGCATTCGTCTCCCACGCCCACAGCGACCACACCGCACGGCACGAAACCACAATCGCAACACCCGATACGCTCCGGCTCATGGAAGCGAGGATGGGCGCCGGAACAGGGCAAAAAATCCCGCTGCCTTTTGGCGAACCAAAGGATTTTGCCGGATTCCGCATCGAACTGCTTCCCGCCGGCCATGTGCTCGGCTCCGCGCAATCCCTCATCGAAACCGAGGGCGGGACGCTCCTCTACACCGGCGATTTCAAATTGCGCCAAGGGGCGAGCGCCGAATCCACCGGCCACGCAAGGGCGGGCACGCTTGTGATGGAAACCACCTACGGCCTGCCCCGCTATGTGTTCCCGCCTTCGGACGAAGTCTTGGCAGGCATCCTGAAGTTCTGCATCGAAGCCATCGAGGAAAACGCAGTCCCGGTCCTCCTCGGCTACTCGCTCGGTAAGGCGCAGGAACTTCTCGCAAGCCTCCACGGTGCGGGGTTGCCTGTCATGCTCCATCAAACGATTTCCAAGCTCGTCCCGGTTTACCGCGATGCGGGGATTGCTTTTCCGGAGTTTGCGGAATGGCACCCGCCGGGGGCGAGGGGGCATGTCGTCATTTGCCCGCCCACGGCGGCGGGCAGCCGCGCCATGGCAGCCGTCCCGTCCCGGCGGGTTGCGGCGGTGACCGGTTGGGCGATGGACCCCGGCGCCGTGCACCGCCTGCGCTGCGATGCGGCATTCCCGCTTTCCGACCATGCCGGCTACGACGACCTCCTCAAGCATGTCGATAATGTCTCCCCGGCGCGAGTTCTCACGCTGCATGGGTTCGCATCGGAATTCGCCGCCGACCTCCGCGCCCGCGGAATCGAAGCTTGGGCGCTCACGGGACCGAACCAGTTGGAATTCTCCATCCCCGTTCCCGCCATTCCCCAAAAAGCGGCGCCTGCCGCCGATCCGGTAGCGGATACAGGCTTTTTGGAATTTTGTTCCATCGGCGAACGCATCGCATCGCTCACCGGAAAAAAGGCGAAGACCGAACTGCTCGCCACCTATTTCCAAAAACTCGCTGACGACGATCTGGCGCGCGTGGCGGTTTGGTTCGCGGGTCATGCTTTCCCCGCTTCCGATGGCGCCCCCCACCAGGCAGGGCGGACGGTGATCCGCGCCGCGCTCATCAAAGCCTCGGGCATGCCCGGAGGCGAATACCGCCCGATTGCGCGGGGGCTGAACGACTCTGGCCTCACCGCCGAGCAGGTGATGGCGGGTGCAGGAGGCAGCGCGAACCCTTCCTTGGCGGATGTTGATTCTTTTCTGCGCGAACTCCGTTCCGCCCGCGGTTCCGTGGCAAAAGCGGGGATTCTTGAACGAATGTTCCGGGCCGTTCCCCCACTGGCCTCGAAGTTCCTCGTCAAAATCCTCTCCGGCGACCTCCGAATCGGACTCAAGGAAGGTTTGCTCGAGGAGGCGCTCGCGGCGGCGTTCGGCACAGACCCCGCCGAGGTCCGCGACGCAAACATGCTCGAAGGCGACCTTGCGCGTGTCGCCGTCCTTGCCAAATCCGACCGTTTGGCCGAACGCGCCCTCCGGGTTTTCCAGCCCCTGAAGTGCATGCTCGCCATTCCGGAGCCCGATGCCGAATCCATTGCGGCACGCTTTGGGGGAGGGGACCTGTGGGTCGAGCCGAAGTTCGATGGCATCCGGGCCCAAGTCCACTGCGATGGTTCGCGCGCCGAGATTTTCACGAGGGACCTCAAGCGCATCACGGAGACATTCCCGGAAATCGCCGCCGCCGCTGTCCAACTCGGCCGTGGCGCCGTCCTCGATTGCGAAATCCTTGCGTGGGCCGATGGGCGGCCGTTGCCGTTTTTCGAGCTCCAAAAGCGGCTCGGCCGCCGCGAGCCCGATTTGTTCCTCGGCGGCGAGATTCCCGCCGTTTGCGTGGTTTTCGACATCCTCCGGCTTGGCGGCGAAACGCTGCTCCAAGAACCGCTGCGCCGCCGCAGGGCGAAGTTGGCATCCCTCGATTTCCGCGAGCCCCTCCGCCGGGCGGAGCTTTTCCAGGCTGCCGGCGCCGCGGAACTCGACGAACTTTTCAACGCGACCCGCAAGCGCGGGCACGAGGGGCTCATGGTCAAAGACCCCGCCAGCCCGTATGCACCGGGAAGGCGGGGCGGGGCCTGGGTGAAACTCAAAAAGCGCCTCGCCACGCTCGATGCCGTGGTGGTGGCGGTCGAATACGGCCATGGCAAGCGCCGCGGGGTTTTGAGTGACTACACTTTCGCGCTACGCTCGGCCGATGGCGGGCTCGCCACGCTCGGGAAAGCCTACTCCGGTTTGACCGACGCCGAAATCTCAGCGCTCACCGACGAGTTCCTGTCGCTGGCGGTTGCCAAGAAAGGGAATCGCATCGAGGTTGAGCCCCGCGTGGTTTTGGAAATCGCCTTCGACGCCATCCGCGAAAGCCCACGCCACGATTCTGGACTCGCCCTGCGCTTCCCGCGGATCGCCCGCATCCGCCGCGACAAATCGCCCTCCGAAATTGACACGGTCGAAACCGCCCTCCGGCTTGTCGCCGCTTCGCGTTAGAGTCCCCAGTCAAATTTCAATCCCGGTGGTAGGGGGTGCCGGCGAGGATTCCCTGGGCGCGGTGGATTTGTTCGAGGGCGACGACGAGGGCGAGTTCGTGCTGGAGGGTTTGCGGGCCGAGCGACCAGAGGAGGTCGGCTTTCGCACGGGTTTCTTCGTCCCAGCCGTCGGCGGCCCCGACGAGGAGGGCGCATTTCGAAACCGAGCGGTTTTGGAGTTTTTGGATTTCGGCGGCGAAGGCGCGGCTGGTGAATGTGGCGCCGCGTTCGTCGAGCAGGATGCGGTGGCAGCCTTCCGAAAGTTCCAGCATGCGCCGGTGCAGGGCGGGTCCGGTTTTGACGAAATGGATTTCGGCTTTGCCCGAGCGCTGGAGGCGGGAGAGGTAGTCCTCGATGCCGAGGCGGGCGAATTCGAGCGCGGGCTTGCCGGCGGCGAGGATTTTCCAGGTCAACGCTGGACGGGATTGAAGTCCGCGGCGTGGTAGGAGCTGCGGACGAGGGGTCCGCTGGCGACGAATTCGAAGCCCTTGCGGCGGGCGATGTCGCCGTAGTGGTCGAACATTTCGGGCGTGATGTATTCGAGGACGGGCAGGTGGTTCGGCGTGGGGCGGAGGTATTGGCCGAGGGTGAGGACGCGCACGCCGGATTCGCGGAGGTCGTCCATCGCCTGGAAGAGTTCGGGTTCGGTTTCGCCAAGGCCGAGCATGATGCCGCTCTTCGTCATGATGTCCGGGCGGAGTTCCCCGGCGCGCTTGAGGAAATCCAGCGAGAGGCGGTATTTCGCGCGCGAGCGGACGAGCGGGGTGAGGCGTTCGACGGTTTCGAGGTTGTGGTTGAAAACATCGGGACCGGCCGAGAGCACGCGCTGCAGGGGTTCGTCCTTGCCGTTGAAATCGGGGACGAGGACTTCGATGACGATTTTGGGATCGAGCGCGCGGATGGCTTCGATGGTTTTCCCGAAATGGTCGGCGCCCCCGTCGGCGAGGTCGTCGCGTGCCACGGCGGTGATGACGACATGCTTCAAGCCGAGGCGGCCGACGGCTTCGGCGACGCGCTGGGGTTCGTCGGCTTCGAGGGCGAAGGGTTTCGCGGTGTCCACGGCGCAGAAGCCGCAGGCGCGGGTGCAGCGGTCGCCCGCGATCATGAAAGTGGCGGTGCCGCCGCTCCAGCATTCCCAGCGGTTCGGGCACTGGGCGCTTTCGCAAACGGTGTGGAGTCGGAGGTCGGAGATGAGCCCCTTGGTGGAAAAGAAAACGGGGTTCGAGGGCAGGCGGACCTTGATCCAGTCGGGCTTCTTGGGTTGGTGCAGGGTCGGGTCGATCTTGATGGTCGCCATGGTGTCGCGGAGTCGGACTGCGGCGATCTTGTCTTTGCGCGCCGTGCTGTCAACCATCAAGCCCGAGACCGATGATGACGAGCCGGGCACTTTTTGAATCCGCAAAGAAACGCATCCCCGGCGGCGTGAACTCGCCGGTGCGGGCGTTCCGGGGCGTGGGCGGCGAGCCGTTTTTCACCAAGTCGGCGCGCGGGTGCCGGTTGGTGACGGTCGAGGGGAGGGAGCTGGTTGATTTTGTGGGGACTTGGGGGCCGGCGATTTTGGGGCATGCGGCGGAGCCGGTCATCGAGGCGGTGCGGGCTGCGGTGGCGGATGGATTGAGCTTTGGGACGCCGAACCCGCTCGAGGTGGAAATGGCGGAGGCGATTTGCCGGATGGTGCCTTCGGTGGAGAAAGTCCGGATGGTCAACAGCGGGACCGAGGCGACGATGAGCTGCGTGAGGCTCGCCCGCGGTTTCACGGGGCGGCCGATGGTGGTGAAATTCGAGGGTTGCTACCACGGGCATGTGGATTCGCTTTTGGTCAAGGCGGGGAGCGGCGCGCTAACAAACGGGACTCCCGACAGCGCAGGTGTGCCGGCGGAGTTTGCGCAGCTGACGGTGGCGCTGCCATTCAATGACCTTGGCGCGGTGGAGGCGGCTTTTGCGGCGAACCCCGGGCGGATTGCGGCGGTGATTTTGGAGCCGGTGCCGGCGAATGCGGGGCTGTATTTGCCGCTGCCGGGCTATTTGGAGGGGCTGCGGGAACTGTGCGACAGGAATGGGGCGCTTTTGGTTTTCGACGAGGTGATGACCGGGTTCCGCCTCGCGCGCGGCGGGGCGCAGGAGGTTTTTGGCGTTCGACCCGATTTGACGGCGATGGGGAAGGTGATTGGCGGGGGGCTGCCGGTGGGGGCTTTCGGTGGGCGGGCGGAGGTGATGGATTTCCTTTCGCCCGACGGACCGGTTTACCAGGCGGGGACGCTGTCGGGAAATCCGGTCTCGCTGGCGGCTGGCTTGGCGCAGCTCCGCGAGATGGAGCGGATCGATGGATGGGGGCGGTTGGAAAAAACCGGGGAGGAATTCGAGCGGGGGATCCGGGAGGCGATCGGGGGCTTGCCGCTCACGCTGCACCGGATCGGGTCGATGTTTTGTTTGTATTTTTGTGGGGGACCGGTGCGGAACCTTGCGGATGCGATGGGTGCGGACAGGGCGAAGTTTGCCAAGTTTTTCCACGCGTGCCTGGAGGGCGGGGTTTATTTTGCGCCGTCGCAGTTCGAGGCGGGATTCCTATGCACGGCGCATGGGACCGATGATCTGGAGCGGGCTTGCGATTTGGCGAAGCGTGCGCTTCGCAGGATCTTTTGAGGGGGAGTTCGGGGCGTTTTTTGTGGCGGGGACAATCCCTGCTCTGGCAAGCAGAGCCCTCCTCGCAAGGCGTGGGGTGGGGATTCTTCGCGGAGCGCGATCAGTCGTTCAGGATGCGGACGGGGATGGCGACGAGGGCGGCGCTGGTTTGGTTGAGGTCGCCGTTGTCCGCGATGACCTGCGAGAGTGGCGTGCCGTTTACGGAGACGAGGTCCACTTTGGTCAGCGCCGCGGCATTTTCTTGGGCTTGGGCGGTGGGGATGGCGGGTGCGCCTTTGAAGACGAGGGCGACGAGGGCGACAGCGATGATGGTGAGGACCGATTTGGTGTAGGTGTCGATTTTCATAATGGTGGTATTTGCGCGGTGAGGATTCCACCGCGGGCGGGGGTGCGCCAACCGAAAATCAGGCGCCGGTGGTATTGACGGCGACTTCGCGTGTGTGTGGGGCGCGGCGGTGCTCGAAGAGGAAAATTCCCTGCCAGGTTCCGAGGACCAATCTTCCCGCGGAGACGGGAATGGATTCGTTCGTCCGGGTGAGGGACATGCGGATGTGGGAGGTCATGTCATCGGGACCCTCGGCGGTGTGGACATAGCCTTCGCCATCCTCGGGGACGAGGCGCTCGAAAAACATTTCGAGGTCGCGTGCGGCAGAGGGGTCGGCGTTTTCAAAGATCACAAGGCTGGCGCTGGTGTGGCGGACGAAGACGGTGGCGACGCCTTCCTGCACGCCAGAGGAGGAGACGGCGCGGCGGACTTGGGAGGTGATTTCGTAGAGACCCTTGCCGGCGGTGCGGACTTCGAAGAACTCGGTGCGTGATGCCACGGGTGCGGACCGGGGATCAGGGGGCTTCGGAGGCAGGCTTTTTCGAGGTGTCCGCACTGGCGGTGCGGGCGATGTCCGAAAGACCAATCAAGTCGCCAATGATTCGGACCGCTTCGTTGCGGATGGGGTCGGGCTCGGGCTTTTTCTTTTCACCGTTTTTCCCTTTCTCCGACTCCTCGGCCTCCTCTTCCTCATCGAGGTATTTCTTGTCGCGCTCGCGCTCGTAGTCGACGACCTCGAGTTCCTTGCGGCCGGATTTGGCGTCATCGAGCGTAATTTGCCAAGCCTTGGCATTGACTAGCGGTCCGCGTTTTTCCCGCTCTTCCTTGCGGGCTTCCTTCCGTTTTTTGTCCTCGTCGAGTTCGGTGCGGCGGACTTCCTCGTTGATGCTGATTCGGTTTTTCTCGATGCGGTCCCGCAGGCGCTGCATGTCCTCGCGGACATAGGCGAACTCGGGGTCGGCGGCGACTCGCCCGGTGGAACGGCGGCGGAGTTCGTCGAGGAACAGGAATGTCCTGTCGGCTTCGGCGGTCACAACCGGGGCGACTTCGTCGTATTCGAGGGGGTTGCGGAGCGAGGCTTCGCCGATCTCGGGGTTGTCGGTGCGGGAGGGGAGGATGATGTCCGAGGAGACGCCGTTCTTTTGTGTGGAGCCGCCGCGCACGCGGTAGAATTTTTGGATGGTGAGCTTCAGCGCGCCGGCGGGCTTGCGGTCGAGGTTGAAGAACGGAAGGGACATGGCTTTGTCGAGGTCGATGACGGTTTGGACGGTGCCTTTCCCAAAGCTGCGTTCGTCGCCGACCACGACGGCGCGCCCATAGTCCTGGAGGGCGGCGGCGAAAATTTCGCTCGCGGAGGCGCTGAGGCGGTTCATCAAAACAACGACCGGTCCGTCGTAGGCGACGGTGGGGCTTTTATCGCTGTTGACGGTGATTTTTCCGTTCTGGTCCTTTGCTTGGACGACGGGACCTTTCGGGATGAAGAGGCCGGTGAGGTTGATGGCTTCCTCGAGCGAGCCGCCACCGTCGCGGCGGAGGTCAATGACCAGACCCTCGATATTTTCCTGCTTGAGGCGGGTGAGGAGCGCTTCGACATCGGCGGTGGTGCTCTTCGGTTCGCCGTTGCCGCTCATGTTTGCGTAGAAAGACGGGAGGGTGATCCAGCCGATGCGGCGGACTTTTCCATCGGGCTCGGTGACATCGAGGAGTTCGGCTTTGGCTTCCTGGTCCTTGAGTTCGACTTTGTCGCGGGTGATTTCGACGATGGAGCGCTTCGAGGGGTCGCTGGCATCGCTGGGGATGACCTGGAGGCGGACTTGGCTGCCTTTTTCCCCGCGGATTTTTTCGACGACCTTGTCGAGCTTCATATCCACGACATCCTCGAATTCCTTGTCCCCCTGCGCGACGGCGAGGATGCGGTCGCCGACGCGGAGGCGGCCGTCCTTGTCGGCGGGGCCACCGGGGACGAGTTCCATGATTTTCGCGTAGCCGTCCTCGGAGCGGAGCACGGCGCCGATGCCGACGAGCGAGAGTTTCATGGAAATCTGGAAATTCTCCATATCGCTCGGGCTGAGGTATTCCGAGTGCGGGTCGTAGCTTTGCGCGAGGGCGCTGAGGAAGGTTTTCACGACATCCTCGCCTTCCATTTCGCGGACATTGCGGAGTGCCTGGTCGTAGCGGCGGGTGACGGTTTCCTCGGGGGTGCGGAGTTTGAACTCGCTGAGTTTTTCCTGGAGGAGTTCCGCCTTCACGCGGTCCGCCCAGATTTTATCGGCTTCTTCGGGCGATGCGGGCCAGGGGGATTTTTGGCGGTTGAGTTCGACGGTGCCGTTGCAGGAGAAGTCCTTGGTTTCCCCGACGAGTTTTTTGTTCGATTCGACGCGGGCTTCGACGCGGGATTTGAAGCGACCGAAGATTTCGTGGGCGGGCGAGAGGTCGCCGCGCAGGATCATGTCGTCGAGCGAGGCGGCATATTTGTCCCGGAACTCCTGCACATCGGCTTCGGTGAGGTAGAGTTTGTTGTAGTCGAGGAGCTCGAGGTAGGTGTCGAGGAGGCGGCGGGACATGGCGTCGTCGAGGCGGGCGCGGCTGTAGTGCGCCTGCTGGAGCCAATTCGCGACGGCGAGGGCGATCTGCCCTTGGTCGGCGGGGTGGGATTTTTCCGCGCGGACCGGAGCGGTGGCGAGGAATGCCGCGAGGAGCCCTGCGAGCGCGGAGTGGAAGTGTTTGCCCATGTGGCGAGGGGAAACCTTGCAGAGAACGCCGGAAAAATCAAATGTCGCGGGAGGGGGAGACCCGAGTATGGAAAAACCACCGACTTTCGAGATTTTCACCGGCGGACCGCTGGAGACCAACGCCTACCTGATGCGGGCGCCGGGGGGGACGGTTTTGTTCGATGCGCCGCAGGATGCCGACCGGCATTTCGCGGGGGGGCGGATCGATTGGCTGGTGCTGACGCACGGGCATTTCGACCATGTGATGGATGCGGCGGCGGTGGTGCGGCGGCACGGGTGCCGGGTGGCGTTCCATGCCGATACGGCGCCGATGGTCGCGGACGGGGCGTTTTTCAAGAGGCATGGGTTCGATATCGAGTTCGAGCCGGTGGCGGCGGATTTGCTGCTCGGCGAGGGGCGGACGGAGGGGATCGCGGGGGTGCCGATGGATGTGCTGCATGTGCCGGGGCATTGCCCGGGGAGTTTGTGTTTTTACATTCCTTCGGCGGGCGTGCTGGTCGGCGGGGATGTGCTGTTCAGCGGCGGGGTGGGGAGGTGGGATTTGCCCGGCGGGAACGGTCCGCTGCTTTTCGAGGGGATCCGGAAGAAATTGTATCCGCTGGACCCGGCGACGCGGGTTTTTCCGGGGCACGGGCCGGAGACAACGATCGGCGTGGAGCGTAAGACAAACCCGTTTGTGGCGGCGTGAGGAATTCGCGTCTCGACAGGTTCGGGACCGGGTTTTAATCAAAGCGCCAGAAACCTTCCCACCACATGCCCCGCTTCAATTATGTAGCCCTCGACTCGCGCGGACAGGAAGCCGCGGGGGTGCTCGATGCCGAAAACCAGAACGATGCCGTGGCGCAACTCCGGCAGGCTGGGTATTTCCCGAAGAGCATCACGGCGGAGGGCAAGGCGCCCAAGGCGAAGGGCAAAGCGGCGGGGGCCGGTTCGGCGCTCAACAAAGAGATCAAGCTGAACATCAACATCCCGTTCCTCGAGCGGAAGACGATCAAGGCGCGGACGCTGATGATTTTCACGCGGCAGCTCGCGACGCTGATCGATGCGGGGCTGCCGTTGCTGAGGGGGTTGACCGTGCTATCCAAACAGGAGCCCGACCCCGTCCTGAAAAAAACGATCACCAGCATCGCGGAGTCGGTGCAAAGCGGCGGGACATTCTCCGAGGCGCTCTCGGGGCACCCGAAAATTTTCAACAAGCTCTATGTGAACATGGTGAAGGCGGGCGAACTCGGCGGCGTGCTTGAGGTCGTGCTCCTGCGCCTCGCGGAGTTCCAGGAGAAGGCGCAAAAGATCAAAAACAAAGTCGTTTCGGCAATGTTCTATCCGGTGATCGTTTTGGTGATCGCCGTGGTGATCATGGCGTTCCTGCTGGCATTCATCGTTCCGAAATTCAAGGCGATCTTCGACGACATGCTTGGCGGCAAGCCGCTGCCGCCGTTGACGGAATTCGTGATCGGCTTGAGCACACTGGTGCAGACGAACTGGTATTTCATCATCGCCGGGATCGTGGCGCTGGTGGTGGGGTATAATTTTGCGGCGAAGACCAAGCAGGGCGGGGCTGCGATCGATGCGTTCAAACTGCGTGCGCCGGTGTTCGGCGACCTGACGCGGAAGAGTTCTATTTCGCGTTTCTCGCGCACGCTCGGGACCCTCGTGACAAGCGGCGTTCCGATCCTCCAAGCGCTCAACATCACGCGCGACACCGCAGGGAACGCCGTGGTGGCGGATGCGATCACCAAAGTCCACGACAGCGTCCGCGAGGGCGAGTCGATCGTGCAACCGCTCGAGGCGAGCGGGGTGTTCCCGCCGATGGTCATCAGCATGATCGATGTCGGCGAGGAGACCGGGCAGTTGCCCGAGATGTTGCTGAAGGTCGCCGAGGTTTACGACGACGAGGTGGACAATGCCGTCTCCGGCCTGACCTCGCTCCTCGAGCCCGTGATGATTGTTTTCCTGGCCGTGGTGGTGGGAACCATCGTGATCGCGCTCTTCCTGCCCCTGATCAGCATCATCACAGGGATGCAGCAGCAATAGCGCGGGCGCTATTTCAAATACAGCGTGCTGCCGCGCGGGGCGAAGCGCCCGATGTTTGCGCCGGGTGCGTTCCGGTTAATTGTGGATTTGTCCAGTGGCAGGAAGCCGGCGTTGCCCGACGCATAGGCCACCATGGCCTTACCGCCGTGACGGCCGTGGACCGTCACTTCGTCTTTATCGATGCCATAGAATTCTTCGATGACGGGTTTCTTGCTGAAAGGATAAACCTGCGCTGATGTTGCAAACATCACAGTGGACTCCGGTTTTTGGAGTTCCCAAAACCGTTTCGGCCGCGGGCTTTTTGGCGTGGTGACCCATACAGCCCTGCCGTCGCTTCTCTCACCGGCGAGATGAACATTGTAGGCACACCCGATGTAGCCGAATTCAAACTTCGGTTTGAAGGCCGTTCCGGACAGGCGAAGACTCGGGTCCGGGGCAAAACCTCTCGGGATGTAGGTTCCGAGCGGACCTGCAGCCATATCAATCTTGCGCGAGCCTTCCGGGCGGCCGAGGGCGGATTTGGGTTCAAGACCGAACCACCAAAGATCGCCCTCCGGTTTTTTTTCAAGGAACGGCCAAAAGTTGTAATTGTTGTCGGCGAGATACGCCATGCCGCCCGCTGCCAGTTGCCGGATGTTGTTTGCGGAAACCGCCAGCGAGGACGCCGCATAGGCATTTCGTCCGACCACGAAAAACAAGGAGGCGAGCAGTATTGCAATCGTGATAGCCACCAGCATTTCAACAAGTGTGAAGCCGCTTTTGCGCACGGATCAGTAAAAGTCGCTGAAACCCCGGCAGTCCCCGCGTGGGACGGTGAGAAGCAATGGCACGATTGCGGGAAAACGACGACCGAGATTTTTTGTCCTCATGGTGGTTTGCCGGTTTTTCAGTTCGGCTACGGGATCAGAATTTCGATTCTGAAAAAGTATTTGGATGATTGAGTGAGCGGATATAGCCACTCCACGATCGCTCCATCGCCGGTTATCGTGTCGTGAAGCGTCCATGCGCCCTGTAAAATCGCAGTTCCCCACACGCGGTAGCTTCGACCCGAAACCGTCGGCACGGAGACAACCAGATTTCCGCCGGAAGTGTGCGTTGTCGGGCGGAAGACGGAAGTGGCGGACTTTGGATTTGTTGCCGCGAGATACTCCATCAGGTTTGTCGTGCCATCGCCGTCGGAGTCCGCAGAGGCATTTTCCACAAGGCTTCCGAAATGCTGATTTTCCCAAGAGTCGGGCAGACCATCGTGATCGCTATCTGCCGTGGGCCCCGGCGCGGACACAGGCTGCATCACTCCGATAGGCGAGAAATCAGGCGCGAAACTCAACGCATCCCAGGAGCCGTCCACCAGTGCGCGATCACCCATCCCGATCGGGGAGGAAAACCAACTCAAATTCGCATAAAGTGAACTCCCTGGGGTGTCGTAGAGACTCGGCCCGGGATCACCCCAGTTCGTATACTCGAAGCTCCCGCCGAAGATCAGGTATTGCCAGTAACCATTCTCCCAGTCGGCTCGAGTTCGCACCGGATTCGCGCCCGAGTAATCGATCGAAAGAATCGAATCGCCAAAAGAGTAGCGCACCACCTCGACAGCCAAGTGCGAATCGGCTCCAGAAAGGCTCCCGATTGGATTTTGCCCGGGGTCTGTGATCGTCGTATTCCCGGCAATGGCATTGAGCATATCGAGGCCCGTCGCATTTCCGCTCCAGCGATATCCCCACGCCAAGGAACCGGGGTTGATGTCGTCGTTCCATTGAATCACCAACGCGGCGCGGTTCGGTCCCGTGCCCGCCCAGTAATTGATATTCTCGAAGCTCGCGACAAGTTGCGCATTTCCATTCCAAGCCGCCGCGGCAAATGCCAGCGCGGCCATCAGTGTTTTTTTCATGTGTCCTTTCGGAACGGGGAATGTCGTTGGACAATCCCTTCCCCCGTGTTCGAAAGGACCACCCCCGGCACGGACAGTCATGCGCTGCCGTTGCGCCGTCGCAGGCGCTGTGCGGTTTTCTCCGCCGGTTCGAACCCGGACTTTGACCTTTGCGCGACAGTGAGGGACTTCCACCCTTTCTTTCCTAGGCCGGCGGATTGGTTGTGATTGGAAAAAGATCGTTGCCGCTGGACGCGGCGGGGAGTTTTTTGCAGGCGCATCCATGCCGTGTCAAGCGGGTCGAAAACGCTTGCGGGATTCCGCGGCGGGCGGAAAGGATTCGCCGCGTGATGAAGATGGCTTTGGCGGTGGTTCTTTTCTGCGCGGTGCCGGCGTTGTTCGCGGCGCCAAGGGAGGCTTCGAAATCGGCTTTCGCCGGGGAACTCGGTGCGATGGTGGTGCGCGATTCGGGCGGCAGGGTGGAAGGGACGCGCTTCCGCGTTTGGGCCCCGAATGCGAAGTCGGTGGATGTGATCGGGACCTTCAACGATTGGAATCCGAAGCGCGGAAAAATGGAGCGCGAGGAGCGGACCGGGATCTGGTCGGCTGAAATTTCCTCCGCCAAGCCCGGCGACGAATACCTTTTCCTCATCAACGGCGAACTGCGCCGCAAGGACCCGCGCGCCCGCCAGGTGACTGCCTCCGACGGTAATTCCGTGATTTACGATGTGGATGCGTTCGATTGGGGCGACACGGATTTCCAATCCTCGGGCTCGCTCAAGGACCTCGTCATTTACCAACTCCACATCGGCACCTTCCACGATCCCACGCCCGGCGACGGGGAGCCGGGGACCTTCCGGGATGCGATTGCAAAGCTCGACCACCTGAAGGAAATGGGCGTGAACTGCGTGCTCGTCCTTCCGGTGAAGGAATTCCACGGCCGCCACAGCTGGGGCTACAACCCGAGCGACCCCTTTGCCATCGAAACAGCCTACGGCGGGCCGGACGGCTTCAAGGAATTCGTCAAAGCCTGCCACCAGCGCGGGATCGCGGTGCATGTCGATATCGTCCACAACCACTATGGCCCGCAGGACCTGCACCTCGTGCAGTTCGACGGGAG
>JAGWWS010000055.1 GCA_018970255.1 Verrucomicrobiota bacterium | reverse complement strand
TGGAGACGAATTGCGCGGAGTCTTCGATGGCATCCTCGATCTTGGCGAGGATGGCGCGGAACCAGGGCTCTTCAGGTGGCACGCACCAGGTGGCTTGGAGTTCTTCGGGAGTCATGGCTCAAAAGGGGATGTCGGGCTGGCTGGAGAGGTCCGTGGATTCTGGCTCGGCGGGCGGCGAGGCGGAATCTGTTTTCTTCTTCTCGAAGTAAAGCTTGAAGTATTTTTCGCCGGTCTCGCGGTTTTCGTTCACATACGCGGCGATCCAGTAGGGAACGCCTTCGATGGTGCATGAGCCTTTGTGCGTGGGCTGTGTTTCCTTTTCCTTTTTCTTGTTGCGGGAAAGGCTGCCTTGGTTGTCGGTGCGTTTCATGTGGCGAGGCGCTGGATGTCAACGAGGCGATACCAGGCGCGGCTGTGGCGTTTGCGGATGGGCTTGATGAGGCCGGTTTCGATGAGGGTGCGGAGTTGGCGTTCAGTGACTCCGAGTCGGTCCATGACATCGCGGCGGCGGAGGAGTTTCATTGCGTTGATTGTAGGGTGGGGGTGTCAATAGCAGCCGCTGGGTCTGGCTCGGCGGGTGGCGGGGTCTTCGTAGCCGACGTCGCTGAGGGCGATGTAGCGGAGGAGG
The DNA here is from genome assembly GCA_018970255.1 of Verrucomicrobiota bacterium. Taxonomy (GTDB): domain Bacteria; phylum Verrucomicrobiota; class Verrucomicrobiia; order Chthoniobacterales; family Terrimicrobiaceae; genus UBA967. Next base: position 7,091 of record JAGWWS010000055.1, on the reverse strand, counting down.
TCGATCCAATCTTTGGTCGCGCCTTTTTTGCCATCCGCGCCGGTCCAGGTTTTGAGCGCGTAGATGAGATTTTTGCAGCGCTCGCTGATGAAGAGCCGGGGGTTGTTGTCGGCACCGAGGGGGCGCTCGGAATCGTAGGCGAGCATGTCGTTGATGATGGCGACGCCTTCGGAGATGGATTGGCCGGAGGTGGCTTTGAAAACAAGGCCGACGCGGTCGTAGCATTGCTCGATGAGCGTGGAGACGCCTTCGTGCGTCATGGTGGGGGTGTTGCCGTAGCGGCTGTCCATCCAGCGCTCCAGCGGCTCGGCGGCATCGGCTTTCTCGGCGGCCTCGATGATTCGCTTGTAATCCTCGAAGCCGAAAGCGGCGCAGGCTTTTTGGCCGGGACCGGGGCGGCCGTCTTGCAGCTTGCCATCGGGCTCGGCCCACGGGCCGGGATAGCCGACGCCTTCGATGTAATCGTCGTCGCTGGGAAATTCGCGGTAAATCCAGCAGCGTTTGTCGGGCGTGAATTTGATCCACAGCATGGCCCAGGTCTTGCCTTCGCCGGGATCGACGAAATGGTAGGCGGTTCCCAATTTGGGAACTTTGTCGTGGGGGACGATATGCACGTTGTCGCGGAAGGCGGGGAACATGGAGAGTCGGTGGCGGGTGGGGACGCCGTAGGCTCGCATGAGGATGCGCTCGCGGTTGCTGCCGCGCAGCTCGGTCTCCATGGCCTCGGGGTTGCCGAAGGGGTTGTCGGAGGTGTGGAAATAAACGACGCGGGCTTTCTCGCGCACGCATTGCTGCACGCGGGGGACGAGTTCGAGCCCTTCGAGGTTTCCGTTTTTGTAGCGGGGAAGGAGCGGGGCCTCGCATTCCTCGAGCGTCTTCGCGCCATCGAGGTATTCTTTGACGGTGCTGGTGTAGCCCTCGATGGGTGTGAAGCCGATGCCGAGTTCGCCATCGCGGGTGAGGAGGCGGAAGCGCAAAGCCTCCAGCCAGTCGGGGGTGACCAGCTCATCCGCCCACACAAAATTCAGCTCCGCGCCTTCGATGGATGTGACATCCATCGAGTAGAATTTGAACCAACATTGCGAGCCATTCGGCAGCACGAAGGAGTTCTCGGTGAAGCCGCCTTTCTGGGAATAGGTGATGTTGGCGACCGCGCCTTTTTTGAGTTTGCCGCTGGCGGCGGGCCGCCACTCGGCGGGGAGATATTCCCACAGGTAGGGCTGTTGGTTTTGGATGGAGGCGGACTCGGTGGATTGCAGGCACCAGACTTTGGCCCCGGGCGTGTTGACGAGATGCTGCATGGCGCGGCGGGCGAAGTAGCGGGACTTGCCGGAGCGGTTGCCGCCGAGGATGAGGACTTCGGTGACGCCTTTGGGAAATTTCTCACGGAGGTCGGCGAAGGCTGCATCGGCGCGGTCCCACGCGGGATTGATCCACCCGTAGCGCCAGGGATCATCGGCCATGCGGGCGATCTGCTCCTCTCGCTCGCGGTGGATGGCGAGGAGCTGCTCTTCGGTGGCGGCGAGTTTTTGCCCGTGGTGCTGGATGGCGATGCGGCCATCGCGGGTGCGGCCCAGAATGACGATCTCGGAAATGATGGGATGCGGCGTTTGCTGGAGCATCAGGCGGTGGCGGCGAGTTTTTTGGGCAGGGAGTCGAGGCGGTCGTGGAGCCAGGTGACGGCGCGGCCGGAGTCGCCCACTTCTTCGGCGGTGACGCAGAGGTCGGAAATAATGCCGTGATCCTGGAGGAGATTGAGGGCGGCGGTCTCGTCGAGACCGTGTGCGAGGAGGTAGTCGCGGAGGGCGGTCATTTTAAGTATCCCAGGACATGGGTGATAAATCTTTTTCCTCGCGGTAGCGGTCAACTTCACGCCGCGCCTCGTCGCGTTCCCTGCGAAGTTCTGCGTTGCATGTTGCGTAGTGCGCCGCGTCGAGGTATGCCAATAACTCGTTTCGCTTTTGAGTAAGCTGGTGGGCATCCTCCCGCGCCTCGTCGCGCTCGTTGCACAACTTGTTCACTTCGAGCATGTGCTCGGTTGCGAGTATGTCGTATTTCTCCCGTGCCTCGTCGCGCTCTCTGTAAATTGACTCCAAATTCTCTTCGGCTTGATGCAAGAAGTGATTAGACCGAACCAACTGCTCCCTCGCCTCGTCGCGCTCGGCGGTTCTCTCTTGGAGCTTTTTGGTCAACGAGTTGTTGATGTGAGCGTTGATTTCCGCCCCGCGATTTGCGTCGGCCAGTAGCTTCCGCAGTTTGCGGATTTCCTCCGTCTCGTTCATTTGGCCTCCTTCCGGTTGCGCTCGGCGAGCATGGCGTCGGCGATTTCGTAGCAATTTTGTGCTGCTATTTCTGCATTCAGTTCGTCACCGCCCGCGCCGAAAAGATGGAAATCCTTACGCGATAGGGAAACAAGAGCCTGCCCCGCGAACCAGTCGCGTAGAGACATTCCGGTTCCCGTATCTGCATCAATTTTATTTTGATGTCCGAAAACTGTGATGTTGCGAGGAAACGCAGGCCCGCCGTCGTTGTGGGTGCGCGCGCTCATTTCGCCTCCTTCGTTTCTTGCGCTTCCTCAAACTTTTGGCGCATGGAATCCCGAAACTCGGTCAGGATTTTTATGGCAAGTTCGAGACCGACATCGGTGCCGTGGCGGGCACCGTCCATCCATTGTCTTTTCGCCACCTCCGTGCCCTCTGTGTCCTCTGTGGTTGATTTCATAATTCGTTTTGAAAAGTGCGGGCCTTGACGATGAGGCGGCGGGAATTTTCGAGGAGGTCGAAGAAGACTTCCTGCTCGGTGATGTCGCGGGTGTATTCCGGGGGCTGCACATAATGCAGGATGTCGCGGAGGTGGGCGGCCAACTCGGTGGCGAGTTTGCAGGTGTGGGCTACGCCGGGGTGGTCTTGCCACTCGCGGTGGCAGGCCGGGCAGGCAACGGCGGAATCGGAGAGGATTGACATGGTGTTTTGGGTGCTGGGTGGGTGTGGGTTGAGCAGCGCGTATCCGTCGCGCCCCGGCTCTTTGTCCGTGGTTTGAGGAGACCCTAAAGAGGGAGGTCGTAATTTTGAGCCATCCGCAAAATTTCCGCTCAGACTTCGGCTTCCTTGCGTGACTCTCACCGTCTGGCACTCACGGCTTACCGATTCGTTCATTTCGAGATTCGAGGCGGATCACCATTTGGTTTTGTCGGCCCAATAGGCGGCGGACATTTTGCCTTTGGCGATGTTCCCGGCGTGGCGGGCTTTGAAGGCTTCGCGGCGCTTGCGGTCGGCGGTGGATTCTCCGATGCGCTCGGGGCTTCCGCTCACACCTTGCTGGCCGAAGCGGATGGTTTTGACTTGGTCGCCGCTTTTGGCAACGACGACGTGGCTTTTGGTGGGATGGCCGGGGGTGCGCTTGGGCTTGTTGTAGCCGGTGACTCCGGCGGCTTTTAATCTGGGGTCTGGCTTTTTCATTTTTGGCGTTGGCTTTGGTTGTTGCTGTAGAGCTTCTCGGTGAGGTTTTGGAAAACGGTGTGCTCGCCGATGAAGTTGAGCTTGATCTCGGGGGTGGGGCCGTTGCGTTGCTTGGCGAGGATGAGGAGGGTGTTGTGGTCGGATTCCTCTTCGTCGCCTTGGCGCTTGCGGCCTTTGTCGAGGCGGTGGATGAGGAGGACGGTGTCGGCATCCTGCTCGATGGATCCGCTCTCGCGGAGGTTCGAGAGCTTGGGCTTGGTGCCTTCGTCGGCATCGCGGTTGAGCTGGGCGAGGGCGATGACGGGGATGTTGAGTTCCTTGGCGGTGGTTTTGATGGATTTGGAAATCTCGCTGACTTCGAGGGCGCGGGATTCGTTTGAGCGTTTGCCGCTGCCGACCATGAATTGGAGGTAATCGACGACGATGAGGCCGATGTTGTGCTGGGCCTTGGCGCGGCGGGCGCGGGCGCGGAATTGCGCGACGCTGAGGCCGGGGGTGTCATCGAGGAACAGCTTGGAGCGGATGAGGCGGGTGGCGGCTTGGGAGACTTTGGCGAGGTCTTCCTGGCGGAGGTAGCCGTCGCGCACGCGCTGGAGGTTGATGCTGGCCTCGGAGCAGAGGGCGCGGCACATGAGTTCCATGCTGGGCATCTCGACGCTGAAGACGAGGGTGGGGACGGCTTTTTCGAGCGCGGCGTGGAGGGCGATTTGCATGCCGAGGGCGGATTTGCCGCAGGCGGGGCGGGCGGCGATGACGATCATCTGGCCGCCGAGGAAGCCGCCGGTGGAGCGGTCGAGATCGTGGATGCCGGTGGAGAGGCCGGTGGTGCCGCCCCGGTTGCGGTAAACGGTCTCGATGTGGTCGGCGGCGGCGAGGACGGCTTCTTTGCAGGGGGCGACGGGGTTGTCGCGGGCGGTGGTGTCGCGGAGTCGGAAAATCTCCTGGTCGCAACGCTCGAGGGCGTCGTCGGTGGAGAGGGTGAGGTCGGCGGCGGCCTCGGCGAGCCGGGTGGCGGCGGCGCGGAGGGCGCGGCGACGCCAGCGGTCGAGCACCTCGGCGGCGTAGTGCCGCCAGTTCACGGTGACGGCGTGGTCGGTGGCGATCTCGGTGATGTATTCGATGCCGCCGACTTCGGGGAGTTGGCCGATTTTTTCGAGTTCCGTGGTGAGGAGGATCATGTCCACGGGCTGGGCGGCCTCGCGCATGGTGGCGAGGCAGGCGGCGATTTGCTGGTGGGCGGGCCAGAAAAATTGGTCGGGCCGGAGGGCTTCGAGGACGCTGTCGGCGACGCGGGGATCGGAGATGGCGGCTCCGAGGACGGCTTTCTCGGCGAGTTGGGACTCGGGTGTTTCGGATTTCATCATGGCGGGATCAATCCTGGGCGAGAACGCGGAGGGCGCGGGCCATGGCTTCCTTGTAGCTGGGGCCGTAGCCGAGGAGGTGGAAGACGGTGACCATGAGGCTGGGATGGGTGCGGACGGAAAGGGTGACGAATTCCTTGCCTTCGAGGTCGGTCTTGAACTCGTAAACGGGCTCTTCCATGGGGCGTTGCTCGTAGAGGCCGACTTGCCATTCGAGGAACTCGAGGAGGGGCACGGGCTCATAGTGCCGGGTGACGAGGGGGAGTTTGCCGCGCTCGGTGGTGCGGTTTTTGATGGTTTCGACGATTTTCATTTGGTTTTTGTTTTTTGGTTTAGGCTGCGGCGGATTTTTTTATTTTGTTGCGGACCCAGATTTTCATGGATTCGGGGAGATTGGCCCAAGTGCTGAGGTTGACTTCGGGGTATTCGGCCTCGATGAGGTCGCGCCAGCCCTCGGGCTCGACGAGGGCGAGGGTGGTGGCGGTGGTGTAGCCGGTCTCGGCCAGCCAGCCGCGAGCGCGGGAGATTTCGGCGGGAAGATTGCGCAGGAGTGTGGGCAAATCCTTGCGCCGAAATGTGGCGGCGGGGCCTTCTTTCTGGCGGTAGGCCCATTCGAGGAGCTTCCACTCGCTGTCGTTGAGATCGGCGGCGCTTTTTTTATTTTTTTCCCAGGCTTCTTGGGTCTTGGGATCAACGAGTGTGGACTCGCGGATTTGGAACAGGGCGCGAAGCCTGAGAAGGTGGGGATGGATGGTCTCGGGCTTGGGGCTGGTTTCGACTTCGAGAATCAACCCCGGTTGTTCGTCCCCTTTGGGGACTATAGGGGTTATATCTATTCTATTCTTATCTAGCTGCGCATGGTGTTCGCTTTCCGTTCGCATGGGTTGCGAACGGGATTCGGATGGCTTGCGAACGAACTGCATACGCTTGGCCTCGGAGGCGCGGCGTTTTGCGGAGGCTCCGTTGTGCTCTTCAAATCGTGCAATCTCCACGCCTTCTTCGCTTTCCAGAATCCAGCCGACTTTTACGAGAGAGGCTCCGAGGTTTTTGATTCCGGTCTTGCGGTCGATGGCGGCGAGTGAGAGGCCGTCGAGGTGGCCGTCGGCGGTCTGTTCGTCGGCCATGGTCCAGAGCCAATAGAGACCGCCGATGACTTCGGCTTCGCGTTTGTTTGTCAGGTCGCAGATTCGGGCGATGCGGGGATCGTCCCAGAGGTTGCTGCGCATTTTGATCCAGTTCGACATGGGTGTGTTTTTTTCTAGAAATTCCCCCAGCGTTTGCTGGTGCGACTTTTGCGGTAGGAGGGGTCGTTTTTCATGAGCCAGCGGTGGCAGGCGTCGCGGACATCCTGGTAGGCGTCGCGGCAGGGGTAGCCGATGCGGGCGTCTCCGGCGGGCAGTGGTTCCGGGAAGGAGGGTGGTTTTTTCATTTCCCGCAGAGGGGGCAGATGGTGAAGTTGGGTTTCGTTTGTTCGTGCCAGTAGAGACCGGCGGCGAGGAGGTAGGCGGCGGCGATGAGGCCGCAGGCGAGGAGGGTTTGGAGATTCAACGGGCGCATGGGGCGGGAGGCGGTGGGAAGTGGGACCAATGGGTGACCGGCTCGCTGATGGGATCGGCGCTGACGTAGCGCCACCGGCCTTCGTCGTGGAAGCCGGTCCAGACTTCGCCGCAGAGGAGGGCGACGAGCACGGTGGTGTCGTCGTCGGGGAGCGTGTGGCGGGCATCTTCCCAGCGAATGCGTGCCTCTAGGTCGGTGGATACCGCATGGCCTCGGACGAGGCGGTCGGGTTGGTCGAAGACGGGGCTCATGCTGCGGCCTCCATTTTTTTCGCGGACATCTCGAGGCGTGAGGGCAGGCGGCCGAGGCAGGACCAGGTCAGCAGGGCGTCTTCGAGGGCGTTGTGGGTTTTTCCGCTCCTGGCAAAGCCGAGGGTGGCGGAAATGTGGTCGAGGCTGAGGCGGGGCTGGCCATCCTTGCCCACGGGGAGGTCGATGCCTCCGACTTCGTTGGCGAGCCAGGCGCAGGCTTGGAGGTCGATCATCTTGCCCATGGGCCAGGTGATGCCTTGGCGGTGAAAAGCGGCGGAGAGGAACAGGACGTCGAAGGCGACGTTGCACCCTGCGAGGATGTGGAACCGGCGCTGGCCCAGCCACAGGGAGAAATCTTGGATGACTTCGCGCTCGGGGCGGCCGTTTTTTTCGAGGAAATCGAGGGTGAGGCCGTTTTTCGCGAGGGCTTGCGGGTCGCAAATCCACTCGGGGCTGGGCCGGAT
>JAGWWS010000054.1 GCA_018970255.1 Verrucomicrobiota bacterium | reverse complement strand
AGGGCGTAGTCGCGCACCCAGCGGAGGAGGTTGTTGGCGATTCGCGGCGTGCCGCGGGCGCGGCGGGCGATTTCGAGGTCGGCACCGGCTTCGAGTTCACTGCCGAGCAGGCCGGCGCTGCGGGAGACGATTTTTGAAAGCGTTTCGGGCGAGTAGTAGTCGAGGCGGCAGTTCATGCCGAAGCGCGAGCGGAGGGGGTCGCTGATCATGCCCGAGCGGGTGGTGGCGCCTATGAGGGTGAAGGGGGCAAGGTTGAGGCGCACGGAGCGGGCGCTGGGCCCCTGGTCGATGACGATGTCGAGTTTGAAGTCCTCCATGGCGGGGTAGAGGTATTCCTCGATGGCGGGCTGGAGGCGGTGGATTTCGTCGATGAAGAGGATGCCGCCGCGCTCGATGTTCGTGAGCAGGCCCGCAAGGTCGCCGGCTTTTTCGATCATGGGGCCGCTGGTGGTGCGGACCTCGGCGCCCATGGCGTTGCCGATGATGTAGGCGAGCGTGGTTTTGCCGAGCCCGGGCGGGCCGCTGAGCAGGATGTGCTGGAGCGTGTCGCCGCGGGCCTTGGCGGCGTCCACCATGACCTGCAGGCGTTCGACGGTTTTTTCCTGGCCGGCGAATTCGCCGAAGAGCGGCGGGCGCAGCGAGATTTCGAATGCGGCGTCGATGGGCTCCCCGTGAGGGGATTTCGGCTCCGGAGCTGTCATTGGGCGGAGACTACCGCGCGGGGCGCAGGGGCTGCAACACCGGCCGGTGCGGCATTCCAAACGGCGGGGGCGGCGCAGGCGGCTTCAAGGAGTTCGAGGTATTCGGCGCGGGGGATTTCCACGGCGCCGAAATTCCTGAGGTGCGGCGTGGCCCATTGCGTGTCGAGCAGGAGGAACCCGCCGCTTTTGAGCAGCGGGACCAGGCGGGCGAGGGCGGCCTTCGAGGCGCCGGGCTCGCGGCTGAACATGGATTCGCCGAAAAATGCCCCGCCGATGCGGACCCCGTAGAGGCCGCCAGCGAGTTCTCCTTCGCGCCAAACTTCGACCGAGTGGGCGTGGCCGGTGCGGTGGAGTTCGAGGTAGGATTCGAAAATGGTGGCATCGATCCAGGTCTCGCGCCGGCCGGCGCAGCCGAGGACGGTTTCGGCAAAGGCGGTGTCGATCCGGATTTCCCATGCGGGGTCGCGGACGACTTTGCGCGAGCCGTGGGGGATGCGGAATCCGCCGAGGGGCAGGATGCCGCGGGGGTCGGGCGAGTAGAGGCGCAGTTCGCCATCGACCGCCATGGGAAAAAGCCCGCGCCCGTAGAAATCGAGGAGCAACCCGGGAGGAATCGTGTTTGCCATGCTTGGGAGAACAATTATTCTGTAATCGCATGAAACGCGTGTTCTTTTTTTTGGCGGGGATCGTTTCCCTCGGGCTCTCGGGTTGCGCGGTGACCGAGGGTTCGATCGATGAAGTCGGCCACCAGTTCCAACGCGGAATCCAGGGCGGCGGGCAAATCGTCCCGAACGACCCGACCAAGGATTCCTTCGGCCCCGAATACAATTAACCGGGACCGCAGCCCATGCCCGATCCAGCCGCGGGGAAAAAAATCCTCATCCTTGATTTCGGTTCGCAATACACCCAGGTCATTGCGCGCCGGGTGCGCGAGTGCCGGGTTTACTCCGAGATCGTCCCGTTCCACACCAAGGCCGCCGAAATCGCCCGGCTGAAGCCCGCGGGCATCATCCTCTCGGGCGGCCCGGCCAGCGTTTATGCACCGAAGGCGCCGAAGGCCGACAAGGGCATCTTCGCACTCGGCGTGCCTGTTTTGGGAATTTGCTACGGCATGCAACTCACCGCCCACACGCTCGGCGGGAAGGTCGAGAAGTCCGGGCGGCGCGAATACGGGCCCGGCCGCCTGCGTGCCGACAAACGCTGCCCGCTCTTCCGCAAGCTGCCGGCCGTGCTCGATGTGTGGAACAGCCACGGCGACAAAATCACGGAATTGCCCCGCGGGTTCGCCGCGCTCGGCCGCACCGAGAATTCGCCCCATGCGGTGATCGGCGATACGAAGCGCCACATCTACGGCCTGCAATTCCACCCCGAGGTCGTCCACACCCCGCGCGGGATGGAAATCCTCGCCAACTTCGTCCACGGCGTCTGCGGGTGCGCCTCCGATTGGACGATGGAATCGTTCATCGAAAAAACCTGCCGCGAGATCCGCGAACAGGTCGGCGCCGGCAAGGTCATCCTCGGCCTCAGCGGCGGCGTGGATTCCTCCGTCGCGGCCGCGCTGCTGCACCGCGCCATCGGCAAACAACTCACCTGCGTCTTCGTGGACAACGGCCTCCTGCGCGCCGGCGAGGCCGAAGCCGTGCAAAAACTTTTCGCCGGCCGCATGCACATCCGCATGCAAACGGTGGACGCCTCGAAGCGCTTCCTCTCGAAGCTCAAGGGCGTGACCGACCCCGAGCGCAAGCGCAAGATCATCGGCAACGAGTTCATCAAGGTCTTCGAGGCCGCGGCGCGGGAATTGAAAAAAACCGACCCCGGCCACTACCGCTACCTCGCGCAGGGCACGCTTTACCCCGATGTGATCGAGAGCGTTTCGATCTCCGGCAACCCGGCGGCGCTCATCAAAAGCCACCACAATGTCGGCGGCCTGCCCGAGCGCATGAAGTTCGAACTCGTCGAGCCGCTGCGCCAATTGTTCAAGGACGAGGTCCGCCGCGTGGGCGAGGAACTCGGGCTGCCGAAAGACATCGTGCACCGGCAGCCATTCCCCGGCCCCGGCCTGGCGGTGAGGATCGTCGGCGAGATCACTGCGGAAAGGCTGCGCATCGTGCGCGAGGCCGACCTCATCCTGCTCGAAGAAATGAAATCCGCCGGCTGGTATTACAAAGTCTGGCAATCCTTCGCCGCCCTCCTGCCCGTGCGCTCCGTGGGCGTGATGGGCGACGAGCGGACCTACGACTACACGATCGCCCTGCGCATCGTCACGAGCCAGGACGGAATGACGGCCGATTGGGTGCGGCTGCCCTACGACCTCCTGGCGAAAATTTCCGCCAGGATCATCAACGAAGTCAAAGGCGCGAACCGCGTCGTTTACGACATCTCGACCAAGCCCCCCGCCACGATCGAGTGGGAGTAGCGGCAGGCGAGCCGCGGATCACGAACGATTTCGGTGGGATTTTTTTCGTGGATTCCCATGCCACTTTGAACTCATCCATCCCACGGACCAGAGCCAAATTTTTTGCAGGGATTTGAATGGAGCCTGTCTGGACAATGCCGGATAAAATACCGGATTAGACCCGATTGGTTTTTTTGAAAATTGTCATCGATAGAAATGCGTCAATACGCGGGACTGACCCCGCCCGGACTACCCCCGCTTATGACGCTAGATTGAAGGCACGCCCACGTCGCAAAAATACTGGTAGGTCTTGTCGTAATAGTTCGGCGAACGCGTTGGATCTTGCTCGTCGCCGGGCGGGACAAAAATCGCCATACCCTGCCGAGCTCGCGTGAGAAGCACGCGATAGGCATTCAGGAGGTATTGCCTAGCGTCGGGCTTGTGGACCTTCTGCCATATGTGGCCGTGAAATCTGTGGAAGTTCCAACCATCGCCGACATATCGCAAGTCTGCGTCCCATGTGACACAGGCCCAATCAAGTTCGAGTCCCTGCACCTGAAACTCGGTAGCGGCGTCTTCCATGTAGAAGCTGGAACGGGTGTCGCTGGCATCGTTGAGGAACCAGTGGATGGGATTAACGTCGACGCGGATGTCGATGGCGTGGGGCTTGAGTCGCTGGGCGGAGGATGAGGCAACAATGCCAAATCGTTCAGAGCCCCGGGCTTGAGAGCGGATCCAAGCTTTTGCGGCGGAGAGATCGCGGGTCACGACGATAGGATAGCGGCTCTGCATTTCCTGCAGGATGCGGGAGGCTTCGCCTTGCTCGCAGTCGAGGACTGCTTTGACGAATTTGGAGACATTCTCGGCGCGGAAGGAGCGCATGGAGACGGAGAGATGCAGGGCGCTGTCGGTCTGAATGTGGGCAGCGCCGTGCAGGCGCTCGAGCGCGTGGCCGGCAGCGTATTCCGAGTCGGTCAAGTCCGGCGAGACGTAGATGTGCCAATCGGGGAAGCCCTCGCGGACAGCATCGAGCCATGCGGAGATTCCGGCTTCGCCGCGGTTAATCTCTTGGCCGCCGCCGACCAGACAGATGATGACGGACCAATCACGGTGGCGGTCCATGTAGGAGATGAGGAACTCGGGTTCGGACTGGGAGAAGCCGGGGCGCTTCTTTTTACGCGCCATGAAGTTAGCCGTCATGGCTTGGTCCCACGCACGCTGGGCTTCGTCGAAGATGACGACGCGATCGGCGGGCGGTGCGTCGGGATCGCGGAGTCCGTCGTCGCGGAAATGATGAACGTTTTGAATGAAGGCCTTCACCTTTTGCTTCACGGTGCCTTTGCGTGGCTTTTTGGCTTGTTGGGCAAGGCGATCGACTTCGTCACGGGTGAGAGCTTCACGGAGGACTTCGACGAGCGGACCGTTGCCGGAGAGGAATACAGCATGGGTCGAAGTAGAGTTACGTTTTTGTGTGGCGACGTTAAGGCCAACGAGCGTTTTGCCGGCGCCGGGAACTCCGGTAACGAAGATGATGAGTTTGCGCTGCTGGCGGGCGGCCTCGTCGATGAGTTGCTCGACTCGGGCGGAGGTGACGCTGAGGTTGCGCGCGCCGGCGTCGTGTCGCGCAATGGCGTCCACCGAGTGGCGAGAGTAGAGGCTTTGCGCTGCTTCGATGATGGTTGGTGTCGGCTGATATGGGGCACTGCTCCAGACGTGGACCTCGACGGCCGGCTGGGCATATTTGCGGAGGGCTAGATCGAGGATCTGGCGTAAGGAGTGAGGATTCGCACGAACGGGCGGGTGAACTCCGTCTGGGTGAGGCTCGGTGAGTGCGTCATCGGTTTCCTTGGCTTCAGTCGCAACAAGGATGGGGACGATGGGTGCGCGGTGGCTGGCTTGGTGAAAGTTTTTGAGATCAAGGCCGTAGTCCCAGGCTTGATTGAGGTGGGAACGTTGGTGGCTCCCCTCACCGACTTTGAATTCGATGGGAAAAATGACCTGGGGCGTGACCAGAACAGCGTCGATGCGGCTACCGATGCGGGGGACGTCGAACTCGAGATGAATCAAACCGGATAGGCCCGTGAGGCTTTGCTGCAGAACGGTTATCTGAACCTCCCAAGCGTTGCGTTGCTCAATCTCGAGCGCGAAATGGCCGTGTGATGTCATGGAACCGAGGATTTCCTCCGGTGAAGCGGCCAAGAAGTCCTTCACCTCCGCGGAATAGTAAGCGGACGGCATCGTTCGCCGATCAGTTGATGGTGTGGGGGTCTTCGTCACGGGAAAAGCCAAGACGCCAAGAATGGGAATTCAGCTTTTTTGCCACGCCGGGGCAATTTCATTTCGAGGTTTCCACCCACCGAGATAGACAAGAATGAAAACGGGAGGTGCGTTCAAAACCGAAATTCCGTTTGCCAGCAGAAGGAGCGGATTCGGCTTCTGGAGCGGAGGAGCGGGTGGATGCGGTTTGCGGCAACGGCGAAAAGGCGGAGGATTTTTGTGACCATGGCGTGGGGATCCTCGCAGGGTTGGTAGGACAAAAGCTGTCCTGCCTGGGAAATTTTTTGGGGTGCGGGAAAGAGAAAAAACCTTCGCGGCTTGCTATGAGGAGGAAGAGGGTGGTTCTCATTCGATTATCAGAGACCGGTCACCTTTGGTGTTGCAAGGAAATCGCCCCGCCCCGCATCGCATTTCGCGGCAAGCCCGACCGCCTCTCTCCAGCCGGAAAAGGCTATTTTTTTGATTCTGCTTTGGCTTTGAACTTCACACCGGGCTTGCCCCGGAAATGAACATCCTGAGTCCACAGAGTGGCATCGTGTTTCTTCGCCACGGCATAGATGACCGAATCGGCGAAGGCCAAATTCTCCTCGAGTCCGAGAGCCGCGGCTTCCATGGCCAACTCGCTGTCCAAATCGACCACTTCGCCCCTCTCCATGGCCGCGACCGCGGCGAACGCGGCATCCTCCCCGCCCTCGCGCAGCACGACTTTGAAAACCTCGTAAAGGCAAACCGAGGGAACGATGAGCGCTTCACCATCCTCGATGGCCCGGGCAAAAAATCCTGCGTTCGGCTCGCCGGCGAAATAGGCCAGCCAAGCGGAGGAATCGACCAGGTTCACAGCCGGTCGCCCTCGCGGAGAATCGAGGTATCGATGCCCTTGAGGTAACCGCGCAGCGCGCGGATATCACGGGCGGGGACAATCTCGATGCGGTTGCGGAAGGAAAAAACCTTCGCCTTCTCGCCGGAGCGCAGCCCCAGGGACTCGCGGACTTTTTGCGGAATGACGACTTGGAACTTCGGCGAAATGGTGACGGTTTCCATGCCGTCATACGATACTACGATCGATTGTTCGGTCAACCTGTAGAGTATAGAGCGGGACATCCCGATCGGTTCGCTGCCGAACATGCCGGGAAGGTTTGTGCCGCCGCGAGGGAAAGGGCTTCGGGGCGGAATGGGGCGGCTGCGCCGCAGGAGTGGGCGCTGACGGAGCATCGCCCTCCAGTGGGCTTTCGGATGGCGTTGCCGCGCCGAGGCCTCCTGCCGGTCCGGGCTGTTTGGCGGCGCAGGGTGGACGGGCTTTATTTCTCGATGAGGCTGCTTTTGCAGAGTTCGGCGTAGAGGCCGCCGCGGGCGAGGAGTTCTTCGTGGCGGCCGCGCTCGAGGATGCGGCCGCGCTCGAGGACGAGGATTTCGTCGGCGTGGCGGACGGTGGAGAGCCGGTGGGCGATGACGAAACTGGTGCGGTTTTCCATGAGGCGGTCGAGGGCTTCCTGGATCAACCGCTCGGTGGCGGTGTCGACGCTGGCGGTGGCTTCGTCGAGGATGAGGATGGGCGGGTTTTTCAGGAGGGCGCGGGCGATGGAGAGGCGCTGTTTTTCGCCGACGCTCAGTTTCACGCCGCGCTCGCCGAGGGGGGTGTGGAGGCCTTCGGGGAGGCGCTCGATGAAGGCGGCGGCATTGGCGGCGCGGAGGGCTTCCCAGAGTTCGGCCTCGGTGGCGGCGGGCTTGCCGATGCGGAGGTTCTCGGCGGTGGTGCCGTTGAAGAGGAAACTTTCCTGGGTGACGACGGCGATGTTTTCGCGGAGGTGGCGCTTGGGGATTTCACGGAGCGGAACGCCGTCGATTTCGATGGTGCCTTGCGTGAACTCGTAGAAACGCACGAGCAGATTCACGAGCGTGCTCTTGCCGGCGCCGGTCGGGCCGACGAGGGCGATCATTTGCCCGGCTGTTGATTCGAGGTCGATGTGATGCAGAACGGGGAGTTTGGGGTCGTAGGAAAACGAAACGTCGCGATAGACGACATGGCCGGAGACCGGCTTGCAGAGCCGATCGGCGGATTCGTCGGGCTCGGAATCGGCGTCTAGGATTTCGAACACGCGCTCGCCGGCGGCGCGGCCGGATTGGAAAATCTGGTTGAGCTGGTGGAGGCGTCCGACGGGTTCGTGGAGGAAGCGGACGAGAACGAAAAACGCGACGAGCGCGCCGATTTCCATTTTTCCATCGAGCACCTGCAGGGTGCCGAGCGCGGCGACGGCGAGCAGGCCGAGCGAGGAGAGGAACTCCATGCCGGGATTGTAGAGAGCCCAGGCTTTCATGACGGTGAGCGTGGCCTGGCGGACCTTGTCGCTGGCGGTGTCGAAGCGGGCGTGTTCGCGCTCCTCGCTGGTGTAGGTTTTGATTTGGCGGATGCCGGCGATGTTGTCGTGGAGGAGGGAGTTCA
>JAGWWS010000053.1 GCA_018970255.1 Verrucomicrobiota bacterium | reverse complement strand
CGGACTCGGCGAACTCACCATCCCCGAGAACGAGCCCGGCTCCTCCATCATGCCCGGCAAGGTGAACCCCACCCAGTCCGAAGCCCTCACCATGGTCGCCATCCAGGTCATGGGCAACGACACCGCCATCGGCATCGCCGCCTCGCAGGGGAATTTCGAACTCAATGTCTTCAAGCCCGTCATCGTCCACAATTTCCTCCACTCCGTCCGCCTCCTCGCCGAAGGCTGCCATTCCTTCAACGACCACTGCGCCACCGGCATCGAGCCGAACCTCCCCGTCATCGAAGGCTATGTGAAAAACTCCCTCATGCTCGTCACCGCGCTGAACCCCCACATCGGCTACGACAAAGCCGCCCAGATCGCGAAGAAGGCCCACAAGGAAAACACCAGCCTCAAGGAAGCCGCCCTCGCGCTCGGCTTCGTCACAGCCGAACAATTCGACCAATGGGTCGTCGCAAAAAACATGACCCGCCCGTGAGCGGCCCACCGCCCGCACCGCTGCACCGAAATCCATAAGATTCTTTCTTCGCACCTCCGCGCCTTCGCGGGCAACACCACTTCCTTCTGCGCTTTCCGGTTGCAACAATCCCCATCCCAGCTTTTCGTAAATCCGTGAATCCCCTCCCCCACCCCGCCTGCATCCTGCTGGCACTCGCGCTCCTCGCGCCCGTGCAGTCGTTCTGCAGCGCCGTGGCGAAGGATGTGGAGTTCACCCACATTCAGGATGTCGGCTTCGGCAACGAAGTCTGCGTCATCGGCCCACACCCAGCGCTGGGCAGCAGCGACCACCTCAAAGCTCCGAAACTCGCGTGGTCCGCCGGCAATATCTGGCGCGGAACCATTGCCCTCCCCGCTGGCGCCACCATCACCTACCGCTTCGCCAAACGCCCGTTCGACACCGCCGGCTGGGGAAACTCCTCACGCACCGAATTCCTCACCACCAATCAAACCGTTCAGGTCCCAGCCCACATCCCGCCGCCTTGGAACGGAAAAACCATCCTCGCGCACCTCCCCGCGCAACAAGCAAACATCCTCCACCGCGACCTCACCAACGGCGGCAACTGGACCACCACGCCCATGGTCCGCATCGGCCAAGGCCGCAATTCCAACGAAAGCCTCTTTCGCGCCGACGGCCTCGCCCCCAGCGGTGCGGAACTCGAATTCGTTTTCAACAACAATGCCGGCACCTGGTTCAACGCCCCCGCACCCGTTGTTCAAGGCTCCACTCCCCTCCCCTACCAAGGCCTCAACGGGCCCTACAATTTCCGCACCCGCCTCGATGTGTTCTTCGTCCAAGACCAGCAGGTCTTCAACTACCGCCCGCCCGCCGATGCCTGGTCCGCCAACACCGCCAACTGGGATATCGGCTCCACCTCTCCAGGCGCACCCGGCCGCCCCATTCGCATCTACCTCCCGCGTTGCTATCAGCAAAACCCCTGGAAGCGCTACCCCGTTCTCTATTTCCACGATGGCCAAAATGTCCCTTTTCCCGGCGGTCCCTTCGGCTCGTGGGACGCCGAGCGCATCGCCCACTACGAAATCAGCCAAGGCCGCATGCGCGAGTGCATCATCGTCTCCATCCCGAACGGAAACGAATACGGCTCGAACCGCCTCAACGAATACCTGCCCGACGGCGACACCATCGGGAACTATGCGAACGCCACCTACACCGGCCGCGCCTCCGCCTACGCAAAATTCCTTTTGGACAACATCGTCCCCACCCTCGACTACCACTTCCGCACGCTCGGCGACGCCGCCAACACCCTCACCGCCGGTTCCTCCATGGGTGGCCTCGTCAGCGACTACCTTGGAAACACACACCCCGACCGCTTCGGCACCGTCGGCATCTTCTCGCCCGCCTACTGGGCCGCCGACAACTACATGGCCAACCGCACCATCTCGCCGAAAAAACCCCGCGTCTTTCTCTCGATGGGCACCTCCGAGTCCAGCACGGGCGAATCCAGCAGTAATGTCTATTGGGGCGATGCCGTTGGCTCCTACAGCCGCTACATCGCCGGCGGCCACGCCGCCAACCGCGACATCCTCTTCGCCGGCGTCGCCGGCGGACAGCACAACGAAGCCGCCTGGTCGCACCTGCTCCCCGCCTTCTACGCCTTCGCCCTCGACCCCTGGCTCGAAGCCAACCCGCTCGCCCTCGAACTCTTCCCGCCCCGCCTCGCCTTCGAAAATTTCACACAAAACTCCGCCACCCTCCGCCACACCTCCCTCTTCGGATTCCGCCACATCCTCCAACAAAGCCCCGACCTCACCACCTGGACCGCCAGCGCCAACTCCACCGCCACAGATTTCTGGGAAGAAAAAACCACCCCACTCGTCCCCGCCGGCCCAAAATCCTTCTGGCGACTCCAATCCCTCCACCCCTGATCCCAAGGTAAGGCGGCACCTCCAGACCCGCCGAAATCTTAACAGCGCCTGACGTTTGGGCGGACACAGAGGTCAGCCCTCCGGTTGGAACGAAGAATTCACTTCGAAAGCACGACTGGCGCGGCAGCGCACCTCGAAAAACCTGCTGGAGGGATGGCCTCCGTGCCGTCCCATTCTTAAAAAACTTTCTGTCTATCTCTTTCCCCAAAAATAAATATTGCAATCAAACAAATTATCGGACATACAAAATTTGTCCCGCTTCGGTCCGGCGGCGGTCGAATTGCTCCGAAACCTCCGCGCGGGGGAAGCGGTGGTCTCCAGCATCACCCTCTTGGAAATCGCCATGTTGGTGAAGAAAGACCGGATTCGCTTGTCGGTCCCCGCCGAAGAATACCTCCGCGGCATCCAACGGAATTTCCCGCCACTGCCCATCACATCCGAAGTCGCCTCACTGGCCACGGAACTTGAACTCCCCCAAGCCGACCCATTCGACCGCGTCATCGTGGCAACCGCCAAGCACCACAATCTGCGCCTCGTCACGCGCGACCAAAACATCACTGCCAGCGGGCTCGCCAAAGTTGTTTGGTAGGCCGCAGGGAATTCCGACCCTCCCGAGCGCCCGCCTACCCGTTCCCGGGAAACTTGCAGGGAATCGCCTGCCGACCATGGCGGCGGTAGGTGGAAAAATCGGCGCGGTCGACCGTCCAAATCCGGGATCGCGGTGAAATCTCTGCCATTCGAACAAGACATGCATCCGCAAGGTCCATCGGCCTGTCCGAATATTTGGAAGCCAAGGCCAGCACAGCGGGCAACTCGCTCTCCAAACTGAAATCCGGATCCAACACCAAATCGCCCCGCGAAACCAATCGCAGCAAGCCCACCGGATCGGGAAAAAAACTCCCCGCCTCGGCCAACACGGCATCACAGGTGAAAAACGGCGCGTGCTCCCGGAAGGCTTTTGCCGCCCATGGATGGAACGGGTCCGTCCGGTTGAAAAAAGCGACAATCAAACCCGTGTCCGCAATTTCCTTCACTTGCGCTTGGCGGTCCGGATGCGGAGCCTCTCCCGCACAGAAGCATTGTCCGCAGCCACGGGTGCCAACCGGTAAATCCCAACCAGGTCCTCCGAGGCGAAGCGCCTCGACTCCTTCCCGCGCGCCCCGGACACATCCTCCTCGATCAACGAACGGACATATTTGGCGCGGTCCAACCCCAAGCGCAGGGCGCGCGCCTCCGCCCGGTCATGCAATTCCGCAGGCAAACGCACCGTCAGGATTTTTGTCATACAAAAATGAATACATCTGGTGCGGTTGGTGTCAACCGGCGCTTTGCCCCACGAAAGTCGGACGACACGGAGGTCGTCCCTCCAGCGCCGCCCCGATTGGCGGTTGCGCGCTTGGGGCGGCGGTTGCATCATGCGCCACCTGTGACAGAGCCACTCACCATCGCCGGGCGCCAATTTTCCTCCCGTCTCCTCCTTGGCACGGGGAAGTTTTCCTCGAATGAAACGATGCGCGAAGCCCTCGATGCGAGCGGTTGCGAAATCGTCACCGTCGCCCTCCGCCGCGCCGACCTCTCCGGCAAAAAAGACCCCTTCGCGAACATTCTCGAATTCATCGACCCCGCAAAATACCTGCTGCTGCCGAACACCAGCGGCGCCATGAACGCCGAGGAAGCCGTTCGCCTCGCCCGGCTCGCCGTGGCCGCCGGCCTGCCGAATTGGGTGAAACTCGAAATCCACCCGGACCCCCATTACCTCCTGCCCGACCCCGTCGAAACCCTCGCCGCCGCTGAGGTGCTCGTGAAAGAGGGCTTCACCGTCCTTCCCTACATCAATGCCGACCCCGTCCTCGCGCGACGCCTGCAGGACATTGGCACCGCCACCGTCATGCCGCTCGGCTCGCCCATCGGCAGCAACCGCGGCCTCGAGACACGCGCGCAAATCGAAATCATCATCCGCCAGGCCACCGTTCCAGTCGTGGTCGATGCCGGTATCGGCGCCCCCAGCCACGCGGCGGAAGCCCTTGAAATGGGAGCCGACGCCGTCCTCGTGAACACCGCCATCGCAGCCGCCGAAGACCCGGTCCGCATGGCCCGAGCCTTCCGCCAAACGGTGGAAGCCGCCCGCATGGCCCGCGAAGCCGGCCTCCCTTCACAACTCGACCAAGCCTCTCCCACCAGTCCGCTCTCCACTTTTCTGAAAAGCCATAGCTGAGCGGCCTTGCTTTGGATATACACGGGATATACATTTCCACCATGACCACCACACTTCAGTCCTGGGGAAACAGTCAGGGCATTCGTTTGCCGAAACCCCTCCTCGCCGCCCTGCGTCTCGAAACGGGAGCGGATGTCCGAATCGACCTATCTCCAAAAAAAGACGCCATCATCGTTCGCCCGGTTAAACCCTCCAAACGAAAGGTTCGACTCGAGGACCTGGCCGCCGCGATGCCTCGCGGATACCGGGCCGCCGAATTCGGCTGGAAGCCGGTGGGGCGTGAAGTCTGGTGATGCGCGACTACATTCCCGCACAAGGCGACCTCGTCGCGCTGACATTCGACCCCCAATCCGGGCACGAACAAAAAGGCCGCCGGCCCGCCATGGTGGTCAGCAAGACCCTTTTCAACAAAGCCACCGGCATGGCTCTCTGCTGTCCGATCACCAACACCGACCGGCAAATCCCCTTCCATGTTCCAGTGGCCGACCGCACTTCCCTTTCGGGATTCGTCATGTGCGAGCAAATCAAGTCCCTCGATTTCCGGGCGCGGCGCATCAGCCTCATCCAAAAAGCCCCCCGATCCTTGCTCGATGAAGTTCTGGCGATTGTGAACGCCTCGATTTTCTAAAGCCAAAACTCCTCATCGACATCCCCCACCCTGCCGACAAAAATTGCAATCTCCCCATGGAACGAACTTTTTTTAGAAAAAGCTCCAGGCCCACTTCAGAAACCCACTCAAATCTTTCGGAATTCGCGATAGCGGGCGGCTTGATCCCATGAGCCAGCGACACGATCCCAAAGCGTATGCGCGGGCGTGCCACTGGATTCTGGGCGTGCTGCTGGCGGTTTGGTTTTTTGCGAGTTTCGGGTGCGGGATTTTGTTCCGGGAGTGGATGGATGAAAACCTTCCGCCGGTGGGGACGGCGCCGTTCGGATTCTGGATGGCCCAACAGGGGGCGATCGTGTGTTTCATTTTGATCCTGCTCGCGTATGCGGTGTCGATGAAGTGGCTGGACCGGAAGTTCGGCTATTCCGAGGAGAAGCGATGAGCCAGACAGCGCTGAATTTTCTGTTCATCGGGATTTCGTTCGCGGTTTACATCGTGATCGCGCTGCGCACGCGGGCGGGGTCGACTAAGGAATACTACACGGCCGGTGGCGGGGTGTCGTCGTTTGCGAATGGCATGGCAACTGCGGCGGATTGGATGTCGGCGGCGACTTTCATTTCCATGGCGGGTGCCGTGGCGATGAGCGGCTACGATGCCTCGCGGTTTCTGATGGGGTGGACTGGCGGGTTTGTGTTGCTGACGATTTTGATGGTGCCGTTTTTGCGGAAGTTTGGAAAAGCAACGGTGCCGGACTTTATCGGGGACCGGTTTTATTCGAAGTGGGCGCGTGGCGTGGCAGTGATCTGCGCGATTTTCATTTGCATGACCTACATCATGGGGCAGGTGCGTGGAGTGGGGGTGGTGTTTTCGCAGCTCTTCGGGATCGGGATTCCAGCAGGCGTGGCGGTGGGCTCGGCGATTGTGTTTTTCTATGCGGGGCTCGGCGGAATGAAGGGGATCACCTACACGCAGGTGGCGCAGTATTGCGTGATGGCGTTTTCCTACACGATCCCGGCTGTGTTCATCGCGATTGTGATTACGAACCAACTGGTGCCTCAGCTCGGGTTGATCGGCCACTACACGCTCGGCGGTGAGCAGGTGCCGTTTTTTGAAAAGCTGAACCGCATTAATGCGGAGCTGGGTTTCCAGGAATACACGACCGGAAATCTTTCGATGGTGAACATGTTTTGCATCACGGCGGCGTTGATGTGCGGCACGGCGGGCCTGCCGCATGTGATCGTTCGCTTTTTCACCGTGAAGAATGTGCAGGCGGTGCGCAACTCGGCTTGCTGGACGCTGGTCTTCATCGCGGTGATCTACCTCACGGCCCCGGCGATCGGAGCGTTTGCGCGGCTCAATTTGATCGAGGAGTTGCACACGAAAAAATATGCGGATGCGCCAGCCTGGTTCCGCGAGTTCGAGGCGACGGGGCAGATGGTGTGGGTGGATAAAAACGGCGACGGGGCGATCCAGTATTTCGGCCCAAGAAAATCGGCAGCGGGAACAAACAGGGTGTTCCAGGGCGAGCAACCGATTTTCCCGGCCTACGACGCGCCGGAAAACCAACGACTGGGAGCGCACGGGGAACGGTTGCTGGCGAACAAGCCGGACCTCTCGAACCCCAACGAACTGTGGTTCGGCAACGACATCATGGTCATGGCAAATCCCTCGATGGCCGGGCTGCCGATGTGGGTGGTGTCCCTGCTGATGGCAGGGTGCATCGCGGCGGCACTCTCAACAGCGGCGGGACTGCTGCTGGTGCTCTCCACCTCGATCTCGCACGATCTGATGAAGAAAATCGTGAAGCCGAATTTGAGCGACCGCGACGAGGTGACCTATGCGCGCTGGGCATCCTTCGTGGGGCTGACGGTGGCGTCGTATTTCGGCATCAACCCTCCCTCGGCCTTCATCGCACAAACGGTCGCGTTCGCCTTCGGGCTGGCCGCGTCGTCGTTTTTCCCCACCCTGCTGATCGGCATTTTCTCGAAGCGCATGAACAAGCTCGGGGCGATCTCCGGCATGGTGGCCGGGATGATTTTCACCGGTGGCTACATCATTTACTTCCAATTCCTCGGCGGCACGAAGGATCAATTGCTCTTCGGCATTTCCTCGGAGGGAATCGGTTTTGTGGGAATGCTCATCAACTTCGCCGTGGCCTTCCTGGTGCGGCCCTTCGGCGACGAGCCACCGAAGGAAGTGCAGCAAATGGTCGAGCAAATCCACATCCCCACCGGCGCCGGCAAAGCATCGCATCATTGAGCAGGCGGGTATCGAACCCCCAAGGTAGGGGCGGATCTCCGAGCCGCCCGACTCTCGCGGCGAAAATGGTTTTCTCGCAGAGGCGCGGCGATCACGGGGGGCGGCAGCGCCGAGCGAGACCTCTGGTAGGGGCGGATCTCCGAGCCGCCCAACACTTTTTTGGACGGCGCTTCCAGCGCTTGGGGTTTGGGTCCGCTCGGAGAGCCGACCCTACCTTTTTCGGCGGCGGGGCCGGAGGCCCCGCCTTAACGCTTAGAACGAGAAGCCGAGGGTGGTGCTGATGATGTTGTTTGTGTAGCCGGCGGCTCCGAAGTTCACGTTGTAGAATGCCGAGGCGCTCCAGCGCTCGCCGAGCTTCGCGCTCACACCCACTCCGCCGAAGATGCTGTCACGGTAGGGAGTCTCGGTTTCGTAGTCGAACGAGGGACCCGCGCCGCCGTTGAGCGAGGAGGTGATGTTGGCCGGGTTGTTCAAGAACTCGTGCATCCAGAACCCGCGCACTTCGGGGATGAGGACCGTGTTTTTGCAGATTTCCCAGTTGTAGGCCAGGCGGGCACCGAGGTTCGTGCGGAGGCTGTTCACATTCTGCTGATCCAGCGAGAGGTTCAGGCTGTCTGCTCCGCTTTCGGTGAAGGATCCAATGCCGGCGTAGGTGTATTGCGCTCCCACGATCGGCCCGAGCGTGAACTTGCCGACCTGGAAGTCCTTGCCGAGGTTGAGCGCCGCGCTGAATTGCCCACTGCCGGGATCGGCCGTGGCCGTGCGGTCGATGCCGGGGAATTCGATCGAGCGGCGGGTTTGGAACCCGGTGTAGCCGCCGCCAATGACGGCGTCGGCGTAGTAGCCACCTTCGTTCGCGTAGCTGGCATAGAGGCCGAAGAGAGCGCTGTTGCCTTGGGTGCTCGAGCCGTTGTCATACTTCGCGTAGTTGTATTGGTAGCCGGCGTAGACGCCTGCGCTGAGCGTGGGACCGAAGCGGTAGTCGGCACCGGCCAGGAATCCACCGGCGTTGTTGTTGTAGTTTGGCACGCCGGAGAGGCCGCGGGACATCGCGAATTCACCGATGCCCATGACCCAGGAGTTCCAATTCGTCCCGAGCGGGGCGTAGGGTGCGGGGGCGGCTGGCGCGGAACCGGCCATGCGGCCGATGCGGGCGGGGGTCCAGATGCCATTCTCGCCGCGGGCGGCGCTCACGAAGTCGAGCGTGCTGGCCTCGGCCACGCTGTCGCCATCGATATCGTATTTGAGCGGCTGGCTCATCCCGATCGCCTGGAAGCCGGAGGCGCCGAGGCGCACCGAGCTGAGGCGCTGGTTGAGGAGCTGGGTTTGGTTGTAGGCCTGCTCGATCACCATGTCGCCGAGCGTCTCGTAGAACCCGGGCATGATCGCATCGAACGCCGCCGGGTATTGCGCGGCGGTGAGGGAATCGAGCGCGATGCTCACCGTGCGTTGATCGCCGCTCGAGTTGATGAAGGTGTCCAGAGCGGCAGCAACATTGCGCTGGTTTTGATTGAGCGCCAGCGGCACGTAGCTCAGCGGAGCGATCAGCAGCGTGCCAGTAGTATCGTCAAGGAGTAGACGGGCGCGGCTGTTGTCAAAGTTAGCCGGCGTATTGATCGCAGAGTAATTGCCGCTAAATCCGCCTGTTGCCGCAAGGATTGTATAGCGTTGACCGTAGGCAAGCGTCCGGTTTCCAAATTCCAGTATCGTGAGATTTCCACCAAGTGTGATCTGACCAGTGACTGCGATTTGGTCAAAACTCGTAGCACTCGCAATTTGAATGATCGTCGAATTCGAACCCGTGAGGTCGAGGTTCGGCGCTGTGATGGTGAGGTTTCCAATGTTCCCAAACCCAGGGGCCAAGTCGCCGGAAATTGTGACATTTGCCGTTGATGCGATTGCTCCCGTGCCAGCAAGAGTGCCGGCGGCACCAATCGAAACCGCGCTTCCCGCGAGAGATCCATTCAAGAACAGCGTGCCACTATTTATTGTTGTGGCTCCGGTGTAGGTGTTGTTTCCATTGAGGATCAGTGACCCTGGACCATTTTGTGTCAGGCCACCGCTTCCGGTTATGTCA
>JAGWWS010000088.1 GCA_018970255.1 Verrucomicrobiota bacterium | reverse complement strand
GTATGTCCAACCGAACCTCCAATGGATCATCAACCCCGGCGGCTCCGGCACCATTCCGAACGCCCTCGTGCTCGGCGCCCAAATGAGCGTCACATTCTAAAGCCACTCCCCGCGCCTGCGTTCCCCACCCTGGAGGGCGCTGCTCCGCCAGCGCCGAAACTCCACGCCCCGCGGGCGCCGTCCCTCGCCGCCGTCATTTTACTCTCCCTCGCACCCTTCCTCCACGCCGAGACCCAAACCACCCCCCCGCCAGAAAAAACCTCCGACGCCGCCGAGTTCATCCACTGGCTGCTGCAAGAGGACCGCGATCTGCGAGGCATCCCCTTCTCCGAGGTCCTCGCCTCCACCACCGGAAAAAAAATCCTCCCCGTCGATCCGGCCTCTGACAAACCCTGGCTTGAAAAACTCGGCGGCGCACTCGACCGCACCCTCGCCAAGCTGAACGACCCCGCCCACCCCATGCACGCCGCCGGCCGCATCAATGAAGCCAGCCGGTTCATCGAGGACGAACTCCTCGCCCAATGCAACAAGGTCGAAGGCTGGTCCTGCGGCATCCCGACCACCACCGCCGGCACCGAGCAACGCAGCGGCTACCCCGACCTCCGCCTCGTCCTTGAGGACGGCTCCGTCGTCTACCTCGACCCCAAACTCTTCGCCGCGAAGTCCCGCACCAGCAGCCTGCGCACTTTCTATTACGAACCGAAAACCACCACCAGCAAGGTCCAGCATGATGCCCGCCACCTCCTCGTTGGTGTCCCCCACAACGAAGCCGAAGGCGGCCAGCTCCGCCTCCTCGGCTGGGACCTCGTTGACATCTCCCGCATCCGCGTCCAGCTCAAAGCCGAGTTCCAGGCATCGAACAAAGACATGTATCGCGACGAAACCGTCGTCCTCCAAAACCCCCCGCCGGCGGAGAAAAAGTGAAACAGGCCCCGCGCACCGCCGCCCTCCCGCTCCAATCCGCCACGGTCCTGGAAATCCAAGCCCTCTTCGCCGCCAGCGAACCTTTTGAACTCCGCCAACACTGGCTCCCCTCGCCCGAACCCGGCTTCCAGCCCGCCCGCGCCCGCGCCGCCCACGACGGCACCGGCCTCCTCGTCCTCGCCGAACTCCAAGACGCCGACCCCTTCACGCTTTCCGACGGCCCCAACCAAAAAACCTGGGAACTCGGCGATGTGTTCGAAATTTTCCTCCAGCCCACCGGCTCCGAAACCTACTTCGAATTCCACACCACGCCCGCGAACACCCGCTGCCAATTCCGTTTCGCGAAACCCGGCGCACCGCTGGAACCGCTCCCCGACGGCACCTTCGCCAGCCGCGTTTGGAAAACAAAAACCCACTGGCACGCCTTGGCCGAAATCCCGTTTCCCATTCTCGGCCTGCGCCCCGGTGCAACCCTCCGCGCGTCCTTCAGCCGCTACGACGCCTTCCGCCACGGACGCCCGCCCATCCTCTCCAGCACCAGCCCCCACCCCGTCCCCAAATTCCACCGCCCCGCCGAGTGGCTCCCGGTGCGCCTCGGGGAATGAACCCAA
>JAGWWS010000023.1 GCA_018970255.1 Verrucomicrobiota bacterium | reverse complement strand
GTCTGGGGACCCGCCATCGACGGCGCCCGCGCCCTTGCCGCCGCAGCCCCGGCCGGTTCCATCCTCGCAGGCGATGCCGTTTGCGAGCGGGTGAAGGATGTCTTCCGGTTCGAGCCCGCACCGGCCATCGGCGGCAGCCCCGCCGCCTGGATCCTCTCGGATTCCCGCAACGATTGACCATGCCCGCCGAACCCGGCCCAGCCAACGCCCTGATCTTCGAAGGCCTCGCCCTCATCATCGGCCTGCCGCTGCTGGTGATCGCCCTGGGCGAACTCGTCCACCGCCTCCGCCGCTCGGGAAGCCCGTTCGCAGGCGCCGTCTCCGCCACGCGCACACTGCTCGTCCCCCTGCTCGCCGCATGGTTCATCGCCACCAGGTTTTTTTCCGCCCCGAACGATGGCACCGCCCTGCAAATCGTCCGCACACTTTTCTGGATTTCCCTCACCTACACCGCGCTACTTGTCTTCCGGAACATCGTCTCCTCGGGCACGGACCGCAAAACGAGCTGGCAAATCATCATGCCGAACCTCCTGTTCCAGCTCGTCCGCGCACTGCTGGTCTTCGGCGCCCTCACCTACCTGCTCGCCTCGGTCTGGAAAATCGATGTCTCGAAAATCATGGGCACCCTTGGCATCGGCTCGCTCGTCATCGCCCTCGCCCTGCAGGACACCCTCAGCAACCTCGTCTCAGGCTTCCTCCTCATCATCGAAAGCCCATTCAAGGTCGGCGATTGGATCCGCGTCGGCGATGTGGAAGGCGAAGTCATCGAAATCAATTGGCGCGCCGTCCGCATCCGCACCATCGACCGCGATGTCGTCGTCATCCCGAACGGCAACCTCGGGAAGGAAAAGATCGTCAACTTCGTCCTCGACGATCCCCTCCACGCCATCCGGCTCAAAATAGACCTCTCCAGCGCCGACCACCCCGACCTCGTCCGCGACACCCTGCTCAAGGTCCTCCTCGGCATCGAAGGCGTCCTCGCCAAGCCCGAACCCGAGGTGGACCCGATGGAATACAGGAACGCCACCATCCGTTACGAAATCCGGTTTTTCGTCACCGAGTATTCGAAGTCCGAACCGATCAGCGACGAATTCCTCCGCCGCGCCTACTACGCCATGCGCCGCGCCGGCATGTCGCTCGCCTACCCCGAACGCATCGAACAACGCACCGCCCCCGCCCCGCAGGAAGCCCCCGCCCGCGAAGCCCGCCTCGCCGCCTCGCTGAAAAAACAGCCCCTCTTCTCCCACCTCGACGAGCCCGCCATCCACCAACTCGCCGCCTCGGCTTCCTTCGAGATGTTCGGCTCCGGGGAAAACATCGTCCGCGCCGGCGAACCCGACGAAGCCTTTTTCGTCGTCCTCTCCGGCCGCGTCGCCCTCCTGCCCCCCTCCGCCGATCAGCCCATCGCACAACTCACCGAAGGCGACTTCCTTGGCGAAATGGTCCTCCTCTCGGGAGAGGCCAGCCCGTTCACGGCCAGGGTGGTGGAAACCGCCACGGTGCTGCGCATCGAGCCCACCGCCATCAACCAACTCGTCCAGCGCCTCCCCCGCTTCGCACTCGAGATCAGCCAATTCATCGACGACCGCCGCAAGCTCACGCGCCCTTTGGGTTAGGGGCGGATCTCCGAGACGCCCTATTTTTTCGCGCAGACGGCGCTTGCAGCGCCTGAAGCTTGGGTCAGCCCGGAGGGCCGTCCCTACCTTTTGGAGGAAATCGTGTAGGGCCACTCGCGCCAATCCTGGACCAATCCGGCGCGGACGGGGTTCTCGAGGACATACCGGGTTTTCTCATCGAAGCTTTCTTCTTTTCTCAAACGGTGCTCGAAAAAGTCGCGCTGCCATCGGAATCCCAGGTTCCGCGCCGTCCAGCGTTTCCAATCGCGCACACTTTTTGCCACATCGGCTTCCCGCGGGAATTCCAAAACCAGGTGGACATGGTCGGGCATGATGGTGGCGGTGTGGACGCGCCAGATTCGCGATAGCATTTGGTGGCGGATCGATTCCAAAAGGGCGGCTGCCGTTTCCGGCTTGGCGAAAGGTTTGATGTCACGGTCCCTGGCGCAACACGTGATGAAGAAGATGGCGCCGCGGAGGTCGAGCCAAAGCGGGGGATCGTGAGGGAGGGACTTTCGGCCAGCGTCCATGGATGGATTTTCCGGTAAACGGGATTTCGAAAAGAACCACAAAAATGAATGGTGCGGCAGCGCCACCGAAAACCCAGGGTAGGCGCGGATCTCCGAGCCGCGTGATTTTTTTACGCAGACGGCGCTTGCAGCGCCTGAAGCTTGGGTCCGCCCGGAGGGCCGACCCTACCTTTGGGTCAGACCCGGAAGATGGCGCCGAGTTTTTTGCCGAGGATGATGCTGGCGCCGATGATCGTGACCCCAAGGAATGCCATCGCCCAGACGCCGAGGGCGCTGGCGACGAAGCGGCCTTCGCCGAGGAGTTGGTAGAGTTCGTAGATGGCTTTCGTGATCGGGAAATCCTGCTGCTTTTGCGCAAGGATCAGGGAGTCGCTGACCTCGAGCATCGCGAATGAAAATGCGAGCAACCCGCCGGCGAGGAGGTTGGCTGCGATGAGGGGGATGGTGATTTTGCGGAGCGCCTTGAGCGGCGGGCAGCCGAGGTTCTGCGCGGCTTCCTCGAGTGCGACGCTGGTTTGTTGGAAGCCCGCCGCGGCGGAGCGGACCACATAGGGCAGGCGGCGCACGGAGTAGGCGATGACGAGGATCGCGAGCGGGTCGGTGGTGGGGTTGAGGAAATGGAAGAACTTCCCTTCCTGCGTCATCGCGAGGTAGCCGAAGGCGAGGACGAGGCCGGGGACCGCAAGGGGCATCATCGACATGGCGTCGAGGACCTGGCGGCCGGGGAGGTTGCTGCGGACGACGACATAGGCGATGGCGATGCCGAGGACGAGGTCCACGAGCGTGGCGAGGGCCGCGTATTTGAGGCTGTTTTGGATCGAGGGGAGCGTGAGGTTGTGGCCGAGCGCGGCTTCGAAGTGCGAGAGCGTCCAGCCGCTGGGGAGGATGGATTGATACCAATCGGTGGAGAATGCGACGAGGACGACGCCGATGTGGGGGAGCACCGCGAGGAAGGTCACCAGGCTGAAGAGCGCGGTGCAAAGCAAGCCGGTGGCGGGGCTGGTCGGGCGCGGACCGCCTTGGCTCGTGGCTTTCGCCATCATGGCGTGGGAGTCGCGGCCGAAGAAAAATTTCCCGGCGGCATACATGAGGACCGTGGAGGCGAGAAGGACGACGACGAGCGCGAAGGGGAAGGGGTTTCCGCCGATGTCCTTGATGCCGTAAAAAATTTGGACCGAGGTGACGCGGGTGAAGTCGAACATGAGCGGCACGCCGAGTTCGGTGAACGACCAGATGAAGACGATGGTGCCGCCCGCGAAGACACCCGGCATGATGAGGGGAAAGGTCACGCGGCGGAATTTGCGGAGGCCGGTGCAGCCGAGGTTCTCGGCGGCCTCCTCCATCGCGGGGTCCACATTCGCGAGCGCGGCGAGGACATTGAGGTAGAGGATGGGGTAGAGGTGGAGGGCGTTGAGGGCGATGACGCCCCACAGGCGGCCTTCGCCGAGCCAATCGATGGGCGCGGACGGGTCGAGGAGGCCGATGGAGGCGAGCAGGGCGTTGAGCGCGCCTTCCTGACCGAGGATTTGCTTGATGCCGATCGCACCGACAAACGGCGGGAGGATCATGGGGACAAGGACGAGTGCGCCGAGGAGGGTTTTCCCCGGGAAGAGGAAGCGGTCCGAAATCCACGCGAGCGGGATGGCGATGAGCGCGGTGAGGAGGGTGCTCCAGACGCCCATTTGGAGCGAATTCCAGAGTCCCTCGAGGTAGATGGGGTTCCGGAAAACCTCGCCGATGTAGTCGAGGGTGAACCGGCCGTCCGACCCGATGAACGCGCCGCGGATGGTTTCGGCGATGGGCCAGAGGAAGAAGAGCGCGAAGAACGCGGCGGTGAGGAGGAAGACGAGTTTGGCGAAGGGGCGGCTCATTCAGGTGTGTTGCCCGCGCGGAGCGTTGTGGTTGCCCATGCGGGATGGACCTTCCAGATTTTGATTGAGTGGATCCGCTGGCGCACGGGGTTTCTAAGGGCAGGGCCTGTGTGTTTTTGGGAGCCGCGGCGGCGCTGACGAGCAGCGCCCTCCTGTTGGAGCGGTGTTGTGGGGTTGGGGGCGGGGAGTGTGGAGGTGGAACAGTCTCCGCACGGCCGGGACGGCCATGCCCCCTTGTTTTGTAGTGTTAGGTCCAAGTTGCCGAGGGACACAGGTTCCAGTGCGGGAGTTTTCATTTGCCCTCCTTGGCGAGGCGGGTGGCTTCGCGGTATTGGGCCCGGAATTTGTCGGAGAGTTCCTTGGCGAGGCGGACTTCGTCGATGCGGTTCCTCGAGGCGAGCGCGGGCTTGAGGGTGTTGCGGGAGGTTTCGTAGTCCACGGCGGAGAGGTCGGTGAATTTTTTGTAGGCCTCTCGGGGAAAGCCGGCGGCGGCGAGCGCCTGCCAGGCGGCGGCCTGCTCGTGGTGGAGGTCGAGGCACATGACGCGGACGATGAAGGCGATCACGCGGAAGAGCGGGGCGGTCCAGGCGGGGTGGTAGGTGAAGAGCTTCGCCTCCTCGTAGGGTTGGACTTCGGGGTCGGACCGGTATTGCGCGTATTCGGGGGCGTAGAGTTCTTTGCGGATGGGGAGGCGGCGGAGGGCGTATTTTTCTGGTCCGCCGGGTGTGCCGGGCTTGAAGTTCCACAGTTTTTGCCCTTCGAGCGAGAGGGTGAAGGCGATGAACTCCTCGGCGGCGGGGCGGTTCGGCGCGCCGCGCAGGAGGCCGATGGGGTCCACGCCGACCGAGCTGCCGCCGGCGGGGGTGAAGTATTGCAAGCGGGATTCGCCGCTGCCGACCTTCACGGCTTCGCTCTGGAAGCGGCCGTAGAAGTCGATGCACATTCCGATGGCGGCGTCGCCAAGCGAGACATCGATGGGGATTTTCGCGGCGGAGTCGGTGAAGTAGCGGGCGTTTGCGGAGGCGGCCTGGATGATTTGCAGGCCGCGGATCCAGCCGGAGGCGACGAGGGCCTCGTGTTCGCCCCCGCCGGCGGCGGTGAGTTGTTGCATTTGCTGCTGGATGACCATTTCGAAGGCTTTCGCCGCGGAGCCGCTCTTGGTGGGGTCGGCGAGGGCGACTTGGCGCTGGAAGGCTGGGTTCGTGAGGTCCTGCCAGGAGGCGGGGAGGGTTTCGATGCCGAGGCGGCGGAGCGAGTCGGTATTGTAGCAGATGCCGAACGAGGAGAGACAGGCGCCGATCCAGGTGCCGTCGGGCTGGTAGAAGATTTCGCCCGAGACGGATTGGGGGATGGAGTTTTCCGTGAACCACGCAGGGTGGTTGCGGATGGCATCGGAGGGGACAAGGCGGCCGGCGGCGGCTTGTTGGTCGAAATCGTAGGCGCCACCGCCGAAGAAGAGGTCGATGCCGATGCCGGTGTTCGACGAGAGGAAAAAACGGCGGGCGGCTTGCGCGGTGGTGTCGGAGGCGGGGTCGGGTGGGAGTTTTACCGAGGGGCTGTCGAACGACGAAGAGGCTTCGGGCGAGGGATCGCGGCCGGATTTTTTCCATTCTGCCTCGAAGGCGGCGAGGTATTCGCCGGCAAGGTAGCGCGAGATTTCGCTGGTGCCGCCGGGCATGCGCCAATCGATGCGGATGGTGCGGCCGGTTTTTTCCCGGTAGTGGCGGGCGAAGGCGGTGGCGAACTCGTGGCGGACGGCTTCGTTGTGCGGGGTGATGATGGTGAGCGTTTCGTCGGCGGAGGCGAGGAGGTCGTTGCGCGGCTTCAGCGCGAAGGGCAGGCCGATGACGATGGCGAGCGCGATGCCGACGGCCAGGACGCGCAGGCTCACCGGGCGGTCTTGCGTCTTCATGGGAGGCGCGGCGGCGTCAGGGCTGGAGGATGACGACATCCCCGGGGTCCGCAACGGCGTGGCATTTGTGGCCGTTTTCGCGGCCGGCGAGGTGGGGGTTGAGTTCGAAAATTTTCAGCGGGGTGGAGGCTGCGGCGAACTGGTATTGGGCGACTTCGCCGAGGTAGATGGAATCGCGGATTTCGCCCGGGATGGAGTTGCGGGCTGCGGGTTCTTCGCGGAGCGCCCAACTCTCGGGGCGGATGGAGAGGACGGCCGGGGAGCCCGCGGCGGGCTTCCAATCCGGGTCGCCGAAATGCCCTTCAAAGCGGCCGAAGGGGGTCTCGACGGCACCCGTGGCCCCGTCGGAGGAGAGGATTTTTCCTTCAAGGAAATTGGTTTCGCCGATGAAGTCGGCCACGACCCTGGTGCGCGGGCGCCGGTAGACCTGCTCGGGCGTGCCGACCTGCGCGATGGTGCCGGATTCGAGGATCGCCATGCGGTCGGAGATGGAGAGCGCCTCCTTCTGGTCGTGCGTGACATAGATGGCGGTGAGGCCGGACTCCTTGCAAACGCGGCGGATTTCGGTGCGCATCTCGAGGCGGAGTTTCGCGTCGAGGTTCGAGAGGGGTTCGTCGAGGAGCAGGCAGCGTGGGCGGATGACAAGGGCGCGGGCGAGGGCGACGCGCTGCTGCTGGCCGCCGGAGAGTTGGGCGATCTTGCGGTCCGCGTAGGATTCCATCTGGACCGAGGCGAGTGCCTCGTGGACGCGGGATTTGATTTCGGCGGAGGGGACGCGGCGCTCCTCGAGGCCGAAGGCGACATTCTTGGCGACGGTCATGTGGGGCCAAAGCGCGTAGCTCTGGAACATCATGCCGGTGTTGCGGCGGTGGGGCGGCACGCGCGTGACATCGTCGTCGCCGAACAGGATGCGGCCGGAATCGGGGATGTAGAACCCGGCGATGTTGCGGAGGAGCGTGGTTTTCCCGCAACCGCTCGGGCCGAGGAGGAAGAAGAGTTCGCCTTTTTCGATGCGGAGCGAAACGCCGCGCAATGCGGCGACATCACCGAATTTCTTGACGAGGTTCTCGATGGTGATGGGTATCATCGGGCGCTGAGCCCGAGGTGCCTATCGGGGGGACGACGGAAGGGCGAACCTTTTTGTGTGAATTTTTCGGCGGGATTCCGAGAGGTCTTTTATCGCGGCGAGGTAACCGGCGGAACAACCGCA
Source organism: Verrucomicrobiota bacterium (assembly GCA_018970255.1). GTDB lineage: Bacteria > Verrucomicrobiota > Verrucomicrobiia > Chthoniobacterales > Terrimicrobiaceae > UBA967. Next base: position 38,586 of record JAGWWS010000023.1, on the reverse strand, counting down.
CCGCTACCACCTGGGACGAAAGGCGGGGGAATGACATTAGGAACATTTACCGGGCCGGTTCCAGTGCCGGTATCGCCTTGCTGTGCCGCTTGGACGGCCGCCTCGACGCGTCTCAGAATATCGGGTGTGCCTTGGATTGCGGTGAAGGTTGTCTGAACTTGACGCACTTGGGTTACGATATCAGTCAATAAAGCCATAGCTTCTGCGGACATCGGATTGTTCGTCAAATTTTGAATCCGAACTTGCCCAGGAGCGTCGACGATAGCGTTGGCTTGGAGGGTGAACCCACGATTGACCGTAACGGCACGGGTTCCATCAGAGTTTCCGAACTGGACAACACCTTCTGGAACATCGAGGCGGACGGAGAACTGATTGGATCCCGGGGGACCGGTGCGCTGGATGGTGAGCCTAAATATGGTTCCGCGAATGCCGGCAACACCCACTGGCGTGGTGATTTCCATCGCTGAGCCGGGGGCGAGTTTTTTCGAGAAGCCTACCATTGTGCCATAGCCGAGCGAGAATTTGGCGGAAGATGTGGTGGGTTCGTTTTCCAGCTCGTTGAATGCCTCGGCACTGGCATCCAATTGGGTGATAGTAGCCTCACCGCCTTCGAAATTTTTTGCCGCTTGGGGCCTCAAGACAGCGCCGTTATTGAAAACGAATTGGTAGGACTCCTGTTCGAACTCACCGATTCCGAATTGGGAATTTTCCTGAATTTGGAAAAGCGCGCCGTTCGACAGGGCGAGATCGACTGTGCAACCGGGGCCGGTGACGAGGGTGGAGCCAACCGCCAACTGCATGTCTTTGACCGCCGGCTTTCCGGGCTGTCCCTCTGCTTCGAAGACTTCTGCGGAGCCGGTGATGCTGACGATGACGGTGATGCCGGGTTTTTTGTCGCCGTCGCCCGATGTTTCTTCGGTTTCAGAAGTGTCGGACTGAGCGAAGGCTGCGGGTGCGAGGAGCGCGAAAAGGATCAACGCCCTGAGGAGAAGAAGAGGGTTCTTAAACATGGAGAGAATGGTTTCACCGCAAGGAAACGTAATAATATCAGCGCCTGAGCGCGCCGGCGCAATCAAAAATATACGGATTTTTGTCAGCCTCTTTGTGAGGAGGAAAATCGCGCTGGATTCCGATGCCCAAAGCGGGGATTTTTGCGCGCATGGTTGAGTCCGCCCCGGAACCACTGGTTGTTTTCCAGCCGGCACGCATTGCCGACCCGGGCGCGCAGGCGCAAGGAGAGCTGGGCTGGAATGCCATCCTCGAACATATCCCAATGCCGCTCGTGGTGGGGACCCTCGAGGAGGTGCCGCGGCTGGTTTTCATGAACCGCGAATACGTGCGGTTGTTCGGCTACCGGAGGGAGGAGGTGCCGACGATTGCCGAATGGATGCCGCTGGCATACCCAGACCCCGTTTACCGCGCGGAAATTATCGGGTGGTGGCTGAAAATGCTCGCCAACAGCATCGCCGAGCCGGGGCTGGTGCGTTCGCGCGAGGTGAGGATCCGCGCCAAGGACGGGCGCGATGTGGATGCGATCCTGAATGCGATGGTGCTGGAGGCCCATGTGCTGGTGGCGTTCCAGGACATCACGGGGCGGCGGCAGCAGGAATTGGAGCGGGAGCAATCGAACACGCGGCGGCAATTGGCTGCGGACCTGGCCGGCGTGGGTTTTTGGGAATACGATTTCGAAACCGGCCTGGAAACCCAGGATACGCAGATCCACAGGATTTACGGGGTGGCGGAGGGAGGGGATTTTGGCGTTTGGGAAAACCGGGTGCACCCGGAGGACCTCGGGGCGGCATTGCGCAGCATCGACGGGGCACTGGCAAGCGGCGGGAACGGCCAGGGAATGGATTTCCGCATCGTCCGCCCCGATGGCGCCATCCGGTGGATCCGCTCGAAATTCCACATTGCGCGCGATTCGGGCGGGAAGCCGCTGAGGTTGACGGGGATCGAATTCGACATCACGGGGGACCGCGAGATCCGCGGGGCGCTGGAACAGGCGCTCGCGCGCTCGGAACGGGAGAACGAGGAAAAGAGCCGCTTCCTGGCGAGCGTGAGCCATGAAATCCGGACGCCGTTGAGCGCGCTGGTGTCGCTGGCGAATTCGATGCTGCTCGAGGCCGAGGGGCACCCGTTGCCGGAAGTTTATTCGCAGCACCTCGAGAGCGTGAGGGCGGGCGGGCAATACCTGAACCTCATCCTCTCGAACCTGCTGGACCTCTCGGCCATCGAGGGCGGGAACACGGCGATGCATTGCCGGGATTTCTACATCGGGGATTGGGCGGAGGATGTGGCGGGAATCCTCGCGCCGATTGCGAAGGCGCGGGGGGTGCGCTTGGAGTGGGTGTTGCCGGCCGATCCCGAGGCGCGCTTCCGCACGGACCAGGTGCGGCTCACGCAAATCGTCCTGAACCTGGCCCACAATGCGGTGAAGTTTTCCATCAAACCGAACGCGGTGGTGTCCATCGGGGTTTCGATGGAGGGCGGGCGGCTGGGGATTTCCGTGGAGGACCAGGGGCCTGGGATCGACCCCGCGCGCATCGACGGGCTTTTCGGGGAATATGCGCAAGGCTCGCCGGTGCCGAGGGGGGCGGACCGCGGCATCGGGCTGGGTTTGGCGATCGTGAAGAAGAATGTGGAATTGCTGGGCGGCTCGGTGCGGGCGGGGCTGGCGGAGCCGACGGGCATGAAGTTCGTGGTGGAATTGCCGCCGGTGGATGCGGGGGGTGCGGCATGAGGGCGCTCATCGTCGAGGACAGCAAGCCCGACCGCGATGCGCTGCGGGCGATGTTGAAAAGGCTGCCGGGCATCCACACCGCGGGGGAGGCGGCGGGATTGGAGGAAGCGAGGAGGCTGGTCCGCGAGGAGGCGCCGAATTTGGTTTTCCTCGATATCGAGGTCGGGCGGGAAAACGGTTTCGACCTGCTCGAGGAATTGCGCGGGCGGGCGGCGGTGGTTTTTACAACCGTGCACACCGGCCATGGCGGCGAGGCGTTCGATGGCGATGCGGTGGACTACATCGTGAAGCCGGTGACGGAGGAGAGGCTCATGCGGGCGCTGCAAAGGGCGGCGAAGGCGCTCGACAGCGATGTGAGGGGTCTCGCAAAAGTGCCCGTCCACCGCAGCGGGTCGGCGCGCCACTACCTCACGCTCGAATCGGTTTCCGCCGTCCTTGCCGAGGGCAACTACTCGCTCGTCCACTCGGGAGGCCGCGAATACCCGGACCACCGCAGGATCCGCGGGTGGCACGGGCTGCTGGGGGAATTCGGCGTGGAGCGGCTGGACCGCTCGACACTGCTGAGGCTGGACCACATCGACTCGGTGAGGCCCCACGGCGTGGGGGCGCTGGTGGGGTTGAAACACTCGGCGGCGACCATCGAACTCGGCCGCGCCGCAAGGGAGAGGCTCGCGGCGTTTATGGATTGGTGAGGGGCCGGGAGGGCGGGGCGGGGCCTTGCGTTGCGAAAAAGGGCAAGAGCGGTGGATTCGCAAATTTCCGTGTCGATTCGCACAAGCTTGGCGGGATGCGGTTGACCGGACGGGGCGGAAGGTTTTACGCGGACACTGCGCAAGCGTTGGCAACAAGGCTGCGCCAGAGCGGATCCGCGGCCCTCACACGCGGGTCCGCTTCTTTTTTCCGCGGACCAGGTGCAGCACGCATTCGTCCCCGATGGTGCGCAGGCGGGCGATTTGGAATTCCATGGGGTTCGGCAGGAACCCGCCGGGCAATCCCGTGAGCGTGGGTGCGCCGGAGCCGCCGAAGACCACGGGCGCCACCGTGAGGTGGATTTCGTCGAGCATGCCGCCTTCCGCCAGCGAGCGGAGGAGTTCCCCGCCGCCTTCGCAAACGAGCGAGCGCACCCCGTAGGCTGGGCGCAGCAATGCCATTGCGGCACGGAGGGGCACCGCGGGGGCTTCGAACAAATACAGGTCGCAGAGCGGGGCGATGGCGGAACGGGTTTGGGCGGGCATGCGCGTGGTGGAAAAAACCACGAGGGGCGAGCCGCGGTGTTGGAAGATTTTCCAGGCGGGGTCGAGGCGGCCGGCATTCGACACCACCACCCTCAATGGCTCGGCGGGAAGCCCGCGGCGGATGCGGGCGGCACGGAGTTTTTCATTCGAGAGCCGCATGGACATGGTGTCGGCGGCCACCGTTCCACGGCCGGCGAGGATGGCATCGTGTGCGGCGCGGATTTCATGCAGGCGCGCTTTGTCGGCGGGGGAAGTGAATTGGGACGGGGTGAAACGGCGGGTGCTGATTTTGCCGTCGGCCGTGGCGGCCATGTGGGCCGCGATGCGCGGGAGGGCTGGTTTTTTTCCGGTCATTCGGGGCGGCGGCCCTGCTCGATATCGCGCTCGATGCCGTGCCCGAGTTCGGCAACGGAGGCTTCCATGTCGGCGAGCGGGGCCTTTTGGGACGAGCGGTAGCCGAGGTAAACGGCACCGCCGACAAGGCTCCAGAAGACCTGCATCATGAAGCCCGAAAGCGACACAAGCGTGGCGACGGGCTCGGGCGTGGAATAGAGCGCTCCGAGGATTTCGATGAACAGCCCCTCGCGGAGCCCAGCGCCGCCGATGCTGATGGGCAGTGCCGTGACGGTGGCGACGATGGGCATCACGCAATAAATGCTGAGGAGGTTGAGCCCGGATTCGAACGCCTTCGCACCGAACCAGAATGTGGAAAACATAAGGATGTGGGCGGGCAGCGAGAGGAGGAACGCCTTGCCGACGGCGCCGCCGGCACGGGCGTATTCGACAAACGCCCCGGCGGCTTCGACGAGCTTGTCGTGGGCGGGCAGCCAGCGCGGGAGCTTCGAGGCCAGGTTGAAGCGGCCGGTGAACCATGCGGCGACGATGAACCCGATCGAGCCGCCGAGGATGGCGCCGGCGGTGGCGACCCCGTAGCGCGTGACATTGTGCGCCATGAGGTCGTCCCAGCGGAGGAGGATCACCACGGCCGAGACCGCCGCCAGCGCGAGGACGCCGACCACCCGGTCGATGAAAACACTCAGGAACGCGCCGGCTTTTTTCTCCGGGGCTTCGCGCATGATGAGGAAAATTTTGATGATGTCGCCGCCGGTGGAGCCGAGGAGGAAGAGGTTGAAGAACATTCCCACGAGGAGGATGCGGAGGCTTCGCAGATAGCCGATGAAAATGCCCTGCACGCGGAGGAGGATGATCCAGCGCTGTGCCTGGAGGAGGAGGCCGCAGAGCAGCGCCACGAGCCCGGGCAGGAGCCACCAGGCGTCCGCCTCGCCAAGGGCCTCGAGCATTTTTTGGTTTTGCGCGGGGTTGCGGAAAATCCACCAGAGGAGGCAGATGGTGACGGCGGCCTGGAGCGCGGTGGCGAGGTGGCGTTTCATGGAATCGCGGACCGTGCAGGGAACCACAGGGCCGCGCCGCGCGGCAAGGAGGAGTTCAGCAAAAGCGCCGCTTCCACTCGGCGGCGGCCTGGAGCAGGTCGGCCGTCTCGGTGCGCGGGGACATCTCGAAAACGACGGTGGTTTTTGCGGGGAGGAGCGGGACGAGGCGCTCGAAGGGCGTCTGGCCGGTGAAGGGCGGGCAGTGGTCGCGGAACGGCCAGCGCGTGTCGTGCACATGGCAACCGAGGAGCATGGGGGACATGGCGGCGAGGTGCTGGGCGTGGTCGATGAGGCCGAGGTTGTGCTTGATCTGCGCGTGGCCGAAATCGTGCCAATAGCCGGCGTGGGGCGACTCAAGGCGCTGGAGGAAATTCGCGAATTCGCGCTCGAGCGGGACGGCCTCGTAGTATTCGCGGTTCTCGATGCCGAGCTTGACGCCGCGCTTGCCGGCGTGGTCGGCGGCTTCGACGAGGAACTCGAGCACGCGGGCGTTGTGGGCCTCGGCAACGGCCTCGCGGGCGCGGAGGGCGGCGAGTTTTTCCCGGACATGGCGGCGGGTGTGGACCCTGCCCTTCTCGATGGATTTGCGCAGGCCGGCGGTGAGGTTGAGCGAGCGGATGCGGCCGGTGTGGACGACCACGAACGGGGCTTCGAGTTTCGCCGCCCAATCGATGGTGGCGAGCGTGAGGCGCAGCGCGCGTTCGCGGTCCTTCGGGCGGTGCGAGGTGAATTCGTAGCAATCCGGCGAGTCGGTCTGCACCTCGATCGGCATGGGCATGAAATTGTGGACGCTCGAAATCCGGAATTTGTGGCGCTCGCGGGCCTGCAGGATGCCTTCGAGCTGCGAGGAGCGGATGCCATGGCTGATTTCAATCGTGTCGAAACCGAGTTGGAGGATTTCCTCGATCATCGGGCGGCCGTCGTTGTGGCGCCATGAGTTCCAGCATGTGGAGAGTGCGGGGGTCATAGTCGTTCCGCCAGTTCGAGCCCCGAGCGGATGGCTGTTTCAATGCTCGCCCCGTTCCGCCAGTCGCCGCAAGCGTGGACATTCGGGGGAAGCGGCGGCGGCGTTTTCGCAGCGAAGCCGGGCGGCTGGGCTGGGACCGCATATGGCACGCGGATGGTTTCAAGGTGGCGGAGGCAGGAAGCGGCTTTCGGGAAAACTTCGGCGATTTCGCGCAGGGCGGCCTCGGGGTTGCATTCGGGGCCGAGGACTGTGGCGGAAATGAGGTGCTTGCCGGGCGGGGCGAATTCCGGGGCGATGTTTGTGGTTTGGACGAAATGGCGGACGAGCCGGTCCGCCCCCGCAGGCAGGACGATGCAGCGCTGCGGGTAGAGGGATTCGCTGGACTCGAAATAAACCACCGAAACGCCCGGCGCCGGCGGCGGGGCTGGCAGGCGCAGGAGCCGGTGCAGCGAGGGTTCGTCGAGGGCAAGGACGGCTTGGTCGAATTCGATGCGTTCGCCGGATTCGAGGAGGAGCGTGTTTCCGCGGATTTCCATGGCGCGGCTGTGGAAGCGGATGGTTCCCGCCGGGAGCTGGGCGGCGATGGACTCGGGGAGCGCTTGGATGCCCCCGGCGGGGACCCACGCGCGGCCGGTGCAGAATTTTTTCAGGTAGTAGAGGAAAAGCCCGGCGCTCGATGAGAGGGCGTTGTCGAGGAGCACCCCGCCGAAGAAGGGTTGGAAAAACCGCCCGATGGATGCCGGTGAAAAACCGCGGCCGGAGAGGAAGTCGCGGGTGGATTGGTCGCTGGGCGATGCGCAACGGGCGAGCAGCTTGGAATCGGGAGTGCAGAGGATTTCGAGGCCCAGGAGCGCGAGGCGGAGTTTGTCGGGGAAAGGCAGGACGGGCGAGAAGGCTGCCGCGGCCGGGTTTTCCATCGGGCTGCGGAGCCGCATCGTGCGCCCGCAAGCATGCACGATGGCGCCCGACTCGAAATGGCGCGGGTCGAGCGTGGGAATTTCGCAAACGGCGGAAACGGACTTGTAGGAATCGAGGACGACTTGGAAACCGTGGTCGAGGGTGAACCCGCCGTGCCGTGCCGTGCGTTGGCGCCCGCCGACGGAGCCCAAGGCCTCGAAGACGGTGCATTTTTTGCCGCGGCGGTGGAGGGCGAGGGCGCAGGAGAGTCCCGAGAGTCCTGCACCGGCGATGGCAATCATCGTTGCGTTGTCAGGCGGCCACGAGGTCCAGCCAAGCGGGGTTTTGTTCCGCATGGAGGCGGATTTCCGCGAGGATTTCCGCGAGCGGCGTGGCCGGGCGCCAATCCCATGTGGACGCGGCGAGCGAGGAGTCGAGGACCGCCCAGGGGATATCGAACGGGCGCCCCGAGCGCGCGGTGGAAATTTTTGCAGGGTCGTTGAACGCCGCCGCGGGACCCAGCGCCGAGGCGCACCAGGCGGAGAGTTCGCGCAGGGACATCGAGTTTTCCAGCCCCCCGGCAAGGTTCACGATGCGCGGGCGCCCCTCTGTGGGCGAGTCGATTTGCAGGAGCAGCAACGGGGCAATGTCTCGCGGGTGCAGGCAATCGCGGACCTGGAGCCCCGAGCCGCCGAAGCCGATGTATTTGAGCGGGCGCTTCGCGGCCCACGAATGGATCCAGTAGGAAAAAATCCCTTGGTCCGCCTTGCCAAACTGCCCCGCGCCGGCAAGGACGCCGCAGCGGTTGATCCAAACGGGGAAACCGAACGCGTCGCCGTATTCGAGCGCGAGCCACTCGGAGCAAAGCTTCGTGCTCCCGTAGAGGCTCACCGGTGGGGTGGTGGAAAATTCCTCGGTGATGCCGCGGTGCGACCAACCGGGGCCCTTCGCCTCGGGCGGGAGGGCGAATCGTTCGCCGGTTTCCTGGATCGGAAGCGAAGCCAGCGCGGGGATGGAATAAACGCGGCTGGTGGAGAGCAGGGTGAAGCCGGCTTTCCAGGTTTTGCAGAGTTCGAGGAGGTTGACGGTGCCGTAGAGGTTTTGGTCCACCAGGTCGCGGCTGGACGACCCATCCACGCCGGCCAACACGCTCGGGTTCGCGGCGCAATCGATGATCCAATCCGCGGGCGGCAGGGATTCGAGCAGCCTGCGGTCGCGCACATCGCCGATGTGGATTTCGCAACCGAGTTGTTGCAGCGGTTCGATGTTCGTCTCGCTGCCGCGCCGCGAAAGGTTGTCGAGGCCGGCAATGCGGATCCCTTGGCGGTGCCCGAGCAGGGAACGCACGATGGCGGCACCCGCAAACCCGCAGATGCCGGTGACCAGAACCTTCAAACCCGCGCGCGAAGACGAAGCCGGGGACCTTTTTGCGGGAAGGGGCATGTCAGTTGGAAAGGTTTTTCAAAATGTCGGCTGCGAAGGGGTCCCCGTCGGCGGCGAGTTCACGCAAATACCGGTGCCCGAGTTCCCGAACCGACTTGGATGGGTGCGCGAGCGCCGCCTCCGCAACTTTGGGCGTGAGGAAGCGTCCTAGCATTTCAAATGCGCGCCCTTCTGTAGCACCAGGGATTTCGGCAAGGAAACGCGCCTCCGCTTTGTTTTCGAGGAATTCGATGTCCATGGCGTCCTTGGCACGGTTCGTGAGTTGTTTCGTCATCAACAGGTCGATTTCGTCGGGCAACCTCGTGCCATCGGCGAGTTCGGCGGCCCGTCCCCAAGCCGCATCAAACTCCTCGATTGGAAGTTCGTTGGGTTCGCGGAAAATGTCCAAGGGACGGTCCAGCCCATTGATCCTGAATGCACCATCCCGGGCAACGACCTGTTCGAAATCCGTTTCGGCAATTGGCGTCCAAACCGCCATCGCAACAGGCTTGGCACCTTCGGTCGAATAGACGATCGAACCAACAAACGACGCCCATTTGGCAATCGATTCCATGGGGTCTATCCAAATGTCGGCATCGTGGGTGTTGCGCGGCAGTCCGTGGGCGATGACAGCAAGGCCGCCGAGCGACAAGACACGGCCTTTGGATGCGACGCGGCGAATCAATTGGTCCGTTGCAGAGGGGGGTTCCATCGTTCCATGTCTTCCTTGATTCGGTCCGAGACCCACATCGCATCTGCCAGGCAAGTCACCCCGCCGGGCAGCCAGGGTTGGGAATTGTCGGGGATTTGTCGGCGCCCTTCCGCAACCGCCGTGTTGACGGGCGGCTTGCCCTGCAAGCGCCGCAACAAAGCCCGCGATTTCATCCGGGAATAAAGCAGTTTTTGCCGTTCAATGTTCGGGCGGTATTGGCGCATGGCGGAAATCAGCCGCGGGTTTTCCAGGCTTCGACGATTTGGCGGATCGTTTCTTCGAGGGTGACCGTGATGTCCCAGGCGGGGTAGTGGGATTTCATTTTCCGGAGATCGCTGTAGTAGCAGATGTGGTCGCCGATCCGGTTTTGGTCCACATAGGTGAAAACCTGCTTTTTCCCGGTGAACGATTCGGCGGTTTGGAAGGCCTCGAGGATCGAGCAGGAATTTTGTTTGCCGCCGCCGAGGTTGTAGACTTCCGCGGAGCGCGGGGCCTTGCAGAATTCCCACATGAAGCGCGCGACATCTTCGCTGTGGATGTTGTCGCGGACCTGCTTGCCCTGGTAGCCGAAGACCTTGTATTCGCGCCCCTCGAGGTTGCATTTGACGAGGTAGCTGAGGAACCCGTGGAGTTCGACGCCGGAGTGGTTCGGCCCCGTGAGGCAACCGCCGCGCAGGCAGCAGGTGGGCATATTGAAATAGCGCCCGTATTCCTGGACCATGACATCGGCGGCGACCTTCGATGCGCCGAAGAGCGAGTGCTTCGACTGGTCGATGGAAAAATCCTCGGCGATGCCGTGTTCGTAGGCAGGGTCGTCGTAGTCCCAGCGCGTTTCGAGTTCCTTCAAGCGGATGGAATTCGGCCTGTCGCCGTAAACTTTGTTCGTGGACATGTGCACGAACGGGGACTCGGGGCAGGACCGGCGGGTGGCTTCGAGAAGGTTCAATGTGCCTACGGCGTTGGTGTCGAAATCGTCGAACGGGATCGCTGCGGCGCGGTCGTGCGAGGGCTGGGCGGCCGTATGGATGATGATGTCGGGCTTGAGCGAGGCGACGAGGTCGAGGACGCCCTGGCGGTTGCGGATGTCGAGTTCGTGGTGGGTGAAGCCGGGGATCGCTTCGAGCAGGCGCTTTTGGTTCCAGCGCGTGTCGCCTTGCGGGCCGAAAAACTCGGCGCGCTGGTTGTTGTCCACGCCGTGGATGGCGCAGCCCTGTTTCGCGAAGAAAATCGAAACCTCGGACCCGATGAGGCCGGAGGAGCCGGTGACGAGGGTTTTCATTCGGATTCCCAATCCCACAAGCGGCGCCCCGACGCAATAGCGCAGGCAGGGCTCAGCGGTTCAAACATCGCGCCCGACAACCACGCTCGGACCGCTGGCGGACAGAACCCGCACGCGCGTTCCTGCTTCGATAAAATCGCCGCCGGTCAAGACATCGACCACCGAGCCGCCGATCTCCGCACGCCCGGCGGGGCGGAGGATGGTCAAGGCAACACCGGTGTCGCCAGGCGCCACTCGTGGGGGCGGGATCGCAGCACCAACGGCGGATTGGGTTTTTGGCTGGGTGAAGGAAAGGAACAACCGCCGCATCAGCGGCATTTCGGGAAGGAACCGGGCGAGGAATGCAACCACGAAAACCGCACCGATGAGGGCAATCGAAATATTCATCATCGGAACGAGCAGGAAGTCGAAGGAAAGGTCCACAGGTTGGGCGGGATAGAAATCTGCCATCGCGAAAAAGAGCGCCACCAGGACCATCAGCGCTCCGCCGAGTGCGAGGACGACCACCCCCGGGAAAAGCAGGAATTCCAAAAGGATGAAAACGATTCCCAGGACGAAGATCGCCACCATTTCGAGCCCGGTCAGCCCGGCGATGTAATGCCCGCCGAAGAACAGCGCGAAGCAGATCGCCGAGATGATCCCCGCCACGCCGAAGCCCGGCGCTTTGAATTCCAGGTAGGCGCCGACCACGCCGCCGAGCAGAAGGATCGGTGCGAGCATCGTGATCCACTGGGCGAGGGTTTCGAAACCCGAGGGCTCGACTTTGACAATCTTGTCCTTCGCCAAACCGCAGAGCGCAGCGACCTCCTCCACATCGGCGGCGATTCCGCTCGCCAGGAGCGGTCTGCCCTCGATGACACGCGTCGCCTCCTGCGCACTGAGCGTGAGGAGGGCGCCCTTGGGGTTGATGACCTCGCCGCCGACCTTCACCTCCTTGTCGAGGTTCATAAACCCGTCCACCAACTCGGGGTGGTAGCCGTTTTTCTGCGCCACGCTCCGGAAGTAGCCGGAAAAATACGATACGATCTTCGCGTTCATCGTCTCGGGGATTTCCTGCCCCGAACCCGCCACAGGCGCCGCGGCCCCGATCGCGCTGACGGGCGCCATGTAGATTTTCTTCGTCCCCATCGCGATCAACGCGCCGGCCGAACCGGCGTTGGTGTTCACATAGGTGAACGCCGGCACCGGGCTTTTCGAAAGCATCTGCACGATTTTTTCCGTCGCCTTGAGGTCCCCGCCGGGTGTGTCCATGTCGAAAATGATCCCGGCCGCCGCGACCGACTCCGCCTTTTTCAACACCCGCCTCAGGAAGAAAAACTGCGCCTCGCTGACCATGCCCTCCACGGGCACGACAACCACGGACCCGGTCTCGATTTTGGCTTCCTCCCCGCGGGCGGCGGGCATCGCGAGCAGGATGGCGAGTATGGCTGCGAGCGTTTTCACGGCACGGAAATCTCACTCGCACCGCATGCCCCCGCAAGGTAATTTCCGCCCGTGGGTTTCATCTCGGAGGAAACAATCCAGCGCGTTGCCGACGCCACCGATATCGTCGATTTGATCGGCTCGTATTTCCCGCTGAAGCGCGCCGGGACGAGCTTCCGCGCGCTTTGCCCGTTCCACCGCGAAAAGACGCCGTCCTTCCATGTCACGCCCTCGCGGCAATCCTACCATTGCTTCGGCTGTGGGGCCGGCGGCGGCGTGCTGCGGTTCGTGATGGACTACGAGCATGTGGATTTCCCCACGGCGGTCCGCAGGCTTGCCCAGCGCGCAGGCATCCCGATTGTCGAGGAAGCCCCCTCCCCCGACGAAGCGAAGCGGCACGACCTCCGCCGGCGGTTGCTATCACTGCATGAGGAAGCGGCCGCCTGGTTCCACAACAACCTCCTGAAAACCCCCGAAGCCGCACGCGCCCGGGACTACCTGAAGTCGCGCGGACTCGGCGCGGAAACCGCAAAAGCCTGGCAACTCGGCTACGCGCCCGACTCCTGGGATGCCGCGCTCGACCACCTCCGCTCGCGCAAATTCACCGAAGGCGAAATCGCGCAAAGCGGCCTCGCCTCCGCGAAGGACGACCAGCCGTCCAGCCCGCTCTACAGCCGCTTCCGCGACCGAATCATGTTCCCCATCCGGAACGATATCGGGGAAACCATCGCCTTCAGCGGCCGCACGCTTTCCGCCGACCCGAAAGCCGCCAAGTATGTGAACTCCCCCGAAACGCCGCTGTTCACAAAGGGCCGCGTCCTCTATGGCCTCGACAAAACCAAGCGCGACCTCGTCGCCGCGAATTCCGCGATTGTTTGCGAAGGGCAAATCGACCTCATCTCCGCCCACGGCGCCGGCGTGAAAAATGTGATCGCCCCGCAGGGCACCGCCTTCACGGCCGACCAGGCGCGCACCCTCAAGCGCTATGTCGAAACCGTCGTGCTCTGTTTCGACTCCGACCCCGCGGGCAAAAAAGCCGCAGAGCGCTCGGTCCTCTCGCTCCTTTCGCAAGGGCTGCAAGTCAAGGTCGCCGCACTGCCCGACGGCGAGGACCCCGATTCGCTCATCCGCAAAAACGGCGCCGAAGCCTTTTCCAGCCTCGTTGCGGCGGCCGCAGGCTACTTCGAACACTCCCTTGCGGAATCCGCCACCGAGCTCTCCGACTCGGCGGGCAAATCCCGGTTCGTCCGCCGGATCGGCCCCGCCCTGGCGCTCATCAAGGACGCCGCCCTGCGCGAGTCCACCATCGGCGACATCGCCGCCCGCCTCGCGCTGCCCCAATCCGCCATCCGCGCCTCGATGAAGGCGCCGAACACCCAGGAAACTTCCGACAAAAACGAACCCTCCCAGCCCGCCGCCGAGGCCCTCGAAATGACGCCCGCCATGGCCGTCCTCTGCCGCACCGCGCTCGCCAGCGCCGAAGTCCGCGAATGGCTCCGCACGCAAGAACCCGCCTCCACTTTTGAAAGCGCCGGTTCGCTCGTCGACAAAATCGCCCGCGCCGAATTCCCCGACGGCGCGCCCCTGCCCGCCTCAGCCGCCGCGAACCTCACTGCCGCCGAGGAACGCCTGCTGGCCGGGCTCGACCAGCGCCATGCCATTGCGAACCCGCTCGAACGCGCCATGACCACCCACCGCGGCTTCCAAATCCAATCCCTCGCCGCCCGCATGGAGGGGCTGAAAAGCCGCCTCGCCGACCCCTCCGTGCCCGCCGCCGAGCGCCAAACCATCCAAAAACAAATCCTTGACCTGAAAATCCGCGTGGCGGATGTTCCGCAGCCCGTTTGACCGGGGTCAAAAGCCGAAAAGTTTGAAAACCAAGCCCAAATCTCCGTCCAAAAAGTCCGCCAAACCCGCCAAAAAATCCCCCGCCGGCGCAAAAAAGGCAGCGAAACCTTCCAAGCCATCCAAACCCCAGAAGCCGGCCAAAAAGCCCGCTCCCAAGCCGGTTTCCAAAAAGCCCGCCGCCAAGAAACCCGCACCCAAACCTTCCCCCAAGCCGGCCGCGAAAAAACCCGTAGCCAAAAAGCCCGCGCCGAAGCCCGTTTCCAAGAAGCCCGCACCCGCGAAAAAAGCGCCACCCCCCGCAAAAGCTTCCAAACCCGCCCCGGCCGCCAAGAAAGCCCCCCCGGCCCCCGCGAAACCAACGGCCAAGCCGGCCCCCGCACCCGCCGCCAAGCCGGCTCCGAAAAATTCCAAAAAACCCGTCCAGCCCGAATCCAACGGCGCAGCCCCCGCCCTCGTCGACATCCCGCGGATGATCCAGGACAAGGTCCGCGAACTCATCCGCCTCGCGAAAGAGCAGGGCTACCTCACCTACGAGGACATCGACGAGCACATCCCCGAGGGCGTCCACAACCCCGACCACCTCGAATCGATCATCGGCCAGCTCCGCGCCGTCGAAATCGAGATCATCCAGGCCTCCGATGTCGACCGCGTGAAGGAGGTCCGCAAGGACGCCGAGGAAGAGGAGGAGAAGGACGAAAAAGAGGAAAAGGAAGAGAAAGAGGAGAAGGACGAAAAAGCCGACACCAAGCTCGACATCCTCGACGACCCCGTCCGGATGTATCTCAAGCAAATGGGCCAGGTCCCGCTCCTCACCCGCGAGCAGGAGGTGGAAATCTCCAAGCGCATCGAGGACGCCGAGCTGAAGGTCCAGGAAATCCTCTACCGCTTCGGCTTCACGGCCCGCGCCCATGTGGACCTCGCGCAAAAGCTCATCGACCAGCGCGAGCGCTTCGACCGCGTGATCCTCGACAAGAAAATCGAGAGCCGCGACAGCTACATGAAGGCGCTCCCCCGCCTCTGCACCCAGGTCCGCCGCCAGACCGAAGCGGTTTCCAAACTTTACGCCGACCTCGCGAAGACCCCCACCAAGGCCGACAAGCGCAAGAAATTCGAGCGCGCCGTCGACAGCCTCCAAAAGCTCTACCCGAAATTTTTCTACAAGCAGAAGGTCATCGAGGACTTTGTCACCCTCGTCGAGGAGAACCACCGCGCCGTTGCGAACATCCAAAAGGAATACGCGAAGAGTTCGAAAAACCGGAACGAGAAGCTCAAGCGCCAGCACTCCGCCGAGTTGAAGGACATGGAGCGCCGCTTCTGGCTCTCCCCCGTCGAACTCGCCGCCCAGCACGACGCCCTCCGCGTCTGGCACAAGCGCGCCCTCAAGGCGAAAACCGAAATGGTCGAGGCGAACCTGCGCCTCGTGATTTCCATCGCGAAAAAATACACGAACCGCGGCCTCTCGTTCCTCGACCTCATCCAGGAAGGCAACATGGGTCTCATGAAGGCGGTCGAAAAATTCGAATACCGCCGCGGCTACAAGTTCTCCACCTACGCCACCTGGTGGATCCGCCAGGCCATCACGCGCTCGATCGCCGACCAGGCACGCACCATCCGCATCCCGGTGCACATGATCGAGACCATCAACAAGCTGATCCGCGTGCAGAAGCAGCTCGTGCAGGAATACGGCCGCGAGCCCACCCCGGAGGAAATTTCCGACGAAATCCAGCTCCCCGTCGAACGCGTCCGCGCCGTCCTCAAGATGGCCCAGCAGCCCATCTCGCTGCAGGCGCCCGTGGGCGACAGCGACGACACCAGCTTCGGCGACTTCATCGAGGACAAAGGCGCGGAAAACCCCGCCGACATGGCCGCGATCGTCCTGCTCAAGGACAAAATCAAGGATGTGCTCGAAACCCTCACCGAGCGCGAGCGCCAGGTCCTCGAGCAGCGCTTCGGCCTCGTCGATGGCTACAGCCGCACGCTCGAAGAGGTCGGCCGCCAGTTCAAAGTCACCCGCGAACGCATCCGCCAGATCGAGGCGAAGGCGCTCAGGAAAATGCGCCACCCCACCCGCATCCGGCAGCTCGAGGGATTCCTCGACGCGCACGAGATGTGATTTCCGCGCAACTTCCGGGCGTTTGCCGTGTTTGATCCCGCATGAACGGCGAATTCCCGGAAAACGACGCCCTCTGGCGCCTGCTCGGCCGCTCCACCGCCGTGGAGCCGTCGCCATTTTTCGCGCGCAATGTCGCCCGCGCCATCCGCAATTCGTCCCCCGCCCCGCTTTTTAGCCTCCCCCGCTGGATTCCCTCCGCCGCCTTCGCCTTGCTCGCAGCGGCATTCGCCATGAGCCTCCTCGAATCCCCCACCCCGTCCACCGAACTCGCCTACGCCGAAGTTTTCGACTCCGCAGCGGGCATCGACCTTCTGGTCACCGTGGAGGAACCCTCCCTCCTTTCGCTCGCGCTGGAGTAGGGAAGCCTACTCCTTCCGAACTTTTCCAAGCTTCGGCGCAATCACAGCCCGCACATACGGGTGCCCCGGATTCCGCGAGGCAAAATCCTGATGGTATTCCTCGGCGGGGAAAAACTCCGCGGGTCCGGTGATCTCCGTGACAATCGGGTCGTCGAAGCGCGCTTTCGCGGCAGCTTTGGATTTCTCGGCTGCGGCGCGCTGGGCTTCGTCCGCCGCGATGATGATGGAGCGGTATTGCGTGCCCACATCGGCGCCCTGCCGGTTCAGAGTCGTCGGGTCGTGAGCATCCCAAAAGAGGTCGATAATTTTTTCATAGGAAACCACCGCCGGGTCGAAAGCGATCCGCACCACTTCCGCGTGGCCGGTTTTTCCGGTGCAAATTTCCTCGTAGGTCGGGTTCGGCGTGCGCCCGCCCGCGTAGCCGCTCTCGACGGACTTGATGCCGGGCACGCCCTCGTAAACCGCCTCGACGCACCAAAAACAGCCACCGCCCAGCACCGCGTGTTGTTCTTCCATACCTTCAGCAAAACACAGCGACGCCCCGAAAACCAGCGCCGCGCAAACCAGCCTCACCACCGTTCGCACAGCATGGAGAGGTCTTCCGCGAGGGATTCGATTTTTTTCAAATCCTTCCGGCGCCCCTTGGTGGGGTCGATTTTGTGGGAGCGCAGCAGCGTGAGCATGTCGCGGAGGTCGCGGCCGCGGCCATCGGAGGTTTTGTTCGCCTCCGCGAGCGCCTCGACTTTTTGGCGGACCGCGTCGAGTTCGGCTTCCACCCGCCGGCGGTGGGCGTCGATGGACGCGCGGGCGACCTTGCGGAATTTCGAGAGTTCCGCCACCACGGCCCGCGTCGGCAATGCGTCGTCGGCTTTCCGCTTCATGCTGCCGCAATAAACACATCGCCGCTCAGTATGCAACGGGGGGTTTGGAAAAAAATCGACGGGCGCGGGGTGTCGGACGATGTTGCGGGCATGGACCGCGATTCCCTTGTCCAAGCCGCCAAAGCGGCGCGCCTCCACGCCCACGCGCCGTATTCGAATTTTTTCGTCGGTGCTGCACTCGAGTGCGCGGACGGTTCGGTCTTCACCGGCTGCAATGTGGAAAACCTCAGCTTCGGCCTCACGATTTGCGCCGAACGCGTTGCCATCGGAGCAGCCGTGGCGGCGGGCAAGCGCGACTTCCGCTGCATCGCCGTGGCTGCGGACACCTCTGAGCCGGTGAGCCCCTGCGGCGCCTGCCGGCAGGTGATGGCGGAATTCAACCCGTCGCTCCCCATCATTCTCTCCACGCTCGGCGGCAAGACCGAGGAGTTCACGCTCGACCAGCTACTGCCCCGCGCCTCGACGGGAATCCTCGACAAGCCCTGATGGCCGCGTGCTGCCACGGCGGCGGGGAATCCCAACTCCCCGATTTCTCACGGCGCTTCGCCGTGGGCATGGTTTTCACGGTGCCGATTTTCTTTTTGGCAATGGCGCCGATGCTTCCGTGGTTCCACGGTGCCGAGTGGGTTCACGGGAACGGCGCCAGGATTGCGCAGATGCTGCTCAGCCTGCCGGTGGTGCTTTGGTGCGGCGCGCCGCTTTGGAAGGCGGGCTGGGAATCGTTCCTGAACCGCTCGCCCGACATGTTCGCTCTCACCACGCTCGGGGTCGGCGCGGCGTGGGTTTACAGCGAAGCCGCCGTCCTTTTTCCATGGGCGTTCCCGGCCGGGGCGCATGGTGGTGCGCCAGACCTCTATTTCGAATCGGCTGCCGTCATCACGGTGCTCGTCCTCCTCGGGCAAGTCCTCGAGCTGCGCGCGCGGGGAAAAACCTCGGAAGCCATCCGTTCGCTGGTTTCGCTCGCACCAAAGACCGCGCGGCTCGTTTCGGAATCGGGCGAACGCGACATCCCCCTTGCGGATGCGAAACCCGGCGACCTCTTGCGGGTGCGGCCGGGGGAGAAGGTGCCGGTGGACGGCGTGGTTGTAGAAGGCTCGGGAACCGTGGACGAATCGATGCTCACCGGAGAACCCCTCCCGGTGGACAAGCGACTGGGCAACCACGCCACTGGCGGAACCATGAACATAAACGGGTCGTTTGTGATGAGGGCATCGAAAGTCGGGGCGGAAACGGTCCTTGCGCAAATCGTCTCGCTTGTTGGTGAAGCCCAGCGGAGCCGGGCGCCCATGCAGGCCCTTGCAGACAAGGTTTCCGCTTGGTTCGTGCCTGCGGTGCTGGTGGCGGCGGTGGTGACATTTTTTGCGTGGCTGGCATTCAGCCTGCCCTTGGCGGTTTCGAATGCGGTTTCCGTCTTGGTCATTGCCTGCCCCTGCGCGCTGGGATTGGCGACCCCGGTGGCCGTGGTGGCGGGAATCGGGCGCGGTGCTTCCTCGGGAATCCTCATCCGCAACGCAGCCGCCATGCAGAACCTCGCGAAAGCCACGGTCCTCGCCATCGACAAAACGGGAACGCTCACCGCCGGGAAGCCGCGCTTGGTGCGGTGCCATGGTGAGCCGGGATTTTCGGAAGGCGAAATCCTGCGGCTTGCGGCGGGCTTGGAGTCGGCAAGCGAGCATCCGCTCGGGCGCGCCGTGGTGGAGGCATTCGCGGGCGCACCGCCGAGGGTGGTGGATTTTGTGTCCACGACCGGTATGGGAATCCGCGGGGTGGTGGAGGGGCGTGATGTTGCCATCGGGAAATTTAATTTCCTCGAATCGCTCGGCGTTACGCTTGGCGAGGAGGGCTCTGCTTGTCAGAGCCGGACTGGTGTGTTTGCGAAAACCGACCCGGCTCTGACAAGCAGCGCCCTCCTGGGTCCTACGGCAGGAACTTTTCTTTTTGTGGCCATCGATGGCCGCTTCGCAGGTTTCCTGGAAGTTGCGGATTCCTTGAAGCCCGGAGCAGCCGAGGCTGTGCGCGGGCTTCGCGATTTGGGCATTCGAATTGTCCTTGTGACGGGAGACCAACCCGCCGCTGCGAACCTCGTTGCCCGCGAGTTGGGCATCGAAGAAGTCCACGCCGCCGTTTTGCCAGCGGAAAAAAACCGAATCGTCGCCGGGCTGAAATCCGGCGGGCGGACCGTGGCAATGGCTGGCGATGGCACCAACGATGCCCCGGCACTGGCAGCGGCAGATGTAGGAATCGCCATGGGAAATGGGACGGATGTCGCCATCGAGAGCGCAGGCATGGCACTGGTGAAAGGCGACCTCGGCGGAATAGCGCGGGCGGTGCGACTCTCCCGTGCCATGATGCGCACCATCCGCCAAAACCTGTTTTTTGCCTTCGCCTACAACACGCTCGGAATCCCTCTGGCAGCGGGCGTTTTTTATCCGGCTTTCGGAATCCTTTTGAACCCGATGGTGGCGGGGCTCGCGATGGTGCTGAGTTCGCTCTCGGTCGTGCTCAACGCCCTGCGCCTGCGGCGCGCTCAACTCTTGGGTTTGTAAGCGAGTAGGCGGAGGCCGTTCAGGCAGACGAGGACCGTGCTGCCTTCGTGGCCGATGACGCCCATGGGGAGCGGGAGATTGATTCCAAAGGCCGCGATGAGGAGGACGACGATCACGCCGCCTGCGAAGGTGAGGTTTTGGATGAGGACCCGCTTGGCGTGGCGCGCCATGCCGAGGAGGAGCGGGATGTTCTCAAGCTTGTCGCCCATCAGGACCACATCGGCGGTTTCCATGGCGATGTCGGTTCCGGCGGCGCCCATCGCGAGGCCGATGTCGGCCGTGGCGAGGGCTGGCGCGTCGTTCACGCCGTCGCCGACCATCATCACGCGGCCGGATTTTTTGAGTTCCTTGATGGCGGCAACCTTGTCGGCGGGCAGCAAGCCGGCGCGGACCTCGTCCACACCCGCTTCTTCGGCAATGGATTCGGCAACCGCGCGCTGGTCACCCGTAAGCATGACGACTTTTTTCACGCCGGTGCGGTGGAGGCGGGCGACCATCTCGGCGGCCCCGGAGCGAAGGGTGTCTGCGAGTGCGAGGACGGCGAGGACGGTGACTTTGTCTCCCTCGCGCGAGCCGATCCAAACGCAGGTGCGCCCTTTCTTCGCAAGCGGGGCGGCGTGGGTGGCGGTGGGCTCCATGTTTGCAGCGCCGAGTTCGGTGAAGAACCTCTCGCTGCCAGCGACGAGGCGTTTTCCGCGGACGGTGGCTTCGGCGCCCTTGCCGGCGGTGGATTGGAAAACGGTAGCTTCGGGGATTTGCAAACCCAGTGCGCCCGCGCTGCGGACGATGGCGTGGGCGAGCGGGTGTTCGGATTTCGATTCGAGCGCGGCGGCTTCGGCGAGGGTTTCGAGGAGCGCGGGCGCGAGTTTTCCATCGAGGGCATGGGCGCCCGTGGCGTCGGCGATGTGCGTAACAACGGGCTTTCCGGCGGTGAGGGTTCCTGTTTTGTCGAAGGCGACGATGTCGATTTGCGCGGTGCTTTCGAGGTGCGAGCCGCCTTTGATCAGGATGCCCCGGCGGGCGGCGCCGCCGATGGCGGAGAGGACGGTTGCGGGGGTGCTGATGACAAGCGCGCAGGGCGAGGCGACGACCATCACGGTCATTGCCTTGTAAAACGCCTCGTCGAACGGCGACCAGCCCGCGAGGAACGGAACGAGGAAGACGAGTGCCGTGAAGGCGATCACGCCGGTGGCGTAGTATTGCTCAGCGTGTTCGAGGAAGCGCTGGGTCTTGGATTTTTCCGCCTGTGCTTCTTCGACGAGCTTCACCATCCGGGAAAGCGTGGAATCCTCGGCGCGCTTGCCGACGCTCATTTCCATGCCACCGCTTTGGTTCAGCGTTCCGGCGAAGAGCGGGCTGCCAGCGGTTTTGCTGACCGGCATGGATTCGCCGGTGAGGCTGGATTCGTCCACATGCCCGGAGCCTTCGACCACCGTGCCGTCCACGGGCACATGCTCGCCGGGGCGCAACAGGACGACCTCGCCGACTTGCAGGTCTTCCACGCGGACGAGTTCGGTCGAGCCGTTGCGGCGGACGAGCGCTTTCTCGGGGCGGAGCTTCAGGAGCGAGTGGATGGCTTTTTGGGTGCGCTGGAGTGCGTAGCTCTGGAGCACATTCGAGAAGGCGAAGAGGAAGAGCAGCAGGGCTCCTTCGAATGGCTGCCCGACAATCCCGGCGCCGATGGCGGCGAGGACCATGAGCACATCGACATCGAGGACGCCGCCGCGGATGGAGGCAATGGCGGAGCGCACCCCTTGCTGTCCGCAAAAAATGTAGGCGCCGGCGTAGAGGATTCCGGTGAGGGCGGTGTCGCGGCCGTGCGCGTGCTCGGCAATGAACGAGGCGATGAGGAAGAGGAGGCCGAGGGCGACCGAGATTTCCTCGTTCAGCGAACCCGACTTGATGCGGTTCCAGAGCGTTTCGCCGGCGGCGGGCAATTCCACCGTGTAGGGGCGGACCTTTGCGCCGATGGAGCGGATTTTTTCAAGAAGGGTTTGTTCGTCGCCTGCGCGCTCGTCGAAGGTGAGGCAAAGCACACGGCCGATGTAGGTGGCGGTGGCTTTCCGCACTCCGGGGATTTTTTTGACCTTGTCCTCGAGGCGGATCGCGCAGGCTTCGCAGGCTTTGCCATCGAGGCGCAGAGTGCGTTTTTGGAGTGTGGCGTCCGGCGTGTGGCTGCCGACGATGCGGCGGAGTTCGGCCTCGCTGAGGGCGGCCGGGTCGAACTCGATTTCGATGGCGGATTTCCCCGGGACGGGCTTCACGCCGACGACGCCGGCATGCCCCGCAATCGAGCGGGTGGTTTCGCGGAGGCTTTCCTCGATGTCGGGTTCCTTGGGCAAGGGCGTGGGCGCTATTTGGAAAGTTCGAGCATTCGGCGGACGGAGCGTTCGGCGCGCGCGCGGATGTCCTCGGGAATGTGGATTTGCGGCTCGAGGTTCGCGAGGCAGTCGCGCAGTTTTTCGAGCGTGTTCATTTTCATGTAGCGGCAATCCGCGCAGGCGCAGGCGTCGGTGGGGCCGGGGATGAAGTTCTTGTGCGGGAGTTCGCGGCGCAGGCGGTGGAGCATGCCGCTCTCGGTGACGATGATGAAATCCTTCGCGGCACTGTCGCGGCAGTAGGTGACCATGCGCTCGGTCGAGCAAACCTCGTCGGCGAGCATCCGGACGGCGAGCGTGCACTCGGGGTGGGCGACGGTGACGGCGCCGGGGTGCTGCGACTTGATGCGGTGGATGCTGTCGCGCGTGAACTCGACATGGACATAGCAACTGCCCTGCCAGAGGTCCATCGGCCGGCCGGTTTTTTCGATGACCCACGCGCCGAGGTTTTGGTCGGGGACGAAGAGGATGTTGCGGCCGGCGGGGGCGGCGTTGGCGATTTTCACGGCGTTGCCGCTGGTGACAATGACATCGGCGAGCGCCTTCACGCCCGCGCTGCAATTGATGTAGGCGATGGTGTAGTAGTTTTTTTCCCGGTTCGCCTCGAGGAACGCGGCGAGTTTTTCCGCCGGGCAGGAATCGGAGAGCGAACAACCGGCCGCCATGTCCGGGATGACGACGGTTTTTTTCGGGTTCAGGATTTTTGCGGTTTCGCCCATGAAGTGGACGCCGCAAAAGGCGATGACCTCGGCGTCCGTGGCGGCGGCTTGTTGGCTGAGGCCGAGGGAGTCGCCCACGAAATCGGCGACCTCCTGGATGGCTGCGATCTGGTAATTGTGGGCCAGGATCACGGCGTTGCGGGCCCGCTTGAGTTCGAGGATTTCGGAAATGAGGTCGGTCGTGGGTGCCGCAGTCATGGTGGAACGATGGGGGAAGCGCCGCCCCCAATCAAGCGCGGTGGGGTTTTTCGGCAGGCTGGGCGGATTTTTGTTCCCCGGGGTTTTCGGGGGGGGCATAGTCGTGCCCCAACCTTTTCAAAACCATGCCCAAAACCGAAGAAGCCAATCCCGCCGCCAAGGCGAACTCCGCCCGACTCAAGAACCTCGACCTCGCCCTCCAGCAAATCGAAAAAGACTATGGCTCCGAGGCGATCCGCCGCTTGGGCGACGCCACGGTTTCGCAGGTCGAGTCCATCCCGACCGGCAATATCATGATCGACCGCGCCCTCGGCGTGGGCGGTTTCCCCCGCGGCAGGATTGTGGAAATCTACGGGCCAGAAAGCTCGGGCAAAACGACACTCACCCTCACGGCGATCGCGCAGGCGCAGAAGCTCGGCGGCCTCGCGGCGTTCATCGATGTCGAGCACGCGCTTGACCCCAGCTACGCGCGCAAACTCGGCGTGAACCTCGATGAACTCCTCGTCTCCCAGCCCAGCTCTGGCGAAGAGGCGCTGCGGATTTGCGAGACGCTCGTCCGCTCGAACGCGCTCGACATCATCGTCCTCGATTCCGTCGCCGCGCTCGTGACAAAATCCGAACTCGAAGGCGAGATCGGCGACGCCGTGGTGGGCGCGCAGGCGAGGCTCATGAGCAACGCGCTCCGCAAGCTCACCTCGTTCATCTCGAAGGCCAACACGATCTGCCTTTTCACAAACCAAATCCGCGAAAAGATCGGCGTGATGTTCGGCAACCCGGAGACAACCCCGGGCGGCAAGGCGCTCAAATTCTACGCGAGCGTGCGCATCGACATCCGCCGCATCGGCGCGATCAAGAACAGCGACGGCTCGGTCTCCGGCAACCGCACGAAGGTCAAAGTGGTCAAAAACAAGGTCGCCCCGCCTTTCACCGAGGCGGAGTTCGACATCATGTATAACGAGGGGATTTCGAACACCGGCTCGCTCCTCGACCTCGCGCTCGAGAAGGGAATCATCGAAAAGCGCGGCTCGTGGCTCAGCCACAAGGGCAACCAAATCGCCCAAGGCCGCGATGCTGCCAAGGAACTGCTCAAGGCCGACCCGAAACTTTACAAGGAAGTCGAAGCGGAAGTCCTCGCGACAATGCAGGCGGCCTGAACCGGCGAACGCTGGTCGGCCTCAACTCGGAGAACCGGCGCTCTCGTCCACAACCTCCGGTGAGGTGGATTTGAGTGCACGGTGGGCGGCGCGGGTGATCCAAAGCGTGATTGCCACCGTCAGGCCGATTTCCAGCGTGTAGGCGAGCCAGGCCCATGGGCCTTGATGAAGACCTCCCTTGGCCATGTGGCCGAGAATCGAACCTCCGTAGGAATAAGCCGCACTGATTGGGAGAAACCCGATCCAAGATGCAACCGTGAATCGCGCTAGGCCGATCCGCGACAAACCAAACGCACAACTCACCAAGCTGTGCGGAAGAATCGGTGAAATCCGCGTGAGAATGATCATGCGCCAGGCGTCCTTCGTGGCGACATGATTGAGGGCCTGGAATTTTCTGCTCCCGGCGAATTTTTTCTCCATCCAGCCCCGCAACAAAAACCGCGCGGAGAGGAAGTTTGCCAAGGCCCCGACGACCGAGGCGGCCGAAACCAGAACCGCCCCACCCCAAAATCCATAAACAGCACCGGCTCCGAAGCTCAGCACCGAACCAGGCAGAAACAGCACGCAGGAAAGCGCGTAGAGAGCGATGAAGATCACCCAGCCAACCGGGCCGGTTTGTTCGATCCACGCCATCGCCTGGCGCATCCACTCGGTCCACTGCTCAAGCATGAACGGGGAATCTGAAAGCGCACAAGCGCAGGCGGAGCGGGCAACTCATCTTCAATACTCCATTCTTCGCAGAGCCGAAGGTTCCGTGGAAACAAAAAGGGCCTTTGGAAAGTTTGATCGCACGCCTGGTTTCGAATTTACATGAACCCATGCAAACCACGCCGCTCCGCTCCGAAGTTCCCGAGTCCGACAAATGGGACCTCACGCCACTTTATACCTCCGAGGCGGATTGGGAAACCGACTTCGCGGCCCTCAAAGAGGAATACGCCACCATCTCGCGTTTCCGCGGCCGCCTGAACGAAGGGGCGGCCGTCCTGGCCGAGTGCCTGGAATTCGAAAAGTCCATCGACCAGCGCGTCGAGCGACTTAGCCAATTCGCCTCGCTCCGCGTCGCCGGTGACAGCGCGGACCCAGCCGCTCTCGATTGCGAGGCGCGCCTCGACAACCTCCTCGTCCATGTCGGCGAAGCGTTCTCGTTCCTCTCTCCCGAAATTCAAGCGATCCCCGACGACCGCTTCGCTGATTATCTCGCGGACCCCGCCCTTGCGGATTGGACGATTCCGCTCCGCAAGCTGCGGCGGCTGAAAAAACACACCCTCGGCCCCGCAGAGGAACGCCTGCTGGCGCTCGGGGCTTCCGCCATCCGCGGGCACGGCGAAACGTTTTCGCAGCTCACGAATGTGGACATGCGCTTCGGCACGCTCCGCGACGGCCAGGGGCGCGAACGCGAACTCACGCAGAGTTCCTTCTCCTCATTCCTGCAGGACCGCGAACCCGCCGTGCGCAAGGCCGCCTTCCACCAATTCTACGAAGAGTTTTCCGCCCACCGCTACACGCTCGCCTCGTCGCTGGCGGCATCCGTGCGCGCCGACATTTTCCACGCCCGCGCGCGCAACCACGCCAGCGCCCGCGAAGCCGCCCTCTTCTCCGACGACATCCCGGTTGCGATTTACGACAACCTCATCTCGACCGTCCGGGCGAACCTGCCCGCCCTGTTCGACTACTTCGAGTTGCGCCGCACCGCGCTCGGACTGCCGGAAATCCACCACTACGATACCTATGTCCCGATTGTCGGCGGCGTGAAAACCCGCGTCGGATGGGACGAGGCGGTGGACCTTGTCGTGCAATCCCTCGCGCCGCTCGGGGCCGAATACACCGCCACGCTCCGCCATGGATTGCTGGAAGGGCGCTGGTGCGACCGTTACGAAAACAAAAACAAACGCAGCGGCGCCTTTTCCCACGGCACCTACACGAGCCCGCCCTACATCATGATGAACTACAAGGCGGATGTGTTTTCGGATGTCTACACGCTCGCCCACGAGGCCGGGCACTCGATGCACACTCTGCGCTCCTGCCGCGCGCAATCCTTCCAAAACCACCACTACCCCATCTTCCTCGCGGAGGTTGCTTCCACCTTCAACGAAGTCCTCCTCACCGAACACCTCCTCGCCACAACGAAGGACCCCGCGATGCGCGCGTTCATCATCAACCGCCAACTCGACGACATCCGCGGCACGCTCTTCCGGCAAACCATGTTCGCCGAGTTCGAACGCGACACCCACGCCGACGAGGAGTCCGGCCGCGCGCTCACGCTCGATTCCCTGCGGAAAACCTACCGCGCCCTCCTCGATGCCTACTTCGGCCCGCGCTTCTCGCTCGACGACGAACTCGAACTCGAGTGCCTGCGCATCCCGCATTTCTACAGCGCGTTCTATGTTTACAAATACGCCACCGGGCTCTCGGCCGCCGTCGCGCTTGCCACGCAGGTGCTCCAATCCGGAGACGCCGAAAAATACCTCGGCTTCCTCTCAAGTGGCGGAAGCAAGTTTCCGGTCGAGACCCTCCGCGAAGCCGGCGTCGACATGGCAGACCCCGCTCCCGTCCAGGCCACGCTCGACCTCTTTGCGCGCCGCGTGGGGGAATTGAAAACGCTGTTGCCGGAACTGAAAAAGACTTCCTGATTGGCTCAGCGAGCGAGAGCGGAATCCACAAGGTCTCCGCGAATTTCACTCACGCTTCGCGCACCGCAGAGTGCCATGGCGAGATCGAACTCCGCCGCCAGCATTTCGAGCACAGCCAGCGCGCCCTCCTCACCATCCGCCGCCAATCCCCACAGGATCGGCCGACCCACCATCACGGCCGTCGCACCCAGGGCCACCGCTTTGATCACATCCGTCCCGCGCCGCACGCCGCCGTCCACAAAAACCGGAGCCTTACCCGCAACAGCATCCACCACGCCGGGCAATACCTCGATGGTCGCAGGAGCCGTATCCAACTGGCGTCCGCCATGGTTCGAAACGACCACTCCTGCCGCGCCGTGTTTGATCGCCAAGGCGGCGTCATCACCGCGCACGATGCCTTTCACAAGAACCGGCAGTTTCGTTTGAGCGCGCAACCACTCGAGATCATCCCAAGTGAGTGATGGATCGAGCATCTTCGCCACATACGCCGCGAGCCCGGAGCCCGAAACGCCGTCGGGAAACGCGGCCTTCGCATGCTCGGCCAGATTTACGACCGTCAATCCATCGGGCAGTTTGAATCCATTTCGCACATCCGCCTCGCGGCGTCCCCACACCTGGGCGTCCACGGTCAGCACGAGCGCTTGAAAACCCGCCGCCTCCGCCCGCCGAATCAAATCCAGCGTGGCTCCGCGGTCCTTGTAAATGTAGAGCTGAAACCACAGAGGCCCCGTCGCTGCGGCGGCCACATCTTCGATGAGCGTATTCGAAAGCGTGCTCATCACCATGATAGTTCCCGCGCGCCCGGCCGCCCGCGCCGTCGCACACTCCCCTGCCCCGCAAGCCATTTTGTGAAAAGCCGTCGGAGCGACCATCACGGGAAACGCAATCCGCTGACCCAGCACGGTCGTGGAACAATCCCGCAAAGAAACATCCCGCAGAACGCGGTAACGCAGCCGTAATCGTTCATAGGCATTCCGGTTCTCGCGAAGTGTGATCCCATCATTCGCCCCGCCGGCGTAGTATTCATAAGCCTCCGCCCGCAATTTCCCCCTCGCCACATCCTCAAACTCGAAAAGATTCACCGGCGCTTTCACGTGAAAATGCTCGCGCTTCAGATTCGCGGCGTCACGCACGGATTCGGACTCGCGCTTCGCTCGGTTTGTGGCGGAGGGGGTGGGATTGAATTCGGCTTACAGCCTCCGCCTCTGCGAGGCCGCGCATTGCGCGGTCTGTGCCGCTGCGCGGCGCTCGAACTGCGTTCTCATCCCACACACAAAAAGAGTGTATTCGCTTCGCGATTTTATGGCGGAGGGGGTGGGATTCGAACCCACGGGACCTTGCGGCCCTCCGGTTTTCAAGACCGGCGCGATCGACCACTCTGCCACCCCTCCGGATTCGGTCGCTGTTTAGCGCTCCGAGAGCTTCAACGTAGTTTTGGGAGCGGATTTTGAAAGTCTCAAAAAAACTGTGGGCTACAGAGAGGTGGAATCGAGGGTCCAGTGGCCGGGGGTTTCGAACCGGTGGAGCTTGGCGCCTTGGTTGAGGAGGCGGTAGCCGCGGATGCGGAGGAACTCGGGGACTTCGGCGGAGTCCAACTCGGAATCGGTGAGAGGTTCGAGTTCGTAGCGGGCACCGGGGGAGACGGTGAGGTTTTTTACAGCGACCTTGGCGCCGGGGGCGGCGTGGATGAGGAGGGAGGAGCCCGGGGGGAGCGTGCAGTTTTCCAAGTGGATGTCGCCGTCGAGGACGAGGGTGGCGTCGCCGGAGATTTTTCCGCCGTGGATGCGCTGGCGGACATCGGCGAGCGTGAGGGCGAAGGACGGGCGGAGGATAGCGCGGGGGCCGGGGACGAGCGGGATGCCGCGGATGGTGGTGGCGGGGGCGTCTTCGACGGCCATGCCGGCCATGCGGAGTTTTTCTCGGCCGGCGAGGTAGAAATCGTTTTCGGCGCTGGAGGCGCTTTCGGGCGGCCCGTTTTGGGAAACTTTGGCGGCGGCTTCGGCGAGGTTGTTTTTGCACGCGCTGAAGCACCAGGTGCGGTCGAAGACGGTGACGCCGGTTTTTTCGCCCGAGTGGAAAAGTTTCGGGAGGTCCTGCATCATGGTTTCGAGGCGGGCGGGTTTTTTGAATGTGGTGCGGGTGGCGTCGGCGAACTTGGGGTTCACGAATTCCGCGATGATGCCCGAGGATTTTTCGAGGACGCGGAGGTAGGGCTCCATGCGGATGGCGAGGAGGTTGATGTTGCCGGGGAAGCGGGAGAAGCCGCGGGCGTCGGGGGTGTCGCCTTCGGGGCTGACGGTGGCGCGCAGGAGTGGGTCGAGCTGGTTGTATTCGACATTGAGCGTGAGGTCGGGCGCGCCGGGTTTTTTCAGGCGGGCGATGCCGCCGACGGCTTCGCCGGGGATGCGGTTCACGGCGATGGAGTTGAAGTCGTAGCCTTTTTTCACGGAAGTGCCGAGGGCGGCGAGGGCGGCGTTGAAGACCTGGCCGTTTGTGTCCTGGATGAAGAGGAGGTGGCGGATGCCGGAGGCGGCGAGGCGGCGGGCGGTGCCGCTCGTGTGGAGGAGCATGTGGATATCGCCGTGGCCGTGGGGCTTCAGGGCGAGGCGGTATTTTCCATCGAGCGCGAGTGTGGCTTGGATATCGGAGAGGGCGGGGACGAGTTCTTGGCGGAGGATGGTGACTTGCGCGGGGTCGAGGCCGAAGTGGCTGTGCGATTCGAGCGAGGCGCGTGTGCCGGCATCGGTGTCGCGGCTGACCATGATAACGAGCGGGATTTGGCAGCCGAGGCGGCGGCCGGCGGCCAGCAGGAACGAGGCGTAGTGGGCGAGGTAACTGGTGGATTCGACGGTTTCGACGGGGATGTCGAGTTTGATGCCGTGGTAGCCGAGGCGCTCGCCGAGCCCGCCTGCGACAAGGACGACGGCTGTGTGCGCAAAGGCGGCGAGGCCGGCGGCTTCGGCTTCATCGTATTCGGGGCCGAAGGCGGAGAGGTCGACGAGGTCGGGTTGCTCGGGGGTGTAGCATTCGAAGGGGTTCGCCCCTGCGGCGGCCTCGGCGAGGAGTTTGCGGGCGTTCGCGATGTAGGCCGGCAGGCCGCCGGGGTAGGATTGGTGGGCGGTTTGGAGCGAGTCGAGGAACGCGCGCTTGGCATCAGTGTGGGTTCCGGCGGGGTCCCAATCGGCGAAGAGGTGGGACTGGCCGGAGGCAAGGAGGAGTTCGATGAGGGCGGTGTCGGCGGACGGGAGGTTTTCGGCCGCGAGGCGGGATGGGAGCATGGGCACAGCGTGGACAATGGTTCTGCGGGATGCCAAGCCAAGTTTGGCGGCGGGGACCGCCGTGGGCGGCGCTGACAAGCAGCGCCCTCCTGGGTTTGGTGGTGCCTGAACCCTTATTACTGGCAGGCTTCGCACTCGCCGCCGTTGCGCATGGCTTCGAGGGAGCAGACGAGTTTTTGCTCGGCGGTGAATTCCTGCTTGGGACCGGCGACGACCCCGCGGAGTTCCTTTTTCACATTCGTGGTGGGGCCTTCGATGCTGGAGGCACCCAAGGTGCGGAGGTAGTAGGTGGTCTTCAGGCCGGTGTGCCAGGCGCGGCGATACATTTTGCTGACGACGCGCATGTCCGGCTCGCCGATGAAGAGGTTCACGGATTGCGACTGGTCGATCCACTTTTGGCGGCGCGCGGCGGCGTCGATGACGAACTCGTGGCCGATGGTGAAGACGGTGCGGTGCTTTTCGCGGATGGCTTCGGGGATTTCCTCGATGTTCGCGAGTTCGCCCTCGAAGTATTTGAGCTGTTCGAGCATTCGGTTGTCCCACTTGCCGATTTTCTTCAGGTCGCGGACGAGCTCGGTGCTGAGGATGGTGAATTTGCCGCCGAGGTTTTCCTTGGCGTAGAGGTTTTTGTAGTTCGGCTCGATGCAGGGCGTGGTGCCGGTGATGTTCGAGATGGTGGCGGTGGGGGCGATGGCGAGGACATTCGAGTTCCGCATGCCCTGGCGCTTGATTTTTTCGCGCACGGGGGTCCAGTCGAGCCGGCCGCCGCGGGGGACGTCGATCTTCACTCCGCGCTCGCGCTCGAGGAGGTCGATGGTGTCCTGCGGGAGGAGGCCGCGGTCCCATTTCGAGCCGCGGTAGCTGGAGTAGGGGCCGCGCTCGGCGGCGAGGTCGCTGGAGGCGGAGTAGGCGTGGAAGGCGATGGCTTCCATGAATTCGTCGTTGAATTCGACGGCTTCCGGCGTGGCGAAGCCGATGCCGCGCTTGAAGAGGGCGTTTTGGAGGCCCATGACGCCGAGGCCAACCGGGCGGTGGCGAAGGTTCGAGCGCTTGGCGGCCTCGGTGGGGTAGAAATTGATGTCGATGACATTGTCGAGGGCGCGGATGGCGACATGGATGGTCTCCTTGAGCATCTCGTGGTCGAGGGAGCCGTCGGCCTTGATGTGGGTGTCGAGGATGATGGAGCCGAGGTTGCAGACGGCGGTTTCGTCCTCGCTGGTGTTCAGCGTGATCTCGGTGCAGAGGTTCGAGGAGTGGATGACGCCGGCGTGGTCCTGCGGGCTGCGGAGGTTGCAGGGGTCCTTGAATGTGATCCAGGGGTGGCCGGTCTCGAGGAGCATTTTGAGCATCTGCTTCCAGACCTCGATGGCGGGGACTTCCTTGCCGGTGATTTTCCCCTGGCGGGCGAGTTCCTCGTAGTGGCTGTAGCGTTCCTCGAACTTGCGGCCGTAGGCGTCGTGGAGGTCGGGGACTTCGTTCGTGCGGAAGAGGGTCCAGTTTTCGCGGGCCTCCATGCGCTTCATGAAGAGGTCGGGGACCCAGTTCGCGGTGTTGAGGTCGTGGGTGCGGCGGCGGTCGTCGCCGGTGTTGCGGCGGAGCTGGAGGAAGTCCTCGATGTCGTTGTGCCAGGTCTCGAGGTAGGCGCAGCCGGAGCCGCGGCGCTTGCCGCCCTGGTTGACGGCGACGAGCTGGTCGTTGTGGAGCTTCAGGAACGGGATGACGCCCTGGGATTCGCCGTTGGTGCCCTTGATGTAGCTGCCGGTGCCGCGCACGGCTGTCCATGAGCCGCCGAGCCCGCCGGCCCATTTCGAGAGGTAGGCGTTTTCGGCGATGCCGCGCTGCATGATCGACTCGATGGAGTCGTCGACCTTGTAGAGGTAGCAGCTGGAGAGCTGGCTGTGGAGGGTGCCGGAATTGAAGAGGGTCGGCGTGCTGGAGCAGAAGCGGCGGGATTTGTAGAGGTTGTAGAGGCGGACGACCCAGTCGGCTTTTTTCGCGCCTTCCTCGATGAAGAGGCCCATGGCGACGCGCATCCAGAAGAACTGCGGCGTCTCGAGGCGGCGGGCGGGTTTCTTGGTTTTGTCGACGATGAGGTAGCGGTCGTAGAGGGTCTGGATGCCGAGGTAGTCGAAGTCCATGTCCGCAGTGGGGTCGATGGCGTCGGCGAGGGCGTCGAGGTCGTAGCCGAGGAGTTTCGGCGAGAGGCGTTCGATGGCGACGCCGGTGCGGAGGTAGCCCTTGAAGGCTTTGCGGTGGGCTTCGCGGAGGCCTTCGATGCCGTCGCGGGCGATGCGCCAATCGAGGACTTCCTCATAGATATATGAAAGGAGGATGCGGGCTGCGAACTTCGCAAAATCGGCGTCGCGCTCGATGAGGGTGCGGGCGTTGAGGATGACGGTGTTTTTCAGGATGTCCTCGGTCACCTCGCTGGCGAGGGAGCGGCGGAGTTCGCGCTCGATCTGGGCGGCGTCGAGGTTGAGGTCGAGGCCGATCATGGCGAACTGGATCCGTTTTTTGAGTTCGGAGCCGTCCCAGAGGGTGTTCTGGCCGTTCCGCTGGGTGACCATGATGAGCGACTCCTGGAGGTCGTTCGAGGCGGCCTCGACTTCGGCGCGGGAGTTTTCCTCGCGCTGGCTGGCACGGTGGGCGCGGTAGAGGATGTAGCTCTCGGCGACCTTGAAATAGCCCTGGCGCATGAGTTCCTCCTGGACGAGGTCCTGGACATCCTCGATGTGGACGAAGGCGGATTCGCGGGCGCGGACGCGCTCGGTGACGGAGCGGGCGATGGTGGCGGCGGCCTCGGCGTTTTCCTTCATGTCGAGGAACGCGCGGCGGCAGGCGTGCTCGATTTTCGATTCCATCCACGGGACGACGGTGCCGTTGCGCCGGATGAGGCGGACGGCCATGGGGGCGGAGGCGAGGTGGTCGTCCGCCGGGGCTTTGCCGGTGCGGACGGAGCGTTTGAAGACGAGGCTCTTCGCGACATCGTGGGCGTCGTTTTCGATGAGCGCCTTTTCGATGAGGAGCGAAAGGTCGTTCTCGGAGAGGCGGAGGGAGCCGGTTTTTTCGGATTGCTCGGCGAGGCTTAGGGAGACGGAGTGGGCGACATTCGCGACGAAGCCGCGGTTTTGTTCGTTGAAGATGTCCTTTTCCTCGCGGGAGAGGAGGAGGTCGGTGAGGGCTTCGCCCACTTCGTCGGCGACATCGGAGAGGCTGAAGGATTGTTCCTGGCCGTCCGGGCGGGTGACGATGATGTCCGAGAGCGCCTGGGCGGGCGGGGTGGTGATGTGTTCGCGCCAGGAGAAGTCGGGCTTCTGGTCGCGGGGCATGGTGACCAGGCGCTTCAGGGCGAGGTCTTCGTCAAGGGAGAGTAGGCGTGGCATGGTTTTTTATGGAATTCGAAATGGGGGAATGCGAAATGCGGAATGGGGTTTGGCGGAAATTACAATTCGTCGTCGGAGACACCGGCGAGGTCGACGCCGCGGCGGTATTCGGTGACGCGGCCTTCGAAGAAATTCGTTTCCTTTTTGATCTCCATCATTTCGGAGAGCCATGGGAGCGGGTTCGCGAGGTTTTTGTGGAGCGGCTCGAGGCCCACGCCGACGAGGCGGCGGTCGCCAATGTAGTCGATGTAGCCGCAGAACTCGTCCACGGTGAGCCCGACGGCGGCGACGGGCAGGCAATCGCGGATGAATTGTTTCTCGAGGCGTATGGCCTCGGCCATCGTGGAGCGGAGGTCTTCGCGGAATTCCTCGGTCCAGATCTCGGGGTTCTCGTCCACGAGGTCCTGGAAGAGCTGGCGGAGGAGTTCGATGTGGTTCGACTCGTCACGGAGGGTGTAGCTGATCATCTGGCCGATGCCGGGGAATTTGTTCTGGCGGTAGAGGGCGAGGATCATGCCGAAGAGGCCGTAGAATTGGGTGCCCTCCATGCATTGGCCGAAGAGGAACATGTTTTTCGCGAGCGCGGCCTTGTTGGCGGGGTCGGAGAAGTCGGTGTCGCCGCGGAGGGCGCGGCTGTTTGAGACGACGAAATCGGTTTTGTCCTTGATGGTGGCGATGTCCTCGAACATGGCCTCGCACTCGTGCGGGTTGATGCCGAGCGAGCTGATCATGTAGACGAGAGAATCGGCGTGGATGTTTTCCTCCTGGGCGTGGCGGCCGAGGGCGAGCTTGAGTTCCGGCGCGGTGACGGCCTCGCGGATGACATGGAGAATGTTGTCGCCGACGATGCCTTCGGCCGCGGAGAAGTAGCCGATGCCCATTTTGATGATCCAGCGGTCCACATCGGAAATGGAGCCGGTGGTGTCGCGCCAGTGCTCGCAATCCTTCTGCATCTGGATGTCCTCGGGCTCCCAGTGGTTCGCCTTCATCTTTTTGTAGATGTCGTAGGCCCAGGTGTATTTCAGGGGGAGGATGTTGAAGAACATGGTCTGGCGGCCGTTGATGACGCGCTTGGCGGAGTAGGCGGCCTCTGCCTTGTCGCGGTCGAGGACGAATTGGCGGTCTCCGAGGGTGATGGTGGTGGTGCTGGACATGGCGGGTTGGGTGTTGGTGTTTTTCTGGGTCGGGGGGACGGCGGATCGCGGTTTTCTTCCCGCCAAGGCCGCCCTCCCGGCGCAAGTGGGCGTGAGAATCGCTTTTCCCGAAGAATCGTCAAATAAAAACATCATGTAGTGGTGAAATTTTTTTTGACCACCATATATTGTGGTTTTCGGCAAAGCATAAATCGCGCCAAAAGTATGCTGTTTGAAGATGAATCGGTTGCAAAAACGGGCGGATTTTTCGCGGTGGGCGGGCGGGGTGGACCGGGTCGGGCGGGCGTGTTTTGGTTCGACTTCGGGGCGGGGCGGTCCGCATGATTCGGGGATGGAAATTTTGATTGCAGCGAGCGAGATGGCGCCGTTCGCGCGGACGGGGGATTTTGCGGATTCGGTGAGGGAATTGGCGGAACGGAGCGCGGCGGCGGGGCACTCGGTCGCGGTGGCGCTGCCGTTTTACCGCTGCGTGAGGGAAAATGCGGGGCTCGGCGCGCGGCGGACGAAGCTGAAATTCCCGGTGCAGGTCGGCTCCTCGAGGCTGCCGTGCGATGTGTGGGAGGCGGCGGGCGCGGGCGGCGTGAAGCTCCTTTTCATGGGGCGGGACGAGTATTTCGACCGCACGGGGCTGTATGGGATGGACGGCCAGGACTACTCCGACAACGCGGCGCGTTTCATTTTTTTCGCGAAGGCGGTGGCGGAGGCGGCGAGGCAGCGGCGCGCGGATGTGCTGCACCTGCTCGGCTGGCAACCCGCGCTGGCAGCGGTTTTCCTGCGCGAGGCGGGCGGCGGCGTGCCGACGGTGCTGACGCCGTTCTCGCTCGAATTCCAAGGCAACTTTTGGAGCCATGATTTCGCACTGACCAACCTGCCGGGGCAGTATTTCTCGGCGGCGGGCCTCGAATTCTACGGGAGCATGAATTTCCTGAAGGCGGGCATCGTGTTTTCCGATGCGGTCGTGCTGCCGGGCGCGCGGGCCGTGGCGGAGATGCAAACGGCGGCGCACGGGTGCGGCTTGGAAAATGTGCTGCGGCAGCATGCGGACAAGCTCGAGGGCATCGCGCCGGGGGTTCCGGAATCCGCATTGGGACTGGTTTCGCGGACGCCGGAGGCCCAGGCGGCTGCGCGGGCGAAGGTTTTTCCGGGGGCGGCCGCGGGCGGGAATGCGGTGTTCGTGGCGCTGGATGCGGCGTCCACGGCGGGCGAGGGGTTGGGTTTGGT
Source organism: Verrucomicrobiota bacterium (assembly GCA_018970255.1). Lineage (GTDB taxonomy): Bacteria > Verrucomicrobiota > Verrucomicrobiia > Chthoniobacterales > Terrimicrobiaceae > UBA967. Next base: position 2,659 of record JAGWWS010000023.1, on the reverse strand, counting down.
TTTCGAGGCGCTGGACCGGCTGGGTGCGGCGCCGGTGCACATCGCGCTGCTCGGGGAAGTGCCTGCGGCGTTGGCGATGGAATTCGAAATCGCGGTGAGGCGCCATGCGAAGCGGTTCGTGCATTTTGCGGAGCCGAACGCGGGCTGTGTGGAAAGCGTGCTCGCGGCTTGCGATTTTGTTTTGGCGCCCGGTCCGCTCGAGCCGCAGTCGGTTTTTATGATGCGGGCGCTGGTGAACGGATTGGTGCCAATCGCGGCGCAGTGCCCGGGGCTGCACGAAATGGTGCGGGATTACGACCAGGTGCACGGGACGGGGAACGGGTTGGTTTTTTACCGCAAGGGTGCTGCGGCGCTTTGCGACACGCTCTGCCGCGCGATGGCGCTGCGGTGCGGGGAAAGGGAGCTGCTCTCGGGCAGGTCGCGCGAATCGGATTTTTCGTGGAAGGCTGCGGTGGCGCGCCTGGACTCGCTCTACGGTCGGTTGGTTTCGCAGGCCGGGCGCAAGGCCGCCTGAGGTTTTGGCGATGCAACGCCGCTGGATTTTCCCGGTCGATGCCGACCACGGCGCCGTGGCGAGGGTCCGCGGTGAACTCGGCCTGCCGGGGTTCCTGGCATCGCTGCTGGTGCGGAGGGGGTTTGCGGAGCCGGCCGGGGCGGAAGCGTATTTGAACCCCAAGCTGCGCTCGCTCTCGGCGCCCGAGTTGCTGCCCGATGCCGGGAAGGCTGTGGAGCGGCTCCTGGCCGCAATCCGCGGGCGGGAGAGGATTGTGCTCTACGGCGACTACGATGTGGACGGCATCACCTCGCTCGCGATTTTGGCGAGGGTTTTGAAAGCGTTCGGCGCGGATGTGGAGTGCTTCCTGCCCATGCGCGAGGGCGAGGGCTACGGGCTCAGTGCGGCCGGGGTCGAGCGTTGCGTGGAGGCGCACCGCCCGGGTTTGCTGGTGGCGGTGGATTGCGGGACGAATTCTGTCCGCGAAATCGGGCTGCTGCGTGCGCGGGGGGTGGATGTGGTGGTGCTCGACCACCATGAGCCCGGGCCGGTGCGGCCGGATTGCACGGCGCTGGTGAACCCCAAGGCGGGGTCCGATTTCCATTACCTCTGCAGTGCGGGTGTGGTTTTCAAAATCGCGCATGCGTTGGTGAAGGCATCGCCGGTGGAGGGGCTCGATTTGCGCGATTTCCTGGATTTGGTCGCGCTGGCGACGGTGGCCGACATCGTGCCGCTGGTGGGCGAGAACCGGATTTTTGTTTCGCATGGGTTGAAGCGGATGGAGCACACGCGCTGGGCCGGGCTTGCGGCGCTGCGGGATGTGGCGGGGGTTTCCACGCCTGTGCGCGTTTCGGACATCGGTTTCCGAATGGGTCCGCGCATCAATGCGGCCGGGCGCTTGGGGCCGGCGAGCGAGGCGCTCGCGCTGCTTCTCACCGATGACCGGCGGGAGGCTGCCAAACTGGCGGCGGGGCTTGACCAGCACAACCGCGAGAGGCAGGGCGTGGAACGGCGCGTGGCGCAGGAAGCCGAGGACTGGGCCGCGAAGAATTTCGACCCCGCAAGCAATGCGACCATCGTCGCCGGCAGCCGCGAGTGGCACATCGGCGTGCTCGGCGTGGTGGCTTCGAGGATCATGCGGCGCTTCAACCGGCCGACATTCGTCATCGGCTTCAACGGCGATGGCGCCGGAACGGGGAGCGGGCGGAGCATCGAGGGGATTTCGCTGGTCGGGTTGCTGAGGGATTGCGCCGGGCATTTGGAAAAATTCGGCGGCCACGACATGGCTGCGGGGATTTCGCTGAAGGAGGAAAATTTGGGCGTGTTCCGCGATGCGTTCGAGGAGGCGGCGCGCGGCGTGGCAACGGAGGAAATCCTGACGCCTCGGCTCGCGCTCGACGGCGAACTCGGTCTCGCGGAGGTCGGCGGGGATTTGCTCGACGCGCAGGACAGGTTGGAGCCGTTCGGCGCCTCGAACCCGCAGCCGGTCTTGTTTTCAAGGGCGGTGGCGCCATGCGGCGAGCCGCGGTTGATGAAGGACAAGCACCTCGGTCTCGAATTCCAATGCGGGCGGCGGCGGGTGAAGGCGGTGTATTTCAATGCGCCGGTCGGTTCGCTGCCGCGGCCGCCATGGGATGTGGCGTTCACGCTGGATTGGAATGTGTGGCAGGGGCGGGCGGAAGCGCAGATGCGAATCGTGGAAATCCGGGCCGCGGCATGAGCCGGCTTGCGCCCGATACGCCCCTCGCCTCGCTCGACTGGGTGCCCCGCAACCGGCAGGCACCCCTTGCGAGGCTCGGGCTGAATACACTCGCGGATTTGTTGCGGCATTTTCCCAGGAGGCACGAGGACCGCAGGAAATTCGACAGGTTTCCCGACCAGGCATGCGACCGGCCGCTTTGCCTTTTCGGAATCGTGAAAAAGACGACTTACCGGAGGTTCGGACCGCGCCGGATTTTCGAGGTGCGGTTGGAGGACGAGGCGGGCGATGTGCTCACGCCGTCGCTCACTTGCCGGTGGTTCAACATGCCGTGGGTGCAAAATGCGGTTTCGGGAGGGCAGTTGCTGGTGGTTTACGGCCGGCCGCGCGAGCGCTCGGGCAAGGTCGTGATGGAACACCCGGAATTCGAAGCCATCGACGACACGGGCGGGGCTTCCATCCATTTC
>JAGWWS010000087.1 GCA_018970255.1 Verrucomicrobiota bacterium | reverse complement strand
CATCTCATCCCAACGGGTCTCGAAATATTGGATGATGACTTCGGAGCCGGCGGGGCGGGGCTGGACAACGGCGGCGGCGGCGGCGAGGGTGAGGAGGAGTTTGCGCATGAGGTTAGGAGAATGGGGCCGAATGGGGTTTGACAGGGTTTCATGAAATTAGTTCATCGAAAACCGGCCCGCAACGCCGATGAGCGGCTGAGATTTTTATACAGTTCAAATCCAGAAGCCGCGCGGCTCCATCGGCAGTCCGGACGGCGACCCGGCGCTCCGCCGGGATTTCGCCCGGCTCCCCGGCGGGAAAAATCCTCGCTTTACATCCCGGGACCTTGGTGTAGGTAATTTCAGGTTGTCAACCCTCCACCGATAAATTTCCATCCTCGCAAACCCATGCAGGCCACGGAGCACCCACCCGAAATTTTCGCCCAAAGGCCGGCGGAGCTTTTTCCCTCCGGCCTCAAGGTCGCGCGGGGGTCGTCACGGGAGCGGATGCTCATGTTGCTCTTGCTCTTGCTGGATTGCTCGGTTTGGACCGGCACCTACCTCGGCCTCTCGGAATTGACCGGAAATTTCAACCGCTACGGCTGGTCGGAGGTTCTTTTGCCGATGTTCATCTCGGTGTTCACGCTGAGTTTGATTGGAGGCTACAATCCACGCTCGGAGATGAAATCCCTGGGCTACTCGAGCGAGCATCTCATCGCCTGTCTCGTGGCGTTTCTCGTGTCGGCCTTCGCGGTGTATCTGGTGGCCTCCTTCGGCGGGGCGGTGGCCTCGAGCCGCGCGATTTTCATCGGCTCGTTCCTGGCGTTCGCCACGGTGTCTCTCATCCAGCGGCGCTTGTTTTTTTCCACTTCCGGATTGATCCGCCACCACCGGCGACTGCTCGTCATCAGCGATTCGGAATCCGGCGAGCGATTCTACAAAAATTGCACCGCGCACGGTTTGAAACAACGGCTTCATTTTTTCGCCACCGGCGATGCCGAGGTGGGCCGCAACGTGGCGGGGCCCGGAAGCCCGGTCTACGAAGCCGCCGCAACCGATGTGCTCAAGGACCTCGAGGGGCACTCCGATGCCGAGCACGAATGCATCGTCATCGCCACCCACACCGACCACATCGACAACCACGTGCTCTCCACGCTCGTCGCGATCCATTTCCGGGATCTGCCCGTTTACACGATGCACTCCTTCTACGAGACCTTCTGGCAAAAAATGCCCGCCGACCTGCTCAGCCGGAGCTGGCCGTTGGATTCGGGGTTCCAACTCGTGCAGCACTCGGCCTTCGCCACGCTCAAACGCCTTTTCGACATCACCCTCTCGGCCCTCACGCTGCTGATCGCCTCCCCGATCATCGCCCTCGTTGCCCTCCTCATCAAACTCGAGGGGCGCGGCCCGGTGTTTTTCAGCCAAACCCGCGTGGGCCAGCACGGGAGTCTCTTCACCTTGTATAAATTCCGGACCATGGAGGTCGGCAGCGAGCACAAGGGCCTCTACACCGTCGAGGGCGACCCGCGCGTCACCCGGCTCGGCCGGTGGCTGCGCGTTACCCGGCTCGACGAACTTCCCCAACTCTGGAACGTCCTCCGCGGCGAAATGAGCCTCATCGGACCGCGCGCCGAGTGGATCAA
>JAGWWS010000086.1 GCA_018970255.1 Verrucomicrobiota bacterium | reverse complement strand
CTTCAGCGCCGTCCCAAAGACATTCCTCTGATCTCCACGTGGACTGACCATCCCCCATCATGGACCGAGGTCGTCCACAGGGTCAAAAAATCCCGTCACTCAGGTGCAGTTTTTACTTAATTTATTGTCCATCAGTTTTTTACAATAAAGTAGCCTTTCCCATTCCCGCCTCGATTTTGGGGGGCGATTATGGAAACATAAATCCATGGTTCGCGACCTCCAGCCCACGCCCGAGCCTGACCCGGCCCTGCCCGTGCTCGACCGGCTGAATCCAAATCGTTCTTCCTCCTCCCCATCCCCGGCTCTCGGCCGTCTCGGCCATGCCGGCAACGCCGCGCTCTTGGAGGACTTGTACGAACAGTGGAAAACCGATCCTGCCTCCGTGGAACCTGTCTGGCGCGGCTTCTTCGAAGGCTTCGAACTCGGCTGCCAACTCCGCCCACCCGCCCGCACCGGTAGCGCCGCTTCCGTCCCATCCGGGGACGTTCTTCCCCAGGCGCGCCTTTATAATCTCCTCTTCGCCTACCGGGCCCTCGGCCACACGCTCGCCCACCTCGATCCGCTAGGGATCGCCCCGCACGAGAATCCCGACCTCGCCCTTTCCACCTTCCGTTTCACCGATGCCGACCTCGATCAGGTGTTCGACTCCGGCACCCTCGGCGGCGGCGGACCGCGCACCCTCCGGGAGATTCTCGCCCAGCTCCGCGAGACCTACTGCGGCACCCTCGGCGTCGAGTTCATGCACATCATGAATTTCGCCATCCGCCGCTGGCTGCGCGACCGGATGGAGCGCAACCGCAACCAGCCCGTCTTCACCCCCGCCCAACAGCGCCGCATTTTGGAAAAAGTCATCGCCGCAGAATCGCTCGAACGCTTCCTCCACACGCGCTACGTCGGCCAAAAACGCTTCTCCCTCGAGGGCGGCGAAACCCTCATCGCCGTGCTCGATTCCCTGCTGGAAGCCTGCCCGGCAAGCGGCGTGGAAGAGGTGGTCGTCGGCATGGCCCACCGCGGTCGCCTCAACGTCCTCGTCAACACCCTCGGCAAATCCCGCCGCAAACTCTTCACCGAGTTCCACGAAAACTACGTGCCCGAAACCGTCCTCGGCGACGGCGACGTGAAATACCACCTCGGCTACGAGAACACCGTCACCACCTCGGAAAACAAAAAGATCCGCGTCTCGCTCGCCCCCAACCCCAGCCACCTGGAGGCCGTCGACCCCGTCGTCGAGGGCAAAGCCCGCGCCCGCCAGCGCCTCCGCGAGGACACCGTGAAGCGCGAAAAGGTTCTTCCCGTCCTCATCCACGGAGACGGCGCCTTCATCGGCCAGGGCGTGGTCGCGGAAACCCTCAACCTCTCCAAGCTCGAGGGCTACAAGACCGGCGGCACCATTCACATCATCGTCAACAACCAGATCGCCTTCACCACCGTCCCCACCGACTCCCGCTCCACCCGCTACTGCACCGCCCCCGCCAAATCGCTCGGCCTGCCCATCTTCCACATCAACGGGGACGATCCCCTTTCCGCCTGCGCCGTCATCCAGCTCGCGCTCGAGTTCCGCCAGCGCTTCCACGAGGACATCGTCCTCGACATCGTCTGCTACCGGAAACACGGCCACAACGAGGGCGACGA
>JAGWWS010000085.1 GCA_018970255.1 Verrucomicrobiota bacterium | reverse complement strand
CGCTTTGCCGCGTGAAGGTCTACGAGGAATTCGTCGAAGGCGCCAAGGAGGGTTTCGAGGTTGCCATCCGCATCATTCCCTATCTTGTCGCGATCATCGCCGCCGTGGCGATGTTCCGCGCGGCGGGCGGCATCGATCTCCTCACCCGGGCCATCGGACCCGCGCTCGCGGCGGTCCATTTTCCCGCGGAGCTTCTTCCCCTGGTCCTGATGCGCCCGCTGAGCGGGAGCGGCGCCAACGGCATCTTCGCCGAACTCGTCCAAACCCACGGTGCCGACAGCCTCATCGCCCGCATGGGAGCCACGGTGATGGGCAGCACGGAAACGACGTTCTATGTCATCGCCGTGTATTTCGGATCGGTGGCGGTCCGTCGAACCCGCCATGCGGTTCCCGCCGGCCTGATTGCGGATGCCGCGGGTGTGACCGCCTCGGTGATCATTTGCAACCTGGTCTTCGGAAACTAACCGGAAGCCATCGATGGACACGCTTCCATTCGGGCATTTGTTCCTGCAGATCGCGGCGATCCTCGTCGCCTGCAAACTTTGCGGGTTGGTCATGCGGCGCATCGGCCAGCCGGCGGTGATCGGCGAAATGATCGCGGGTGTTGTTCTTGGCCCGTCGTTGCTGGGTCTGCTCGCGCCGGAGACCTCGGCGTGGCTGTTCCCCGCGGCCTCGAAAGCCATTCTCCACGAAATCGCCCAGATCGGCCTCGTCCTCTACATGTTCACGGTCGGATTGGAATTCCGCACCGACCTGCTGGCCTCCAAGGCCCGCCCGGCGCTTGCGGTTTCGATCGCGGGCATGGCGGCCCCGTTCGTCTTAGGTGTCCTGATTTCAATGCCGCTTTTGATCGAGGGGGGATTTTACGGCGCGGGAATTTCCCCGGTCCAGGCGGCGGTTTTCACGGGTGCGGCGATGTGCGTGACCGCCTTCCCGATGCTCGCGCGCATCATCCGGGAGCGCGGACTCGCCTCCACCCCCGCGGGAACGCTCGCCCTCGCCGCCGGGAGTCTCGACGACGCGGCGGCCTGGATTCTGCTCGCGGGCGTGGTGGGTGCCGCGAAAGGCTCGCCGATCCTTGTCCTGTGGACCCTGTTCGGCGCGATCGCCTACACGGCGGCGTGCCGGTTTTTGATCCCGGGGCTTTTTCCAAAACGCGAGGAAACGGAGGAGTCGCTTTTCCGCCGCTTCGGGATGCTGCTGGTGTTTCTGGCTCTCGGAGCCTGGTTCACCGACCAGATCCGGCTCTATGCGGTCTTCGGAGCCTTCATTCTCGGAGCCTGCGTTCCCCGCGGACGTCTGGCCGAATTCGCCGTGGAGAAAACAACTCCGCTCGCGACCCTTTTTTTTCTGCCGGTCTTCTTCACCTACTCGGGCCTTCACACCCAGATCCAGCTTCTCGATTCCTGGCGCGATTGGGGATTCACCGTGTTGATCGTTGTCGGCGCCGTGGCGGGAAAACTCGGGGCCTGTTACGCCGCCTCGCGACTCTGCGGCCAATCCCACGCCGATTCCCTCACCGTCGCCTCGCTCATGAACGCGCGGGGCTTGATGGAACTCATCATGCTCAACATTGGCCTCCAGGCCGGCATCATCTCCCCCCGAATGTTTTCGGCCATGGTCCTCATGGCCATCGCGACCACGCTGATGGCCGCGCCTT
>JAGWWS010000052.1 GCA_018970255.1 Verrucomicrobiota bacterium | reverse complement strand
AGCGTGCGCGCCACGAGGTCGGGCAATTTCTCCAGCGCCGCGATGATGTCGCGCCCGTCGCTGTGCGAGAGGTGCCGGATGCGGCCGAGGAGGAGCGAGAGCAAAACGAAGACCGTGAGCTGCGAAGTGAAGGATTTCGTGGCGGCCACGCCAATCTCGGGTCCGGCATGCATGTAGACGCCGCCGTCGCTTTCCCGCGCGATCGTGCTGCCGACATTGTTGCAAATGCCCAGCGTCTTGTGCCCCTTGCGCTGGCTTTCCCGCAGCGCCGCGAGGGTGTCCGCCGTCTCGCCGCTTTGGCTGATCACGAAAACTAGTGTGTCCCTTTGGAGCGGGATGTTGCGGTAGCGGAACTCGCTGGCGAATTCGCACTCCACCGGGAGGTGCGCGAGCGATTCGATCAGGTGCTCGCCCACGAGCGCCGCATGGAAAGCCGTTCCGCAACCCGCGAGGACGATCCGGTCCACCGCGCGCAGGTCGGAGTTCGCCATGTTCAGGCCGCCGAGTTTCGCCGTGGCCTCCTCGATGGAAAGCCGACCCCGCATCGCATCGCGGACGCTGTTGGGCTGCTCGTGGATTTCCTTGAGCATGAAATGCTCGAAATTCCCCTTGTCCACCGAGGCCGCGTCGAACTCGACCTTGCTGACCTGGAAATCCACGCCGGTCCCCGAGACCGTGGAAATCTCGAAGCCTTCCGCCTGCAGGGCGACGATTTCGTAGTCGTTTAGGTAAACCACATCGCGCGTGTGGGCCACGATCGCGCTCACATCGCTCGCGAGGAAATGCTCCTTTTCGCCGATGCCCAGCACGAGCGGGCTTCCGCGCCGCGCCCCGACCACGATCCCCGGCACATCCGCATGCACCACCGAGATCCCGTAGGTGCCGATCACCTGCCGCAGCCCCTTGCGGACGGCTTCCACAAGCGCACCCTTGTCGCGGGCTCCGCCTTGGTCGAACGCCTCGCCAACGAGGTGCGCCAGGACTTCGGTGTCGGTTTGCGAATGGAATTCATGCCCGCGTTCCATGAGTTGCTCGCGCAGGCTTTGGTAGTTTTCGATCACCCCGTTGTGGACGAGGTGGAGTTTCCCGGATTTGTCGCTGTGGGGATGGGCGTTTTCCCGCGTCACCGAACCATGTGTCGCCCACCGGGTGTGGCTGATCCCTGTGTTTCCCGCCACCGGCGATTTTTCGATCTCCGCCGCCAGGTTGGCGATGCGGCCCACGGCCTTGCGCACTTCGATTTTCCCGCCGGCCAGCACCGCGAGGCCCGCCGAGTCATAGCCCCGGTATTCCAGCCTCCTCAGCCCGTCCAACAGCACCGGCAGCGCATCCGAGGGACCCGTGTAAGCGACGATTCCGCACATAAAACCAACGTGACAACCCGAGGCCCCGCGGGCAAGCTTCGAAGCGCGATGACCGTCCAGCCCTCCTCCTCTTTCAAGTCCCGCACACTCGCAATCATCATGGGGGGCGGCGCCGGCACGCGGCTTTTCCCCCTCACCAAGGAACGCTCCAAACCCGCCGTGCCGCTCGGCGGGAAATACCGGCTCGTCGACATCCCGATCAGCAATTGCCTGAACTCCGGCCTCCGCGGCATCTACATCCTCACCCAGTTCAACAGCCAGTCCCTCCACCGCCATATCAACGAGAGCTACAAATTCGACGACTTCACCCCCAGTTTCGTCGAGATCCTCGCCGCGCAGCAAACCCCCGAGGGCTCGCGCTGGTATCAGGGCACCGCCGACGCCGTCCGGCAAAACATGCGCTACTTCCTCGAGCACCCCTGCGAGCACTTCGTCATCCTCAGCGGCGACCAGCTCTACCGCATGGACTACCGCGAAATGCTGAAGCGCCACACGGACTCCGGCGCCGATATCACCATCGGCACCATCCCCGTCCCGCGCGACCAGGCCACCGGCTTCGGAATCATGCTCACCGACGCCGACCGCCGCATCAGCGAGTTCGTCGAAAAACCCAAGGACCCCGCCGTGCTGGACTCCCTGCGCATCCCCGCGCAGCTCCTTTCCGAAATCGGCCAGCCCGCCGGCGCCGAACTCTACCAGGCCTCGATGGGAATCTACATTTTCAACCGCCAGGTCCTCGTCTCCTGCCTCGACAACGACCTCGTCGATTTCGGCAAAAACATCATCCCCGCCGCGATCAAAAGCCACAAGGTCGTCGCCCACATCTTCCAGGGCTATTGGGAGGACATCGGAACCATCCGCGCATTCTTCGAGGCCAACCTCGACATGGCGGACCCGAACCCGAAATACAGCTTCTACAGCCCCGGCGCGCCCGTTTACACCCACCCGCTCTGCCTCCCTGCCAGCGTCGTGCAGGCCGCGAAGGTCGACCGCGCCGTGATCTCGGACGGCTGCATCCTCGGCGATGTGCAACTCACGCGCGCCATTCTCGGCATCCGCAGCATCGTCGGCTCGGGCTCGAGCTTGAAAAACACCATCATGATGGGCGCCGACCTCTACGAGGCCGAAATGTCCATCAAGACCGAAGGCGTTCCGCCCATCGGCGTCGGCCGCGATTGCAAAATCGAGGATGCCATCATCGACAAAAACGCACGCATCGGAAACGGCGTCACCATCGCCTCGAAATCCTCCGCGCCCGATGCCGACGGCCCCGGCTACTACATCCGCGACGGCGTTGTTGTGATCCCGAAAAACAGTGTGATTCGCGACGGAACCCGTATATAGCGCAACGCATGGGAATTTCCGCACGACTTGGCGCCCTTCTCCTTCCCCTGCTGCTCGCAGCCTGCTGGGAAAACCCGCTCACCGGGCACCCCTCGGAGTCCATCAACACCTGGCTCCTCGGACAGTGGGAACACCGCGAAAAAAACGGCACCACCTCCCGCGTGACCGTCCTCCCCGGCGGCAGGGACCGCTACCAAATCCGCCTCTCCTGGTCCGCCAAGGGCCCCCGCCGCGAATACTTTTTTGATGCCTGGCCCTCGCGCGTCGGAAAGTCCCTCTTCCTTACGCTGCGCGCCGTGGAAGGCGGACCGGACATCGCCGCCGGTTCCCATGTTTTCCTCCACGCCCAGATGCTCGACCAAAACACTATCCGCCTGCGCGAACTCCAACTCGGCTCCGATCCCGCTTCCACCTCGATGGAACTCCGCCGCGAAATCCGCGCCCGGCTGAAGGACGGCTCGCTCTACAACGAAAAAGCCGCCCAGGATTGGAAGCGCACCGGACAGGCCTATTGGATGCGCGATGGCGGGACCGGCGTCTTTGCCCCGTTGAATTACGAGGTCCCCGCGTCGGCCGAGAAAACGCCTTGAGCGGCGCCCACCCCTCCATCCCTCCCACCTCCACGGCCGAGGAATCCGCCCTCCGCCAACGCCTCGGTCCGCGCCTCCACGAGAAACGCCTCCGCCGCCAATCCGACAAGCTCGCCCGCCTCATCCACCAGGGCGAAGGCGTTTTCAAACTCGAGCGCATTTTCCCCTTCGATCCCTTCCTCGCCGCGCTCCTGCGCCTCCTCGGCGTCCACGAAAAACTCCGCGCCAATTTCCTCGCCGTCCGCATCGTCGAGCGCGAGTGGAAATTCCCGAACCTGCCGCCGTTCTTCGACGGCTTCCGCCTGCTCCAGCTCTCCGACCTCCACGCCGACCTCGATCCCGCCCTCACGCCGGCCATCGTGGCGCTCGTGGCCTCCACGCCGCACGATGCGGCAGTCGTCACCGGCGACTACCGCGATGGACTCGAAGGCGATTTTTCCACCAGCATGGCGGAAGTGGCGAAAATCTGCGCCCCGCTCGCCCCGCAGCGCTTCGGCATCCTCGGCAACCACGATTTCCTCGAAATGGTCCCTGCCCTCGAGCGCAACGGTCTCCCCATGCTCCTCAACGAATCCGCCGAAATCTCCCGCGGCCCCGAGTCGATCTGGATTGCCGGCATCGACGACCCACATTTCTACAAGACCGACAACATCCCCGCCGCCCGCCGCGGCATTCCCGAGCGCGCCTTCTCGATCCTCCTCTCGCACAGCCCCGAGAACCACCGCGAAGCGGCCGTCCACGGCTTCGACCTCATGCTCTCCGGCCACACCCACGGCGGGCAGATTTGCCTCCCCGGTGGCCGCCACATCGTCGTTCCCTGCCGCGTCGCGCGCCGCTTCGTGGGCGGACCCTGGACCCACGGCCGCCTGCAGGGCTACACCTCGCCCGGCACCGGGGCCTGCGGCGTCCCCGCCCGCTGGAACTGCCCGCCCGAGGCCACGCTCCACATCCTCCGCCGCGATGAGGGTTGATTCGGCGCCCCGGCGTTTTTATCGTCCCGGCCACCAAGCATGCAGCAATTCGAAAGCCTCCGCGCCTCGTCGCTCTATTGCCAGAAATGCAAAACCGCCATGCCGGTCCGCGAGAAACTCCTCCTCGTCCTGCCCGAGAAGGAAATCTACGACTACCTCTGCACCGGTTGCGCCTCCTCGCTCGGCCAGCGCGAAGTCACCGCCGGCGAAATGGTGATGGCCCGCGCCCACGCCGCCGCAGCCACCCGCCGCCGGCCGGCCGGCCGACTGCCCATCTAATCCATGCGAACCATTTTTTGCGGCACGGGCCCGATCGGCCTGCCCGCCCTCGCCGCGCTCGCGGAGTCCGATAAACACAAGCCCTGCGCGGTTTTCACCCAGCCAGACAACCCCGCCGGCCGCGGCCTGCACCCGCGCCCCTCCGCCATCAAGCAATTCGCCCTCGAAAAAAACATCCCCCTCTTCCAGCCCGAAAAAATCCGTTCGCCCGAAGCCCTCGAAACCCTCCGCCAACTCGCGCCCGACCTAATGGTCGTCGCCGCCTACGGCCAACTCCTCCCCCCCGCCGTCCTCGGCCTCCCCCGCCTCGGCTGCATCAACCTCCACGCCTCGCTTCTCCCCCGCCACCGCGGCGCCTCGCCCATCAACGCCGCCATCCTCGCCGGCGACCAGGAAACGGGAATCACCGTGATGCATATGGATGCCGGCCTCGACACCGGCGACATCCTCCTCGCCGATTCGCTCCCCATTTCGCCCGAAGACACCGCCGGCACGCTCCACGACAAGCTCGCCATCCTCGCCGCCCCCAGCCTCCTGCGAGCACTCGAACTCCTCGAAACTGGCCAAGCCCCCCGCACGCCGCAAGACCCCGCCCTCGCCACCCACGCGCCGAAATTGAAAAAAACCGACGGCCTCCTGGATTGGAACCAGCCCGCCGAAGCCCTCGCCAGGCGGGTCCGCGCCCTCTCCCCCTGGCCCGGCGCCTTCACGCACCTCGGCGGCCAGTCCCTCAAAATCCACAAAGCCCGCGCCGTTGCTGGGCAAGGCGAACCCGGCACAGTCCTCTCCGCCACCGACGAAGGCATCGCCATTGCCGCAAAATCCGGCTGCCTCCTCCTCATCGAACTCCAACTCGAAGGCCGCAAGCGCCTCCCCGCCTCCGAATTCCTCCGCGGCCACCCGCTCCCTCCGGGGCAAAAACTCGCATAACCGAAAATCCCCCCGCCCCCGCCCCGCATTTCTCCTTTTCCCCCGCCGCCCGATGCGGTTTCATCCCCGGCACCCGCATGTCCCTACCTTCCCAAGTCCGCTACAAACGGGTTGTCCTGAAACTCAGCGGCGAAGTGCTCCGGGAGCCCGGCAGCCGCGACAGCATCAGCCCCGACATCGTCCAAAAAACCGCCGCCCAAATCGCCGAGGCCAGGAAATCCGGCGTCGAACTCGCCCTCGTCATCGGCGGCGGCAACATCTGGCGCGGCCTCGCCGCCAGCCACAAGGGCATGAACCGCACCACCGCGGACTACATGGGCATGCTCGCCACCGTCATCAACGGCCTCGCCCTCATGTCCGCCCTCGAGGACCTCGGCGTCGAAGTCCGCGTGCAAACCGCCATCGAGATGCAGAACATCGCCGAGCCCTTCATCGTCCGCCGCGCCACGCGCCACCTCGCCCACGGCCGCGTCGTCATCTTCGTCGCCGGCACCGGCAACCCCTTTTTCTCCACCGACACCACCGCCGCCCTCCGCGCTGCCGAGATCGGCGCCCAGGCCATCCTCAAGGCCACCAAGGTCGATGGCATCTACGACTCCGATCCGGTGAAGAACCCGGATGCAAAAAAGTTTTCCCACATTACCTACACCGAGGCCCTCTCGCGCCGCCTCCAAGTCATGGACTCCACCGCCTTCAGCCTCTGCATGGACAACAAAATGCCCATCATCGTTTTTGACATGAACCAGCCCGACAACATTCGCCTTGCCATCGCCGGCGAGCCCGTGGGCACACTCGTTTCCGAAAAACCACCGCAATGACCATCGAGGAAATCCTGTTCGAGGCCGAGGAAAGCATGGAAAAGGCCGCCCACTTCATGTCCCACGAGTTCGCCGCCATCCGCACCGGCAAAGCCTCCCCGGCCCTCGTCGAAAACATCGATGTCGAGGCCTACGGGTCCTCCATGAAGCTCAAGCAGCTCGCCCTCATCAGCGCCCCCGAGCCCCGCCTCCTCGTCATCCAGCCCTTCGACGCCTCCACCGTCCGCGACATCGAGCGCGCCATCAACGAATCTCGCATCGGCATCAACCCCTCCGTCGATGGCAAGATCATCCGCCTCCCCATCCCAGAACTCTCCGAGGAACGCCGCCGCGACCTCGCCAAAACCGTCAAAGGCATCGCCGAGGAATCCCGCGTCCGCATCCGCGCCTGCCGCCGCACCGCCATCGACTCCGCAAAAAAAGTCCAGAAAGACGGCAAGATGACCGAAGACGAACTCCGCGACACCGAAGCCGAAGTCCAGAAGCTCACCGACAAATTCGTCGCCGAAATCGACAAGCAAACCGCCGCGAAGGAAGCGGAACTCATGAAAATATGAAACTCCCCGCCGCCCTCAGCCTCCTCCTCGCCCTCGCCGCCCCCGCCACCCTCCGCGCCGAAGCCGTCCGCCCCGCACCCGCGTTCCCCTGGATCGATTCCACCGGAAAGGCGAAAAACTCCCGCGACCTCCGCGGCCAGCCCCTCGTCGTGCTCGTCGCCGATTCCCCGAACCACCGCCTCTTCCGCGCGCAGGTCGGCCAACTCCAAAAAACCTACGAACGCTTCGCCGCCGCCGGCCTCCTCTGCATCGCCGCCTTCTCCCGCGAGCCCGGCACCATCCGGTCGAACATCCCCTTCCTCACCGTCCCCGACGGCGCCGCCACCGCCGCCGCCTTCGACACCCCGCAAGGGTTCTCCATCGCCATCATCGGCGAAGACGGCAACCTCGACTACATCGGCAACCGCGTCGTCCCCGCCCAGCGCATCTTCGACATCATCGGAAACTCCTACGCCCGCCAAAAACAACTCCGCAGGAATTAGCAAAAAATGCGCCCCGTCCGCACAAGAGGGGGCGCTCCCCGTCCATTCCCCATTTCGCATTTCGAATTCCACTAAAACCATGTCCTTCCAATCCCGCATCGACCAAGACATCAAAACCGCCATGCTCGCCCGCGAGGCGGCCAAGCTCTCCGTCCTCCGCATGCTCAAGACCGCGCTCATGAACGCCGCCATCGAAAAAGGCGGCGCCGGCAGCACGCTCGACGACTCCGACGCCCTCGCCATCGTGCGCAAGGAGGTCAAGAAACGGCAGGACTCCGTCGAAGCCTTCGAAAAAGGCGGCCGCCCCGAAATGGCCGCCAGCGAGAAAGCCGAAATCGAAATCCTCAACGCCTACCTCCCTCTGCAATTGTCCGCAGCCGAAGTCGAAGCCCTGGTGAAAGCCGCCATCGCCGAAGCCGGCGCCACCTCGAAAAAAGACATGGGCGCCGTGATGAAGTTGGTCAACGCCAAGTCCGCCGGCCGCGCCGACGGCCGCACCCTCAGCGCCGAAGTCCAAAAACAGCTCCCCGCCTGAAGGCGGCTCCCCAGTCCAGCCGGACCTGACAAACAGGTGCATGTGCGGGACCGGTGCCCTTCCTGCCAAGACCACCGGCTCAAAGCTCCCTCGGCGCCAATCCCCGTGTTTCCTTCGTTGTGGCAAGGTTTTCAGGAGACGACCCCAACGTTGAAATCCGCCTGCGCCCCTTTTGCGGCAGATTAGGGCATCGGAATCACGGCCCTGCGGATTCCATTTGGCCGCTGGCGATGGCTGCGACGAAGGATTTGTGGTCGGCTTCGGCCTGGTCGGCGTGTTCAACCGCCTGCTCCAGGATACCCTTGGCAAAGAGCTTCGGGTCGCGGATGTGGGCGGCGATGGCACGGCGGTCGCCGCTTCGGGCGTGGGCTTTGGCAAGGGTCCAGCCGCAGAGCTTGGCGTAATCCGTGAGGCCGTCGGCATCGAGTTCGGCCACATCCACCGATCCCTTCCAATCGCGGAAATGGCGGACGTAGATGTGGTGTCCTGCGGGGTTGGTGGTCCAACCCAGAAAAGCGTCGCTGGCGGTTTGCATCAACCGCTGGCCTTCCACCACACGCTGGCCCTGGTGCTCCGGTGAGGGCAGATCGACATACGGGGCCAGCACGGAGGGTTCGGATTGCTTGCCCTGCAAGACCAGGATGTCGTCGGGGTGTTGGCCCACGAAGAGGCTGATGCCGCAGCGGGTGCCCACCGAACCCACGCCCACGGCCTTGAGGGCGCAATCCGCCAGCCGGTATTGGGACAACAGATGCCGCATGGTGGAGGACATGGAACGCATGTAGGATTCGAACATTTCATGCATCCAGTCGTGCCAAGACCGGCCGGCCAGCCAGGCTGCATCGAGGGCGTCGAAACGCCAGATCAACGGGGGTTGGTGGCGGAAGCGGAGCTCGCCGCTGCCATCGGGCGCGCACAACTTGCGCACCGCCTGGCGGCTGTCGCGCCGCAGGGCGGCTGCCGTCACCTTTTTCAGGTGGGAGCGGAAATTCGCGCTGGCGCGTTGGTCGACCAGCCGCTCCATCGGCAGCCGCGCCACCCACATCGGCAGCAGGGGCATGCCGGCAAACTCCGCCATCGCTTCCGCGTAGGCGCGGACCGCCCGGCGGCAGACCTTGCTTTGCTGTTTCCCTCCCAGCCCCACGCTGCGTGCCGCCAAGATGAAACTGGCGGCCAGGCGCTGCACATCCCACTCGAACGGGCCGGGGTGCGTTTCATCAAAATCGTTGATTCCGAAAAGCAGTTGCCTTTCGGGGGAGCCGTAGAAGCCGAAGTTGAGAAGGTGGGCATCGCCGCAGAGTTGCACCATGAGGCCCGAGTGGGGCCGCCGGCCCAGGTCGGAAGCCATCACCACGGCGGAACCGCGGAAAAAAGCAAAGGGACTCTCCGCCATCCGGCTGTGCCGAATAGGAACCAGCCACGGCAAACGCTGGGCTTCTTGTTCGGTCAATAGGACCAACGGATCAGGTCTGGGGGTGTCGGGTAATGCGCTCATTCGGTCTGGTTACTTCTAATCACCATGGACAGTCATTTCCTATGCAGCAATCCCAAGCTCTGGCGCGGCTGGAAGCGGGTCGGTGACAATTGCTCAGCCGCGGGGGTGAAATTTTTTGATGACGGCTTGGAGACCGCTTTTTTCGATGTGGGTGTAGATTTGGGTGGTGGAAATATCGGCATGGCCGAGGAGTTCCTGGATGACGCGGAGGTCGGCGCCGCCGCCGAGGAGATGGGTCGCGAAAGAATGGCGGAGCATGTGCGGGTGAACATGCATTTCGATGCCGGCGCGTGCGGCATAGGCGTTGAGGAGTTGGCGGATGCGGGGCGGGGTGAGTTTTTTTCCGCGGATGGAGAGGAAAATTTCGGCTCCGGTTTTTTTCCGGACGAGTTTCGGGCGTTCGGTTTGGAGGTAGCGCTGGATGGCATCGCGCGCGGGGGCGCCGACGGGGACGATGCGGGTTTTGCGGCCCTTGCCCGTGGTGCGGATGAATCCGGCCTCGAGGTCGATTTCCTCGAGCCGGGCGTTGCACAATTCGGAGACGCGGAGGCCGCTGGAGTAGAGCAACTCGACCATGGCGCGGTCGCGGAGGCCAAGGGGATCGGTGGCGGTGATGCTTTCGATGAGGCGGCGGACTTGTTCCTGATTGAGGGTCTCGGGCAGGTGCTTGACCGGGCGCGGGAGGGCGAGGGTTTCCGCCGGGTTCGATTCCCATGCGCGCCGGGAGGAGAGGAAGCGGAAGAAGATGCGGACCGCGACGGCGTCGAGGCGGACGGTGGAGGCCTGGAGGCCGGAGCGTTTGCGGGCCGCGAGGAAGTCGGTGATGTGCTGGGGCTCCGTGGCGCGCCATTCGCGCACGGGTGTGTTTTTTTCAAGCCAACCGCGAAACGAATCGAGACTGTGCTGGACGATGAGTTGGTAGTTGTCCGAGAGGCCCCGCTCGGTGGCGAGGTGCATCAGGAATTCCTCGGTATCCGCTTCCATTCGGGGGATGGGCGGGGAGGAAGGATTTGTCAGCAGGGCTCCGGCGCGGCGGGCAGGGAGCTCCAGGTCTCACGCCACTCGCGCATGGAGCGGCTGAAGTTCTCGAAGGCTTGCTGGAGTTTTTCGCGGAGCTCGGCCATTTCGCGGCGGGTGATTTCGCGGCGACCGGCGGCGGCGGCGCGGTATTCGACGAGGACTTCTTCCCAACGGGCGAAGGCCTCGTCCATGCGGGTGCGGGCGGATTCGATGACGGCGTGGACGGAGTCGCAGAGCGGCGAGGTGCGGGCGTTGAGTTTGGCTTCGAGCTGGCGGTCGTGCTCGGCGATCTGGGCCTTGAGGATGCGCTCCTCGTCAACGGTGCGGAGGTTT
>JAGWWS010000084.1 GCA_018970255.1 Verrucomicrobiota bacterium | reverse complement strand
TCCTCGGGCGAAGCGCGGATCACCCGACGGGCGACTTCTTGGTAAATGCCTTCGCGGTGGGATTCTTGGAAAGCTTTCTTCACCCGACGGTCTTCCCCGGAGTGGAAGGTAAGGATGGCGGCTCGTCCGCCGGGATTGAGGCAATCAGGTAGAAGTCGGAGAAAGGTATCGAGCGCGGTGAATTCCTCGTTCACTTCTATGCGGACGGCTTGGAAGACGCGACGCAAGGAGAGTTCTCGCTCTTCGTTCGGGAAGCGCTTAAGCGCCGACTCGATTGCGGTGACCAGATCGGCGGTCGTGGCAAAGCTTTGTCCGGCAAGGGTAGAGCCGAGTAGTTGTGAGTGAGGTTCGTCCGCGTTTTTCTGCAGAACTGTGGCCAATTTGTCCGGTGATATTTTTTCCAGCCACTGTGCGGCGGATACTCCGCGCGACGGATTCATGCGCATGTCCAGCGGGCCATCAAACTTGGTCGAGAAGCCGCGGGACGGATTGTCCAACTGCATGGACGAGACACCAAGGTCGGCGAGGATCAGGTCGGCGCCGGTGCGGCCTGTCTTGGCAAGTGCGGCCGGCAGTCCTGCGTAGTTTGATTTTACCGCCGTGAATTGTTCCGGTCCGAATCCGGCAGCGCGGAGGCGTTCTTCGGTGCGAGGCAACTCGAGCGGGTCGACATCGAGTCCGAGCAAATGTCCGCCAGGCACGATGCGTTCCATGATCGAGCGGGCGTGCCCGCCGTATCCGAGCGTGCAGTCGACGGCAAAATCGCCGGGGAGCGGTCGGAGAACTTCGAGGATTTCCGCGACCATGATCGGAACGTGCGATCCGGCGGGGGTTTTGCCGGACGCGAGGACCTTGGCAACGGTCTCGGGATGGCGCGCGGGGTCGAGTTCCTTGTATTTGTGCTCGAAGCGGCGCGGATTCTTCCCCGGATAGCGGGGACGGCGGCGATGCGAAGAGGGCGCGGACTCCTCCATCGCCTACGCCGTAGCCACCATGGTGGCGGACAGGTTGTTCCAATCCTCGTTGGCTTGCTCGAGTTCTTCGGTGAGGTCGGCGAGTTCCCGGTGAAGGGGGAAGGAAGTCGCATCATTGGGCGCGGTTTCGAGAATGGCGGCCAGTTCCCGCTGTCGGGTTTCGAGCGCGATGATGCGTTGTTCTAGTTCGCGATGGCGCGCTTCGGACTGGCGGCGGGCGGCGGCGGCCGCTTTGCGGGCTTCGGCCTCGGCGCGACGTTGTTGCTTGATTTCTTTGAGCCCGAGTTTCGGTTTCGGTTCGGCTGCGACGGGTTTTTCCGCGGGGCGGTGGTTGGAGAGGGCAGCGACGAGCCCGCCGCGGTCGGAGGCGGCGCCGGATTTCTCCAGGTAGTAATCGTAGTCGCCCGCGTAGGGTGTGAGGCGCCCCGCATTGATGTGCAGGACGGTGGTGGCGAGGGAACGGATGAAGTGGACGTCGTGGCTGACGAAAACCAGTGTGCCCTCGTAGGGCTGGAGGGCGGCGACGAGGGCGTTGATGCTGGCCATGTCGAGATGCGTGGTCGGTTCGTCGAGGAGGAGAAGATTCGGCGGACGGAGAAGGAGTTTCACCAGGGCTAGGCGGCTTTTTTCACCGCCGCTGAGCACGCCGACATTTTTGAAAACTGCTTCGCCGCTGAAGAGGAAGGACCCGAGGACGGTGCGCACGGATTGTTCGCTCACGCCGCTTGCGCCGTCGGAAGCCTCCTCC
>JAGWWS010000083.1 GCA_018970255.1 Verrucomicrobiota bacterium | reverse complement strand
CTCCAGCCACATGAGGAAAATGAAAAGCATGGCCGCTTGGTCGGTGGACGAGGAAGCCCCCTCTTACGCCATGAAAGTCATCTCCACAAAAAACCAACCGACCGGCGAAAGCGAACCCTGACCCCGCGTCGCCGCGAAACCTTTGAAAAGAAAACCAACAGCACCTTGAAAAAAACCATCCACGAATCGCCCGCCGCCGTGCAATGCCACATCGACCTCGGCCAAGTTCCCGCCATCGGGGCGAACTACCTTGCGAATGCTCCGCTGCCGGTTCTCGCCCACTACGGCACCGCACCGCTCCACGCCTACATCCTGCGGCGCGAGGACTGGGACCACGCCCGCATCTTTGCGGAAAAAGACCGCTCGATCCTCCGGTCGGATTGCTGGGAATCCGTCCGGGGAAACGATTGGCGCGACATAGTCATCGACGAGGGTGGGGGAGTCTTCTTCCACATCGAAGCCGGCCGCCTTTCCGCCTTTGGCCCCGACCACACCACCGCGAGGAATGCGGCGAACTCGTTCCGCTCCGAATACGCCCGCCCCCGCAGCGCCGCCAGGGGTTGCTATCACCTCATCACTATTTCGAGCGAACACATCGGCACCGAGGTGGTTGAAATCTCGGCCGCCGCCGAACCCTGCGATCTGGATCTAAATTACGGGCAAGGCTTCTCGGCGTGGACCAGTGACTTTTTAGAGGCGCTCGGCTCAAAAAGCTCCGGACTCACGTTGTTCGAGGGGCCGCCCGGCACCGGGAAAACCTCCTTCCTCCGACATCTCATTTGCCGCCTCAAGGAATCGCACCGCTTCTACTTCATCCCGCCTGCAAACACCGGCGTGCTCACGAACCCGGAGTTCATTGGCTTCTGGAGCCAGCAACACGCCGCCCACCCCGACATGCGCTTCGTCTGCGTTCTCGAGGATGCCGAGGAGGCACTCATGGTTCGCGAGAACGACAACCGCCGCCAGGCCGCAGCCATCCTGAACATCACCGACGGGCTCCTGGCCGACTTCCTGCGGCTCCATGTCATTTGCTCGATCAACTGCAAATCCACCGAAATCGACCCCGCCTTCCTGCGCCCCGGGCGCCTCATCGCGCACCGGGTCTTCCCCAGGCTCGACGCCGCCACCGCCCACCGCATCGCCGAAAAAGCCGGGCGCCTCCTTCCGTTGCAGAACGACTACTCGCTCGCCGAGATTTTCAACCCCAACCCCCTCAAAGAGCGCCAACCCCCGCGAATCGGCTTCGCGGCGTAAACCATCCATATGGGAAGATCGCAACCATGTCTCGGGACATAAACCTCGACACTTCCCGCAGGCCCAAACGGCCCGCCTGGATTGCGTGGTGGTTTGAATCCCCTTTTTTTGAAGACCCGCCGATTGTGAAGCTCGCGGCCTGGAGCATCATCATCCTGGCGAGCCCGGTTTGGGTCCCGGTTTTCCTTGTGACCCTTCCGTTCAGGATCATTCGCGGTCGACGCAAAAAACGCGAGGCTGTTGCTCGCAGGGCCCTTGCCGAAAGCCTCCCAAAAGCCCCCCCTCCGCCCATCGATCCCGAGTTGGTGCGGCGCCGCGTCCTCGCCCGCCGCACTAACAAGCGCAAACACCCGAGAGTCCATTTCCTCTTCGACCCGATCAGCGACGATCCCACCTTTGCATGGGCCATCAAAGAGGCGGACCAGCGCACCGACGAGGAACTCGGACCGCCCCTGAAAATGGGCAGTTGCCA
>JAGWWS010000082.1 GCA_018970255.1 Verrucomicrobiota bacterium | reverse complement strand
GTTGACTTTGGTGAGGATCCAGAAGACGGCGAGCTTTTCGGAGTCTGATAGCTCCATGAAGTCGGGATCGTCCCAGATTTGGTCGCTGATTTTGGTGGTCATTGAGCGGTTTTTTTTCCGAATTTGGCTTTGAAGGGGTGCTGGGATTCTGTGCGGATGCCCCGGGAGGCGAGCCAGCGGTCGCAGGCGGCGATGATTTCGCCTTTCCGCTGGGGGTAGCGGACCCCGGCGCGGGCGTCGTGAAGGGCGTAGCCTTCGGTGATCTGGTGGTGGTTTTTTTTCAATGGGAGGGGGCGGTGGGGGTGGCGATGTGGATGAGCTTGGAGAGGCAGGAGAGGGTGAGGAGGCAGTCTTCGAGGGCGTTGTGGATTTCGCTTTTGCGGAAGTGGTCGAGGGAGGCGGCGATGTGGTCGAGGGAGAGGCGGGGGAGGGCGTCTTTCCCGACGGGGAGGTCGAGGTGGCCGCTCTCGTAGGCGAGCCAGGCGGCGGCCTGGAGGTCGATGCTGCGGCCCATGGGCCATTCGAGGCCGTGGCGGGCGAAGGCGGCCCGGAGGAAGTCGCGGTCGAAGGCGACATGGCACCCGGCGAGGAGTGCGGTGCGGCGGGAGTGGAGCCAGAGGGCAAAATCCTGTATGACCTCGCGCTCGGGGCGGCCGTTTTTTTCGAGGAATTCGTGGGTGAAGCCGTGCTTGGCGAGGGCTTCGGGCTCGACGAGCCAGTCGCTGTGCGGGCGGATGATGGCGGTGAAGGCTTCGCCGTCTTGCGAATCCACGGCGGCGATGGAGAGGAGGGCGTGGCGGTCGGGCTGGAAGCCACCGGTTTCGGTATCGATGACGATGAGGCGGGATTTCATGCGCGGGCGGTTTTTTTTTGGGCCATGCGGCGGCGGAGGGTGTCGAGGACGCGGAGGGTGGCTTGCTTGGCGAGGTGGCGGCGGAAGAGGGCGACGCTTTCGGCGGCTGTGGAGTAGAGGGTGACGGGGGGTTTCTTCATGAGAAGAATGTTACGGGGATGGGCTCGAAGACATTGCCGCCGATGGGGCGGACGCGGACGGTGCTGTTCATTTTGAATCCGTGGCTGATGCGGCGGGGGACGCGGAGGCGGGCTCGGCGCCAGCCCAGCTCGGCATCCGGGATGCGGAGGACGAGGAACTCGGGGTTGATCTCGCGGGAGACGATTTGGGCCTCGATGTAGGAGGGCTTGTCAGGCGCGGCTGGCGCCTCGGTGGCCGCTGGCGCGGCTTTTTTTTCTTTTTTAATGGTGGGCATAGGTGTGGAGTGGAAAGCGCGGCTACGGGGCTTCTGGAGGCGTGGAGGGGTCGCCTTTGGATAAAATTTTCTGTGGAGGCTGATGAATGGGGTTGGGCGGGGGGGCCGCAAAATCCTCGACCCCCTCCCCCCCTGTCAGACCGGAAGCGGGGGCGGATGGCTCGACCGGAGCGGCGGCGGGCTCGGCGGGCAAAGTGGCGGACAAACTGGCGGGCGCGGTGGGGTCTGCGTAGGTAGAAACAGTAGATTCCGCATCAACCGGCAGACTCGGCAGGCTCGGGGCAGCCAGGGCAGCGGGGCCCTTTTGCCCTGGCGCCGGGGCGCATGGACCGGTTGCCGGGAGGAGTTCGGCATCGAGCACCGGCAGGGAGGCGAGCATTTCCCGGAGCTTGTCCTCGCCGGCATTGTCCAGGCGCTCAATGCGGCTGGTGGCTTCGCCCGCCAGGAGCTGGGCCTTGTCCACCAGAACGGCCAGGGTGATCGCGGCATCCTTCGCGGAGTTCAGCGAGGGGATGAGCTCGACCACGCGCTCGGCT
>JAGWWS010000051.1 GCA_018970255.1 Verrucomicrobiota bacterium | reverse complement strand
GTGAAGGCTTCGCCATCGACCGTATCGACGGCGGCGACGCTTAGGAGAGCATGCTGGTTGGGGTCAAAGCCTCCGGTCTCTGTGTCAATGACGAGGAGTCGGGATTTCACGCGGCCCTCCTTCTGCGAAGGGTGTCGAGAATGCGGGTGGCGGGGCGTTTTTTTTCCAGAAAAGCCCGAAAGCGTTCGACGCTGCGGGCGGGGTCTTGGAACAGGGTGAGCGGGGTGGTGGTTTTTTTCATGCGTAGTTGTTGATGGGTTGGTAAAAGCCCTCGATGGGATCGGGGCTGACGTGGACTGTGGCTCCGGGGCGGTAAGCGTGGGAAAGGCGGGGCGGCACGCGCATGAGGCCGACCGCGACGTGGCCGACGTCTCCCGAGGGCACATGGATGCGGATGAATTGCGAGTTCGGCATGCGTTGGTGAACCTTCGCGGCGATGGAACGCGGGGGTGGGGGAGGGCCGTCCTGCGGCGCAGGGATGGCCGGGGGCTCGTTTTTTTTATTTTTCGACATGGCGGTGCGGTTTAGGGTTGGGAAAGTGCTGGCGGGGCGTCTGGAGACGTGGAAGGGTCGCCTTTGGATAAAATTTTCTGTGGACCCGAATCAGTGCTATCTGATACCCCCCCATCGAAACTTGCGACCCCCTCCCCCCCGGTCTCAACAGGTTGACCGTTATCAAGGTCATAACTTCCAATAACTACTCTTGTAGATAGTGGACTAATGTTGTCTTGCAATGACTTGCGCAACTGTTCGGGGTCAACTTCTGTAAGTCGTTGATAATTTCCAGAAATTGCAAGTTGGGAATGAGTCTCAACAGTGGTCGGGCCGGGGAAAATCGGGGCCTCCTTTGGATTCGGCGCCTCCGGGTTAAAACCGGTTTGGATCACCTCGGCTTCGAGCACCGGCAGGGAGGCGAGCATCTCTCGCAGCTTGTCCTCGTTGGCCTCGACCTTCTCGATGCGGCTGGTTGCTTCACCGGAGAGAAGCTGGCCCTTGTCCACCATCACGGCGGCGACGATGGCGGCGTCCTTCGCGCTGTTGATCGTGGGGATCAACTCGATGGCCCGCTCGACAGAGAGCCGGGCCGCACGGCGAACATCCCTCAATAACTCCTTTTTCTCCTGCTCTATGGAAATCCCTTCCTTCTCGCGGACGGCGGCGACGGTGTTCCGGCTCACTCCCAGGGCGCGGGCGGTGGCGGAGATGCTCAATCCCTCGGCAGCCATCCGCACCACGGCGCGGTAGGCATCCGGTCGGCGGGTCAGGAGGCGTTCCCCTGTGAACTCCCCGGCAGCTTCAAGTTTCTCCAACCCGATTTCGGCTTCAGAAAATAAAAAAGGCGCGGCGGCGGCGGCGGCTTCGGCCTCCTGCAATGGCGTCTCAGGCTTCGGGGTGGCGGCGGACTCCATGATGGCCCGCTCGGCGGCGTTCAGCGTTCCACCGGCCTTCACCTTCTCCACGATGTTGCGGATGTTTGCCTCCAGCACCTTCGCGGCGATGTCGGCGTTGAGGTTGGAAGGCTCAGGCATCGGCCACCTCCTGCATCCAATCCAGATGCCAGTTGAGAAGCTCCTCGTCGTTCCAGATGGCGAACTGCTCGATGTTGTCGCTGCTTCGGAGATTCGCACTACCTTCCACCACAAAAAAAGACGGCGCGGCGGAGACCAGGATCACCTTGGCGTGAGTGCGGGCCACCTTCACGGAATCCCCGAGGAGATGCTTAACTTCCCGATAGGTTCCCGTCTTATCGACTTGGGAAAAATAATGGCTCACCAGCAAAAAAAGGCGGCGGATTCGGCCTGAGGCCCGCAGGTTGGCCAGCATCGAGGCGTTGGCCGTGCTCATGCCTAGCGTGGAGATAGCCAGGATGTCCGCGCTGCGGTCCCCGAGGAGCAACGGAATGATGTCGGCGGTCACAAAATCCCCGCGCACAACGGCATGGGTGCAATCGCCCGGCATGGGCAGATGCTCGGCCAGCTCGGCGGCGTTCTCGGGTTTCACCAGGCGTTTCAATCCCCGGCGGCTCCGCTTGTCGTCGGCCTTCACGGCATGGAACTGCCGCATGTAGCTGTTACGCCGGAGCGGGAATGCCAGATCGGCCCGGGTGGCATCGAGGCCTTCGAGGTCGATGTCCACCATCAATGGGGTGTTTTCCCATGGGGCATTCACCCCATCTCCATTTTGGGCACAAAAAAAAGGCGGACCGCCGGGCTGGGTGGGCATTCGGTTTTGGGAGGCGTTAAGAAAAAGAAAGGGCGCGGGCCAATGGCGCACGGCCACGGCGCGGGGCTTGGGTGGCATTCACGGCATGGCGTTCCAACCATTCCGAGGCGGCGGATTCCGGGATGAGCACCCGCTTGCCGATGCGCACGGCCCGCAGATCGCCCTCGTCGATCCGGTGGGACAGGGTCACATGCGAGATGCCGATGATCCGGCCCAGCTCCCGCATCGAATAATGCTTCTCGATCATCGAGCCACCCTCCAGGTCAGCCAACCCAGGAAAAAAATCGGCCCGAAAAGCGTGACGGCTTCCAGCGACCATTGCAGGTAATGGAGAAAATCCGGCGTGATCATTTGATGAACTCCCAATGGCTAGGAACGCCGCCAAACCGTTGTGCCCAGGCGTCGCGGGCTTCGATGCTTGATACCGCCCAGAAATAATCTCCAACCTTGTGCCGCAGGGCGTTGAGGCCCTCGACATACCAGAGGCGTTTCCTAAGGGGCTGGATCATGCGGCCTCCTTCCGTGCGAGGTCGTCCAACGACAGGATCGGCAGGGAGAACAGCGTGAAGCCGCGCTTGCGATCCTTCGGTTTGGGGTTGCAATCCCAGATGTCGGTGCGCCCGGCGGTGAGCGTGTAGCGGAGAAGCGGAGCCACGCGGTCCGCCCAGGCATAGGGCAGCAAGGTGCCATCATATTCGACTTTGCCCTGGGCCAGACGGCGGAGTTTTAAAACCGCCTTGGAACGCAACTCCGCGTCCAGATCGTCCCAAAGCAGGATGCGTTTGCGGGAGGTTGGGGATTTCACGCGGGCACCTCCTCGAGGTTGGGTTGCTGCTTTCCACGCACCATCCGGATCAGCACGGATCGGATGACTTGGCCGGGCTTGAGGCCCTGTTCCTGCGCGAGCCGCTCCAGCTCGCTCCACACTTCTTCAGGCAGTCGAATGCTGAATGTTTTCATGACGGGTGTGTTTGAATCACAAACCGACTAACGCGTCAACAAAAAAATTGCAGAAAAAATTTTTGTGCTACATTGCAACCAGTGAGCTCTCAAAAACCCAAAGTGCAGTTTTCCGTTCGACTTCCCCAAGAAATCATCGAATTGCTCGATGAGATCGCGGAAAACACCGGCCTCAACATCACTCGCAACAATGTGGTGGAACAGGCCTGCGAGTGGTATGTCCGCACCTATCGAGCCAATGGTGACCGCGCCATGACCAAATCCGATTTCGAAGAATTGCTGAATTTCATCCGCGACCAGAGCGGACTCCCTTTTCGCATGGCTGCCGAGGCTACAAAGAGTGGTTGCGCCTCGCCAGAGCCTGGATCCTCACCAGCCCGGAAAGCAGTCCGCTACCAGGGCAAGCAGCGGAAATCATCAAACTGAAAAAATGGAATTCTTAAAGAAAATCGGGGGATGGATTTTGGTTCCAATTGCAGTAATCGTGATTGGATACAATTTTGCCAACGGTTGGTTGATCAATCCCCCTCAGCCAAGAGTTTTCAAAGATGAAGAAAAACTTTGGGTTGCCGAACCGTCTTCTCCGTTTTTGCACTACTTGTTTGGTTTTGAAACTTTGAGAGAAGCCCGGCTGAATCCCTCGACAGGACACTACGAATTTCAAAAAGACGGGCGCTGGATTTCTGTGTCAAGAGAAAAATAAATTATGCGCCAACCCGCATCAATCCTAGCTCTAGCGGCGATGCTGTGCTCGTGCGCGACTCCGAAGATTGAGCTTGATCCCGAAACACGGCGGGCAAAATTGGCACCGCAGGAAATCAAAATCTACACCTCACCGGCAGGCGGCATCGTGGATTGGAACGGCAATGTCCTCGGCGCGGCCCCGCTCACCATCGAGATCGAGCCCCAAATGATCTTCGGCCGCCCGGCATGGCCTTCCAACGGAGCTACCCTTCAGCGCCTCCGCGCCCGCTGGCCCGACGGCAGCACCGCCATGGAAGCTTTCGGCACCACCCAAACGCCCCCGCAAGTCGTCGGAATCGTCAGCCCCACGGCAAGAACAAGCGGATACCTCCACGCCTTGGAATATTTGAGAAACCAAAAAAATGAAAAGCCCCAACTCACCCAGCGAACCGGCCCTTGAAGCCCTTGCCAACCTCATCGACCAGCTCGACATTCCCGAGACGACCGATGAAAAACTTGCTGCCGAAGACCAGGAATTTCGACCCGCATTGGTGGACGGAAAATTGCAATGAAGTGGTCCATGAACCCGTCCATCCATGCATAACCAATTCAAAAAGATGAAAATACTGTATTCTCTTAATCAATTGGTTCCGGGTTCGAGCCCCGGGGGGCGCACTTCACTTGGATTGATTTCTGCCTGATCTTTAGGGTGTTGCTCTGGTTGATTTGTTAATTGTGGAAAATCGGCGGGACTGTGGTTTGATAAAAAGTGGCCCGTGAAGTGGTCCATCGATTATGGAACAAAAACAGCAACGCGGATGGGGGGATGTGACGGTTTACTGGGATGAGAAAAATCATGTCTGGTATTACCGGGTGCAACATCGCGGGCGGCGCTATAAGCGGTCCACGGATGTTCGGACGAAGTCGGACAAGCCGACGGCGATCAAGGTGGCGCGGCGGCTGGCGGAGGCGATCAGGACCGGCGATACGCGGAGCCTGGAGGATTTCTCGCGAATGCCTGGCTATGCCTCGGTGAAGGAAATGGTGGATCATTACGAGATGTTCGGGCCGAAGACGGCGGGGGCGGTGGCGGGGAGGTTTCTGCGGTATGTGCGGGAGGAGTTCGAGTCGGAGGCGTTTGATGGAATCAAGGTGAACGAGGTGTTGCGGGCGGATCGGTTTCGCAAGTGGATCGACAAACAAATCGCTGCGGGCCGGTCGGTTGCGGGTGTGCGCTCGGATGTGAATTCGATCAAGTCGATGTTTTCGGTGGGAGTGATGCACCACTATGGAGAGTTGAAGTTTCCCGATTTGGCGGGCATTCGTGGTGTGAAGATTTCGACGCGGCGGGGAGGAGCGGAGGCGGGGAAACCGGAGCCGTTTCGCATTATCGAACCGAAGCAGTTGGCGGCTCTGGAGGCGGCGGCGGAGAAAATGCGAACCGGCGGCGATGCAGAAAGCAAGCGGGTGTGGGCGGTGTTTGCTCTGATGCGGTGGTGTGGGCTGCGGAATAATGAGACGATGGAGTTGCGGTGGGATTGGGTGCGCGAGGGGGCGAAGGGGCCGGTGTTGGATTTTGTCAAGAGGAAACTGTCGGATGGTTCAAAGTATGTGCCGAAGGGGCGGGATGGGTCGGTGCCGATTCGCAGGGATTTGCTGGAGGAGTTGCGGGAGGCGTTTGGGGACGAGGGGGAATTTGTCATTCCAAGGTCGAGTAAAACGGATGGGGAGAATTTGTATCAGCGCACCATCAATGATTGGGCTCGGCAGTTTCTCAAGAATCGGCCGGGGAAAAAGGTGAGCTATGCGCTGCGGGGGCAGTTCGGCGCGGAGATTGCCATGCGCTCGGGGATCGAGGTGGCGAGCCGGATGCTGCGGCATGCGTCGCTTTCGACGACTTGGGCGCACTACCATGATTTGGTGACGGAGCCGGACCCGTTGTGAGGCTTACTGCATGAGGGCTTTGCCGACTCCGCTGTCGAGCATTTGCTGCATTTCTTGGCGGCGCTGGAGAGTTTGCTGGTGCTCGATTTGGGCGCGTTGTTTGAGGTCGGGGCGGGAGAGGAGGATGCGGTATTTGGCGGCGGTGGCGGCTTTCTCCAGGGCGCGGGTGAAGGCTTGGGCTTTGGTGTCCCAGGTGGCTTGGGCGTAGCGGGGATCGTCGAGGACGAACTTCTCGACGGCGGCGACGCTGAGGGCTCCCATGTCTTGCTGAAGGGCGCTGATTTCCTCGCTGGTGAGGCGGACTTTGACGCCTTCAAGAGTGAAGTCGCGGGCGGCTTGGTTGGGAATGACGGAGGGGTTGCCGGTCATTTCGTAAACGCGGCTCATCTCGGTGAGGACCGGGCTTTTCTTGATGTAGGTGACCATCGAGGGATTGAAGAGGACATTGAAGATGGTGTTGCTGTCGCGCTGGTAGCGTTCGACATCGTTGCCCAGGATGTCGCGTTTGGCGGGGAGGGTTTGGCTGAGGCCGGGGAGCTGGGATTTGAGTTCGTTGACATACTGCCGGAAAGCCGAGGAGTCGCGGGTTTCGCGAACGGTGTTGTCCTCGAGTTGCATCCATTGCCGGGCGGCGGTGGGCATCATGCTTTTCGGGACATCAGAAGCGGCGGCGAGGATTGCGCCAGGGATGTCGTCGTAGGCAGCGTTGCGGAAGAAAGTGCTGAGGCCGCTGAGGAGCGGTTGCTCCACGAGGGCGTTCATGGCTCCGGTGGCCGAGGCGGCGGCGGCGGACATCCAGTTGAAGCCGGTGGCGAGGAGGCTTTGCTTCTTCCCACGAAGGATGTCTTCCTGCACGGCTTTCTGGTTCTCCTTCGCGTAGGCTCCCATGGCAACGCTGATGGAGAGCGGCTGCGCCCAATCGTAGTTCACCACGACATCACCATCCTGTCGCGGTTGGCGGGTCCAGAAGTTGCCGGTGATGAGGGCGCGCTTGAGGGCGCTGACATTGAGTTTGTAGGAGCCCCAGCCTTCCGCTTTGGCGAGGTTGCGCTTTTTCTCGTCTTCGTTCTCGCGGCCTGCGGAGATGATGCCGAGTTGGGCGAGCCAGTAGCCGGTGGCGACGAGGCCGGTGGTGCCTACGAGGGCGCGGCTGAATTGCTCGGTGAAGGCTTTTTGATCGAAGGCGACGCGGCTGTTGAGGGCCGGGGCGAGGAGTTGATAGGCGTTGCGGATAAAGCCGAAGGGACTGAATTCGATTCCGCGCATGAGGATCGAGCCGGGGACCTGGGTGAATTTCATCAGCATGGAGCCGAGGCCCCAGCGGGCGCTGCCGGTTAATTGATTGAGAACCCGGCGGAGACCACTAAGGGTGCGGCTGGCGGCGTTGTCATCCTGGTAAACGGCGCGGCCTGCATCCATGCGGGCTTCCGCAATCATGTCCGGCGTTGGCGCGGCCACTGGATTGCCGTTGACAGCGGCGGTTCGCATGCGGTTTTCCAAGCTGGCGCGGAAGGCGGATTCGTAGAATCCCCGGTCGGCGAGGCTGAGAGCGGCTCCGAGGGTGTCTTCGAGGAGTTTGCCGATGCCACTTTGGAATGTGGTGCCGGTGAAGCCGGTAAGTTCGGCGCTGTCGTATTTCTTGGAGGAGTAGAGGCGACCGAGGCGGATGAGGGTTTGCACGCCTTCCTTGAAGGAGCCAAGCCGCCCGAGACCTTGGGTGCGGCCAAATTCATAACCGGCGCGGATGTCGCCGAGTCCGGCTCCGAGTGAGGTGATTCGGGTGGCGAGGTCGAGGCCGGTGCGGGTGCGGCTGCCTGTGACGATGGATGTGGCGGCATCGGCTCCCCAGGCGACGGTATCGGCGGAGAGGTCGGCTCCGAACATGAAGGCGTTGCCTGCGATGTTGCGGATCCAGGTTTTGGGATTCAGCAGCATCATCAATGTCTGGAAGGTGTCGATCTTGGCGAGCATTCCGGGGGGCATGGATTCGCGGTAGATGACATCGAGGGCCTCGGCGGCTTTGACGAGTTTCACGCGGGGGTCGGTGGCGGCCTCGCGCTGGCGGAGGAGGTCTTGGACTTTGGCGGAGTGCTCGGCGGTCCAGGCGGGGATGCCTAGCATCTTGGCCATGTCGGCGTGAAGGCGGGAGTCGGTGAGCTTGCCTTCGCGGTTGAGGCGGATGAGGGAGCCGAGTTTGGATTTGTTGAATCGGCGGTCGGTCTCGGCGAGGGCGAGGAGGTCTTGGAGGACTTTGGCGCGGGAGTCGGTGGTGGTTTTGAGGAAGTCCTTGGTGATGCTCTGGGCGATGCGGATGGCGGCGCGTTCGCTGAGGCCGTTGTCCTGGAGGATGCGGGCGGTGGCGGCTTGGGCGGCGAGTGGCGTGGGGCTTTGGAGGATGGCTTCGCGGATGGCGATGTTTGTGGCGACGGCATCGGCCCCGGCGGGCAGGGCGGCTTTGATGGCGGCGCGGTTGTCCACAATGGCGGCGGTGGCGGAGTCGCGCTTGGCGGTGGCGATCTCGGCGCGGAGGCGTTGGTTGTCTTGGATCAACTCCTCGATCTTGGGATCGTTGCGGGCGGCGCGGGTGATCTGGCGGGAGGCGAAGGCTTCGATGCCTGCGGGGGTGAGGCGGGAGATGAGAGAGAGAGCTTGGATGGCTTGGCCTTGGGTGGTTCCGGCGCGGGACATGAAGTCGGCGATGGCGGCGGCATCTTCGTGGCGGCCTCGGGATTGGAGCTGGCCGAGGAGTTCGATGCCGGTGGCGTAATCGACGGCGGTGGGCTGGAAGTCGGGATTGGCGGCGTTCCCCATGAATTGGGTGACGGCGGAATCCATGGAGCCTGCGGCATCAATGCGGGCGCGGGCGGAGGCTACGGTCTGGGCGTTCGAGATGGGGTCGTAGTCGAGGGCGGTGAGTTGGGCTTTGACCTCGGGTGCGACGCTCGGTGCGGCGGCGACGGTTTGGGGGAAGGAGCGCGGTTTGGGCTCGGCGGCGAACAAAGCTTCCCCTTTTTCCAATTCCACGGGGCGGGAGTCGAGGAGTTGGACTTGGCCGTTTGAGTCGGTAAAGAGGGAGCGAACCTCGGGCAGGCGCGGAAGCAGGCTGTCGGCGCGTCCGGGGCGGTCGGCGTAGGCGGCATCCACCGAGGCGAGGGTGTCGCGATAGACTTGTTCGGCGGTGCGCGCGGCTTCGCGGAAGGCGGCTTCGTGTTTTCCGAAATCGGGGCGGAAAATGGGGGGCTGGATGGGTTGACCGCCTACGCTGTTGCGTAAACGCCCGAAGCGTTCGGCGAGGTTTTGCAGGCCCCACGTCCGCGCTGGCGCGTAGTCGATGCTCGCAAAGGCTTGCTCGGCGGGAATGCCAAGAGTGCCTTTTCCAGCAGCCACGGAGCGGGTGGAATCGGCACCTTGTTTGGATTGCGAACCGGATCGGTCGCTAAATCCTTCCACTCTTCCTGCGGCGTCGAGTGGTATGGCTCCGGGAATTCCATCTGAATTTACATTAGGTGGATTTGGCTCGGATGCAAAGGCGATTTCGCGGGGTTTGGCGGCAAAAGATACCGCGCCTGTCGATGGCGCGGGGGGATTAGGGTTGGCCGTTTCAAAATCGACGTGTTGTTTGAATCGTTCAAATGCGGCTTGCAAATTGGGGTTTGATTTACTTTGGGGATCGGCCAGGTAGGCGGCGAACTTGTCTGATCGGGCGTTTAATGGTCCCGATTTGGTTTCATTGGAAAAAATGCTGGCATACCAGTGGGCGATGTCGGGCAGGCTGTATCCACTGGCGGCTCCCATGCTCAATCCCGTTTGGTAGGAGCCTGCGGTGAATTGCGGAGGGCGATCCACGGCTTCTTGCAAACGCCCTTTGCGTGCGATTTCTAAAAACTGGTCGTAGCTCAAACTGCGAGCTTGCGAGAGCATGTCGGGCCAGTCGGGGCGCGCATCGGGCATGGCTTGGCCTCTAGCTCCGGTTGATGGCGCGGTGGGATTAGGGTTGACGGGGGTGGTGGTTGGTGTAGAAGCAATGTCGCCAGTCTTGGATGTCGCCAAGCGACCTTGACCACTGCCTAGCATGTCGGGTGAGCTTTCCGCCCTTGACTGGCGTTCTTTTTGAGCTGTCAACAGTTCGTCGAGATCAAAATCATTTTTGAACTCCAAGGATTCGCCGTT
Source organism: Verrucomicrobiota bacterium (assembly GCA_018970255.1). Taxonomy (GTDB): domain Bacteria; phylum Verrucomicrobiota; class Verrucomicrobiia; order Chthoniobacterales; family Terrimicrobiaceae; genus UBA967. The sequence continues at coordinate 1,466 of JAGWWS010000051.1, read as the reverse complement.
CAACGAAGCGGTCAGCCAGTTGTATGTTCCAGCGTCCTCGTTACTGAGGTTGTATTTCTCAAGGGCAGTTGCAACTGCCTGTTTGGCTAGAGCGAGAGAATTTTTATCTGAAGTGGATTTCTGATCTAAAACAATATTTAGACGATGTGGAAATTGCATGCTGCTGGCGCTCCTTGCCCGCGACAAACTAAAGTCATCGATTCCTTGTCTATCCGCTGTGTTTGCGTGATCTGCTACTCGGACGCTCCACCATTGGCCTTTGTAATCGAAATTGTAGTAACGGCTGCCGTTGGGTGTTTGAGTGTTTTTCTCTAAAAGCCTAAAACCGCCTTTGTCCTTTTTGATGCCGACTCGAATGGCAATTGCATCAAGGTCTTTTTTGGCGTTGTTGAAATTTTGAACGGCCCACTTCAGAGTTGAGCCTTCTTGGAATTGGAATGCGGCGTTTGAAAGATTGATCAGTGCGTTTTGCAATACCCCTTGGGATCGGTCGCTTTTTGGTAAGATATTGTAAGCGTATTCTTGGATTCGAGCCAATCTCTCCATTCCTGTCTCATTTGGGAGCATGGGGAACAAAGGCCATCCATTTTCTTTTGCCCATACCTCCGCGTCAGAACCGCCACGCGAAGGTTGCCCTGATGTTTTGGCGGCCCGCTGGTCTTCGGGCATGGATTGGTTGGTAGATTGCTCGGCGGAAAAAGCAAGAATGGATTGCTCGGTGGCGTTGGCGTTTTCCATTCCGCGCAAGGCCGGGGCGATGGTTTTGGCGAGGTCGCGGCGGAGGGCGGTGAGGTCGGTGGCGAATTGGGGGGTGCCCCAGGTGGCTTGGGATTGGCGGGTGAGGAGGGAGTCGACCCACTCGTTGAAGGAGGTCCAGAGTTTCTGGAGGAGAGGGCGGTTTTCGTTTTGGACGGAGCGCCAGAATTCGGGGTCGAGGAAGGCGTCGCCGAGGGTGTTGTTCGTGAGTTCGGCGGTCTGGGTGCGGACGCGCTGGGTGGCGGGGCCGGTGCGGTAGATGGGGGCGGCGGCGGATTCGCGGGCGCGGGCGCGGTAGGAATCGGTGTAGGTGGCGACGACGCGGCGGAGGTCTTTGTAGAGGGCGGGGTTCGAGTATTGGAGGGTGTGGCCGAATTCGTGGCCGATGAGGGAGGCGACGGGGCGCTGGGAGTCGGCGTTGAGGTAGATGGTCTGGGCATCGTCGCTGCGGACGGCTCCGCCGAAGATGGTGGGGTCGCTGGCTTTTACGAATTGGATGCGGGTGCCGGTGAGGCGGGAGAAGTTATCGATGAAGTCGGCAAGGGGGGCTCCGGCGTCCACTCGATCCAGGTTGACGGGTGCGAGGTCGAGGGTGGAGGCGGTGTCGAGGATGCCTTGGGTGCGGAGCTGGCCGGTGAGGCGGGCGGAGAAGTCTGTGGCGAGGGCGGTCTGCTCGGGTGTGATGGCATCGGTGGAGAAGCTGAGGGCTG
>JAGWWS010000081.1 GCA_018970255.1 Verrucomicrobiota bacterium | reverse complement strand
GACGGCCACGCCCCCGGACTGCGCGGCGAGGCGCTTAAAACCTACATCGCCGCCGGAATCGAAACCGACCACGAGGGTTTCCAGATCGACGAGGCGCGGGAAAAACTTTCGCTCGGCCAAAAAATCCTCATCCGCGAAGGCTCCGCCGCGAAAAACTTCGAGGAACTCTGGCCGCTTCTCCTGGACCACGCCGATTCCTGCATGCTCTGCAGCGACGACAAACACCCCGACGACCTCGTCGAAGGCCACATCAACCAACTCTGCGCCCGCGCCGTGGCCAAGGGCCTGCCGTTGTTCCATGTCCTTCGCGCCGCTTGTGTGAACCCCGTTCTCCACTACGGCCTGCGCAACGGAATCCTCCGCGAAGGCGACCCCGCCGATTTCGTGCGGCTGCGCGACCTCGCAAATTTCGAAGTCCTTGAAACCTTCATCGACGGCACACCCGTCGCCCGCGAAGGCGCATCGCTCCTGCCGGAAATCCTCTCGCCCGCGATCAACAAATTCCACTGCCACGAAAAATCCGCCGCCGATTTTGCCATCCCCGCCACCGGCCGCATTGTGCGCGTGATCGAGGCCCTCGACGGCCAGATCGTCACCGGCTCCAGCGAGGCCGAGGCCCGCATCGAAAACGGCCAGGCCCTCGCCGATCCCTCACGCGACCTTCTCAAAATCACCGTCGTCAACCGCTACACCGACACCCCGCCCGCCGTGGCCTTCGTGCGTGGAGTGGGCCTGCGCGAAGGCGCCATCGCATCCAGCGTTGCCCACGATTGCCACAACCTCGTCGCCGTTGGAGCTAGTGACGAAGCCCTTGCGCGGGCGGTCAACCTTCTCATCGAAAACCAAGGCGGCATCTGCGTGGTCGATGGCCAAGGCGGCTCGGAGGTCCTGCCGCTACCCATCGCCGGACTTATGAGTGACGCCCCCGCCGCCGAAGTCGCCGCTTCCTACTCGCTCCTCACCCGCCGCGCCCGCGACCTCGGAAGCCCGCTCCACGCGCCGTTCATGACGCTTTCCTTTCTCGCCCTGCTCGTCATTCCCTCGCTCAAACTCGGCGACCGCGGGTTGTTCGACGGAAATCTTTTTGAATTCACGCCCGTTTTCGCGGACTGATCATCCAGTCAATTTTCCCAACGCCATTCCAAGACAACGCATCAAAGTCCACGCTCCCTGCACCTCCTGGATCTGCGCGCAGATCGGAGCGCGGGAGCATTACGCCATCCCTAGGGTGCTCCACCGCTCCGGCCGCTTGGAAGCGCTCTGCACCGATTATTGGTCCACGGGAATCTGGCGATCCGTCTCCAAGCTCGCCAGCGCGCGCCGCCTGCTGAGCCGTTGCCACGACGAACTCGAGGACGCCGAAGTTTTTTCCTTCAACACATCCGCCGTCCTCGACGGCCTGCGCGCCAAGCTCCAAGGCCGCCGCGACCCCTACCTCGGCTTCCTAAAAATCGGCAGCCGCTTCGGACGCCAGGTCCGCTCCGTCCTGCGAAAACGCCGCGACCAACATTGGGAAAACACGATTTTTTTCGGCTACGACACAGGATTCCTCGAAGCCGCCGCGTGGGCCAAGGACCAAGGTGCCGCCACCGTCGTCTGCCAAATGGACCCCTCCCAAGTGGAGATCGAAATGGTCCGCGAAGAAGAACGCCGATGGCCCGGTTGGGCGAAAACCCCGCTCCTCGTCCCCGACGAATACCTCGCCTGGCGCAAAGCCGAATGGGCCCTGGCCGACCTCGTGATGGTGAATTCGAAATGGACCCTCGACGCCTTGGTGAATCTCGGTGTCCCCGCCGAAAAAATCTCCATCGTCCCCCTCGCCTACGAAGCCGAATCCATCGACCCTG
>JAGWWS010000080.1 GCA_018970255.1 Verrucomicrobiota bacterium | reverse complement strand
GCGTTGCGGGGCGGGCGTTGCGGGGCGGGCGTTGCGGGGCGGGCTTTGGGGACAGGGGCTGGCTGGCGGGGTGGTTGTGTGTGGCAGGATTTGTGGGGTTTTTAGGTTTGGGTGCGGATTTGTTGGCGGAGCATATCCGTGATGAGGCGCGCGGGGGAGTGGGGGGCTTCGTTGGCGATGCGGTCGGCGAGGGCGTCGATGCGGTGGATGAGAGCTTCGATTGTGGCGGGGGATTTTCCTTTGTGGAGGGTGTCGGTGTGGAGCTTGGGGAGGAAGGTGGCGAGGTGGGGGGCGAAGGTTTCGTAGCAAACCGGGCACCCGAGTTGGAGGGAGTGCCGGAGGCGGGATTCGGGGAAGCCGCAGGCGGGGCAGGTTAGTTCGGTGGCGGTGTGGTTTTGCATTCGCGGGCGCGGGGGGTGGTGTCGGGGTCGGCGAGGAGGTGTTCGATCCAACGGGTGGCGGCGGCGGGTTCAAGCCAGGGACGGAAACCGGGGAGCGTGGCGACATGGCGCCAACAGGCGGCGCGGTAGGCGGGGCCGTGGTGATGAAGGATCCAGCGTTCGTGATCGAGCATCCAGGCGAGGAAGGGGCGGGAGAGGTCGAGGAGGAGGTCGTTGGATTTTCCTTCGAGGCGGTGGGTGTGGCGACCGGGTTCGATGGGTTCGCCGGGGGCACAGGAGAAGAGGCGCTGGCGGTGCCGGATGAAGACGACGCCTTCGCCGGAGGGGGAATACCAACCGGCGCAGAAACTGTGGAGTTCGATGGTTCCGCCTTGCCAGGGTTTGCGGTAGCGGCTGCTGCCTTCGGTGAGGGCGGGGTCTTTTTCGAGGCGCTGGAATCCAGCGGCGACGAGTTGGTTGCCTCGGGGATGGCGGGCGTCGCATCCCCAGAAGCCCATGGCCTGGGAAATGCCGGCGCAGAGGTCGGTGACGAGACTGCGTCGGCGGGAGGGAGGCGGGATCAGGCTTTGCGGCGGAATCTCCATGCGTCGGCGGCGAGGGCGCCGAGTCCGAGCAACGCGTAGGTGGAGGGCTCGGGGACGACTTCGAAGGTGAACGAGGCGGGGGCGCTGGTGATCAACGATCCGTTGTTCGCCGAGGCGGTGAGGGTGACGCTGTAGGTGCCGGGATCGCTAAAGGCGAATTCGCCGTGGCCGTGCTGGCCGACATCGACGCTGAAAGATCCGTAGTTGCCTGCGCCGGCGGTGGAATTCCAGAAGAGGTCCGCGCCTTCGAAGAGGTAGAAATTTCCTGTGCCGCTGCCGGTGTAGCTGAAGCTGGTCAGGGTGAAGGTGACCGGCCCTGTGAAGGGCGCGGCGAGTTCCTAGGCGCTGAAGCCGACGAAGGGCATGTTGGCAGAGTCGGCCTCTTCTTCGGTTTCGGGTGTGACCCACACGGAACCGAGGTTGGTGGTGCCGACGGTGACGGAAGTTTTTTCGCCGAGGAAGTTGAAGTGGATGATCGAATTCTCGAGCGGGTAGTGGGTGTGGGTTTCGCCGACATGCTGGCCGATTTCGAGTTCGAGCGCGCCTACATGTTCGACGGCGCCGATGGATTTCATGTTCGAGGCGCATTTGGCGCGTTGGCTGTTTTCGAGGGCGCCGCGCACGGCGGGGACGGAGATCGAGGCCGGAAGCGCAAGGATGGCGATGACTACCAGCAGCTCGACGAGCGAGAAGGCGCGGCGGGCTGGTTTTGGTATTTGCATAAAGCTTGCAATAAAGGATCGGCCCGGGGAATGGCAAAACTTTTATGCAAATCAGTTGCATTTTTAAGGGAATGCACATGCTGAAGCATTCCCCGAGCGGAGGAATCAAAGGGCATTGTCATTTTGTTGACGCCAAGGCCGAGAATCAG